>CAZBTV010000004.1:51032-100714 GCA_964494895.1 uncultured Steroidobacteraceae bacterium | reverse complement strand
GATCGCATGGAAGTCATCCGTCTCCCCGGGTACACGGAAGACGAGAAGATGAACATCGCATGCCGTTACCTGCTCCCAAAGCAGATGAAGAACAATGGCCTGAAAGAAGGGGAGCTGAAGGTTTCGGACCCGGCACTGCTCGACATCGTGCGTTACTACACCCGTGAGGCGGGCGTGCGTAACCTCGAGCGCGAGGTGGCGAAGATCTGCCGGAAATCCGTGAAGCAGATGCTTCTTGCGAAAAAGGAACAGAAGCAGGTGGTCGTCACGCCGAAGAACCTCGACAAGTACCTCGGCGTCAGACATTTCCGTTATGGCAAGGCGGAGGATGAAAATCGCGTCGGCCAGGTGACGGGTCTTGCATGGACGGAAGTGGGTGGCGTGTTGCTATCCATTGAGGCCGCAGTGATGCCCGGAAAGGGCAAGCTGCAGCACACCGGCCAGCTGGGTGAGGTGATGCAGGAGTCTATCCAGGCGGCGATGACGGTCGTGCGCGCACGCGCACGGGTGCTCGGCCTCGACCCGGACTTCTACCAGAAGAACGACATCCATCTGCACATGCCTGAAGGCGCTACGCCAAAAGATGGCCCGAGCGCCGGAGTCGGCATGTGCACGGCGCTCGTCTCGACCCTCACGCGCATTCCGGTGAGGTCAGACGTCGCTATGACTGGCGAAATCACTTTGCGCGGTGAGGTCCTCCCGATCGGCGGCCTGAAGGAAAAACTGCTGGCGGCTCACCGAGGCGGAATCAAGACGGTGCTCATTCCCGAAGAAAACCAGAAAGACCTGGTCGAAATTCCCGACAACATCAAGGCGAATCTCGAAATCAAGCACGTTCGCTGGATCGAAGAGGTCCTGCAGGTAGCCCTGACGAGCCAGCCTCAAGCCGCGCCGGTCGAGGCGTCCGACACCAAAGCCGTCAGCGGCAAGGAGCCTGGTCGGGGAAAGAGCGTCATCCCGGCACACTAGTATGTAACGCTGGATCCGGGCATCCATGCCCGGCCCAGCGTGGCATTGGGCTACGCGCCCCGGGCAAAAAGCGTGGTTTTTGCCCAATGCCTCGTCCGACGCATGCGTCGGACCCTTCGGCGGCGGGGCACATCCCTGTGCCTGGAGGCTCAGGACGCCGATTCCTCAGGCGCACTCTGGATGGGGCTGCTGCTGATCAAACTCATTCCCACACACACGACGAAGCCGATAGCCACAACGAGCAGGCTGCCGGCGACGCTGAGCTGGGGGTCCTGGCGATACTGGCCCAATGCCATCAGCGGCGCGCCGAGCAACATCGAGCCCAACACAGCGTAGAAGGTCGCGGTTTTGGTCAGGCGCGGCCAATACAGTGTCAATACGGTCGGTATCATCGTGGAGGCCCGCAGTGTTCCGTAGAACAGGAACAAGTGCAGGATCTTCAAGCCCGGGATCGAGGCAATCGCGCATCCGATGAGTGCGGCTCCAACCATCGAAGCTTGCGCCAGCCGTACTTGTTTGCGGTGGGCACCTCGGTCCAACTCCTCGGGTGCGTGGCCTCCCATGTAGAAATCCGCGACTGCGATTGCGGAAATCGCGCACAGGATGGAATCCAGGGTCGAGCACAGGCCGCTCAGTAGCATGACGCTGAAGGCGATCAACATGGCTGGCGGCAGCAGGTGTTGCACCGCCATGGGTCCGACCATTTGTGTGTTGGCGACGGACCACCCGCCCACACCGTGGTGCACCTTGTCGGCGGCGATGAAGCCCAGCATGGATAAGCTCAACGGCACGAGGATGAAGATACACGCGGCCAGAAGGAATGTTTTGATGACATCACCGTCTGATTTGAGCGCGTAGCCTCGCTGCCAGTGCATCTGGTCGCCGATCGGGCCGGATAGCAGTCCGATCGTGGTCGAGATGCCGAAGGAGTACGCCACCCATGGGTCCAGGAGGTTGCCGAACTGCCCTGTAACGCCCCCGAGTCCGCCCACCAGCGTGCCGGGTCCGCCCGCTCGCGCGATTGCCCATGGCACCGTTGCCGCGCAAATGCCCAGAATCAGAGTCATCTGCACAATGTCTGTCACGACCGAGGCGCGCAAGCCTCCCAACAGCGAGTACGTCAGCACGATGACGACCAAACACGCCACCACGAGCGGAAACGATAGTCCGAACAGTGTTTGCAGCAGGGTAGCGCCCGCAAGGATCTGTACGGCAAAGGAGCACAATTGCAGAACGACAAACTGAATCAGATACAGGCGATGGACGCCCTTGCCGTGCCGCAGGCGGATGAACTGGGGGAATGTGTATCCTTTTGGCAGCACACGCCGGATCCGCAAGGACAGAGGCGCGAATACGATCAGCGCCAGCACATTCGGGAACAAGAACCAGAACAGCCCGGGCAGTCCCTGCTCATAGGCTTTTTGTGCGGCTACAAACAACGCCGGTGCCCAGATCCAGGCTGCCGCGATCGATGTAGCGCCTAGCCAGGTGCCAACATTCCGTCCCGATAACAGGAATTCCGCCGTGTCCTGCTGCCGATGGCGAGTCGCAAGGCGGGTGATCAATATCATTAGGACTCCATATCCGAACAAAAAGAGGATGCCATGGAATGGAGTCAACACGGCTTGCATGAGCGACCACTCCTGATTGGTCGGAATCGGGCGTCCTTGCCCGGCGTCATTGCGATGGCACCAGTCAAAATAGCACGAGACGAAGTCGCGGACACTGTACCGAGCCCGCGAAGTCATGGACTTTGGATCCACGAAAGTCAGGGACCTTGGATCCACGATGTCTTGCGCTTGGCAACGGGCATATTTCCGCGGGCCCGGGAGAAATCCAACTCTGGTCCGCTCCGGGCCAAGGCAGGCGAGCGCTGCACGATCGGCACAAGCGGAAACTGCAATGCGTGGCCCGGATCCGCAACGCAATGCCACGCTATCTCTTCAATCCTTCAGGTCAGACGCTCCAAATCCAACTCGCTTGCGGGTGGATCATGGTCCACCGCGGCAGCCGGGAGCGTAGCGATAGCGGAAGTCGAGCATGACAATTTGGAATATTCTGATCTCCGGCGGTCTTCTGATCGGTGGTATCATTCCGCACTGTTTCAGCGTCAGTCATCTTCCCCATGGATCCCCTCCCTCCACCCGCGTCCTTCATCGGCTTGCTGCGTCTGGCTGTTGTTTTTAGAGGCGCGTGCCGAGCACCTGGACTCGTCGGCTAGTCGATCCATACCCAACAGGGCGGACTGCCCCGCATCGTCGACTCCCACGTCAACGCCGGTGCGGTGGGTGGAGTGGATAATGAGCGTGCGGTTACTCATCACCAACGGAAAGGGCTCGAAAGGAAAACCATGAATTCGCCGATCATCTCGCAGAGCTGGCTGGAGAAGGGTCGCATGCCGATCTGCCTGTCCAGGCTTCTCCTGGCTTCGGCCGTATCGGTCCTGGTAGCTGGCTGCCAGAATGGCAAGGCCGCCGATAGTGCTCCGCCTGCAGCCGCCGTAAACGTTGCGTCGGTGCTGTTTGAGCCCATTCAGGAGTGGGACGAATTCAACGGTCGCGTGCGCGCGGTCGACTCAGTCGAGGTACGACCGCGTGCTAGCGGCTATGTCGAGCGCGTTGCCTTCAAGGAAGGCGACGATGTGCACAAGGGTGACCTTCTGTTCGTCATCGATCCGCGTCCCTATCGAGCGACACTCGATAGTGCCATTGCGCGGTTGGAGCGAGCGCGCGCTACGGCTGCCCTCGCCCAGGCGCAGGATCGGCGCGCCAAAGAGCTGGTCAGATCCAAGGCGGCCTCAACAGAGGAGGCCGAAACACGTGAGGCTGAGTACGCGCAGAGCCAGGCCGATCTGCGTGCGGCCGAGGCGGCCGTTGCCACTGCCAAGCTGTCTCTGGAGTTTTGTGAAGTGCGAGCGCCGATCACCGGTCGGGTCAGCCGCGCGATGTTGACAGTGGGCAATCTCGCCGTCGCCGACCAGACGCTGCTGACATCCGTGGTCTCCCAGGATCCGGTATACGTCTATTTCGATCCCGACGAGCAAAGTTACTTGCGATACAGCGCGCAGGAGCGTCAGGCCGGAAATGATCGGGCACCCACCTCCGTGCGGGTGGGTCTGGCCAACGAGCGAGGCTTCCCGCACGAAGGGACGGTCAATTTTCTTGACAATCAGATCGACCCAACGACCGGCACCATCCATATACGGGCTGTGTTACGCAATCCCGATCGACTCTTCGTGCCCGGGATGTATGCGCACGTGCAACTTGCCGCTGCCAGGTCGGAAAAGGTCGTTCTGATCGATGATAAGGCGATCCTGACGGACCAGGATAGAAAGTACGTTTACGTGCTCGGACCCGGTGACAAGGCGTTGCGCAAAGATGTGACCCTGGGGCGGCTGAGCAATGGGTTGCGTGCGATCGAGTCGGGCCTGAGTGCCGGCGACATCGTGGTGGTGGATGGCATACAGCGGATTTCCCAGGGCGCGCTGCTGAAGCCCACGAAGGTCCCCATGGAGATGTCCGCAAATCGCATCGATGCCTCTGAAGCCACGGCCTCGGTGACGAAATGAAAAGCTCGTCGATGGACTTCTCGAAGCTCTTCATAGATCGGCCGACGTTCGCGATCGTTTTGTCCATCATCATTTTCGTCGCTGGCCTGATCGCAATGTCGCTGCTGCCGGTGAGTGAGTATCCCGAGGTCATACCGCCGAGCGTTGTCGTCCATGCGACCTATCCGGGCGCGAACCCGAAAGAGATTGCCGAATCCGTCGCCACACCTCTCGAAGAGGCCATCAACGGCGTCGAAGGCATCATGTACATGAAGTCGGTAGCAGGATCCGACGGCGGCTTGCAGGTCGTCGTGACCTTCTATCCCGGCATCGACCCTGACACGGCGGCCGTACGTGTGCAGAATCGCGTCAGCCAGGCGCTCACGCGACTGCCAGACGAGGTGCGACAATTTGGCGTCACCACCCAAAAGCAGTCGCCCACACCGCTGCTCTACATAAGCCTGTATTCGCCTGACAACCGCTATGACCCCCTCTACCTGAGAAACTACATCGACCTGCACGTCAAGGATGAGCTATCCCGTTTGACGGGTGTTGGAGATACGCAGAACCTGGGATCTGGCGACTACGCGATGCGCATCTGGCTGGATCCAAACAAGCTCGCATCACGTGGCCTGACCACGACGGACGTCATCAATGCGGTGCGTGAGCAGAACGTGCAGGTGTCGGCTGGACAGTTGGGTGCCGAACCCTCGCCGAAGACGGCTGAGTTCCTGGTCTCGATCAACGTGCGCGGGCGCCTCCGCAGTGAACAGGAATTCGGAAATATCGTACTCAAGAACGGAGAGGATGGTCAGATCGTTCACCTCTCCGATGTCGCTCGAGTGGGATTGGGCGCGGGTGATTACACCATGCGCGTGTTCCAGAACACCCTGAACGGAACGACGCTCGGAATCTTCCTGGCTCCTGGCTCGAACGCTCTGGCGCTTGCCAATGCCGTATACGCGAAGCTGCGCGAGCTATCGGTACATTTCCCGCCGGGGGTTGCCTATCACATCATCTGGGATCCGACCGTGTTTGTGCGGGAATCGATCCGGGCAGTGGAAAACACACTGTTCGAGGCGGTGGTGCTGGTGGTGCTGGTGGTCATCCTTTTCCTGCAGACCTGGCGCGCGTCGATCATTCCGCTCGTTGCGGTGCCCATTTCGATCGTGGGCACGTTCACCTTCCTGTACCTCCTCGGTTACTCCATCAATACCTTGACCCTGTTCGGTCTGGTCTTGGCCATTGGCATCGTGGTGGACGATGCGATCGTGGTCGTCGAGAACGTGGAGCGCTACATCAATGACGGACTGACTCCGCGCGAAGCGGCACACCAGGCCATGCGCGAGGTGTCAGGACCGATCGTGGCGATTGCGCTGGTCCTGTGCGCCGTGTTCGTGCCGATGGCATTCCTCACGGGAATCACGGGACAGTTCTACAAGCAATTCGCCGTGACCATTGCGATCTCAACGGTCATATCAGCTATCAACTCGCTGACCCTTTCCCCGGCTCTCGCGGCGCAGCTCCTGAAAGGACACGACGCTCCCAAGGACGTGGTGGCGCGGTGGATCGAGCGCCTGTTCGGTTTCATCTTTCGGCCGTTCAATCGGCTTTTCAAGCGCAGCGCGACCGGATACCAAGGAGCCGTCACGCGTGCGTTCCGGCATCGTGGACTGGTATTCGTAGTCTATGCGGGCCTGTTGGTGGCCACCGTCTGGCTGTTCCATACAGTGCCGGGCGGCTTTATCCCGACACAGGACAAGTTCTACCTGTTCGCGGGGGCCAAGCTGCCCGAGGGGGCCGCGCTCAGCCGTACGGACAAGGTAACGCGTGAGCTGGTCAATATTGCTCGCGGCGTGGACGGAGTCGATATGATTTCGGCTTACGTCGGCTACAACGCTCTGCAGGCCGTGAACACCCCGAACTTGACGGCGACTTTCGTCATCCTCAAACCCTCCAGGGAGCGTCATCGCGGCGCAGTCGAGATCAACACGGAGCTGAACGCAAAGTTCTCCGCGATCAAGGATGGCATCACGTATTCGCTGTTGCCACCGCCGATCTTCGGCCTGGGTACTGGCTCGGGCTACTCTCTGTATCTGGAAGACCGTGCGGGGCTCGGGTTTGGGGCTCTGCAAGATGCCCTGAATACGTTGCAAGTGGCGATTGCGCAGACCCCTGGCATGACGTTCCCCTTCAGCTCATACCAGGCAAACATCCCGCAGCTCGAGGTGATCGTCGATCGTGACAAGGCAAAGGCGGAAGGCGTTCCGCTAACCAATCTGTTCGACACGATCCAGACATACCTCGGGTCGACCTATATCAACGACTTCAACATGTTCGGCCGGGTGTACCGCGTCATCGCACAGGCCGACGCGGCTTTTCGCCAACAGCCGACGGACATCGTCAACCTGCATACGCGCAACAGCCGCGGTGAGATGGTGCCGATCGGCTCCATGGTTACGGTCAAGTCGACCTTCGGCCCGGATCCGGTGATGCGTTATAACGGTTATCCGGCCGCCGACCTGATCGGGGACTCTGATCCGAAGATACTCTCCTCGGCACAGGTGATCGCCAAGGTGACCGAGATTGCCGCAAAGGTGCTGCCGCCCGGGATCGCTTTCGAGTGGACCGACATCAGTTACCAACAGGTGACTCAAGGTCACGCGGCCGCCATCGTGTTTCCTGTTTCGGTGTTGCTGGCGTTCCTGGTCCTCGCTGCGCTTTACGAGAGCTGGACGTTGCCGCTGGCGGTCATTTTGATCGTGCCCGTGTGCGTGTGCGCTGCATTACTGGGAGTGTGGTTGACCGGCGGCGACAACAACGTATTCGTCCAGGTCGGTCTGGCTGTGCTGATGGGCCTGGCTTGCAAGAACGCGATCCTCATCGTCGAATTCGCGCGAGAGTTGGAGTTGCAAGGCAGGGAAACCGTCGCGGCGGCGCTCGAGGCATGTAGGTTGCGCTTACGTCCGATTGTGATGACTTCCATCGCGTTCATAGCGGGTTCCGTCCCGTTGTTGCTGGGTCACGGAGCCGGCAGCGAGGTACGTCAGGCGATGGGCGTGACAGTTTTCGGCGGCATGCTGGGTGTGACGTTATTTGGGCTCTTTCTGACCCCGGTCTTCTACGTTGTCTTACGTAGGGCGGTTGGAGTTCGCCAAACCGTCACCGAGGTAGAGCGTACTGGCTTCGGCGCGAAGCTCGCGCATGAATGAGAGCGCACAGACTTTGGATGCGCCAACTTTGGGCGAAGAAACGGAGTCAGGCGGGCGCCGCGCTCGGCGAGAACATCCTGTCCAGGAAATTCTCCCAGAGCCGTAGCCAGGTCGGCCACTCGTGTCCGCCTGGCACTACGTCGACGCTCTCCCGGGGGAGGGCAGCCGCCATGAGCCGGTGGCTGCCCGCGAAGCGATCCTTTTCGCCAAAGCCCAGATGCAAGCGTCGCAGCGGTGAGCCGTGCTCCTTTGAGCCGTGCTCCTTGATGAAGCTCCATATCCTGCGCTCATCGTCGTCCTCCGCGAGCGCACCGCATTCCCAGTAGCGAACACCGTTGGCGCGCTCTATCTCTGCCGTGATGATGTGATTGCCGAGGTAGGGAGCGAGGAGACACAGCCCATCGATTTCCTGCGGATGACGTTGCGCATAGGCGATCGCCACGAATCCACCCAGGGAAATTCCACCGAGCCAGATCGAGCGGCAGCCAGCCGCCCGCGCCGGAAAAATGACCTCGTCATGCAGCCTGCGCAAGACGGTGCGATCCGTAAGGTGCTGTAGCTCCAACTCTACGAATGCCAGATCCAGCGGCAGCTGCCGCTTGCGGGCTGCCGTCACAAAGCCTTCGCGCAGGAAGTGTTCGGGGCTTGCGTAAGCCGGCGGCAGCAGCAGCATGCGAGCGGGAGCAACGATGCCCGATTCTGCCGGCTCGAGGAGTACGCGCATGAGCTAACCTGGCGCGGCATCTGCCGGAGGCGGCAGATGTCGAGCGAGCAATGCCGAGAAAACGAGGGCGAGAAATGCGCCAGGCGCAACCGTCGATCCCAAGGCAGTCAGCACCGGGACGGTGGAAAATGCCAGGATGCCGAAGCTGACAACGGTGGCCGCGTTGGCGATAACCAAGGAAGCCAACGTCAGGGGCACCGAGCCCGGATGAGGGTCATTCGCCCGACGATCGAAAAACAACGCATAGTTCGAGCCGACCGCGACAATCAACAACATGCCGATGACGTGCAGGATGGTCAGTTGCCGGCCCATGAGGGCGAACCCGGCGGCAACCGTCACGACAGCCAACGCCAGTGGAACGACCACGCGGAGCACTCGCGTAAACGAGCGCAAGGCGATGAGCAACAACACCACGATCGCCGCAAATCCCGCCAGGGAAAGGCGCACCGCCTCGGTGAGATAGGTTGAATACAACGCGTCCGCTTCGCCTTTGAGGTCGAGCAGCGAGGCCTGGCCGGGGGCGGCCCTCTCCACGGCCTCGCGGACACGGCGATCGTCGATGTACGAGGGGCTCGATGGCGAGGCGCGCAGCGGTAACAACGCCATCCAGCCCTGCTGGCCGTGTACCATGAGCGCATCGAAGCCCGACGCAAAGGATGTGCGGTCGAGATCGTTACGCGTCAGAAGCGGCTGCGTGCGGGCGGCGGCGACGTCCGCGATGAAGGGCTGCAGCCGCTCGGCGCTCACAGGCATCCCCGAGACCGCTTTCGTCAATCTCTCCCCCAGCACCTCGGTGGGCGGCAGGCTTGCCTGTCGCGTATGTTGTGAAGCCAGGCTGGGCAGATAATGCGCCGGGGAATCAAACCCACCAATGACGTTCGCATCAATGAGCCGATCCAATTGCGTGCCGACCTTCTCAGCTCGACTCAGGGCAGTCTGCTCGTCAGGCGCCGAGACGACAACCATGTAACGCACGTCGGGCGCATGAATATCGACCCGGAGCTGCGCATCGAGGTCTTGAGCGGCCAGGGGGACGGGGCTCAATGCGGACAATTCGCGATTCCATAAGCTGTCGCGATGGATGTACATGATCGATCCCGCCAGAAGCGCCAGCATCGCCGCCCCGACCGAAGCGCCTTTCACGCGTCGTAAAAGCCTGGACGCCGCAACACCCACAGGAGAGACATCACGTATGCGGAAGCTCCGGGGCAGCCAGTCAGGGAGAACGAACCGTGTGACCAGCGAAGCGGCAATCAGGCCCGCGATGGAGTAAAGCCCGAGTTGCGCCAGGCCGGCAAATCCGGATGGCAACAAGGAGGCAAAGCCGAATACGGATGTCAGCATACCCAGGCGAATAGTCGGCCAGACAGAGCGTTGCCAACCCGAGCGGCGGGAGCGGCCGTCCGCGCTGCCTTGTTGCGATTGGATGAACAGATAGATCGAGTAATCGACCGCCTCACCGATCAGCGTGACGCCAAATCCAAGCGTAATGCCGTGGACGACGCCCACACCCAATGCCACCGCGGCGATGCCGGCAAGCGCGCCGGAGGCGACCGGTACCAGTCCGAGCAGAAGGGCCGGCACGGATCGATAAACCCCCAGCAGCAGTATCACGATAAGGGCCGTGCTCAGGATGGACAGCCTCGTAACCTCCTTTACGATGGTCGCACGCGCTTCGACCGCAAATACGCCAGGCCCGCTCATCAGCAACACCGGCGGCCCTGGCGCTTTGTCGGACTTTGTCGGTAGCGAAGCACGCGTGGACATCGACGCTGCCACGGGCGCTGCTCCTTCGTGGGCCATAGCGGCTGAAAACGCCGCGCGAATCGCCCCGACCGCGCGCTGTTGCGCGTCGGTGTCGGACCCGGATGCGCGTGTTTGCGCCACAATCAACGCGCGCTTGCCATCCCCCGAGACCCAGACACCGTCAATCGTCCGCGGGGATCCGCCGCTTCCAAGCTGGCTGACAATCTCCACCATCTCGCCCGTCGGGTCGCGCGGCAGTATCTGCTTCACCAGCATGCCCGCGGGAGAGGCGAGCAAGTCGATCGTATCCTGGATCGCGTCTCTCAACCCCTCGACACTGAAGCGCTGTGGTGTGACTGCGTCGCTCAGGAGATACCGATGCTCGAACAAGAACGTACGATCCCGGTCCGCGCCGGAGGACTCCCCGTTGTTGACGGACACGAACTGCGGGTCGGATTGGAGTCGTTTGGCTAGCGCCATCGACAGGCGAGAGCGTGTTGGCGCGTCGGCCCCTTCGATTGCCACTATGATGAGCCGAGAGGCGAGCCCGTTGCGCAGTTGGTCTACCAACAACTTTTGAGTAGCGGTGGGTGAGCGGGGCAGGAAAGCTGACAAGTCGGTCGTATAACGTGCGCGCGCCACGATTACAATGGCGATTGCCGCCAGTACCGCCCATACCAGCGTGCTGACTGCGCCAGAGCGCGTCATTGCGCGACTTCGGGGCCGATGGTCAGCAGCGAGCGGTCGCCATCCGCTTGCTGTATTTCCACCGTGTGGATCGCGTCTCTCTCACCTTCGATGCGGATCTGTTTGACGCTTTTGGCGACTGTCGCCTCGGACGGCACGAGCACTAATTTCCAATGATCGAGATCGCCTTCGAGCGTGATCTTGAAAAGACGCTCGAGAGCGGCGCGGTCCCCCGCGAGGGTTGCGCGTATGCTGTCGATGAGCGGCACGATCTGCGGATTGTCACTGAGATCGAGCACGTACGTGTGGCGCCCGCGATGTGCCGTCATGACGCCGTGCTCCAACACCAGGCTCTCCGGTTTCGGCTTCAGCGTGCGCTTCTCGAGCCGATCCGGCGCGTCGTAGAACAGCTCGCCGGAGGATTCCACCGGACGATCCAACACCGCGAGAAAATGCTCTTCCACAAAAATGACGTGCCCATGTTTGCGTTGCGCCAGCAAGCTCATCAGCCGGTCCAGGCTCTCGGAGGAGGATGCCCCGGCGGGCTGCGAGACGGGATCCAAAGCAAAGGCGGTGGAAGCGTGGAGCACGGTCAGGAGCGCAAGCGCCAGGATGACCCGTGCGGCGGGGCGCCCGGCCGCAGTGTTATCCACCATGAGCCGCTCCATTCCAGAAGTCGAAGAAGTTGAACCAGTTGTAAGGGTCGCTGCGGCAATATTTCTCCAACAGTGCCGCATAGCGTCGAACGGCTGCCTCGACCGCCGCTTCTCGCTCACCAGAGCGGATCTGGCTGAAATCCGCCAGCGGCTCGAATACCACGTGATAGCGATTCCCGCCCCTGTAGAGGCCTAGCATGAAAAAGACGGGTCGCCGCAGGACGGCGGCGGCACGCATCGGACCGAGTGGAAACAGGGCAGGGCGGCCGAGAAACTCGACCAGGACCCCCGGCTCGTCACCACGCGTGCGATCGCCGAGCATTCCCACGAAGGCGCCTTCGTCGATACGCTCCCGGATGCGCAGCATGGCGTCGATCTGCCCGAGCGCGATGACTTCGGATTTGTTGGCCGGGTTGAGAGCCTTGAACATGGCGCTCACTTTCCGGGCATTTTCTTCGTACATTGCCATGGCTACCCGCAAGCCCGGCTGGCGCCTGCCGACGGCGCTCATGATTTCGAAGCTGCCGATGTGCGCTCCCATCAGGAACGTGCCGCCGCCGGAGAGCTGCGCGTGCATGAGCTTCTGGCCCTCGATGGACACATCGAACAGGTCGTAACGCTCGTTCACCAGGTAAAGGCGGTCGAGAATGATGGAGGCAAAGTTGAAGACCTGTCGAAAACGATCGCGGCTGGTAGGCTCGCGGCCCAGCGCCCGGCGCAAGTATCCGATCGAGTGTCGGCGCGCGGTCGGCGCGAACAGAAAGAAGTACGCAGCGATGAAGTAGAGAATGAAGCGTCCCACCGGCCGTCCCAACCGCAATGAGACTGCCGTCATCATCTTCAACAGAATCAGGCTGCCGCGCTCAGGACTGCTCACCCATTGCGCGCGCGGGTTCTGAGTACGTACCAGGTCAGCCGGTTTCGTCGCCATGGCTCGGTTCAGGACCAGCTCCGGGAATCAATGTCCCGGTGGCTACGGGGCGGCCGGCGCTGCGGACCGTAAAACGTATCGTGCCGCTCGACAGCCGCTCCTGTTCCAGGGTCAGCGTCTCGCCCGGGCGCACGGGGTGGAGAAATTTCGCGCTCGCAATAGTCCACTGGCCGTCCGCTTGCGCGGCCCACAGTACCTCATCGAGCAACAACACACCAGGCAGCAGCGGCGCCCCGGGAAAATGCCCCTCGAATGCAGGATGTTCGGCTGAAATGTGGAGATCGGGGTAATTACCCATGCCCACGGCTCGAGCGTCAGGGAGAGTGATGCAGATGCCTCGCCGCGAGCTCCCTCAGGGCTTCCTGTGGGAGTTTGCCGGTGTTGTTACGAGGCAAGCGGTCGACGAACATCAGAGGGCGGGGGAGAAATACCGGGTCGATCCGACGGCGAAGCTCTTCGGTCAGGGCGGCGGCGTCCAATGTAGGCGCGACCACGAACGCGGCTACGCGGGTCACGCCTGTGCTCGAAGCATGCGACTCGTCCGGGAAGAAAAAAGTCCCATCCAGGACGCCACGAATGGAGTTGAGCTGGTGATTGAGGTAGGCAAGCGAGCTGCGCTTGCCCGCAATATTCACCAGGTCTGCCAGGCGCCCGTGTAGCAGGAAGCTATCGCCCGCGGTGAGCTCGAGCACGTCGCACATCGGGGTAGGCTGTTCAACGTGCCCTCCCTGTGCCCAGGACTGTCCGTCCTCCCTCCGTGTCAGGGTTACGCCGGGCCAGAGCTGCCATTCGGCCGTCTGCGCCGTTCGCCGTGTAGCAATCTGTCCGGTCTCGGTCGAACCGTAGATCTCGAGCAGGCGTGTGTTGAATTTTTCCTCCACAGCGCGCGCGAGCTCCCCGGATAGGGGAGCCGTGGCCGAGACGATGAGATCCGTCTCCGGCAAGGCGACATCCGCCGCGAGCAGTGCCCGTAGGTGGATCGGCGTCGAGACGAGCACCCTCGGCCGGGGTGCTTCCGCCAGCGTGCTGCAGATATCGGCCGGGTAGAAGGGCCGCTCGGCGCACAACGCGCTTCCTGTCTGCAGCCCTAACAGCACACTCGATTCGAAACCGTACATGTGCTGTGGAGGCACGGTACCCACGATGGTATGAGCGCGTCCGTCCAGCAGGCCGAGGCGGCTCGCGCCATCACTCACACAACGCAGGAGTCGTCCCCACGTTTTCTTGTAGGGAAGCGGGGTGCCGGTCGAGCCGGAGGTGAATATGTAGGCGGCCAGACGGTCGGCATCGATCTCGGGAACCTGCCAGGGTTGCTTTTCGGCCCAGGCGATACGCTCGCTTGCGAGCTCCAGGTAGGAGACCCTCGGCAGGTCGATGTTGCAGCCCGGATCGTCCGTCAGGCAGAACACATCCGGCGCGAAAAGGGTGAGCTGTCGAATGACCTCAGGCGTGTGAGTCGACGGCAAAAGGCTGACCTTCCTCGTGATGAGGCTTGCGGCGAAACCCACGGTGAACCGATAACGGTCTGAGCAGACATTCAGGACATGAGTGCTTGGGGGCAGAGCCTCCGCCACCCGCGCGACATCTGCAAGGAACTGCCGGGCGGAGATCGGCGAGCCCGCGCGGTAGGCCACAGTGGCATCCGGAGCCGCATGCGAGATCAGCGGCAGCGCAGCCCGGTCACTTCGTCCTGTGTGCAGCGATGTATTCTGACAAGTGTCGGAGAGAACGGAAGATGTGTTCATTCTCTTCGCTGTCTGCGCGCAACTGGATTCCATATTGCTTCGAAACGACGAGCGCGATCTCCAGGATGTCGATCGAATCCAGGCCCAGGCCCTCGCCGTACAAGGGCGTATCCGCGGAGATCTCGGCCGCGGCCATATCGAGATTCAAAGCCTGGACAATGAGATCCGCGACTTCTCGCTCTAGGCTGTTGCTGCTCGCCGGCGGCGCCGGCTGTCGGACGGGCGACGCGTTGTCGGGCATAGGATAATGATCAGATGCGGATCAGTTTAATTATACAGCGGAAAATGAGGAGCGGCAGCCGGAGCAGAAATCCGCAGAACAGGCGAAAATGCATGGAGCTCAGCAGAACGTTGTCGCGCCCGTACCTGAAGTGCGACACCCCGCCTTCGGCGGGCGTGAAATAGCGCACTCTGGCCGGCAGGTTCCGGGCGGGCAGTCCAGCCCAGCTCAGGCGCACCACCGCCTCGACATCGAAGTCGAATCGGCGCATCCAGCGGCTGGAACGCATCAGGCGTAGCAAGGGGGCGACCGGATAGACGCGGAACCCAAAGAGCGAGTCATGGATGCCGGACCAGAGGGTCTCGAGGTTCGCCCACCAGTTCGAGACCTTGCGCCCCTTGACCCGGATGCTGGGTGCAGTGGCATCGAATACAGGCTCGCCGAGGATCATTGCATCGGGATAGGTAGCCGAGGCTGCCATGAAAGCTCCGATGCGATCGGCTGGGTGCTGCCCGTCCGAATCCATCGTCAGGACGTGGGTGAATCCCTGAGCGTCGGCTCGAATGAGTCCGTCGAGCACGGCTGCGCCTTTCCCACCGTTCTTCTCTCGAACAAGGACCTGAAGCCCCGGATCAGTCCGCGCCAGCTCCTCTAGCCCAGCAGCGGTGCCATCCGTGCTGCCGTCCACTACGACCCAAACGGGGTTCCACTGCTCGCGCGCGGCACGCACGGTTTCGAAGACTTTCGGGCCGGGATTGTAGCTGGGGATCAGGACCAGGTGTGTTCGCGACGCCGGACTGTTTGTCGGGCCCTCGGACACCTTTTCAGCGGGGCTCAATGAGCCGCTGAGTCCGGCGACTGCCGGCTGGTCAATCATGGTCGCGCCGGTCCTCGATCTCATTCTGTCTGCACGAGTGAGTGATCTGGCGGATGAGGCGTCTCGCCAAGCCAGACGGTTTGCGGCGCTCCGGTGAGCTCTCGAGTGAATTCTCGCTCCAGCTCCTCCATGAATGAGGCGACGTCTTCGGGAGGATCGAAGCGCTTCCCCAGGCGCACCCGATAGGTGATCGGCACGCCAGGTACGCGAAACAGCGGCCACCCCTTGCTGAGATAGGGCGAATCGGTCTCGATGATGAGTGTCTGTACGGGGACGCGGGCGTACTTGGCGATCACTCCGACACCGCCGGTGAGCGCGTTGATCGGGACCCGCGTGGTGCGGGTTCCCTCCGGAAAGAGAAGGACGAAGCCACCCCGCCCGAGCTCCTCGACACATTCCTTGATCATCTGACGCGGTTGGCCACTTGGGATATAACGTGCCAGGCGCGATCCGGCACCTAGAAAGACGTTCCGCAGCAGCTCCTTTTTCATGACGCAGACCAGATTGGGATGGCGTGTCAGGATGAGCAGCGCGTCGATCAGACTTGGGTGGTTGGGAGCCAGGATCAGCGGCGGGCCGCCCCGTAGCGCGTCGATCGCACGCAGATCGAGCCTGTAGGCCCCCGAAGCCGACAGACTCCACGCATAAAGCCGGAATCCGGCCATGATGCCGAAACGTCCGAAAGCCGTTCCCCAGCGCCTCGGCAGCAGCGGGTAACACACCAACGCGATAACCGACCAGCTCAAGCAGATCATGCCCAGCCAGATGAGCATCGTGTAGGTCACGAGGTGGTCGACCAGGAACTTCAGCAGCCGTTGCATCGCTCGTCAGGGCTCTTCGTCAATCGGTACTTCGACGAGCCGCGCGGAATGGCCGATCATCCACGCAATCCCGATGCCCGCCGACCAGTAGCCATGGCTCTTCACGAGTGGACTCTTCTCGAACGAGGCCCCCGTGAGAGTGTCGTAGCGCAGGTACGCGCCGGTCCAGAACTTAGGATAACGCTTCGTGAGCGATGCGAGCACCTGTGTGCCGGCATATCCGCCGGATGCCTGGAATGTCGGACGCTGTGGAGTCGCGTATCGAGGGGCTACCGAGTAGTAATATTGGTCATATCGGCCGGAGGCAAAAAGGGGGCCTGTCAGCAAACCCAGATTCCAGCCACGGAAGCCGGCGGGATTGACGATATCGAGATTCACGTTAGGCGCGAAGAACCAGCCGATGAACCCTGGCGACCCGACCGTGGATACCGCTCGTACAGGTAACCGGACGTCCAGTTTTGCCTTTTCGCTGTCCGAGCGCCACAAGTGCACCTCCAGAGCCGGCCCTGCCTCGACGGTAGGCCGCAGCTGTGGCATCCCTTCGCGGGCTGCGTTGTTGCGCACGGGAGTGGTGGCATCGAGGCTGATGTTGAGCTCCACCCGATCCTGATGGAGCAGCTTGGTTTTCAAGCCATTGCGGTCCGCCTGCAAATACCGGCCTCTGTAGACGAAGTAAGGAACGGGGACAGGATAGGCGTGAGTTGTGTCAGAACCGCGATAGTCGCGAAAGCTGACCGCTCCGATACCCAGGCCCCATTCCCAGAGGGGGAGCGGGCGCGCTCGAGGGGCGGTTTCTCCGGGGGGCGACGGCGGTGTCTGCGCTGACGGAATTTGCGGTGGTATCGGCTCTTGTGAGCGCGCCGTCGCCGCCGCGAGCGCCACTGATGCCGTCCATACTGCCAACAGTCGCACGTTATGCGTTAGCCCTGGGAGCGTGTCTGACTGATGATCGCGGTCGCTTCGATCTCGACCGCGAGATCGCTGCGGCAGATATCGGCCTGCAGGTATACGGGCCGTGTTCTCGGGCCGAGCGCCGAGTGCAACTGAGCCTGGACGGCCGGCAGATCCGATGGGTTGCGCACGTATACCTTGCACGCCAGGGATTCAAGAGTGAATGCCCTGGTGCCGGTGACCCGATTCGCTTCTTCCAGAAGCGCCTCGATGTTGATAAGCGTTTCGCGTGTCTGTGCTGCTGTATCGCCGACATGGATCGTCTCATGCCCTACGATGCTCGCGGTTCCTGAGATGAACAACGTCATGGCCTCAGCGTCGTGGTGTACGGTGGCTCTCGAGAAGCTGGGAGCACGGACCCCGTAACGAGGTGGATAGTGGTAGGCACTGACCTGACGGGGGTTTTCGATGAAGGTTGGCGCAGTCTGGCTCGCGAGAAAGTAGGCGACCAGCGGACTGCCTACAGAGGCTCCCAGCGCACACGCTGCCGACACCTTGCCGGTCGTCGGTCGCCCGGCTGCAAGCAGGGCGGCCTGCCGCGCACTGTTGAACTGGCGATATCGCTCGACGCCGTGAGTGTCGCGATTGATGTCCGACACGTAGTTCCAGACACGCAGCAAATGCGGATACTCGAGGGCGTCCAGGGTGCTGAGCATCTCCCGGTATGCCTGCTCGGTGCCGCAGTAGAGGGGTGTCTGTTCTCCGCCTGACGATCCGGCGTCCTCCTCGACCGTAATACTGCCAAAGAGCATGTTCGCCGTTCGCGCGTAGCGAACTCGTCCGCGCACTCCGCATTCGACGGCCTGCTCCGTTCGCCAGACTTCACAGAGTGCTCCGGCATCGCCGAGCACCGGAGTGTTGACTTCGGCGACAGGCACAGTCGACTCGAGTATTCCCGGGCGGCATCCGTCGAATATCGCTACGCCCATGGCACCTGCCCACCGTGCTGCCTCGAGCTCGGCGAGCGTCATGTATTCCAAGCAAAGCACTCGGAGCAACCCTACTTCGGATCGTCTGCTTTGTGGGACTTCAGCGTCTCGCCCACCTTTTTTGTGTCTTCCTTGACGGTGGTCCCGACTGTCTTCGCCCCATGCGCGACCGCGCTACCGACTTTTCGCGAATCGTCGGCGATCGCGTGGCCCGCCTTCCGTGAGTCGTCCGCGACGGCATGTCCGACTTCTCTCGACTTCGAGGCCACCGCGTGTCCGACAGCTTTCGATTCGCGGGCGACCGCGTGGCCGACTTGCTTGCTGTCGCGAGCGATGGTCTGCCCGACTTCCCGGGCGCTCTGCTTGACGGACTCCTTCGTGTCCTCGAGTGTCTCCCCGGCGAACGCCAGGGTCGATGCGGTCAACAGCAACGGCAGCCAATGTGTCGTTTTCATACCATTTAGTCTACCCGGATCCGACAGCGCCTGATGTGCGCGATCTCAACGGAATGCTTCATTCAGGATGTGCGCCAGCCGGGCTCCTGCCAATGCGAGGCGGTCCCGGGCCACCCGATGCGCAATATTCTCATAGGGCCGATCGATGAAATACGGACCCGGACCGTCGCCGATCGGTGGAATGTAGACTGAATTCTGCGCTATCAGGAAGCTCTCCCGGATCCAGCGGCCTTCGTCGTCGATAGCCGCAACCCGGGGATCTGGAGTGGGGAGGTGGGCTGCGCGTCGGATGGCTACAATCGCTTTCTTGCCGGTTCCCGGGAGATTGTCCCAATACCCATGGAGCTCTACCCGGCACGGCTTCTCACAGAGTGATACCCGATTGCCTCCCGCGTCGCCATGGGGCTGAGAGCGTGTGAATCTCGATGTCGTATGCAACGGCTGATGCACATCACCTACGAGATGAAGCAGCCAGACCAGATCGTATGACTTCAACTCGTCGCTGGCCGCAGGGGAGAGTAGCGTCCGGCGAAACAAGGCTATTTGCGTCTGCGCGTTGGGAGTCTCCGGCGGTTGGAGCGCGGTGTGGTCGGTCGAGAAGGGCAGATCGATGAAATGCCAATAGCGGTGCTGTAAATGATCCGCGTAGCCGATGTTGCGCGCGGCGTCCGGGTCCGAAGGATGCTCCCCGTCGTTGACATACCTGGGGTCGGATTTGATCTCATCGGCCCAGGTAGCGGCGATCACGAAAGCGAGCTCGTCGCGCTCCTCGCGCGCGGTGTGTGAAATCCATCCTGGATAGTCGGGATTGAGCCGCAGCAGTTGGGCTGTACGTGACTGCGCGGCCGGTGTGAGCTGGTTGTAGGCCACCGCAGCGATCATCATGTGACCGAATTCATTCCAAGCTGAGGCGGTACGGTCGAGAGCCAGGGTCAGGAACAAGAGCAGGGGGATAAGTCGTTTCATTCTTTGTGACAGAGGCATAATAGACCCGACATCGGGGATCCTTAATGAAGGTCGTGATCATCCTGCCGACGTACAACGAGCGTGGCAATATCGTCGCGTTGCTGGCGTCACTGCAAAGCCAATTCGCTCGCATGCGCCATGACATGCACATTCTCGTGGTCGACGACAACTCACCCGACGGAACCGCCGTGCTCGTGCGGGAAGCGATGGAGCAGTATTCCAACCTGCATCTGCTCACGGGCGAAAAGGCGGGCTTGGGCGCTGCCTATATCCGCGGCATGCGATATGCGACCGGCGAGCTGGGCGCGGACGCTGTCTTCGAGATGGACGCGGATTTCTCCCACGATCCGGCGGACGTGCCGCGCCTTCTGGCGGAGCTGGAAAATTCGGCCGATTTCGTGATCGGAAGCCGCCATGTTCCGGGCGGCAGTATCCCGAAGGAGTGGAGCGTATGGCGAAGGTTGAATTCGGCGGTGGGAAACTGGGTGGCTCGCTATGTCGCGGGTCTCTATGGCATCCGTGACTGTACGGCGGGCTTTCGCGCCATTCGCGCCTCCATTCTCCGACAGATAGATTTCACGGCGCTGCGCGTGAAGGGCTATGCGTTCCAGGTGGCCCTGCTGCATCAGGCGGTCACACTGGGTGCGCGGGTAAAGGAGGTCCCCGTCCATTTCATTGATCGCAGACACGGGCAGAGCAAGCTCGGCCTGAGGGACATCGCGGAATTTGTGCTGAACGCCTGGTGGATAAGGCTGCGCGCGTTGCGGACGTTTGTCCGCTTCGCATTGGTGGGTGCTTCCGGTACCGCCGTGAATCTCGGATTCTTCAGTGTGGGCCTGCACGCTGGCCTCAACAAGTACGTCGCCTCGCCGCTGGCAATCGAGGTCTCCATCATCTGGAATTTCTTGTTGAACAACTACTGGACTTTCAAGGAGCGCAAGACGCGCGATCGTACCGGGATCAAAGGTCTCAAGTACAACCTGGTCTCCTTCGCGTCCCTCGGAGTCAGCTTCGCGACCTTCACCGCAATGACTCTATTCGTCCCGAGTGCCTCGCTGTTGCTCGATCAGCTTGTCGGAATCATCCCCGCGGTACTGGTCAACTACTTCCTGAACTCCTATTGGACTTTCCGCTCGCATCCGGAGCTCGAGCCCGCTCAGGGCGAGCCGACTCTGCTGGCGCGGCAGACGCCCGAGGCGAATCGCCCGGTTTGAAGCTCAAAGTGAAGCGGCTGCCCCGATCGTGGGCACCCGAGCCGACTTCGACACTCGCCTCATGCAGCCGGGCAATCTCCTCGACAATGGAAAGCCCCAGGCCGCAACCCTCGCCGTTCGCATGTTGTACGCGATAAAAGCGCTCGAAGATCCGCGCTCGCTCCTCCTCGGGAATGCCCGGTCCATCGTCCTGCACTGAGAGCTGCGGTTGCGGTACTGCCTCCACCATCAAGGTGACATGACCGCCGCGGCGTCCGTAGCGCAGGGCATTGTCGATGAGGTTTGAGAGGGCCTCGCTCAGCAGCCGTTCGTCCCCTCGCACCATCACCGGCTGGTCAGGAACCACGAGACCGAAGTCGACATCGCGCTCGAGCGCCTGCGGAACCCATTCTTCACCCACCTGTCGTGCGAGCACGGTGAGGTCTACCGGCTTCAGCTCCAATGCCGACACGGCTTCCGGGTCCGCTCGCGCCAGGGCAAGCAATTGCTGACTCAGACGGGCGGCTCGCTCCACTGACCGGTGCAGGGCTCCGAGAGCCTCGCGTTCGCTCGAAGGATCGGGTGCACGCTCGGCCCTTTCGGCGTGGAGCAATACCGCTGCGAGAGGGGTTCTGAGCTGGTGCGCTGCATCCGCTACGAAACGCTTCTGTGCACGCATGGCGCTGCTCAATCGCGCCAATAGATCATTGATGCGAGCTACCAGTACGCGCGCCTCACGCGGAAGGCCGGTCTGAGGCACTGGGGAAAGATTGTTCTGGCCGCGCGCCTCGATCTGGGCCGCGAGATCGGTCAAGGGCTTCAGGCCCCGGTTCACGCCGATCCTGCCGAGCAGGAGTGCGATCGCCAACAGGGCGATCTGCGGTGCCGCCATGCCGATGAGAATTTCGCGTGTGAGAGTAGAGCGTTTGACGAGGGTTTCGGCTACGGAGACGAGTACCGGATCATCACGCTGCCCTGGCGCAATGAGTGTCGATACAACTCGCACGCGCTTACCCTGCAAAGTGGCAAAGGCGAGCCGCAAACCTCCGATGTCCTGCGGGACGAGGTCGGGCAGCTCGGCGTCACCCCCGATGATGCCGTGGCGCACGGAGGAGACCTTGAAATACGTCTTGTCCACTTCGTCGAACTGAAAGATCTCGAGCGCTACTCGTGGGAGGTCGAATTCGATCTTGCCGTGCTCCGCGCGTACCGCCTGCGCCAGGGAGCGTGTCGAATCGATGAGCCATCGGTCGTATACGAGATTGGCGAAATGCAGTGCCGTGTAATAAGAAGCCAACCCGTCGAGGGCCAGCAGCACTACCAACACAATGCCAAACCGCAGTAGCAGTCCGGCGCGCAGGCTGACCGGACCCTGCGGCTTACCGATACCGATCATGCGAAGTCAGGAGGAGGGGGACGTGGTTCTCGTTCGCGGCTCATCCGCTTCCAGCATATAGCCGAACCCACGCAGGGTCCGCACCTTCAATCCATGGGGCCCGAGGCGGCGACGTAAACGATGGACGCAGATCTCGATCGCCGTGTCTGAAGGAGGGTTGCCTCCGCGGCTCAGCCGGTCGGCGATGGCTTGCTTGCTGACGACGCGGCCGGCACGGATCGCCAGCGTCTCGAGCAGCGCCATTTCGCTTGCGGGCAGATCGAACGTCGTGTCCCCGAGAGTCACGCGGGGTTGTCCCGCTACCAGCACCAGCGGACCTACGCGGATCTCTTCATCCCGGTCCGCGCGGCGACGCCGGAGGAGTGCGCGTACGCGAGCCTCCAGCTCGGGCATTTCGAATGGCTTTACGAGGTAGTCGTCGGCGCCGGCGTCCAGGCCGGAGACCCGGTCCTCCAGAGCATCACGTGCCGTGATAATGAGAATCGGGAGGCCGATCAACTGGCGTCGCAAGTTGCGCACCAGTGTCAGCCCATTCATGCCTGGGAGCATCAGGTCAATGATGGCGAGGTCATATTCACTGCCAAGAAGGCTGTTGAACGCGTCGCGCCCGTCCGCATGGGCGTCGACTTCATACCCCGCTTGCCTCAATAACGCGGCCAGCGCATCGCGCAGCTCGCGATCATCTTCGACAATCAGAAGGCGCATGATTAAAGCCGGCTCCACATATGTCGATACCTCTCATTGTAAACCACATCATAGGAACGCATTGAGCCGAGCCCGGCTGACTCTGGTGGTCTGGGGCCATCGCGCGGTCACCCTCACAATCGCGTTTTCGGGCTATCGCGTCATCGCAGAGAGTCATCTCAATTGCCAAATGCGCGGTGCCAATCGTCGTCTCATTCGGGCAAACTTCGGCGGATGCGCATCGACCGCCTTCCCGTATCGGTTCTCAAGACCCGTTTTATCCCTGGTGGATGGGACGTGCTCGCGTTTGTGCTGGTATTCGCCTTCCTGATCTATATCGCCGAAGCAGCACACGGTCTGAACGGCTCGCTTGCGAGATTGGAGGCGACGCCGATCTCGCTGGCGCCATCGGCCCTTGTCGGTTATGCCGCGCGGACCGCGCTGCGCATGCTGATCGCGATGATGGCGTCGCTGCTGTTTACTTTCACCTACGCAACGCTTGCCGCGAAAAGCCGTCGCGCCGAAGTTGTGCTGGTCCCACTGCTGGATATCCTGCAGTCCCTGCCGATTCTCGGCTTCTCGATCACCATCCTGTTTTTCCTGTCGCTCACCCCTGGTCGGGTGGCGGGCGCGGAAATGGCCGCCATCTTCCTGATCTTCACCAGCCAGGCTTGGAACATGGCGTTCAGCTTCTATCACTCACTCCGCAGCATCCCGCACGAGCTGGACGAGGCCGCCCGCAGTTTTCGCCTGAGCCCGTGGATGCGGTTCTGGCGTCTGGAGGTGCCGTTTGCCATGCCGCCGCTCATCTGGAACATGATGATGTCCATGTCGGGCGGCTGGTTCTTCGTGGTGGCCGCGGAAGCCATCAATGTGGGCAACACCAAGGTCACGCTTCCGGGGGTCGGCTCTTACGTCGCGCTTGCGATCGAGCAACGGAACCTGGCTGCCATCGGCTGGGCCATTGCCGCGATGTTCGTGGTCATTCTCATCTACGATCAGCTGCTGTTCCGGCCGTTGATCGCTGGCGCCGACTGGTTCCGCCTCGAGCAGGAGGCCGGGCTGACAGCGACCCGCTCCTGGGCGCTGACCATGATGCGCCGGTCCCGATTTCTAGGTTTCGTCGCGCGAATGTTCATCGGCCTTCTCAACATCGGAGGGAAGTCGCGCCCCCGCACCGTCATCATCCGCCGCAGGGCCGTCCCCAAGGAGCGCCGGCGGCTGGGCGATTTTGTCTGGTACGCGTTCATTGCACTCGTCGGCATGATCGCTCTGTTGAAAGCGGTGCGATTCGTGTTCGAGGAGGTCAGCCCCGCCGAAGTGGGACATGTAGTGCTGCTCGGGTCCCTGACATTCCTGCGTGTCGGAGTGCTCATCGCCATCGCCAGCCTCATCTGGGTGCCCATCGGCATTCAAGTCGGGCTGCGCCCGCGCGTTGCGAGTGTGGTGCAACCGATCGCGCAATTTCTGGCCGCCTTTCCGGTAAACCTGATCTATCCCATCGTGGTCTCAGGCATCGTCCTGGGGAGGCTGAATCCCGACATCTGGCTGAGCCCGCTCATGATTCTCGGGACGCAGTGGTACATTCTTTTCAACGTCATTGTCGGAGCCTCTGCCATCCCTCCGGACTTGCGCTACGTGGCGCAGAATTTCCGGGTGTCCGGCTGGCTCTGGTGGAAGCGGGTGGCTTTGCCGGCGGTATTTCCGTTCTACGTTACCGGAGCCATTACGGCATCCGGCGGCTCGTGGAACGCCAGCGTGGTGTCGGAAGTCGCCGAGTGGGGCCGTGAGCGGCTCACGGCCGCAGGCCTCGGCGCCTACATCTCGCAGGCGACCGACGCGGGTGATTTCCGGCGCACCGTGGTCGGCATCGTAGTGATGGCGCTTTTCGTGGTTACGCTCAACCGCCTGTTCTGGAAACCACTGTTTGCCCGCGCAGAGCGGAAGTTTCGGCTGAGCTGAAGGGTGTGTCGCATGCGACGCACGGGCGAGCCGCGAGCATCGCCCTGGATCGACGCTGAGCGACCAGCGGTCGCGTAAGAGGAGACGGCACCAGATGAATACCAATGGTCAGGCCTTGAACCTGGCGCCACTGCTGGATGTGCGCGCTGTCAGCAAGTCCTTCCGGAAGCCCGATGGCGACGAGCTCGTTGTCCTGGAGAACGTGAATCTCACTCTACGGCCCGGTGAGATCGTCGGCCTGCTGGGCCGGTCTGGATCCGGCAAGTCGACATTGCTGCGCGCCATCGCGGGTCTGGAGCTGCCCTCCGGCGGTGAAGTCAACTACCTCGGCCAATCCGTGCAGGGTCCGGCCGAGGGCATCGCCATGGTGTTTCAAGGCTTCGCGCTGTTTCCATGGCTCACCGTGCTCGAGAACGTGAAGTTGGGACTGGAGGCGCTCGGGTCGACGGAGGCGGAAATGCGCAGCCGCTCGTTGAAGGCGATCGATCTCATCGGGCTGGACGGGTTCGAATCCGCCTATCCACGCGAGCTCTCTGGAGGCATGCGGCAGCGTGTGGGCTTCGCCCGGGCGCTCGTGGTCCATCCTAACATCCTGTTGATGGACGAGCCGTTCTCCGCGTTGGATATCCTCACGGCCGAGACGCTTCGCAACGACTTTCTCGACCTTTGGGGCGAGGGGCAGCTGCCCATCAAATCCGTGTTGCTCGTCACCCATAACATCGAGGAGGCCGTGCAGATGTGCGACCGCCTCCTGATCTTCTCCACGCATCCTGGGCGCGTCGTCAGCGAGATCAATATCGACTTGCCGCACCCCCGGCACGCTCTGGATCCGCGCTTCCGCGCGCTCGTAGAGCGCGTGTACGTCGAAATGACATCCAAGCCCCGCGGCGACCGCGTGGGGCACAAGGCCGAGCGTTTCCCCGGCACGGGTATCGGCACCACGCTCACCCATGTTTCCTCCAATCTTCTGTCAGGTTTGTTGGAGGCGGTGAGCGAGCCACCCTACAACGGCCACGCCGATCTTCCCGCGATCGCCGAAGCGCTGAGCATGGATGTCGATGAGCTGTTCCCGGTCGCCGAAGCTTTGCAGCTGCTGCGTTTTGCCGAGATCGAAGGGGGCGATATCAAGCTCACCCGCGAGGGCAGCGAGTTCGTCAAGAGTGACACCGACGAGCGCAAGCGCCTCTTCGCGCGGCACCTGCTCACGTATGTTCCGCTCGCCGCGCACGTCCGCAGGGTGTTGGATGAGCGCGCGAGCCACACGGCGCCAAAAAGCCGCTTCTTCGACGAGCTGGAGGACTACATGGCCGAGGAGGCGGCCGAGCAAACGCTGCGGACCATCATCAGCTGGGGCCGGTACGCCGAAGTCTTCGCCTACGATGACGCCCGCCAGGCCTTCAGCCTGGAGAATCCTGCCTGAGGATGGTGGTCAAGGTCGCCAAAAGGGGAGATCGTATTCTGTTTCATGTGAGCGTATCTTCAGGAGTCATGGACATGACGGAAACGGGTACCCACGAAAGCCGGCCAAAGCTGCTGGTCGTGGATGACGATCACGAGCTTTGCTCCATGCTGGTCGAGTACCTCGGTCCGGAAGGATTTGCCACCGAAACGGTGGGCACGGGACCGGTGGCACTGGAAAGGCTGGCTCGAGGAGCCGTGGACCTTGTAGTACTGGACGTCATGTTGCCCGAGCTATCCGGGTTCGAGGTGCTGCGGCGTATTCGCTCGGCGAGCCGACTGCCCGTCATCATGCTGACTGCCCGGGGTGAGGAGGTGGATCGGGTAGTTGGGCTCGAGATGGGCGCCGACGACTATCTTGCCAAGCCCTTCAGCCCTCGTGAGTTGGTGGCTCGCATCCGCGCCGTGTTACGGCGCATGTCCACCGATCCGCAACAGACGAACGGTGTCCTGACATGGGGGCCGGTACGTCTCGATCTCAGAGCACGGCGCGCCGCCGTCAATGATCACGACCTCGAGCTGACTGCCGCGGAGCTCCGGATTCTGGAGCTGTTGGTCCGGGCGGACACCAAAACTGTGACTCGCGACGAGCTGATGACGCAGGCATTGGGGCGGCGCCTGCTTCCGACCGATCGGAGTCTCGACACGCACGTGAGTAACTTGCGGCGGAAACTGGTGAAAGCAACCGACCGTGTTACGGTGCAAAGCGTGCGCGGTACCGGATACGCTCTGGCGCTGGCAGCGATGAAAGCAGCGGCGGAAGGCGAGGGCTGAGAACCGGCAGTTGGGGCGATGAGCAGCAGGGTCTCACCCATCCACTCCTTGTACTGGCGGATTTTTCTGGCCTTCTGGCTGGCGTTGGCGCTGATTCTGGTGGGTACCGTGACTGTGGCGGTGAAGATTTCCGCGCAGCACCGGCCCGAGAGCCCGTGGGTGCAGCGAGGACAGCTCTATGCTCAGGCTGCACGGGCGTTCGAGGCGGGCGGGCCGGCCGGATTGAAAGTCTGGCTGGAAAGCCTCGGATCGCCCGAGCCGATGAATCGCACCTTCGTGGTCGAGCCTTCCGGGAAGGAGATGCTCGACCGCCCGCTGCCTGCGTTTCTGCGGGGGCCGGGTGTCAACGGCGATCCTGAGATCCCGGGCACCGCCGTCCCGATCTCTCCAATCGGAGGCATGCTCGTTCTGGTCAGCGCGAACGGCTCGACCTATCACGTCCTGGTCGGCCCTCTACGCAAAAGTCCGCGGCTTTTCGGTGAGCTCGAAAACCCCGGAGTCCCCGGGGCAACCCTCATTCTTGCGCTCGTCATCAGCGCCATCGTTTGTTTCGCGCTCGCACGATATCTCGTAGCGCCGGTGGAACGATTACGGCGCGCGATGCGGCGCATGGCGGCGGGAGATCTGGACGTGCGCGTCTCGCAAGGCATGCGAGGCCGACAGGACGATATCGGGCTGCTCGCCGCCGATGTCGACATCATGGTCGAGCGTGTGCGCAACCTTCTGGAAACGAAACAACAGCTATTGCGCGATGTCTCACACGAATTGCGCTCCCCGCTGGCGCGACTGCAACTGGCACTTTCGCTCGCCCGCCGCCAGGACAACCCAGCCGAGCGCCACCTCGCCCGAATCGCATGCGAGGCCGACCGGCTCGAGCAGCTCATAGCCCGCACTCTCAAGCTCGCGCGTCTCGAGCGACCGAGCGGCAGCATCGAGCACGCCCGCGTCGATATCGGCGAGCTGCTCAAGAACATCACCGAAGATGTCGCGATCGAAGCCGATGCACACGGTTGCTCGGTGAGCCTGCACTCAGAGGGCGTGTTGGAAGTCTCGGGCGATTACGAGCTCCTGCGCAGCTCGTTTGAGAACATCATCCGTAATGCGGTTCGCTACAGCCCCCCCGGCGCGCAAGTGACAATCGGCGCCCGCCGGGCGCGGACCCCCATGACCTCCGAGTCCATTGAGGTAACCGTCCACGATCACGGTCCAGGGGTCCCCGACAAGGATCTCGAGCTCATCTTCGAGCCTTTCTATCGGGTCGACGCCGCCCGCGACCGCGCCGGTGGTGGAGAAGGACTGGGCCTCGCCATCGCCGCTCGCGCCGTCGCCCTGCACAGCGGCACCATCCAAGCGCGCAACTCTTCGGAGGGCGGCCTGGTAGTCTCAGTAGCGCTGCCGGCCTTGAAGGAAGATGATGACTCTACCCGGGCAACAGCTCCACGGGCCGCCGCAGTCGCTTAGCGGGCCTGTGCGCGTAATGCTCGCCGCGGCCCTTGATGGCCCGCCCGTGACGAGTACCCTCAAGCCGCCCTGACCGACCCTCTCCGCGACACGAACCGCGCCCGCCGCAGATACCCAAAAAACCGCGGCCCGCGCACGAGATACCGCCGCGCCAACCGCTTCGGGTTCTGCGCCAGCCGATAAAGCCACTCCAGCGCCATCTGCTGCATCCATTGAGGCGCCCGCTTCTCACTTCCTGTGAGAAAGTCGAGCGATGCCCCCACACAGAGCGCCAACCCGCGCGCGATCCCTCTCGCTTGCAACAGCGCCGCAAGCGCTTCCTGCTGCGGCGACCCCACCGCCAGAAAGCAAAACCGAAACGGACTCTGGCTCTCAATGAACCGCACGCACTCCTCAACTGCCTCCGGATCGCTCCCAAATCCCATGGGCGGGTTGTAGTGCCGTACATTGGCGAGGCCATAGAGCATCTGGATGGTGCTCGCCTGCTCGATTGTACCGCCGATCAACACCACACGATCGGATGAGGTCACCACGCGGGAAAACAAGGCGGCGGTCAGATCCGACCCCGTGCACACACGCAATTTGACGCCCTTGACCAGGCGCAGCAAGCGGGCAGCGAACCGGCTGTCCAGGAGAACGTAATCCGCGCTCCGATAATGGTCACGAAACGTTGCATCCTCGCAATACCGAACCAGATGATCGACGTTCGGAGTCACGACATATCCAAACCGCTCCTGGCCAAAGCTCGCCGCCAGCGGAGTAAATGACTCCAGGTCATAGTCGTCGACCTCGTGAATCAGCCAGTCCGAGACCCTGTTGGAATTCAATGTGGTGGTCACGTCGGTTCCTCAGTAGGCCTTGTCATCCCGCACGACGAGCAACAACGTGCGCGCCAGGATCTTGATATCCAGCCAGAGCGACCAGTGGTTCAGGTAGTCGATATCGAGCTGGACACGCGCGCTCATCTTTTCGACCGTGTCCGTTTCTCCGCGCATGCCGTTCACCTGCGCCCAGCCGGTGATTCCGGGGCGCACTTTGTGGCGAATCATGTAGCCGCAGATGAGCTTCCGGTATTGCTCGTTATGCGCTACTGCGTGCGGTCTCGGACCCACCAGGCTCATCTTGCCTTCGATGACATTGAACAATTGCGGCAGCTCATCCAGCGAGGTCCGCCGCAGGAAGTGCCCAAAACGCGTGATCCGGGGGTCGTTGCGTGTAGCTTGCGGCACGTGCGGGCCGTTTTCGCACACAACCATGCTCCGGAACTTGTAGACGTCGATCTCCTCGCCGTTCAGTCCATAGCGGCGCTGCCGGAACAGCACCGGTCCGGGCGATGAAAGCCTGACTCCGATAGCCAGCAGCACCATCAAGGGCGCTCCCAGAACCAATGCGGCGCCCGCAAACACCAGGTCGAACGCGCGCTTCAGCACCGCGTCCATGCCATGAAACGGGGTATCGCACACTGACAGTGCGGGCATGCCGTTGAGATCTACCAGTCGCCCCTGGATCAGGTCGAACGAAAACACATCCGGCAAGAAGTAGATGGAGGCAGTGGTGTCGCGCAGCTCCCGGATCAACTCCCCGATGCGAGGTACGTTGCTGAGTGGCAGCGCGATGTAGATGGAGGAGACGCCGTTGGCACGCACGAATTCGGCGACGCGCTTGCAATGCCCGACGAACTGCCCAGGCGCCACCCACGTGGAAAGGCGATCGGGACTCCTGAAGTCGAAGAAACCGAGAAATCCCTTGCGGGGGAGTCGATTCAGCAACTCGAAGCCTACGTGGTTGGCGCCGACAACTACATAGCGAGGGGCGTCCTCGCTGTTGGCAATCATCGAGTGCGCACGCAGCCGCAGAGCGTGTACCGCAAAGAGTGCGAGCGGCGTGGCGCAAATCCAGCTCAGCATGACCAGCCGCGAGAAATCCGCGCTTACCTTGAAGGCAAATGCGAGGAAGAGCAACACCGCCACTACCGACGCCCATCCCAGGAGCGTGCGCGAATACGCCTTCGAGAGCCGATGCTCCACGATGTTGCCAGAGCGTTCGTGGCGGCCGAACACGGCACCCGAGACGACGAACGCAAGGCATGCCACTCCAGCGTACGAATGGTTCAGCCTCTCTCCATTGACCAGCATGCACCCGAGCAGCGTCGCGACGACCACGAACGGGTCGAGCTGTTTAAGGAGTGCCAGTAGTGCTGGCTCGACATTTCCGAACCGCACGCGCCTGCGGGTTTCCACCGCCGATGTCAGGGCCATTGCCCGGCCGACAACCGCTGCCACTTGAGAACCTCCCCGTCCACTCGTCTTTGCTTGTTTGTTCGAAGTCAGCCAGTGTGCATCCGCTGGCCTTCAGGCTGCCTGCGTTCACGAGGCAGTCATCAACGTTGGTTCATTTCAGCGGGTGCAACTCCTGTGCCGCGGGCGGCTGCTCGCCGCCTGAATTTTTGGAATAAGAGTCGCAGCCAGCCGGATCAGGCACTTGGCTCGAAGTCCTGTTTAATTTGTCGTGTTTGGTGCGAAAACATTCGGCGTCCGATGTTCCGCCCCCCGCGTCACCGTCGTGCGCCTGCCGAGACTTTCGCCTCTGGATGAAGCATACAGCGGCAAATGTTTTCTCAACATGACATCAACAAAAAAAACAGGGTTCCCGCTACGGTGCAGCTCGCGGCGGTGGCACGCAGCCCCTGGTAATTGGACCACTCCCGTCTTGAAATCGCTCGATGCGCTACTTCCGACGCATGCCCGCACGCTCTGAGGTGCGTCATCTCCGCTGCACTGCAAGTTGCGCATGTGAGGTGCCTCGCCCGCATCAGGATCGAGCGTTGGACTGGTCTTCGCACCGTATTGGAGCGGCATTGGAGCGGCGCCAGGTGTGTACTCGCAGGCCCGATCCGCTCGAGACGCTGGAATCGAAACATGAGCTGTTTTTTGCTTGTTGTTCTCCAACCAGTTTTGTTACTGTGACGCTCCATCAAAAGTTTGCGCCACCCCGGTGCTTAGCGCGCAAGCGCAGGGGTAAGACTGGGTATGAACCCGCTGTCGCAGCTCATCGAAGAGAACATACGGGGCACGTGGCGCTTCCGCTGGCTGGCGTTGGCGACGACGGCCACGATCGCCGCGGTTGGATGGGTGGTTGTGTTCGCTCTTCCCGACCGTTACGAGGCAGGCGCGCAGGTCGTGGTGGACACCCGCACCGCCCTGAAACCCGCCCTGCAGGGCCTCGCGACCGACCAGGACGTGAGCGTGCAGCTCAACTACGTGCGCCAGTCGTTGCTGGCAGGGCCGCAGCTACGCAAAATCGCGCAAGAAGTGGGGGCGCTGCCCGCCACAGGTATCGATCCGGGACGCCAGGAGCAGTTGTTGTCGAGCCTGAAGAGCCGCATTCAGCTCACGGTCCAGAGCTCGGACGAGCGGCAGGACTCCGGAAACACCGGCAGCACGACTTATGGCATCACCTATCAGGATACCCATCGCGAACGAGCCTTGCGCCTGGTGAGCGTGCTGTTGAAGACCATGGTCAACGAGACTCTCGGCAGCAAGCAGGAGGGCTCGCAGAACGCGCAGCAGTTTCTGGGAGCGCAGATCAAGGACTACGAGGGACGTCTGCGAGCGGCTGAGGACCGCCTGGCGGAATTCAAGTCACGCCACCTCGGCCAGATGCCCACCCAGCAGGGCGATTATTTCCAACTGCTTCAGAAGCGGACTGAAGCAATCGAGGAGATTCGCACGAAGCTCATCACCGCGCAGAGCCGGCGTACTACCCTGCAGAAGGAGCTGCACGGTGATGCCGCGGTCTCGGCGGCCGGTGCCTCCACCGTGGTGGGCGCGAAAGGGGTGCAGGCAGGGACCGACACATTATCCCGGATTGCCGAAACGCAAGCCCATCTGGATGAGCTGCTGCTGAAGTACACCGAAAAGCATCCGGACGTGATCGCTACCCGGGAGACGCTGGCCGACTTGAAGAAACGGCGCGAGACTGAAATCGAAAACCTGCGGCACGGAGACGCGAATGCGGCCGCGACGAGCGGCGCCAGCTCCAATCCGGTGTACCAGAGCATCCAATTGGCGATCAATCAGGTGGACGTGGATATCTCGGACCTGCAGACCGAATTGGCCCAGAACGAGCAGAAGGTGCAGGAGCTTCGCGAGTTGCTCAACACCGCGCCGCAGATAGAGGCCGAATACGCGCAGTTGAACCGCGACTACGACGTCAACAAGGCGCAGTACACTGCACTGCTGTCGAACTATGAGAAGGCGCGCCTCGGCGAACGGGCAGATCGGGCCGGCTCGGTGAAGTTTGAAGTGGTGCAGCCTCCCATGGTCGGATTTCAGCCTGTGTCCCCCGCGCGCACCAAGTTGCTGTCGGTTGTCCTGATCGCTGCGATTGCCGCCGGCATGGGCCTTGCCTATGGGCTCGATCGGTTGCGCCCGGTGGTGGGCTCGGCTGAAGGGCTGGCGAAATTGACCGGATTGACGGTTCTCAGCGTGGTCGGGCCCGCTTTTCCCACGGCGACCCGGCAAACCGCCCGACGGCATGTCTGGCAATTGTCTTTTGCGCTCGCCGTTCTGCTCGTGGCATTTGTAGTGGTGCTGTCACTCAGCCGGGCGGGCCTGCGGCTTGCCGTTCCCGCCACGACGCATCTGGCACAAACATGAGCGTCATCGAAAATGCGCTCGACAAGATACGGCGAGGGGCCTCTGGCGCACCGAAAGATCCGGCTCCGGTCGCCACTACCGCAATGTCCCCGCCGCCACGGCGCGCGCCGACCGCAATCGAGCCCACCACTCACCCCACCAGGCGAGTCTCCATCGACATGTCGCGGCTGCGCGCCTCTGGCTATCTGCCTGAGGAGGGAGAGCAGCGGCGGTTCGCGGATTATTTCCGGGCCATCAAACGACCCCTGGTGCAGAAGGCGATTGCAGCGGAGTCCGCGCCCGATTTGCGCCTCATTCTCATCACGAGCGCGTTGCCCGGGGAAGGGAAGACTTTTACTACTTTGAACCTCGCGTTGAGCATGGCTCGCGAGCACGATATTTCAGTTCTCCTTATTGATGCTGATGTTCCCATGAGACAAATCAGTCGGGCGCTGGGCGTGCCGGACGAGTTGGGCCTCATGGATCTGCTCCACGATGAAACCAAGGACGTGGAGTCGCTCGTTCTGCGCACCGATGTGCCGGGACTCGACCTGTTACCGGCGGGCAGCCCGGCTGAAGACGCCACGGAGCTGATTGCGAGTGCGCGCATGGCGCGATTGGCCATGCAGGTCAGTGTCCGCAATCCTCGACGCCTTGTCCTCCTGGACTCCCCGCCTCTCCTCGTATCGAGCGAGGCTCGTGCGCTGGTCCAATTGCCGGGACAGGTTGTCATGGTGGCTCGCTCGGGCCAGACTCCACAAGGGGCGCTGCGGGATGCGGTGGCGCTCGTAGACAAGAAAAGGCTGAGCGGCGTGGTGCTCAACGACGCACTGACAGCAACTGGCGGACAGTCGTACTACGGATACTACGGATAGACCTATCCCGAAACGCAAGCGAAGGTTAGGCAAGTCGCACGCCCGCCAGGACCTGTTGCATAAGGTTGCTGTTGCAGCCAAAGGCAGGTGGCGGTAACGGCAACTCTGCTATAGTGCTCAAAACCTCTCGTGCTCTTTGCGAGTGAACAACATGTTATCCATCGGCGACTTGAAACTCGAGACCTTCCTGCCTCTCGCACGCATGCAGGAGCTCGCGCCCGGGGCCCGCGTCACTTATACGAACGCCAAGCCCTTTCCCCATGTTGTATTTGACAATTTTTTCGATCCGGCGCTGCTCGATCTGGTGCTCGAGGAATTTCCCAAGCCCGGGGAGATTCGCTGGCAGCGCTTCGACAATGACAAGGAGATCAAGCTCGCATCCGCGGCGGAGGCCGGTTTCGGACCTGCCACGCGCCTGCTGCTATATCATCTGAACTCCATTACCTTCCTGCAGTTTCTGACGGCCGTCACCGGGATCGAGAACCTGATTCCCGACCCGAGCTTCGAGGGCGGTGGTCTTCACCAGATCGTGCGCGGCGGCAAGCTCGGAATCCACGCAGACTTCAACAAACATCGCGACTACGGACTCGACCGGCGTCTCAATCTCCTGTTGTATCTGAACAAGGATTGGCGGGAGGAGTACGGCGGGCACCTGGAGTTATGGGACCGGGAGATGAAACGGGCCGAAGCCAAGGTGTTGCCGGTTTTCAACCGGGTCATGGTTTTTGGCACCACGGACTTTACCTATCACGGGCATCCGGACCCGCTTCAATGTCCCGTGGGAATGACCCGAAAGTCGCTGGCCCTTTATTACTTCAGCAATGGACGGCCTGCGGAGGAAACCAGCGGCGAGCATTCGACCCTGTTTCGCGCCCGCACGGAGCGCGACTTCGAGTTGACGTTCCAGCAGCGCTTGCGGAGTCTTGCGCGAGACCTGCTCCCGCCGATCATTACGCGACAGCTGCGTAAGAGCCCTTAGAGCACAGCCTGTCGGCGTCGCGGTCGTGTTGTATCATCCGTCTCGTCTGGAGCGTACCCAGTCGATCTGGCGTGATACGAGGAACTTTGCGTAGAGAGGAATCTTCCAGAGCACATAGGCCGGCGCCAGCGCCAGGCTTGCCAATGAGACCACATGAGGCGCGAAGCGCCACCTTGCGATGATCACCGCGAGGCCAAACAGCACAATACCCAGCGTCGCCAGCGCGAGCGGCGCGCCGATCTCAGTGAAAGCGTACAATGCCGAGGCAGCCAGCCATACCAACAGCATTTGCAGGGCCAGCAATGCAAGCGGCGGTACACTCAGATCCAGCGCCAATGCAAGCAGGGACAGTCGGCGGCGCAGTACAGACTCCAACAAAAGGCGGGGCGCGTCGCTGAAGATCACCCCGAGGTGACCGTGTTCCCACCGCGTGCGTTGGGATTGCAGGCCCGAGGCTGAGTCGGGGAAACGGCTCGTAACCAGGGCCTCGGGACAGAACAACGGTGCGTGACCGACGCGCGCGAGCTCGATGCCAAGCTTCAAGTCTTCGACGATATGACCCGTGGCGAGAGCGCTCGTGCGCAGGCACTCCCACGGAAACGCCATTCCACTGCCCATGAGCTGACACGGCAGGCCGAGGCGTCGCAGCCCGAGCGGCCGGACCTGGTTGCGCAGCACCCAGGCAAACTCCGCAATCCGCGTTTTCAAGCCGGCATTGGGCGGCGCGAGCATCAAGTACAAGGACTGCACGGGGCGGCCGGTGCTGGCGCAAGTAGCAGCAAGACATCCCACCGCTCCAGGAGTCACTTCGCAGTCTGCGTCCACTATGAGCGCGACGTCCGGTGGGTCGGATTCGAGGTGACGGACGCCGAAGTCGAGCGCATAACCTTTGCCTCGACGCGTGGTATCGGTGCGCACGATGACCTCGGCGCCTTCCCGGCGAGCGATGACTGCAGTGTCGTCCGAACAGTTGTCAGCCACGACGATGAGCCGATCGCGTGGAGCAAGTTGAGGAATCAGGGCGCGCAACGTGGCCGCGATACCCGATGCTTCGTCGTGCGCGGGCACTATAACCGCGAGGCGGGGTCGTCTCCCGGCAATTGCTGGTCTGCTGCGACCTGTGGCTGCCAGCATGACTTGCACGAACAAGACCAGGACCGGCACCAATGCAAGAAAGACGATTGTGCTAGCGAGAAGGTTGAGCAGAATGGTCCAGCCTCCTAGGCTTGATGACAGCCGGGACACCGACAGCAATGCTGTCGGCGGGGACGTCAGTGATGACTACGGCGTTGGCACCTACGATCACATTGTCACCGATGGTGATCGGACCCAGCAGCTTGGCCCCGGCGCCAATGTCGACATTGTTGCCTATGTTCGGTGCGGTCGGCTGATCGACCCGCCGCAGGCCAACCACCACACCGTTACGTATACGGCAATTGTCGCCGAATTTCGCATACCCGCTGATGACGATGCCCCCGAAATGGTCGATGACGAAGTTGGCGCCGATTTGTGTCTCGCAGGGCAATTCGATGCCAGTGACGATCTGCACGAGCTTGAACAAAATCTTGTAGAGCAGGGAGAACGGCTTACGCAGCAGGGCGGGCCGCACGCCATAGCGCCAGCGTCCGAAACGATAGACGAGCAGGGCCCAGAAGCCCTGAGCGCCCCATTTTCCCTGGTGCGCGCGCAAGTCGCGGCGGATATTGTCGAACATGCTTGCTAGGAGCCTGCCTGAGTCATGATCGCCGTAGCAGGCTCCTGTGCCCCGTTTACAGCGCGAAACAAGTCCGCCAGCTTGCCTGCCTCCACGTCAATGGCATGGCGCTCCAACACCCGCTTGAAGCCGGCGGCCCCCATCGCCAGCAGTTGCTCCACCGGCCGCGCCAGGCAATCCTCCATCGCCGCGGCGAGATGTTCCACCGATCCTGCCGGAAACAGCCAGCCATTTTCCCCGTGCCGGACCAGCTCCGGGATGCCCGCCACGTAGGTCGTCAGTACCGGGCGGCGCAGCGCCATCGCCTCCATGATGACGACCGGCAGCCCTTCCGCGAAGCTGGGTAACACCAGGGCGCGCGCGGCAAGGAGCTCCCGGCGAACTTCACTGCTGCTGATCCAACCCGTGATGCGGATGTGTTTTTCGAGCGAGTGTTTACGGATCGAGGCCTCGAGTTGTGCTCGCAACGGGCCGTCACCGGCCAGAACGAGATCCAGCGGGTGACCGGCCGCGACGATGCGGGCGGCCGCCTCCACCAGCAGGATCTGTCCCTTCGCTTCACATAAACGTCCCACGCAGACCAGTCGCGGCGCCGTGGTGATCTCCTCGGCGGCTCCAGCGTAAAACGCCGGCTCCAGCCCGCAATGAACGACTTTCACCTTGGGCCAATCCTCTGTACGGCAGCGGGCGTATAGCTGGCTGCGCCCGAACGAGCTGATGGCGACCACGAAGGCGCTGCGCCGAGTCTTCTCCGCCAAAGCCAGTGGCCGCAAGAATTCATCGGGGCCGTGCACCGTGAAGCTATAGGACGGACCGCCGAGGACGTGGGCGAGCAAGGCGATTTCGACCGAGTTGGTGCCGAAGTGCGCATGGACATGGCGCGCGCCATGGCGCGCGAGCCAGCGCACGAGATGGCTCGCCTCGGCCAGATAGACGAAATGATAGGGTAGGGGGCGGTCCGACTCTCGGGAGAGGGAGACAGCCAGGCGTAAAGCCGCCCAAAAGCGCATAGGCGCACGCAAAAGCGCGCTGACGGCAGGCAGCAGAAGGCCCTTGAGTCCGCCTTTGAGCACGTAATGTGTCCGCTCGCGCTCTTGGATGTCCTCCGGGTCCGGCAGGGCTTCGTTCCAGCCCCGCAGAGCGATGCGCTCGACCTGGAATCCCTGCCGCTCCAGGGCCAGGATTTCCCGGCGGATGAATGTATGGCTGACTTTGGGATAGTGGTTGACGAAATAAGCGATCTTCAATCCGCTCTCGTTTTTACTTGTATTCGATGATGCGTGATTGTGCACGCATGAGGCGGTCGCGAAGGAATTTTAGCTGGCCGAGCATTTCTGGGAATTTGCTGAGCACCAGCGATCCCGCGCGCAGCCAGTTCTCACGCATGCTATGGCGGCCCGCCCGGGCGAGCCGCGCCATTTGCGCCGGATAAACCAGCAACAGCAGCAGTCCGGACCATCCCAACGAGACTGACAATAACAGGGCGCCAAGCGGTATATACAGCCCCCAGATCCAGGTCCGCCGGGACTCCGCGACCCAGAAGCGCTCGGGAGGAGCGCCATGGATCTGGGCACCCTGCGCGTAGGCATAGCCGCCCCGCAGCATGCGTTTCCACCACTGCCCGAAGCGATACAGGGCCGCGTCGTGGCGGGTCATATCACGGTTCAGGCGCCAGATCCGCCAACCCGCCTGGCGCAGGCGCACGCACATCTCCGGCTCCTCCCCGCAGATCAGGTCAGGACGATAGCCGGCCACCCCCTTGAAAGCGTCTACCCGAATCATGGCATCCCCGCCACAAATCGGAGTTTCGCCTACCGGCAAGTCCCGCCACTCCATGTCACACAGCAGGTTGTACACCGACTTTTCCGGGAATCGCTCGCGGCGGCAGCCCCACACGACCGCCACGTCGCGCCGCGCATCCAGGAATTTTGCAGCCTCCTGAAGCCAGCCGTCAGCGACCTCGCAGTCGCCGTCGACGAAGAACACGTAGTCGGTCTGCGGGTGGGCCTGCAATAACGCCTCGAAGCCCACGTTGCGGGCGCGAGCCGCGGTAAAAGGAATACTCATATCCAGCTCGATGGCTGTGACACCCAGAGCGCGGCTCAAGGCAACCGACTCATCACTCGACCCGGAATCAACGTAGATCAGGTGAGAGAGGTGCTCTGTCATCGACCGCAGACAGCGCTGCAGGCGTTCGCCTTCGTTCCGACCAATGACGACCACCCCAACTGTGCCGCTGGGCTGCTCCGCGGCCGCGGCGGTCGGTCTTACATTGTCAGGACAAGCGTCTTGCGGCGACAAGCTGTCGTGTACCTCGGAGTCCATGGTATCTGTTCGGCTCGCTGACTGTCTCGAGGCGAGTATATCCAACGCCGTCGCAACCCGTATGACGTGTAAGTTATAAGTTATGCAAATCGAGGCCCTGCACCGGGATGGAACGGCGCCGCTTGGGCTGCGCGACTCCAGTGCAGTGGCTGGATCATGATCCGCACCCATTCCGGACCACCCGTGCCGGCACGCCAGCGGCGGTCGCTCCATTCGGAACATTGATCATGACTACGGCATTCGCGCCGATCCGCGCGTGGTTGCCGATCGTGACTGGCCCCAGAACCTTGGCCCCTGCACCGATGTCCACGTGACCACCGATCCTGGGGACACCGCGGTCGTTGGCACCGATCGTCACTTGCTGGAACAGCAGGCAGTTCGGGCCGATCTCGGCGTCAGGATGGATGACGATGCCATTCGGATGCGGCAACAACAGGCCGCCACCCAACTTGCAATTGAGAGGAATGTCGGCACCGGTCACTATGCTCCAACACCTGTGCCGCAATATTGCGCAAACCCGCGGCACGAGCCTCCAGACGCCTCGCGAAGACTTGTGACGCTGATACGAGCGGATACTCGCCAACAATGATCGCGATGGCGCCCATTCAAACCACCGCTTTCGCTCCCGCGACCAATCCGGATGATCCGCCGATATGGCGATTTCCGGCCTCATGCGGCACCGGTTTTGCAGGAGTCCACGCCGTAGGCCGCAGGCCGCAGATCGCTCGGGAGGCGGCGGCCGAAATCGACATAGGCCGCCATCAGGCCGACCAGAATACACGTCATCAAGTCGATCAATCCGCCGACCCACATCATCACCATGGTGCCGAGCATGCACGCAATCAGGCAGGCCCCGAGTTTGCTCAGCTCCGGATCGCTCTTCGCCACCTTGGCGCTCACCCCGAACGACTTGAGCGAGCCGATGACGATGAAAAGGAGGAACAACGACAACCCGACAAAACCGTTGCTCAGGAGAATGGAAATGAAGCCGTTCATCATATCGATGATGCCCTCGCCTTGGCGCAGGTCCTCCATTTTCAACAGCGCCTGCTGGTCGCCGAGCAGTGGGCGAGCCATGATGATCTCCCAGGAGCGTGCAAAAAGCCGCTCACGATACACCACGTTGCCCAGGTCGACGGTACCGCCAAAGTACGGGACGACCTGCGCTACTTTCTTGCCCAGCGGTGAAACGGCAATCGCCAGCCCGAGAAGCGCCATGGCGGCAACGGCCTTGAAAAACTTGGCTGCGCCCTGGGGGCCCAGCGCCGCGAAGGCAAGATATATCAATATCGTCCCCACCCACGGCCCACGGGAGTAATCCGCCACCAACCCAAAAAGAAACACACCGGTAATGCCTAGTCGCGCCGCCCGGGCCTGTACGCCCTGTTGCAAATGCAACCAGAAGCCAAATGCCACCGCGAGCAGGTAACCCAGGGTGAGCGGATGACCGGTGGATGCCATGGCGCGAATGTCTCCGCCACGCGCAAGGTAGCCGCCGACCCCCATTCCCCAGCGCGACAGCAACTCTCCGTACAACAGCCAGTGGCGTGCGCTCTCGAAGATCGCCACGCCAGCCAGGAGAGCACACTTGATGGTGAAGCTTGCTACCATGTCCTGGATCGCGGCACGGTTGTCGCTCGTGCGGCTGATGACGTAATACGGAATGAACAGGCTGAAAATAATGGAGACCATCCGGCGCAGACAATCCGTGAATGTCACCTCCATCAGGACACCCCGGGCGATTTCCGGTTGCACGAACAGAAAGGAAGTCAGCAGGCAGTAGGCGAGCAACAAAACATCCAATGTTTTGAGGCCGGGGGCCCGGGCTTTGTTCGCGTCATTGTGCCGGCGCCACGCCGGTGCGAGCAGGCAGAATGACAGCAGCAGATGAAAGTCCAGATTGATCAGGAACGAGAGGCCGATCATGGGTATCCGTACCGAGACTGGCGGCAGCAGGAACAGCAGGAAGAGAAATGCCGCCGCCGGATTCGAATCATTCCTTCCCAACGTTATGAGTATCGGTGTCGCTACGAACAGGAAAATCCAGAAGTTGGGAGCTATGAAGACGGCAATCGTCAGTACGATCCACGCCTTGCAGCGGCGCGCGAAGTCCTTGCCAGGGCAATAGAGCTGAGCGACGGGCTGGGCGAGCTTGAGGATGCCGAGCGATATCGCCAGGACTACGATCAGCTCTTTGATGGCGAGAATCACGAGCGCGGCCTGTCGGGCAAGTCAACGTCCAAGTATCTGCAACCCGAGTCGGGACACGACCGTGCCCAGGATTGCACCGACGCATACGACACCCAGATAAAGCAACTCGTAGCGCATCCTCAGAATTCGAGCCTTGTGCAGCCACAGCCAACTATAGGCAAGCGCAGGCGCTTCGAGCAGCCCGACCGCGCAAATGACTCCGAGCGCGCCGTGAGCCCAATAACCGATTGGCGCCGCGAGGCCCAACCAGATGACGCGCAGCACGTTGGCATCGAGCACGCCGCGGATGCGCCCGGTGGCGGTCATCATTTCCTGTGCCGCGAAAGTGGGTAACTTCAAAGCGGCCCCGACAGTCAACAGTGACAGGTAAAGCGCGGCATCGTGATAGCGTTTATCGTACAAGACCGATACGAGGAGCTGCGCACCGCCGATCAAGGCCCCGGCTCCAAGAGCATAGAGCGGTGCCGTTCGGCGTAATGCAGCGTAATAGACAGCGCCGCTGGCATCTGGGTCGGTGAGCCACGCCCGGGTGTACGTCGGCAGGACGATGCGGCTGACGTAGGCCCCGACGAAGCCCAGCGGCACGCTGACCAGGTTCATCGCAATGGTGTACAAGCCAAATTCCGCCAGAGTAAACACTTTGGCGAGGAACAACTTGTCACTTTGGGAAATGAGCAGTGTCAACAGGCTCGACGAGAGGACCACCCTGGAAAACGCGAAGAATTCGCGATGAATGGCACTGTCACCCGCGAATCGCTGTGCCGAGCCGGGAAACAGCGCATAGCTCAATAGCGTGCGTAGCAGGCTCTGGGCGATCATCGATATGATGAATGCCCAGATGTTGCGCAGGAAGATGGCGAGGCAGATGCACAGTGCCACCTGAAAGGCCGTCTGCACCAGCTCCAGCACGGACAGCTTTTTCGCGTGGCCCGCCCGCAGGGCCACGATCAGTGAAAATGACGCGAAACCATTGATTGCCAGAGTCAGACAGGCAAAAGCCAGTGGCTCCAGAAGCTCAGGCTTCTGCAGCACCCATGCGACGGCAGGCGCCAGGGCGCACCCGGCGAGGGTGAGGAAAATTCCGCGGATAGCATGCACGGTCCAGATCACATCGAGGAAATGCCGCTGGTCGCCGCGTGCGTTACGCACGACGAAGGCTTCGAATCCGAGATCGGTGATCAGAGAAAGTGTGAAGAATATGGAGCTGATGACGCCGACGAGCCCGAACACGCTTGGAGTCAGGATGCGGGTGAGAACGAGAGAGCTTACGGTCCGGACCAGAATTCCGCCGACCGTCGTCAGCGCCAACACTCCGGTGGCGCTACCGAACGCTCGTGCCGCCGCTGATGCGAGAAATGAGAGGGCCGTGCGCGGCCCACGGCCGATCAATATTCCAACTTGTCTTGACATGGTTTGATGGAGTCGTTCCTGTCGGACCGTATTGGCGCTCGTTATGTCCAGGCGGTGGCGCCGCTCAATTGTGATTTTGCTGGTTTTATGATGAGATTGGCGATTCCGGTTGTGACGACTTTGAGTTGCCAGGGAATTGCCCCATGCACGTAGCCTTGTGGTCTCCCGCCTGGCCTCTCCAGAAATATCAGAACGGCATCATAACCTACGTCCACTCGATGAAACGCGAGCTCGAGTCGCAGGGACACCGTGTTTCGGTCTTCACCGGTGAGCTGGACGCCAGCGCGGACGATCCGGATGTACACGAGGTGGGCCGCGATGCCGGCATTGCTCTCAGCAGAGCTTTCGATAAATACATCCTGCGGCGTTCGGGCTCTCGGGGACTATTCGACTTCGGCGCTGGAATCGCCCGCGCCATCAGGAAAGTGCACCAACAGGATCCCATAGACATCGTCGAAATGGAGGAATCCTTCGGTTGGTGCGCGGACGTGGCGCGGCTCACGGCCTTGCCCCTGGTGGTCAAACTCCACGGTCCGGCGTTCACTACGATGCTCGAGGATGAGCTGGTATCGCCGACGGGACTCGAAAGAATCGAACGCGAAGGTCGCGCGTTGTCCAGATTCGACTCGATCGTTGCTCCGACAGAGGTGATCCTGCGTCGGACCCTCGAAAGATACGACTTGAAGCCGAAAGATGCGCGACGCATCGTCAATCCTCTGGTCATGGATGAACGGACCCCGGTGTGGAGCCTGAATGGTTGCGATAAGAACTGCGTTCTATTCGTCGGCCGGTTTGATTTGATCAAGGGCGGCGATATCGTTTTGAACGCTTTCGCAACAGCCGCGGGGCAAAATAAGGATCTGAGATTGATATTTGTGGGGCCCGACGACGGTTTGGCCGGTCCGGATGGCAAGAAAGTGCACTTCGCTGAATTTCGTGATTCCGTGTTTCCGGCCGATGCGCGCGCCCGAGTGGACTTTCGCGGGCGCTTGCCCAATGCAGCCATCTCGGCTCTGCGGACCCAGGCGATGCTGACCGTAGTCGCTTCGAGGTGGGAAAATCAAGGCTACACCCTATTGGAAGCGATGTTCCAAGGTTGCCCGGTGCTGAGCACCGATGCAGGGGGTTGTCCTGAGAGTGTTGTAGACGGGGTGACGGGAGTTTTGGCGAAGTCGGAAGATCCAGAGGATTTTTCGCGCAAAATGCTTGCAATTGTAAACGATCACGGTAGAGCAGCGGCTTTGGGACGAGCCGCGCGTCAATATGTCATCCGGGAGCACGCCGCCAGCAAGGTAGCCGCGGTGACATTGGAAACCTATGCCCGGGTCATCGCGGCTCATCGAGCATAGGCGGCCTGTCAGCCATTGGCGGAGCACGTACCTCCGTCTGTCCGCTCCACGAACCCCGATCGGACGTCAAGTCTCTTCCCAGGCGCATGCACGGACGCTCGATGAGACGTTGGCTGGCGAAAGCGCAGGCAAATATCGCCAGGATTGCCAAGGGTAGGGGCAGCAGGGGCTTGGCTCCGCCCAGGAATAGTTGCTGCCAGATGTACAGGCTGTACGACAGCTCACCGACGAATCGCAAGGGCGCCAGATCCAGGAAGCGACCGAAAGGGGCACCTGGAGCGGTGACGACTGCAAATAGAAAAACCGTCGGCAACAGGTGTGTCAGCGGAGTTGCGTGACCCACCTCATTGATTGTCAGGGCGATCATGAGCGTGAGCGCGAATGCGGCACCCAAGGTCGACACGACTTTCGGCATCGCGATTGGTCGGCGCAGCAGGAACGCCAGGCAGCAACCCCACAACAGTACGTCGGCCGTCAAATCGGTGCGATGAAGATTCGCCTGCAGGTCTGCGCCGAACAGGTTGCTGATGATCCCATAATGGTTATCGACCATGCGCCACACGGAAATGCCCAACGCCGCCATGGCCGCAGTTTTCCATCCGTTGCTCACAGCGAACGCAAGCAGCAGAAACGGCCAGAACAGGTAGAAGTGCTCTTCCACCGATAGCGACCAGAAATGGCTCACGCGCCAGCCAGGGCCGCCGAATTCGAAATAATTCGTGTAGAAGAACAAAGCCGCGCGCACAGCGGCCGGACTACAAATCACCACGCCCGTCAGATTGAGCAGCCAGACGACGCCCAGGAAGACAACCGCGGGTGGCAGAATTCGAAATGCCCGGCGAACGTAGAAATTTCGCAGCGATATCGAGCCGCTGCGTTGATACTCGTCCAATAGCTTCGTTGTGATCAGGTAACCGCTGAGCGAGAAGAAGATCAGAACTCCGACGGTCCCAGCTCTCATGATGGCCGGGTACTCGTACCTGTCTACCGCGTGTGAAGCGATGACGAGCAAAATCGAGAGCGCACGGATCCCGTCGAGAGTGGGGATGCGTTGCGGCTCTTTTGAGATCATAGCTATCCCCGAGCATACTATGGATTGCCCAGGCGACCGGGCGGCTACGCGATATTCTTCAGACGCGCGGCAATTCGTGGCGCAACTCGCAAGGCATTGGCGGCGATCGTGAGACTTGGGTTGATGGCACCGCTACGCGGCATGAATGAGGCATCCACCACGTATAGGTTATCGAGATCATGCGCCCGGCAGTCGCGATCGAGCACACTCGAGCCGCGGTCGTCTCCGAATCTGCAGGTTCCGCAAGGGTGACCGTAATTCATTTCGAGCTCTGTAGAAATCCGCAACATCCGCCAGGGTCGCACACTGCGCGAGAACGCCTTGCGCAATTCGTCAGCACGCCGACGCAGATCATCGGTGATGGTGTAGGAAAAGCTGACACCGTCCGGCTCACCGGGGTCGAGCATGATGCGGTTGTCCGGATTTGGATCGTCCTCGGTCATTGCGGCGAAAATGCCGGCCCCACCAAACATGAGCGCACCGATATGGGAAGGTGCCTTCGCAAGCAAGGACAGCAACAGCTCATTGCGCACGCCGCGCCGGCGCAACTGGTCCTTTACATAAACGGCAATCTCGCCTCGGCCCGCCTCGAGGCCCATGCTTTGTACGTAACCCAGGCGCTGGCCTTTGTGGACGTAAAAGTCACGCACTGAAATCGATTTGCGTTGACGCCCCTGTCGGGCCAGGCGACGCGGTGCCCACAGCGCAAAAATGTCGGACGTATGAAACATCAGATTCCGCCCGACCTGGTCGGAACTGTTTGCCAGCCCTTGCGGCCAGTGCTCATTGCTCGAGCGCAACAGGATCTGCGGCGTATGCAGTGCACCGGCAGAGAGCACGATCACTCTGGCGCGTAATTCCAATTCCCTACCGCGGTGCAGCGCTTTCACGATTCGGACGTTTTTTGGGTCGGCTTCAAGCGTTTGTACGTCGCAATGTTCGAGGATGTGGCATTGCGCTTGGCGCAGCGCCTCATCGAGACAGGCGACGCGAGCATCGGATTTACACTCTCGCGGGCAGACCCTTCCGATGCATTCGTTGCACTGATCATCGTAGCGAATGGCGACGTGAAGCGGATCCGGCCTCAGGCCGTTTGTACGCATCTGTTTCAGCAGCGCTCGATCCCATTCGCTCATGCGTCGCTCTGCGATGTCGCCCGGGTCGGCACTTACACCGTAGAGTCTCTCGGCAGCCTCATAGTAGGGGACGAATTCCGCAAAAGTGACCGGCCAAGGGTAGATCGACGCGCCGCCTGGCGAGTGCAGGCCGTCGAAATCACTGGCGTCCATGCGCTCCAGGGCAGCCGCGTAATGAATCGATGACCCCCCTACGGCACAACCGACCGCGGCGAAAAAGCGTGTTCGGTCTCCGTTGGGCTGCCGGCGGCTTATCGGATGGGGCCACCAGCCTTGAGCGACGCGGGATTCCGGAGTGACCGCGGCGTTACCTTCCACGCTGGAGCCAACACGACCGCCTTTTTCGAGGAATAGGACACTGAGCCCTTCCAAAGCGAGCGCGCGACCCACTGTTGCCCCACCGACCCCGGTGCCGACCACGATCACATCCCAATTCCTAGAGGCAGCATCTGTCGGATCGGTCATCGAGGATTCTCTTTTTTTCTGTGCGGTGGCAACAGTATATCTCGCCAGATTTTTCAAGATCCCGTCGGATCGGGGTTACTGCCGTTCGGGCGCAGCCTCACGCTGTGGGTTGCCATTTCGACACTGTGCCTGCTGACCAGGAGTACTTTCGCGGCGGTGTCAATGGGGGGCTGGGGGCCGTTTTGTAGACCAGGCGTGGCAACCGGCATTTGACATTTGACGCTACCAGGACCGATGTCGGTTGCAGTGTTGGGGTTGGCGTCTGCCTGTGTCATGACGATTGCTGGTGGATACAACGCGTGGCTGCGGGGCATGCTGCACGGCGTCGGGAACATCTCGATATCACTTATGAGTGGTGGCCCGCCATCTACCTGGCCTCTCTCGCAAGCAGCCCTCACTGCGGGGACCAGGCTGTTGTCTCTCATTGCCGACGAGTCAGCCGTTCCCGCGTCGGCAGATTGCGTCAGTTTGCATGGAGCAACCGAACAACAGTCTACTCCGCTGCGAAAGCTGGATGCAGTTCCAGTCTCGAGGGTAGGCATAGAAGGTAGAATACCTACGGTCTGCGACCCCCAAGAACCTGAAAGATAGCCGGCCGTTCGTCCAGTTCAACGAGGTCACGATGTATCAGAGGCAATCACATAGAGTCTTGCAAGCGCTTCCGGCGCTGATCGCAGTACCTGCGCTGCTGGCGTGCAAAGTCGCGTGCGCAACCATCACTCCGGTGTTCAGCTATCCGAACGGTTTCGCGGGTGCAACAAGCGCATTCAACACCGTCGCCAACGCCGCTTCCTTCAGCGGCTCGCAAATGCTCGTCGCCAACGGACAGCCCGGCCAGCACGAAGCCGGGGCCGTCTGGTACAAGACGCAACAAAACATCACTTCGTTCATTACGAGTTTCACCTTTCAATTGCCCCATACTGGCGTCATTCCAAGCATCGTCGGCATGACGTTCTGCATACAGAACAGCAACAGCACGACCAATCCCCCCGACCAGTGGGGCAATCCCTGGGGCATTGGCGCCGGAGCGGATGCCAACATCTCCGGCTACGGTGTCTACAGCTCGAATACCAATTACGGCATCGGCAATAGTGTCGCGATCAAGTTCGATATCGGCTCCAACAGCGGCGGCGTGATGACCTATCCGACCGGAGGCTCTCCCAGCGCCACGGGGTTGTATATCGACGGCGGACCGAAGGCCGCCTTGTTTCCGGAGGTCGACCTGAATCCTTCCGGAATCAACCTCAATTCCGGCCACGTCATGTCGGCCATGCTGGTTTACGACGGCACCATCCTCACGATGCTGCTGCGCGACACGGTAACGAATGCCCAGACCAGGATGAGCTGGCCGATCAATATTCCGGCGGTCGTGGGGGGGAACTCTGCCTGGATCGGCTTCACCGCGGGCGAGATCCCGGCCGGCGTGATCAGCGTGCTTTCGTGGAGTTTCGCAAGTGGTACCAACACGCCGCTCAGCGCTCCTACCTTCAGCGTCCCTGCGGGATCGTATACGTCCGGGCAAACCGTAACCATCAGCGGACCGCAGGGCGCAACCATTTATTACACGACCAACGGGCAGCAGCCCACGACCGCATCGCCCAGATACACGGGTCCGATCACGGTGAGCTCCAGCGAAATTGTCCAGGCGGTCGCGATCGAAGCGGGTTACCTGGATAGCCCGGTTGCCACGGCGAACTACCAGATTGCTGCCGCTGGCACCCCCCTCATCAACTTTCCAAGCGGCTTTGCCAACGCGTCGGGCCTGGTCACCTCGGTGGGTAGCACCCAGTTGAACGGCACAGCGATCCGATTGACGAATTCGACCCCCAACGCCCGGGAGGTGGGCGCCGCCTGGTATGTGGCTCCGGTCAACGTGAGCTCGTTCACGACGAAGTTCACCCTGCAGTTTACGTCGGCTGCGGGGCATGGGATGACGTTCTGCATTCAGAACCAGAACCCGGCCTCAACCGACAGCTCGAGTCTCTATGTGAGCGGCGGGCCGTACGCCATGGCCAACGACCAACTTGGGCTCGGTTATTCGGGAACGACAGGCACCTACGGCCAGATCGCAGGGCTCAATACCAGCATAGCCGTGATCTTTGACTTCTTTAACGGATCGGGTGATCTGACCGGCCTCTACATGAATGGCGCGAATCCTGTTGGGTCATCCATCGATATGACCTCTTCGGGCGTAATCCTGCGCAGCGGCCATCCTCTCGACGTGACGCTTGCCTACAACGGGACGACGCTCGCGGAGACCGTTACGGATTCGGTCACGAAAGCGTCCTTTACCCATAACTACACCGTGAACATTCCCCAGACCGTGGCAGGCAACACTGCTTACGTCGGATTCACAGGATCCACGGGATATTCTGCCGGCAATCAAGACATCCTGTCGTGGACGTACGCAACGGGTTCGGGGCAGACGACCTCTCCCCCGCCCAAGGTAGTGCCCAACCCGCCGACGAACGTTACGGTTCAATGACGGTAACCGGCCGGCCCCGTCCGATGGACGAGGCCGGCCGGAGATGCCACGGGCGCGGCAAACTCAGAGCGCCTGCGTTTTCTTCGGGCTCGACCGAATCAGCTCCTGCAGGAAGGACGTCGAGTCGTCGAGAATCGACGCGCGCAATTTGCGCGCCCCTTGCACGAGCCGCGTATACTCGTCTTTTTCACACCGCAGTCGCTCGATTGCACGCACGTATCCGGCTGTATCGTCCGTATCAACCGATACCACCGCGGCCGGCAACATCTCGGCTGCCGGTACCACGGGGTTCGTGATTACAGGCCGAAGCAGCAAAATCGCCTCGGCCACTACCATCGCATACCCCTCACAGAACCTGGAAGTCGTCGGCACGATTACGACATGGGCAGCCAGGTATCGCTCGATCAATGCCGGCCGGTCGAGTTTACCGTAAGCGCTCACATTACCGAGGCCGCGCATCGCGACCTGGCGCCTGATCTCGGGTAGCTGATTCCCGTCGCCGCAAAGTGAGAACAGGACGTTGGGCAATCGGTGAGCCATTTCGAGGATATCAAACACCCCCTTGTCCTCTTCGATCCGGCCCGCGAACATGACATGGAAGGGCTCTGAGGTGATTTCAGCGCAGTCAACCGGCGGGAAACTCGCGGCTGGAAAGCTCGG
>CAZBTV010000004.1:0-51022 GCA_964494895.1 uncultured Steroidobacteraceae bacterium | reverse complement strand
ACGAATACAGGCCGGCGAAACGCCCAGGGTGTGCCAGACACAATGCCGCCAGATCCACCCGTGGATTTGCTGCCGCAATCGCGGCTTTGGCCTGAGCCCATCTGGCCACAGCGTGTTGTGAAGGATAGGGACGATCTTGGCGCCGCTCAGTCGTAAGATGCCCAGATAAGCCCAATCCGTCACGCCCGATGCCACGTAGATTACCTGTGGCCGCACACGAAGCGCCAAAACAAGCAGTCGCACCGCGTAGAAGAATACTGTCAGCTCATACCCGATCTTGGGAATCCGGACGTTGCGACGCGGTATGTTCTCAACCGTGTTGCCGCCGTCCTTCACGATGTCGGCGCGGTGGCAGTACGAAACGGCATAAAAAGAGCGGCGCTCCCGGCGGCAGAATTCAAAGAACTGGCCGGAGAAGGTGATTGCAGTTTCTTTTGTGAAATCGGCCGCCTGCTTCCACGCCCTGAAGGAGGCAACAATATCGCCAGGACCCTCGCAGTAAAGAGCCTCACATCCTCGACTCATTACTCAGGCAAGTCCCAGGTTCGCACTCATGCTCGCAGCTTCCACCAATGATCGCGCGCGCGTCGTGCCAGGGAGACCAACGGGCGCGTCACGGCAGCGGAGTCGTACCACCGAGGGTTGTTGAGGCTGCTGGTGCATCCTTTCTGGATCGACAACGCTGGGTTGTAAACGAGTGTCACCACGTCTGGGTTGAGCTGACGGAAGAGCGTGAATGCCGCGTCAATGTAGAGTCTGCTGCCCTGCGGATGATGCGGAGGCAGGACGATCGCCTGCTCCAGGTATGCCACGAGGCGTGGCAACACACGTGCGTGCACCGCGTAGCAATGTGCCCATATGAAGCCGGCATTTGAAGGCACAAAGCCAGTTGGCTGCTCAGCCAGCTCGCCTTTCAACGAATGTCCGAAAAAACACAGGTCCCATTCGCGCTGCTTCAGCGTCTCGACCAAGGCCTGCTGCTCACGACACATGCGCCTGCTGAAAATCGCGTCGTCCTCCAGGACCCATATCGTCTGGAGACCGTCCTGTAACGCTTGCCGGAGGATACCGAGGTGGCTCAGGAAGTTGCCGTAGACGCCACGTGACGGCCACCCATCCCACTCGCTGGGGACAGGGGCGTGAGGAATTTGAACTTTGGGTTGCCGGATGTCGATCCCGATGTCGCGCAGCTCAGAGGACAGCGACTGGTAGCGATCCTGGCGGTTGGGTAGATGAATGATCGAGATACGATCAAAATAGTCATACAGCGTCATTGCCGGCCCACACAGTGTCACTACTCCGCACGCCATTCTAACAACAACAAGTGGGCCAGCGCACAACCCTGCCGCATGCGTCCTGCGAAGCGCTTTCGGTGCACCCTCGATTCATCTGATGCACTATTTCGGTGCTGAATCAACGAATTTTGCGAATAGAGCGCTTCGTGGGGCCGGTAGCGTGCGATTTCTTGGCCAGAGAATACTATGGCGGATCAGGTCACGCTTGAAGTAAGGCACAGCGGTGTGCCGGCGGCGAAGTACCAGTCTCGTCAGCGATCCGAGCGAATGGGCGATCAGCGCCACGATATCAATCAGGATGGCCTTTCGGATGCCGAAACTGACGGCAAAGTAACGACGCCGCGATTCGAACCAGTAAGCCGGCAAGCGCTTGGGGCCGGCTCTCAAGTCGGTGACCTGGGTGCTCTGACCCATGATGTGCATCACCCGGCTTGCAGGAACGTACCATGTGGGAAAGCCCGCGTGCAGGGCGCGCCGGCAGAAGTCGGTTTCTTCGAAATAGAGAAAATAGTTCTCGTCCAAGCCGCCGATTGCGGTCAACAATGCGGGTCGAATCAACATCGACGCCCCGCAGATCCAATCGACCCGTTCCGGAGTAGTCCCCATGTAGAGGGGCACTTCCCAACGGCGCAGCAACCGGGTCAGCGGCCCGAATTGCACCCCTCCCATGAGCTCGCTCAAGAGCGAGGGAAAGCGGAACGCGAGCGGCCAGGGGCTCCCGTCGGCATTTTCGAAGCTGCTGCCGGCAATCGCCACTTGCGGATGGCTCTCGAGGAAGTCTACCAGCGAGCCGATGGCGCCGGGCCGTACCTCGGTGTCGGGATTCAACAGGTAGATATAGCTCGGCGCCCCGTCGGCAAAAGCGTGCTGAATGCCGAGGTTATTGCCATAGGCGTAACCGCCGTTGCGAGGCGCCTCGACCAGTTTCACCCACGAGCTCCAGTTATTCCCGTGCACGGCTGCACTGATGCTGGCGAGGTCTCCGGAGGCGTTGTCAATCACGATGGCGCGGATGTTGAGTTGCGGGGTGTCACGCTCGGACGCCCCCGCTGGGGATTCCCTCGTCCCCGCTGGGGATTCCCTCGCTGACCGCTCGGTCGCTGACCGCTCGGTCGCTATCGAGCGCAGGCAGTTGATCGCGAGTTGGGCCGACTTGTACGTGAGAATCACGACAGCGACTTCCAGCGGCGCCGGGGATGGCTGGGCGGTTGTCGCGTTTGCGATCAAAATGGTCTCCGAATGATTTGCCATCGTTTCAGCACCGGGATCGAGACACCATCGAGCGTTCCGTCGGGCAGTGGGGTGAGCGGGAGCCTGTGCCTGTTTTTCAGCTTGATATGGTCCCAGCTCGCATTGGCAGGGCTTGCGCGCTCACGTTACGTTTCATGCGTTCGGGAACGGGCGCCCTATGAGGGGGGCGATTTTACCGCGCTGAGATTTCAGTAGAAGGCTTGCTTCTGTCAGAACCTGCTGTCGCTGCGGGACTCGATTCGAACGGATTTTGCAATATTCTGCAGTCCCGAGCCTTCGGCTGCGGCTGAAGCTGTGCTGTATTGTGGTATGATGCGGCAACCGCACAACGAAAAACAAGACGCACGGGTTTGGCGGACATCGCCCGCGAATGGACACGCGGGACTGTGGCGTCTGGGCATATAACAACATGCGTAAGTTCCAGTTGTCATGAGTGCCAATCCCATTGAAACAGCGTTTACACCAACGCCCTCGAACGGCTTAGGTCGGGCGCTGTATTTCGCGGCCGGCGATCACAGGCTGTTCGGTTGGTTGCACCAGCCTTCCAGCGGGCTTGCATCCAACGTCGGCCTCGTGATCTGCAAGCCATTTGGCTACGAGGCGCTGTGTTCGCATCGCAGCGTGCGGAAGTTCGCCGAGATGGCCGCTGCCGAAGGTATTGCCTCTCTACGCTTCGATTACGCAGGCACTGGCGACTCTTCCGATATCGATCCCGAGGGCAATCAGGTGCAGGCCTGGAGCGGCGATATCATCGCCGCCGTAGCTGAGTTGCGCCGTCTCACGGGCGTCGAGCATGTTTACGTGCTCGGATTTCGCCTGGGTGCCTTGCTGGCTACGCTCGCGGCCCTGAAGTCCAACACCATCGATGGGTTGATTCTCGTGGCCCCGGTGGTCGCCGGCCGGCGCTATCTGGGCGAGCTGCGTATCACCCAGTTGGCCGGCGCCCGCGCAGCGGGTAACGAAAACGGGACCGGCAGCGGTGGCAAGAGCGCTCGCAGCGCCTCGATGGAGGTCAGCGGGCATGAGTTGACCGCCGCGACCCTCGCCGAGCTGAAGGGGGTGGATCTGGCGGCAGGTGGTTGCCCGCCGGTAACGCGCATGTTGGTGATCGATCGCCCGGATCTCCCCGCCGCGCACAACTGGGTGGAAGTCCTTGCGGCCCGTGGGATTTCGGTTGAATACCGGAAGTTGCCGGGTTTCGTCGAAATGATGACGACGGCGCCACACTTCGCGCGAACTCCGCCGGAAATGCTGGACACCGTTCGTCACTGGCTTCGGCAGTCTCCACTCGCGGGTCAGCAGATACCCCGGCGGCTTTCGGCCCAGCGTGGCTGTACCGATCCTGGACTACAGCAGCTCGCACTGCCCGGAGAGGGTAGCGGCGCGGAAGCCATGGTGACGGAACGGCCTGTCTTCTTTGGTGCGGAGGCCGATCTGTTCGGCATCGTGACGGAGCCCCGCCGGGGCGAAATCCGGCGGCGTGGTGTTATTCTGGTCAATGCGGCCGCCGACAATCACATTGGCGCGGCGCGACTGTATGTCACGCTGGCCCGGCGCTGGGCACGGCGAGGATATGTTGTATTGCGAATGGACTTCGCAGGTATTGGCGATAGCGCGACGCGTCCGAACCGGCCCGACGACGACGTATTTCCGCCCGCGGCGCTGGATGACATGCGCGCGGCCATCGAATTCATGCGTAAGCGCTATGACATCGGAGAAGTGACGCTCGCGGGTCTGTGCTCCGGAGGCTACCACGCGCTCCGCGCCGCCGTGGCGGGACTCTCTGTGAATCGGATCCTGTTGGTCAATCCGCAGAATTTCTTCTGGGGCGAGAGTGACTCACTCGAGGATCTGCAGCTGGCCGAAGTCGTTCACAATCCGCAAGTCTACAAGGAGCGGGTATTCTCGCTGGCGGCCTGGCGGCGCGTGTTTTCGGGGCAGGTCAATCTGTGGAGAGTCGTGAAAATCTATGCGCAGCAGCCCCTGTTGAGCCTGGAATCGTCGCTGCGGAATGTGGCGCGCCGCTTTCGCATCCACCTGCCCAACGATCTGGGTTGGGAGCTGGAGGAGGTTGCCGCGCGCGGCATCCGCACGACCATGGTGTTTGCTCGGGGCGAGCCGGGTCTGGAGCTATTGCGGATTCAGGGCGGCACCGCCGTGCGGCGGCTGGGCGACAAGTGCCGGGTCCGTATTCTCGATAGCGGCGATCACACATTCAGTCAAAGCGGTCCCCGGACAGTCCTCGAGGACGTTCTGACCCTGGAGCTGTTTTCTGCGCCTTCGCCGGAGTCTATGGCCCGTGGAGGGCGCGCTTGTACGCGAAATTCCTGATCGCGCGCCGTCTGGAGTGGGCGCGCGCGAAGCGCTGCCCGTACCGGCCTACCTTCGGGTACGCCGCCCCCGCAGCACCATAAGCCCACCAGCGAGCAACATCAGGCCGTTGACTGCGCCGGCCGGGTCGATTTCGGGTGCTCTCACCGGTTTTACCGGCGGGGGCGTTCCGCCACACAGATGGAAAAACTGCAGCAGTAGAGGGCATCCCGAGTCCGCGTTCGCCGCGGTAATACTGCCCAGAGACAACACCAGCACTGCGAAGAATTTCGCCATGGCTTCACTCCCTTCATTCATTTTCTTTTCGGGGCTGAATCCAACCGTAGCATCTGCGCGGGCTGGACAAGTCACAACACGGGATATTGTAACTCGAAGCGTGACGCCTGCCTATGGCCGCAAAGCTGATAATGACTCCGCATGAGCGAATTTATTTCAACTGGTCGGCCACTGGGTGGCCCGCTCACCATAGCTGCCACTGTTTGGCTGACAACACCTGGGCCGCGATCAGCGCGTTGGTCGTAGCATGTGCCACGACGGCCTCGCCCATTCTTCCGGTGCACACCAACAGGGCGCCGTAAAGGAGTCCCGCACCCATCGCAGGCAACCACATCGAGCCATGTCCAAGGCCAAAGATCAGTGAGCTCACCAGCAGTGCCCGTAGACCGACGCTCTGGAAACGCTGCGTCTCAAACTCGCTCTTGGCTAGCCGGCGCAGCAAAAATCCGCGGTAGGCCAACTCCTCCGCGAGTGGCACGACGAGCACGCCGCCAATGGCACGCGCCCCAATCCACATGTCCTGCGCGGTAACAGGCATTGCCGCCAGGGCGTCGGGCATGGGTGTTGGCTGAGTGAAGTAGTGAGCCGCGATGTCCCACAGAGCGAAAACCGCTATGCCGGTCGCGGGTGCCCGCCAACTTGCCCGCCAGTCGAGCGATGCGAGTTTCGGCCAGTAGTGATAGAGCGCGAGCGCAGCCGCAAGCGGGCGCAGAAAGTAAAGTGTCTCGAATCCCGCCGACAGGGCGCGAGCGGCCATGCCGGCCGCGAGGATCGCGAGGAAGGGGACCAGGTAGGCCGCGCTCGGATTTTCCACCTGGTGTGGCCGCTCCGTGGTGACGGTGCGGTTGAGCCAAGCGCTCCGCCTGCTGACCAGCGCGATCACGCCCGCGCCACAGTTGAAAGCGATCCAGCCGGCCTGCGAATGAAATCCGTATATGGCAACATCGGGCCAGCCTGCGTCTCCGATGAGCACCAGGGCGGTGATCCGGAGCACGTTCAGCACGAAACTCAACATGACACCGGCGGGGATCAGGAGCAGGGCGCGCGGGAAAACATACTCCTTGCGAAACAACACCAGCCAGGTGCCGCAGAACGCCAGCATCAGGCCCATTCCCTCGAGCCCCGAGCAGGGCGCCCCCACTTCCACCGCGAAACGTCCCGTATGGATGACCAGGGTGGCTGGGTCGGTGCGGAGCTGCGGAATGAGTGGTGCCAGGAGACCGTCCACGGCCACAAAGGTGATGCGAGCGGTGCCAGTCCAAAGCTGCTGGCTCCACTGCATTGCCGATGCAGCCGCGGCCGCCGCCAGCAACGCGTATATCCACAGGATTCCGAGAGCTTTCGCACCCTTGCGCCACAGGTCCCACGGCGCCATTCCCGCGAACAACGCGGTGACGGAGATCAATGCAAGTAGCACCCACAGGCACAGAATGAGTGCGAAAGGAGCGTGGGCACTATGTTGGCCATAGAGGAAGTAAGACAACACGGCGAGCGGCGGTAGGAGCAGGCCGTGCAGCAGCAGCCATGGCCTTCGCAGCGGTATGCCGATGGCCGCCGTATCCAGGCTTGCCAGGAGCTCGCGGCCGCGAACCCAGGCGAACACGGCTAGCGAAGTCGCCAGGGTGACTATGAAGCGAAAGCCCCAGTGCTGCGCGACACGAACCGCCGCGCCGAGGCCTTGGGCGCCCTGCGCAGCGTCGAAATCCACAAAGAAATTGAGAGCGAGCTTTTCGAGAAGCAACAGTCCGGCGGCGGCGGCGAGACGCGTACTCAGCCGCATGCGTGGACTTGGATAGGGAGGTGAGCCGAACGCGGTCGGCAACACGCCGCTCTGGCTGGCGCGATCCTCCGCCGGGAGAGTCAAGGAGCCATCCCCTTCGTTTTTATGCGCTTTCAGACAAGTATGCCCGGGGTGCGAGAGAGCGCAGGTGATGGCGCGCCGGCAAATCGCGGATTTGGCGAGTTCATCACACTCCGGCGTTCGCAGGCAAAAAAAACCGCCCTGTACGGGCGGTTTCCTACGGTGTCCGCCACAACAAGCTTTTCAGCAGTGCGCGGAGACTGGCGACGGCATTCAAGTCTCAGGGAGGGAGGAAAACTTCGAGCGCGGTCGCCACACCGGGATAGTCGGCCTTCATCAGGCACGTGGGTTATGACAACTGAGCGCGCGGAAAGTTGAGCCTGTTGAGCGTTCTTTTCAATTCTTGAAGGAGGGCACTGTCCGACCAATGGCTGCCAGCCAGGCTCCTGGCTGGTTGCTCAAGGGTGCGACCGTTGGATCCGGCTACTCGAACTTTACGACCCAGTCTGTGCCGTGCGCGACCACCGCACCGAACCAGCCTTCCTCACACTGCAGCATCCGGACGTGCCATCCTTGCCTCAGCGCGGCAGGATCGAAGGTTTCGACATGGGCCGTCTGTCCGTCAGGCAGAAAGTCGACACGGAACTTATCGAGCGGAAAGCCCAGGCCAATGCCCTGGGCTTTGAGGACCGCCTCCTTGGCGACCCAGTAGCGAAAGAACGCGTTGTCGCGCTCTTGCGACGGTGCGGCCTCGATCGAGTCGCGCTCGGAGCCAAAAAAGTAGTGCCGGCTGATAGCAAGCGTCTCGACGTCGGACCGCACCCTCTCCAGGTCGACTCCCAACTCCACAGGGCTCACGCCCAGTAGCGCGCGATTGTCCGAGTGGCTGAGGTTGAAGTGGAGGGGTAGGGATTGGCCTGGGTCGATCTGCAGCGAGGGCTTGCCCGCCGCCGTCGTGTCGAAACGTAAAGACTCGGGCGCCAGGCCGCAGCAACGACTCAACAGGTGCCGGAGTACCGCGTGCGCGACGGTGTAGCGAACGCGGTCGCGATCGAACACGAACCGGTCCGCCCGGTGTTTCTCCTCGTCAGATAAGTAAGAGCGGCAATGGGCGACGAAGGGCGGGGTGCCCTCGAGGCCGAAAGCCCATACGTGCACCGTGTCGCGCTCGATTCGCGTGGGATGAGGGGCGGCCAGGAGGCTTTCAGGCGCGGCGGTGAACAGCCTGGTCACGGACGGCGGCATTTGGATCCCTCCGGTTGCATGTGCGAACGAGCATCTCATATGAGGTACGCGCTGCGGTGGCGGGAGCCGAGCTTCGGGCGCCTCGTCCTTCGTCAACGGGCTCACAGGCGGTCTGCTCTTTCGCGTCACCCGGAGACAATTTGTCGGTATTTGGAGACATTTCCAATTTGTACCGAAATCAGCAACTTATGTCGCCAATTGAGTGCAGGTGCCCAAAAGGTATGTCGCTCTGAAACGACACAGAGAGCCCTGTGGCGTTCCTGATGACCCCCATTTTAAAGAGTAAGTCTCTGATTTTTAAGTGTATTAAGACAAAGGCATACACTTTGCACGATGCCAGCCGGGCTCACGGTGGGACACCTGGGCCTGAATCGTAGATGGCGGGCTCGCTTGCCGCGACATCGACTTTTCACGTTTTGATCTGTCAGCTCGACAGGAGTGCACCCTTGAGGCTTATCAGAGCCGTCTGCACCCCGGTCCTTGTGTCGCTGGCCCTGGCGGGCTGCGGCGGGGGCCAGGGAGTATCCGCCGACTCCACGGCGGCGGACACCGCCGCTGCCCCTACCGCCACCATTTCAGGTACCCCTCCCGCGTCGGTTACGGCCGGAAGCACCTATTCCTTTACTCCGGCGGCGAGTGATTCCGACGGTGGGGCGATGACGTTCTCGATCAAGAACGCGCCGTCCTGGGCGACCTTCAACAAGACAAACGGCCAGCTTTCGGGCAGTCCGAAAAGCACCGACGTCGGCACGACCTCGGGGATCGTCATCACGGTAGCCGATGGTTCCGCCACCGCATCGCTGGCGACCTTCAGCATCACGGTCAGCGGTACGCAGGGAGTCACCACACCTACAGGTACCGCGAGCGCGAAGCTTTCGTGGGTCGCGCCTACTCTAAACAGCGATGGCACACCCTTGACCAACCTTGCGGGTTACAACATCTATTATGGAACTGATTCTTCAGCCTTGACCCAGGCTATCCAGGTGGCGAACGCATCCGCACTCAGCTATGTCGTGAGCGGCCTGGCGACGGGAACGACGTGGTATTTCACGGTCACGTCATATACCACCAGCGGGGAGGAGAGCCCGCGGTCCGCGATCTTGAGCAAGACGATCTGATTCGCCGCTTTGCGTGGACCGGTGGCAGAACGGTCCGCAAAGGCCAGAGTCCAAAATAGGGCATAATGGCTGGGGCAGGCAGCCGCCGTTGCCTAAGCTGACCCCATGACCCTGTTACCGCCGTGATCCCGATAGTCAGGAGCCAAAAAAGCCCTCGCGGCGTTCTGGCGTGCTGCGGCGCTCCAGGTGCTCGACAAGGGCGCTGAGGTGGCGCGCAGCGTCATTCGTCCGACCACCCCGGCGGATGCGCCGGCCTTGAGCGCGTTGATGACAGAGGCCGGCCTGAGACCCAATTCAGAGCCTGCGCATCTCGAGTGGAAGTATTGGCATCCGCGTGCCGACTGGCCGGGTCCGCGCTCTTTCGTCATGACCCGAGGCGACGAGATTATTGCGCATGCTGCAACCATACCTGGCGCATGTCTGGTCGGCGCGCGAGATGCGTCGCCACAGCGAGTAGAAACCGTTCACGTAATCGACTGGGCTGCGCGCCCCACAGCGACGGGTGCCGGGGTGTCGCTCATGAAATATATCGGGCAGTCCACAGACGCATTGCTCGCCATCGGAGGTAGCGCGCAGACGTTGAGACTGTTGCCGCATCTGGGCTTCCGTTCCCTGGGAGTGGTTACGTGTTATGTCCGTCCGCTTCACCCGGCGCGCCTTCTGGCTCCCAGCGCGCATCCCGTTTCGACGTTACTCCCACGATTCGCCCGCAGTATGATATGGACACTTCAGGCACCTTCGGACGAAATCGACGGTTGGAGTGTGCACCCTGTCGCCTCCGCGGATTTGTCGCGCATCCGCTCCGTCTTGCCAGCTCCGGCCCCCGAAACGGTAGTGCTCGAACGCAGTGAGGAGCTGTTTCGATACGCGCTCGCGTGTCCCATCTCTCCAATGGCCCTCTATTCGGTCGAGCGTTCGGGCCGCACCAGAGGATATTTTCTGCTCGCTTTTGCGCTCCGACAGGCACGTCTGGCTGATTGCTGGATGGACTCGGCGGATCCTGAGGATTGGCGCGCCCTCGTGCATTGTGCTGTGCTCCAGGCAAAACAGCACCCGCGCGTCGCAGAGCTCATTGCGTGGGGGAGTGGTGCAACGCTATCCGAGCAACTGCGGGATTGTGGATTTCACGAACGCGCCGAGATGCCGATACAAGTACTGGCACCGCACAATTCCGAGCTGACCGCGTATACGTTGCAAGCCCAAATGCTCGACAACGATGCGGCTTATCGCCATGGCGGCCTGATCGAGTTCCTGGCCTGAGCAACCTGACTCGGCTCTTTCTCGTTTTCGGCGGATCTCTCGATTTTCATCCGATCGTCATGTGCGGTTCTGGTGCTGCGTGCGCGTTGGCAATTCAACATTATGCGGCAGACGAATGGCGCGCATGTCTGTCTCGGGCGACATGAGTCCAACAGCCAATGTCTCTGCTGCGCGACGAGTTGCAATGTGTGAAGCCTGCACGTATTTCTCGAGCCGCTGAGCGGCTATAACGATTGCGTGCATGAGGCAAACCCACCGCGAGGTGGGGACGCAAAGCCTCCGGTCTCGGGAGATCCGCTGGACGAGCCAGCGGGCTCGGCCTAGATAGCGGGGTTGCCGGCGAGCGCTTGCCGTTGCGAGCGCGTGTCGTCACCGCTGTCTGACGCTCTCGAGTTGGTTTTTTCGAAGAAGTGCTCGTGACCTTTCGCTTGGGGCCTCACGAGACGTCAGGGTGGACAGATGCAACACGCAAAACGCTGCTACGCAGCGCCTTTCGCGGGCCATTTTTTGTGTGCCATTGTCGCAATCGCAGCCTCCGGCTGCGGCGCGGATGGCAGCTCGACTGCCGCAAATGGCTCGCCGCTTCCGGCGCAGGGCGATTCCGCGCCCCAGACACTCGGTCCGCCTTCCATTTCCGGTACGCCGCCGACGACAGTGGCCGCGGGAGCCCAGTATTCATTCCAGCCCAGCGCCTCGGATACCAGTGGCGATGCGCTGACTTTTTCAATCGCGAACCTGCCGGCCTGGGCCACATTCAACACATCGTCAGGATCGCTTACCGGCACTCCTTCTGCGAGCAACGTTGGCAGCTATCAATCGATCACCATCAGCGTTTCCAACGGGAAGGCGATTGCCGAGCTGCCGCCCTTCGTCATCCAGGTGACTGCCGCGCCCACGGTTCCCCCGGCGAATTCACCGCCCACCATCACGGGCACGCCTGCCACCTCGGTACAAGCCGGGTCGCACTATGCATTTCAGCCCTCGGCTTCTGATCCCGACAAGAACACCCTGGTGTTTTCGGTTACCGGCAAGCCATCCTGGGCGTCTTTCAGCCCGACGACAGGGTTGTTGAGCGGCACGCCTTCGAGCTCCAACGTCGGCACCTATCCAAACATCGTGGTGAGCGTCAGTGACGGCACCACCAGTGTGCCGCTGCCAGCCTTCACGATCACCGTGGCACCTTTGCCGCCCGCACCGCCGTCGAATACTCCTCCGACGATCACGGGCACCCCCGCCACTTCGCTGCAAGCGGGACAAACCTATTCCTTCCAGCCGGTCGCGACCGATGCCAACGGCAACACGCTGACCTTCTCCATCACCAACATGCCATCGTGGGCAACATTCAGTACGGCGACTGGCCACCTGACCGGGACCCCGTCCACCGCCAACATCGGCACATACTCAAACATCACGATCAGCGTCAGTGACGGCACGACGCAGGTTTCGTTGCCCACGTTCACTATTCAGGTCACTTCGCCACCTGCACTTCCTCCGACGATCAGTGGCACCCCCCCGGCACAGGCGCAGGCGGGTATCGCCTATTCGTTCACGCCCACCGCGAGCGATCCGGGCGGAAAGACACTCAGCTACAGCGTTCAGAACAAGCCGAGTTGGGCCAGCTTCAGCATCGCGACCGGCCAGTTGAGTGGTACACCCACGAATACTGACGTTGGCACCGATGCGAACATCGTGATTTCGGTGAGCGACGGCACGCTGAGCGCAGCTCTCGCGCCCTTTACGATTACGGTCGCGGCAGCTCCTACCACGGGTAGCGCCACCTTGAGCTGGAGCGCGCCGACATCGAATACGGACGGCTCGCCCATCACGAACCTGTCAGGCTTCGTGATTTCTTACGGAACGAATGCAAGCTCCCTGTCCCAGACGGTGAGCATCTCCAATCCCGCAACAACGAGCTATACCGTCCAGAACCTCGGGCAGGGGACCTGGTATTTTGCGGTGAGCGCTACGGAGAGCGACGGTACTGTGAGCGCTTTGTCATCCATGGTGAGCAAGACGATTCAGTAAGCGCAGACCACCCGCGCCTCCCGCCCGCGGGAGGGGCGGGTCGCGCTACTGCCGGAAAGAAAAAGGCCGCCTCCCGGCGGCCTTTTTTACAACGCACCGTTCTCGAAATCGGCTCTTATTGCGGGTTTTTACTCTTGTTGCGACGGCGCAGCGCCGCGGCGCCCACCGCACTAACCCCCGCGCCGAGGAGCATCAGAGTTACCGGCTCTGGTACAGCGGTGGGTGCGGTATCCTTATCACCGGCTCTGTCGTTATCGCCGGCTCTGTCGCGCCCATGATCCCTGTCGATTCGCCTTTCCGGCGCTGGACACCAGCTATGGATGATCTTGCAAGTGATTGCCGCATCCGCCACCTGAAGGCCCCCCGCCATGAGGGCGGTTACACCAATCAGAGCCCAACCTGTTTTCCGCATGGAACCCTCTCCCAAGTCCAAGAATCTTTGAGGCCCTAAACGCCTGACTTTCTGCCCAAGCTGTAGCAAATACCGTGCCGTGCAGTGAAATACATTCGAAATCAAGGCGCTCCGACCGCTGCTGCGACACCAATCGATGGAATCGCTGTAAATTGCACCGACGAGACGTTCGGCCGAGACCGTGACCAAAGTCACGCCCGGCCGATCCCAGGCGTTGGCATTCCAGCAGTATTTGCGTGCAAAAACAAAGAGTTGCTAAATGGAGACGGTCCTGCGGCCCAGACGCCAGGATGTACATTTCCCCGACGTGTGCCGCATCACAGTATCTGGAAACCCGACATACCGATGTCGTGCTTGCGGACTATCATCCGCATTTATTTTGCGCCAACTAACACCTCCCATGCAGGCGTCGGCACCCGCGCTTGGCAACGCACAGGCACCCGCGCTCCGCAATGCAGTTCTGAGTGGCTGTCTGATATTGATAGCACTTCTGGCGTATTGGCCGAGTGCGCGTGCACTATGGGGCTATTGGACAGACCCCAACTATGGTGGGAGCCATGGGTTGCTGGTCGCCGCTTTGTCCGGATGGCTGCTGTTCTGCGCGCGTCATGAGCTCGTCACGGCACCCGTGCGGCCATCCCCGGTGGCCGGCGTGACCCTGCTGTTGTCCACTATTGTTTGGTTCATCTTTTATCGCGCGGGCATTCAGACTTTGCACATTCTGATGCTGCCCGTTCTGATCGGGCTCGCCGTGACTGCGGCGTTCGGATTTCGCTCTGCCCGTGTGGTCGCTTTCCCTGTCGCTTTCCTGTACTTCGGTACGTCGGCGTGGGGCCTGTTCGTCGGCCCGCTGCAGGCGCTTACGACCGACGCGGTAGGGGTGCTGGCACCGATGCTGGGAATACCGGTGCAGATGCATGGTGACCTGGCGGTGTTGCCCGGTATCGGAGCTTTTGAGATCGAGCGCGGATGCAGCGGCGCCAATTTCCTGGCGGCGGGTCTCGCGGTCGCGGCCCTCATGGGGGAACTCGAGAAGGCTTCAATCATTCGACGTGCGCTGCTGCTTTCATTCATGGCGGTTGCGGCCATCGTGAGCAATTGGATCCGCGTGCTCGTTGTGGTCGATGCGGGTTATACAACGCATATGCGGCACGTGCTCGTATCGCGCGGCCATTTGATGTTCGGGTGGGTCCTGTTTACAACCGTTATGGTGGCTTTCGTATGGCTGCATTCGCGTCCGCGAGCGACCGCGCTCGCAACGAACCCTCGTGCGGAAGTCGCGCCGCGGCCATCTATGACTGCGTATGTCGTAACGATTGCCGTGCTGGTCGCGATGCCTGCCCTTGTTTACACGTTCACCTCGAATCTGGACCTGAGTGTGCTTCCGGTTACGTTCCATGCTCCCGCTGGTCGGGCCGAGTGGCGGGGACCCTTCAAAACAACCCCCGCCGCCTGGCAGCCAGACTTCGTTGGACCTCATTCTCAGTGGTACTTCGCATATGAGGACACGTCAGGCCACAATGTGGAAATGGTTGCGATTGGATACCCTTCACAAGGGCAAGGCCGGGAGCTCGTGAACGAAGGAAACCGCCTGTTCGGCGCGAGAGCACTGACTGTCGTTGCCGAGAACAAGGTCACGGTTGATGCCGAGCACTATACGGAGCTTGTCACGGCGGACGACGAAGGTCGTCGGTCATTGGTCTGGTCGGTGTACGACATCGGTGGCCGGGAGTTCGTGACACCTTTGTTGTCGCAGCTCTGGTACGGCGTGCGGTCACTCCTCGGGCCACCCTATTCGGTGGAGTTCGCCTTCCGGACGGACTGTGACCGGTCTTGCGATTCCGCTCGTGCTGTACTCAGAAACTTTCTGAGGACTTTCGGTCCGGACTGCTTCGCATCTGTAGGTCGCGCCACGCGACCTGATCCTACTTTGAGGCCGCTATGACGCTGAGGTTTCTTCTACGCCGCATGACGCTCCGGTCGATCGCGTTGACCGCCGCCATGCTGTTTACCGTTTTCTCGACGGCGCCGACGCCGGCTGTCGAACCCGCGCCGCCGTCGGCGCAGACCGTCGACCCCGATCAATATGTCATCGGTCCCGGCGATACGATCCAGGTATATGTGTGGCGCAATCCGGAGCTGACCGCCACCGTACCGGTGAGACCCGACGGAAAAATCACCACTCCGCTCAATCAGGACATGGTCGCGGTAGGGAAAACACCTTTCAAGCTTGCCCGCGACATCGAAAAGGTGCTGGCTGAATATGTCCGCTCTCCTACGGTGAATGTCATAGTTACGCAGCCAATGGGCGCATTTGGGCAGGTGCAGGTGATTGGGCAGGTCACCAAGCCGGGATCGCTGCCATTCCGGGCCGGTATGAAAGTGCTCGACGCGGTGCTTGCGGTCGGTGGGCTCACCCAATTCGCGGCCGGCAACCGCACCAAGATCGAACGTACGGCGGGAGGGGAAAAGCGGGAGTTGCACGTGAAGCTCGAATCACTCGTGAACAAGGGCGATATGAGTCAGAACCTGCCACTGCAGCCCGGCGACGTGCTCGTAATTCCGGAATCACGGTTCTAGCCGCCATGGAAGCCTTACTTCTGCAGGCCCGCGCCATCTTCCGTGATGTTTTCCGGTACCGCTGGCTCATGTTCCTCGTGGCCTGGGGCGTTTGTCTCCTGGCCTGGCCGGTCGTGTTGATATTGCCCAACAAGTATGAGGCCCGCGCGCGGGTGTTTGTCGATCCGAGCACGGCTCTGAAGCCGGTGATCCAGGGGCTCGCCATCGAACAGGACCTGAACGCGCAGCTCAACCTGGTGCGGCAGTCACTATTGAGCACCCCGAATCTGGAAAAGATCATCGACAAGGCGGGACTGACTCCTGCTATCAACGTTCCTGCTGCCCGTGCGAAGGCCGTATTCGATCTGAGCCAGCGCATCGAGATTACCGCGGTGCCCACTCCGGCGGCGCCCGGTGAGGCACCCGTGCCGAGCAAGGTATATGTGATCAGTTACCAGGACTCGACGCGCGAGCGCAGCTTGAAGGTGGTGCAGATCCTGCTGGATTCCTTCATGGAGGGTACGCTCGGCGGCAAGCGCCGCGACACCGAGGCGGCGCAACGCTTCATCGAAGGTCAGATCAAGGAATACGCAGCGAAGCTCAGCCAGGCGGAACAAAGCCTGGCCGACTTCAAGAAACTCAACGTCGGTATGGTCCCGGGCGATCAGCCCGGCGATTACTTCAGCCGTTTGCAGGCCGAGGAGGACGCGGTGAAGAAAACCCAGTCGGACCTCAACATTGCCATGGCCAAGCGCGCGGAGCTCGCGACGCAGTTGAGGGGTGAAGGAGCGATTGCCGCCTCCTCGTTACCGACCGCCGGGGGCAACGGACCCAATTCCCGTGGCGGCGACACGCTGTCACGCATTCAGGAGACACAGGCGAAGCTGGATGAGCTGCTGTTGCGCTTCACGGACAAGCATCCCGATGTGATCGCCCTGCGGGAGACCCTCCAGGAGCTGAAGCAGCGGCGTGCGTCGGAGCTCGAGGCACTCCGGCGGGGTGACGCCGGTGCGGCCGTGGCCACGGGTGCCAGTGCGAACCCCGTTTATCAGAGTATTCAACTTCAGCTCAATCAGGCCGACGTGGAGGTCGCCGCGCTGCGCGGCCAACTTACGGATCATGAGCAAAAAGTCGCAGCCCTGCGGCGAATGGTCGACACCATGCCCCAGGTGGAAGCGGAGTATGCCCGGCTGAATCGCGACTACGCGGTCAACAAAGCGCAATACAACGCCTTGCTGGAGCGGCTCGAGAAGGCGCGCCTGGGAGGGGAGGCGGACGCCACCGGCTCTGTGCGTTTCGACATCATCGATCCGCCGAGCGCCGACTTCAACCCCGTCTCTCCGAAGCGGTCCATGCTGTTGGGCATCGTGCTGCTGATCGCTCTGGGCGGTGGGGCGGGAGTGGCCTACCTGATCACCATGATCAAACCCGTTTTCCATACCTCGAAGCAGCTTACCGAGCTCACGGGACTTCCTGTGCTGGGTGTCGTGAGCGCCACCCAGATCGCCGGCAAGACCGTGTCCATGCGCCGCGCGTATCTGACTTACTCCCTCGCCTGCGGCAGCTTCCTGGTTGCCCTGGTGGTGGTCGTGTTCTTGGGCCGAACGTTCGCCCCGCTGACGCTCGGCGTCGGCATTCATTGAGAAGCGCAGGAGCACGACCGTGAGTCTGGTAGAGAAGGCCCTGAAAAAACTACAGGAGTCGCGTGCGGTTGCCGGGATCGCTCCCGCTATGGCCCGCGGAGGACCTGACCTGGCGCCGGATGGCGTGTTGGTTGCCACGGCCGCTGCAGCGGCTCGTCCTGAGCCGCTGCCGATTGCCCCTGCCACGCGCAGCAACAAAGTCGTGCAGGTGAATGTTGCCGATCTGCGCGCGGTGGGCATGCTGGCCACCGAGGCTGAAGAGCGCCGCGTGGCCAGCGAGTACCGTCAGATCAAGCGGCCGCTGATAGCCGCGGCACTGGGGAGGCGCATGCCGGCTGTCCCCAACGGGCGGGTCATCATGGTTGCAAGTGCACTGCCCGGTGAGGGAAAAACGTTCACGAGCGTGAACCTCGCCTTGAATATGGCCCTGGAAAAGGACACGACGGTGTTGCTCGCCGACGCCGATCTCCCGAAGCCGCAGATCAGCCGCACGTTCGGTGTCGATACGGAGCCGGGCTTGCTGGACGTGCTCCTGGATGAGTCAATAGAGCCCGAGTCGGTGGTTCTTCCGACGAGTGTGCGCGGCCTGAGCATCATGCCAGCGGGCCGGCCGACATCTACCGCGACGGAGCTGTTGGCCAGCAGCCGCATGGAGCGTGTGGTCGCGAGCCTGCTCACCTCGGACCCGCGCCGTATCGTGCTGTTCGATTCCTCGCCGTTGTTGCTGACGACGGAGTCCCGCGCTCTCGCGGCCGTTGTCGGGCAGATCGTGGTCGTCGTGCGTGCGGAGTCGACTACGCGGCAGGCCGTCATGGATGCGATCGGCACCCTGGCCGAAGGTAAGGCGATCGGGCTGATCCTGAATCAGAGTCAGATGGCGCCGGCGCACCTCTATTATGGCTATGGCGACTACAGTGACTCCAAGGAGCCTGCCTGACCATCGGCCTGAGTAGCCATACCGACACCCGGTCCGGGCGGCGAACAACTACAACGATTTTCTTCGTCAATTCAGGGGACAATCATGAGAAGCGGGCGAGGGCTGCGGCAGGCCGCATTCGGTTCGCCGGCGGCGATCGCGATGCTGGCCGTGCTCACCAGCAGCGGAAGGGCTGAGACAGCCTGGAATGTCTCGGTGGGCCTGGGTGAGACGGACAACGTGCGGTTCACGCCGACGAACCAACAGAGCGACACGATCGGCGAGCTCGGCGCGGACTTCGCGTGGCACGAGCAGCGTCGCACCCTGGTCGCCGACGTCGCGGGAGACCTGAGCTACCTCTACTATCTCCATAATTACTTCAGCAGCGAAGTGATCGGAAACTTCCTGGGCAACCTCCAATTCACAGTCGTTCCAGAGGTGCTGCGGTGGAGCTTCTCGGACAACTTCGGCCAGGGCCGTATCGATCCGCTCGCGCAAGTAACACCCGAGAACCGGGAGTACATCAACTACTTCAGTACCGGCCCGGATCTGACGTTGCCCGTCGGAAACTCCAACGCACTGTTGCTGGATGCGCGTTACTCGAGGGTGACCTACCAGGTAAGCCCGCTCGGCAACAACCGCTATCTGGCCAATGTGGGCTTGCGTCACGAGATCTCCTCGGCAGCTGCCCTATCCGTAGACGTCCAGGAGCAGCGAGTCAGCTTCGACGATACCAACCTGAACCCCGACTACGACGAGCAGCAGGCATATGTGCGCTTCAATGCCACTGGAGCGCGTACCCGCCTCGATCTTCAGTTAGGCTTCGACCGCCTGCAGTTGCAGCACAGGTCGGCAAACGGCCTCCTGGCGCGCGCTGAGGTTACTCGCAGGCTGTCTCCGTTCGCTTCGGTGAGCTTTACGCTGGGTCACGAGTTCTCCGATGCCAGCGAGGACTTCCGCACGTTGCAGGGCATCGGAGGGGCGAACCTGGCCACACAAGCAGTGACGCCGTCATCAGATCCTTTCAAAAACGACTACGGCACCATCGAGTGGACGTATCAACGTAACCGAACCTCGTTCGGCGTCGGAGCCGGGTATTACCGGGCCATCTATGAGACAGCGACGCAGCTCGACGAGAACCGTGCCAGTTATGATGCGCATGTCTCACGAAGATTGAGCCCGACGATCGAGGCATCCCTGTCTGCGAATTATGAGCGTGACGGCTTCTATAACGTGGTGGGCAATGCCACTGAGTACACCGCGACGGCGCTCATGACCTGGCGCACCGGTAGGATGGTTTCGATCGTGTTCGAATATGATCACTCGCGCCGCGAGAGCGAGTTGCGCACCACCGAGTACACCGACAATCGCGGCTGGATCAAGATCCGCTACGGGCGCACTCCGGACCTTGCACCCGGAAACGTCGTTCCCTCCCTTCCCAACCTGCCGAACCAGCCGAAGTTCCAGTGAGCCCGCCACAGTCGTCCCCAACCATCACGACCCTCTCCCGGCCCTCGGCGGACTGGGATGCGTTCGTGCGCTCGCGCCCGGCTGCCACCCTGTATCTCCTGAGCGGCTGGGCGCTGTTGGTGCGCGAAGTCTTCGGCCATGAAGCCTACTTCGTCGAGGCGCGCGGTGCCGGCGGAGAGTTGGTCGGAGTGCTGCCGCTGGTTTTGCAGAAAAGCCTGCTGTTCGGTGGCTTTCTGACATCGTTGCCGTTCTTCAACTACGGAGGAGCGCTCGCCGATACCGGCGAGATCGTACAGCTGTTGATGGAGCATGCGCGCTCGCTGGCGCAGCGCCTTCGATGCAGCTATCTCGAGTTCCGGGATGTCGACCTGCGGCCTGGTGACTGGGGGGTGCGAACGGACAAGGTCACTCTGCTGCTGCAGTTGCCCCCAGACATGGCGGCGTTATCGAAGAAACTCGGGTCCAAGCTACGCTCGCAGGTAAAGCGCGCCGACCGCGAAAGTCCGTCCGTACGCGTTGGCGGTGCAGAGCTCCTCGCGGATTTCTACGGTATTTTCTGCCGTACGATGCGCGATCTGGGCACGCCCGTATACCCGCGACGCTTCCTCGCCGCCATTCTCGAGCGCTTTCCACAGCACTGTGTGTTGGTAATCATCGACCGCGCGGGACAGCCCGCCGCGGGCGCATTTCTGATCATCGACCGGGATCGCGCGGAGATTCCCTGGGCAGCGTGCCGCGAGGATGCCAAGCCCGCAGGTTTCAACATGAAGCTGTACTGGGAAGTACTCCATGCAGTGATCGAGCGTGGCTGTAGTCAGTTTGACTTCGGCCGCTCCACGGTGGATAGCGGCACGTATCGCTTCAAGCGACAATGGGGTGCCGAGCCCGTGCAATTGCATTGGCACCGTTGGGAGCGCTCTGCTGCTCCGTCGCAGCCCCATACGCCGCGGCCGGCTTCCGAAGGAAAGGTCATGCGCTACGCGACGGCCGTCTGGAAGCGCTTGCCCTTGGGAATGGCCAACACGCTGGGGCCCCTGGTGAGTCCCAGTCTGCCGTGGTGAGGCGTGCTGTGAAGCGCCTGCTCAAAGGAGCCGCGCAGTCCTTGGTAGCTCCCGTAGCTCCCTTGTTATGGAGAAGGCGCACCCACCCGCGGTTGCTCGTGCTCATGTATCACCGGGTATTGCCGCAGGACCATCCGGACCGCGGCAGTGAGCAGCCAGGCATGTACGTGTCTCCGGATACCCTTGCTCTGCACCTGCGAGCTCTGAAGCGGCATTTCACGCTCGTTCACCTCGACGAGTGGATGCGCGGTGCCACCTCCGGGCAACCTGTCCCCCGCCTTGCGTGTGCGTTGACGTTCGATGACGGCTGGCGCGATAACTTCCAGTACGCCTTCCCAATCCTCGAGGCGGCGGCGGCTCCGGCGACGATCTATCTGCTTCCGGACCTGATGGGGACCCGCTACAGCTTCTGGCCCAACAGGCTGGCGCGGCTCCTGGCCGACGGCCAGAACAACCGCGTGTTTGATTGCTGGCCTGAGTGGCTGCGCGAGCTGGTTGCCGGGACTGCACCCGATCGGCAGCCAACGTTGCCGTTGCCGATGGAGCAGATCGATGCGGTGATCGAGCAATGCAAGCTACGCTACACCGACGACGTCATGTTGGATCAACTGCGCGGCATCGAAACACACGGCGAGACGAATGCAGCCGAGCGTGATCTGTTGAGCTGGGAGGAGGCGAGGGAAATGGCGGCAAGTGGGCTGATCCGTTTCGGGTCGCATACCCGCCGGCACATTCGTCTGGACGCACGCACTGCTGCTGACGTTTTGCAGGACGAGATTCGCCAGTCTCGGCCCGCGATCGAGGAGCGTTTGGGCACTCCTGTGAGCTCATTTTGTTATCCCAACGGTGACCATTGCCCCGCTGCCGTCGAGCTGGTTCGCGCTTCGTACCTGACGGCCGTGACGACGCGCAGGGGATGGAATTCTGCGTCGACCGATCCTCATCTGCTCAACAGGGTGGGTGTCCACGAGGATGTGTCGGCGAGTGCCGCCGCGTTCGTTGCGCGGCTGGCGCTCGCTGCCAGGGCACGCTGAGCGTCGGGAGCAACGTATCAAGGTCAGGCCAGCAGCGCTTGACGCGCGCCGCTGGGATTCAGAGTTTCTTCGGAAGCAGCGTCGCGTAGATCTCCGCGTATTGATGCAGGACGGCGTCCAGGCTGAAGCCCTCCACGACTCTTGCACGGGCAGCCGTGCCGAGCCGGGTGCGGAGCTCCGCATCCAGCAGTGTCCGGCGTAACCCTTCGGCCAGCGCCTCCGGGTTTTCGATGGGCACCAACACGCCGGAAGCTTCCGGCTCGATCACTTCCTGCGGGCCGCCGCTGCGCGTGGCCACCACCGCCAAGCCGCTCGCCATCGCTTCCAGAAAGGCGAGCGACAGGCCTTCGCTACGCGAGCTCGAGACGAATACATCGAAATTCCGGTACAGCTCGGGGGTGCTCTTACGGAAGCCTAGAAAGTGGCAACGTCCGGTGAGTCCCAAGGATGCGCTCAGCTCCAACAGCGGCCGCATGGCAGCCTCGTCGCCTTGCCCGACGATCGCAATATGACAGTTTGGGACGTGCGGCAGCACGATCGCCGCAGCCTTCAGAAGGATATCGTAGGCTTTCGGAATGCGGATGTTGCCGACCGCACCCACCAGCAGATCGCCCGCCTCAAGGCCCAGCTCCTCGCGCAGCCCGGAATCACGTCCCGGCGAGTAACGCTCGGTGTCGACCCCGTTCTGGATGAGTGTAATGGCTTCGGGAGGGAGCCCGAATGACACCAGCGCCTCACGTGTGCTGGTGGAGACCGCGACCACGGCCGAGCACGCGTGTCGTAGCAGCCAGCGCTTCACGCCGGCCAGTTTTCCGAGCTTCCGCAGGTCGGTGGGCCCATGAATGACCGCAACCACTCGGGTGCCGGTGAAAAGTCCAACGAGCGCGCCGTAGATCGCTGATCCTAACAGGTGGGTATGGATGAGCCGCACGCGGTGGCGGCGCGCCAGTCCGATGAGTGACCACAGGTAGCTGAAGTTCAGCGAGCCGCGCGCCGCGAGAATGATAGGTTGGATTTGCAGGGTGCGCAGATGAGCCGACAGCCAATCCTCGCGTGGTACGACCGTCAGCGTGCGCGTCTTCTCGCCGAGACGATAGGCAAGCTGCGCGAATACTGTTTCCGCTCCTCCCGGCCCGCCTGTGTCGATCAGGTGCATGACCGTCGGGACATCCTGCGCAGTCGGACGCGTGCTCACGAAACCCTCCGGCGCGAGCGGGTGAGTGCGCCCAGGTATTGTCCAACGGCCGCCGCGGCTGGCCCAGGGTCGCTCCAGCGCATGAACTCATAGCGGGTGCGCGGCTGCCAGGGCCAGAGAAACTCTCCCACAGCGCGGGTTTTATGCAGGAGTGTCGGTGTCCAGCGGGGATCGCGCAGACGCGCGTATAGATTGTCCAGATCCCCCAGCCACCAACGCAGCCGCTCGCCTACGGCGTAGCTCGACGGGATCGCTGGCGCGCGGCCAGTGGCGATCTGGTACAGAAACCACGGGAAATCGGCACCGCAGTCCACGGCAAGCTGCAGCGAGCCCCAGAAGCGGGCGTTGATTTCGATCAGCCAGGTCTGCCCGGCGGAATCGATCTTGAATTCCACCATGGCGACCCCGTGCCACTGCAGGGAGTCCAGCAGACGCCGGGTGGCTGCGACTCCTTCCTCGGGGAGCGGCGTGCTCTCGCACAAAACGCTGATGCCTCCGCTGGGAGGTTTCTCACGTATGCGCCGATGGGAGAAGAAAAAAAGCGGCTGGCCACGGTCGTATAGACCGAACACGCCGGCGCCAAATCCGCTCACGTACTGCTGCACGAGCAACTCGTCGGCTTCGTGGAGCAGCTCCGACTTGGCAATCTCGGCGAGCTCCCGCGCGTCTTGCGCATACCGCACCGCGCGCTTGGTCACGCCGACGGAGGACCGCTCAGCTGAGCGGCGTGGCTTCACGACCACGGGATAGGTCAGCGACAAGCCCGCCAGCGCGCCGAGATTCTGTTGCGAGACAATCAGTGTCTCGGGTGCGCGGACGCCTGCTCTTTGTGCCAGCTGGAATAGCTGGTATTTGTCGCTCACGGCTTCGTAGGCCGACAGCGTCGGTAATGCCGTACGCAGGCCTCCCAGGCGCGTTCCGGCCTGCAGCACCAGCGGTGCTGTCAGATCCGTCATCGGCAATAAAACCGCCTCCGGTTGTTCGCGACCCAGGTCCTCGAGCCAGTCCAGGAATGCCTCCGGCTCGGCGGCAGGGTCCGGGTAGATCAACGTGGCTCGGCAGTACCGCGAAGTAGCGGACAAGGGCTTTGGAACGCTCTCGGCAACCCGGACCGGGACGCCTTGGCGCCCCAGCGACCTGACTACTGCAAGGGCTGATCTTTGATTACCGTCCAGAACGATGGCCCCTGCCGCCAAGTGATTTTCCTCAATGTCGAAAAAGAGACGGAGTTCACGCATCCGCAGCGCTATGTGAAATGGTGCGGCATGCCTGCGGCCCGCAGTGAGACCTGCGCGCCGGCTTGCGGCACGCGGCATGCTTTATACTGCGGGCTCGAACTAATTATATATAACTCAAGGTCATGCTTCGCGTTCGAACCCGTTTGTACCCAAAGATCGAGCGGGGCGTGTTGGCGCTGGGGTGGTTACGAGCGAACGAGGCCCGGCATAGCCAGGGAAGCAAGCGCCTCGTGTTCGTGTGCTCGGGAAATATCTGCCGCAGCCCATACGCGCAAGCGCTGGCTCGCATGCGCGGAATGCGCGCCATTTCCTGCGGCACGCACACCCGTCCGGGGCTACCGGCGGACGCAACGGCGATCAGGGAGGCCGCGCGGCGCGACGTTGACCTGACTTCCCACATGACGACGCGTTGGGAAGATGTAGATCTTGCGGAGGGTGATCTGATCGTCGCCATGCAACTAAGACACGCGTGGACCGTTTTACCTCGTGCGCGAGCAAACCGCTGTCCCGTGGTGATGTTGAGTTCGTTCTTGCCTGAGTTCGCCCCGGTATGGGATCCCTACGGCAAGCCAGGTGACGCCTACCAGCGCGCGTTCGATCTGATCGACTCCGGGGTGGATCGCATGGCTCGCTGGCACGAGCTGAGCGCCAGGGAGACGCATGGACGCGCATAGCGCTGGACGTCCGGTACCGAGAATGACCTTCCGGCGCTTCGTGGCATGCTGCGTGAAGGAGGTGCTCGGGCGCGTGTTGGTGGGGCTGGGGATTCATCGGCGGCTGCTGCGCGGCAAAGCCATCGTGGTCGCCTTTCATTCCATCACGCCTGAGCACTCCGACGGAGCGTTGCGCTGCAGCCTGAAAGACTTCGAGCGCTATTGCGCTTTTTTCGCGAGACACATGAAGACCGAGCCGTTCGCCGCGCTCATCGAGCAGCTTGCGGTCCACCGGCCGCTGACGGGCGAATTGGTCATCACCTTCGACGACGGTTACGCGGACAATGCCGAGCTTGCAGCCCCGGTGTTGAAGCGGTGGTCCCTGCCGGCGACTTTTTTTGTGACCACCGGCTTCATGGAGTCCCGGCAGCAACCGTTCTGGGATCGCGATGCGGGACTGGAGAGCCGCTGGATGTCCTGGAACCAGGTCATGCAGCTTGCGCAGGCCGGACACGAGATCGGCGCTCACACCGTGGCGCATGCCGATCTCGGAGCGGTATCAGTGTCCGAGGCGGAGAACGAGCTACGGCGCGCGCGCGATGAGATTCAAGCGCGGATCGGCACCGCGCCGGTTCATTTCGCGGTACCCTTCGGTCGGGCCTTCCCTAATCTCGAGCAGGCCATCGATATCGCGCGCGGCTTGGGATATCAAAGTCTGTCGCTATGCCGGGGTGGCATTGTCACGCCGGCAGCGAATCCAATGCTGCTCGAGCGTTGGCCGGTATCGCCTGGCCAGTATTTCTCGCCTTACGGCTGGATGGTCGATGTGATCCGGGCTGCCACGGAGGCGTGAGGATGAGCCGGGGAGGGCAGGTCCCTCTTGGCGCCGGCACTATGATAAGTGCCGGCAACGGGAGCGTTGCAGTTACTGTACGGAGACGCTGCTCGGCGGGTTCGGAGTGGAGGCTGTGGTGGTGCTCGGGACGGCGCTGCTACCACCCGGATTGGGCGCGCACAGGCAGGGGTTGCCGGCGGCATCTTTGTTGGCCGGCGTATCCGAGCTGATAATGACATCATCCACATACAACTGCTGCGTTGCTGGAGCGTTGCCATTCCAATAGGTAAACAGGTAGAAGCCGTCCGAGTAGTCCGTGGACGAGGAGAGCGTGGGCTGGGAGGTGATGTCCTTCAGCAGCACGTTGTTTTTCCAGATGCGCACTTCGCCAGAGCCACCGGCGGATTTGGCGACACTGTCGAATTTAATGTTCATTTCGTAGGTTTCCCACTTGCCTTGCGCGACGTTGTTGGTGGGAACCGTGCCGACGCCGATGAGGTTCGCATGACCTTCGTAGTTGTACACGAAGGAGGAGGTCCAGTTGCCAACGCCAGCGGTCCATTGTGTGCTACCGGGGCTGGAGATCAGCAGGTCGTGGTAGCCGACGTTCGAGCCGCCCGAGCTGGCCGTGTGGACGCGTATGAACTTCAGGAAGCCGTCGTTGGTCGCCAGGCTGAATCCGGCCGGTACGTAGAGGCTGACCCGGACCCACACCGCTCCTCCCCGGGTGACATGGGACGGGAACGAATAGATCGCGCCCCACGAGCCCCAGCCGTCACTGCCAGCCGCAATGCCCATCTTGCAGCTCGTCGAGCCCGTGGCCACCGGCGAGGTGGCGTATTGGGTGAGGCTGAAAGCGCTGGTGAACTGGTTCGTCCCACCATTGCCTACCCACGCCCCAGAGCTGCCGCCCTCACAGTTGATGTCATGGATCCAGGCAGAAGCGCTCAGGGGATGCAGGGCCCAGGCGGCCGCCAGAGAGAAAATCGCGGACCGGAAATGAATTCGCATAGAGGAAGCCTCGTTAGCTTTGCGGGGTCTACTCATAATTCGGCTGGCTGGTTTCCGTACCGGTGCCGCCGCGGGAACGAATGCTGCCAAATTGAATGTATCGATGTCCATTGTCGCCAGATACGCACATTGTCGCCAGATGCTTACATGCCGCACGTTGGCGACATGGGGCACTGGTGTTTCCAGCCTCGCCGCGCCTCAACAACCTACTCGCGTGTTGGAAAGAAAACTGTGTCGGTTGCACGGTGTTGGAATGCAGGCGAGGCTCGCGCGGCCGCTGGCTGCCGACGGAAGTCTCGAAGCGTGAACTGGTTCCGGCGGCGCGCGCCGCATGCGGCGGGCGCAGCATGAAACTAGCGCAATTGCAACAGGGGACTGCGATCGGGGCAGTGGCCAACACTGGGCCGACGCTCCCGCAGGCGCTGCTCGAGATGCGGCCCAGGGCCATCTGGGAAGCCTTCCGCGCCGAGCACGTGGCCTTCATCGCCATCTCCTTGTATCTGATGTTGGAATACATCAAGCCCGAGCAGGCGTATGCCATCTTCGGCATCCTGCCGTTCCTGCGTTTCGCCTGGATGACGGCGCTCATTGCTTCCTTCTCGGACAAACTCTCGCGCGTGCAGAAGTCGCCCTTTCATGTACTGCTGCCGCTGTACCTGCTGCACTGCCTGGTCTCTTCCTTTCTCGCCTACAACTCCGCCTACTCGTTCGACAAGTTCAGCATCATCTTCCTCTGGGTGTTGATGTTTTTTCTCATCACTTCCATCGTGACGACGGAGCGGCGGCTGTATCTGTTCGTCATCGCCTACCTGCTGAGCAACCTGAAAATGTCGCAATTCGGGTTTTTCACGTGGGCCAGGCGCGGTTTCGGGTTCGCGAGCTGGGGGCTCACCGGCGCGGGGTGGTTCCACAACTCCGGCGAGCTCGGCCTGGAAATGGCGATGTTTTTTGGCTACACGCTGTGCCTTGCGATGTTCCTGCGCCAGCACTGGAGCGGCTGGCGCAAGTGGCTCATGTATTTCATGCCTTTCAGTGCCGCAGCGTGTGTGATTGCATCGAGCTCGCGCGGCGCCATCGTCGGCTCGGTGGCCGTGCTGTTCTACTTGTCGCTTTTCAGCCGCAAGAAGATCCGGGCGTGGCTGTCGAGTGCGCTGGTCATCGTATTGGCCTATTACGTCATGCCGCCGCAATTCATGGCGCGCTTCCAGACTGCCGGCGAGGACGCGACATCGCTCAGCCGCATCTACTATTGGGCGAAAGCCAAGGAGATGATGCGCACACACCCCTGGTTCGGCGTCGGCTACTATAACTGGATTCCCTACTATAAGGATCACTACTTCGACCCGAATCTCTACTGGCGCGTGGAGGAAGCGCACAACACGTTCTGGCAGATGGGCGCGGAGCTGGGTTACACGGGGTTGGTCCTGTTCATCGCGATGATCGTGGTGAGCTTCTTCATGAACTGGAAATCGGAGCGGATGTGTCGCCGTCCCGGCTTCGAGTTCCTGCGTGCCTGGGCTCTCGGGATGAACGCGGCGGGCATCGGGTTGGTGTTCGCCAGCATGTTTTTGACCTCATTCTTCATGCCCAATTATTGGATCCATTTCGCGTTCACCGTCGTGTTGCGAACAGCAATCAAGCATAAGATCGCGGCAGCCGCCGCGACGGAGTCAGGGGTGGCCGCTGCGGCGAGCGTTGTCGAGCCCGCCGGCCGCCCCGTTCCACAGACAGGCCGCGCCCCCGCGTATCCGGCCTATCCGGGCTATACGAGTTACCCCGGATACCCACGCCACCAGGGGAACCGGTGAAGTGAGAGCACCCCAGCTTCGCCTTGCCGACAACAACTTCGATCTCATCCGCCTCGCGGCGGCTCTGCAGGTTGCCTTGCTGCACGTCACCCACAGTCTATCGGTGGGCTACAGCAGCGCTCCCTGGGCCCGGGTGCTGGAGGTCTTTCCCGGGGTGCCTACCTTTTTCTTCATCAGCGGCCTGCTCATCAGCCGCTCGTATGAGCGGTCCAGGAGCTTGAAGGACTATGCGCTCAACCGGTCGCTGCGCATCTTTCCGGCCCTCCATGTCTGTGTGCTCCTCAACCTGGTCGCGGTGGCCGCCACCGGCTACTTCGCGAGTGTCAGGGCGGGCTTTCCCGACATTGCTGCCTTGTACCTGGCCAAGACCACCGTCCTGCAGTTCTACAACCCGGACTTCATGCGCGGGTTCGGTGACGGCGTGTTGAACGGGAGCTTGTGGACGATCTGCGTCGAGCTGCAGTTCTACTGTCTCATTCCGATCGTGTATCGGCTGTTGGTATCCCAGAACAAGGTCCGTAGCGATGCCGCTCTCGCGGTGCTGCTCCTGATCTCGCTGGCCTGCAATCGCGTGCTCTATGGGATGCAGGGCGACTATCACTCCTCGGTCGCCTGGAAGCTCGCCCGCGTGAGCTTCCTTCCCTGGGTATACATGTTCCTGACGGGAGTGTTGGTACAGCGCAATTTCGATCGACTATGCCGGTTCTTCACCGCGCCTGCTTTCTGGGCCGCGTTGCCGCTGTATGTGTTGTACGCGCTCGGGATGGAGCAGCTTCATTACGGCATGGACAACAGCTTCAGTCCGCTGCTGTTTTTCCCCCTGGCCTTCCTGATATGCCTTGCGGCTTACTATCCGTCGCTGCTCACGCGGCGAGTGCTCCACGGTAACGACATATCCTACGGGATCTACATCTACCATGTCCCCGTCATGAACATGTTCATCTACTACGGCCTGCAGGGTCCGTTTACCTACACTCTCGAGACCCTGGGGATCGCTCTGGCGCTTGCCGTCGCTTCATGGTCGTTGATCGAGCGCCCAGCCCTGTCTCACAAGCGGCGTCCAGCGCGACCGGTGGTCGCAACCGAGTCTGCGACGGTGGTGCCGGCAGCGAAAACTCCGGCGTTGGACACCCAGACGCCGGGCATGGAGTGAGTGAGCGCCCCCGGTGGGGGCGCAATCTCCGGGCACAGAGCAAAAAAAAGCGGCGGGACTCTCAATTCCCGCCGCGCGAAAGACGCCGGCTCGGCACCAGCCGGGCTGTGCTTACAGGGAGCGCAGGAAGTTCAGAACATCCTGCTGTTGTGTGGTGCTGAGATTGAAGAAGTTTGTCACCACCTGGGTCGCTTCCGAGCCATTGCTCCGATGAGCGGAGATGGCCGAGTACACGCTGTTGGTGCGGCCATCATGCATGAAGAAGACTCGTTGGCCGAGTCCCCACAAGGGCGGCGTTCGGAACTGATCGCCTCCCGCCGTGCCCTGCGACACATTGTCGGCCAGACCTGTGCCCATATGATGAATCTCGAAATCAGAGTATGGAGATATGGTCTGGGAGCCGAGGGAAGCGGTGATGTTCGAGGGCTGCGTTTTGTTGATGGTCGGTGTGTGGCAGAGAGTGCAGCCGACCGAGCTGAACAACGCCTTGCCGTTGGCTATGGAAGTCGAGCCGCCCGGGGTGGTGGTCGACGCCACTGGCGGAGCCAGCAACCGCATGAATTGTGAAAATGCCTCGATGTCGCTCAGGATCGTGGCGTACGCGGCCGTGGTCGCTGGCGAGCCCGACGTGGGCGTGTAGTTGGTGGTGTCGTCTGGATATCCTGCGCCTGTCAGGTTCAGGCAGTTGGCGGGCAGGCCCTGGCCCGAAACCTCTTCTTCGGGCAGTGGGCGCTCCTGCGGGAATAGCTCATTGGTGATGCCCATCTCGACGTTGTAGGCCTCTCCGGAGAACAGCAGCAGCGACTTGTTCTGCGCCTTCCAGCCGAAGCGGGCGATCGTGCCGTCGTTGCCATTGTGGTTGAATGTGCCGCTGACGCCCAGGGTGTTGCCGGCATTGGCCGTGTGGATTGCGATCAACGTCGAGTCGTCGATGTTCTCCACCAGGCCGTCGCCGAAGATTGGGAGTGGAATGCGGAAAATGATGTTGTTGGCGGCCTGGGCGGCGGCGAAATTCGGCTGCGGGATGCTGCAACCTTTGGCAAGCGCCGATCCGGTGATGGTGAAGAGGGTCTCCACGCCTCCGTTAGGAGCATTGGTGTTGACCGTGCCGTTGCTGTTCATGAAGAACGGGAATCGGGCCTCGCGTGTCGGCCCATCGGCAGTGATGAAAGAAGGTATGGTGTTGCTTGGCCCCGCGATGCCGTTGCTGACCACCGTGAACTGCGGATTGGTGGCCGCTGCCGAGCCGCCGATCGTGGGTTGCAAATGGCAGCCGGAGCATTGGTTGAAGTTGAAACGCGGTCCCAGGCCGTTGTTGGCGCCTCCGGAGATGGCTTCCTGGTCCTGGAACCGGTTGAGCCCGTTGGTGAAGAAATCCATGACGCCGGCGGGGGTATTGGCGGTCACTGACGGTAACGGCAGCGGATTCGTCGGCGTAGCTCCGGCCTGGCCGTTGATCGCGCCCCCTCTGACACCCGGGTCGACTTGCGCCCCCGCCGTCGAAACGATAAGTACTCCGGCGGCAACTGCCGTCGGCACGCTCCTGCGTATCATGTTGTGGTCCCTCTGATACCTCGTCACTGAGGTTTTATTAGAATTAATCTAAGGTGCCGCACAGTGGAATAGTTCCTGGGATTCATCATCAGCGGTCTGGTGTTTGATGAACCGTTGGATCTAGAGCTGTTGTCGTGAAGCTTTCTTCGAGCTGTATTCTGGATTTCATGACCATCTGACGGACGGGTAATGCTGTTGCCCTATGTCCGAATGGCCGTTTGGGTTAGGGAAGCCTGGTGGGTTGGATTGTCAGATGAAATGGATCGGGATGGCGGCGCGCAACTGCCCGCTGTGCGGGCAGGTCGGCCGCGCACAGGCCCGTGAGGGTGATGAAGTGTTTTCCCTGGAGCGAGCTCCGGGTTGTGAGGAATGGTTGCCTGCTATTGAAAGGCGATGAGCTCGTCGACTTGCACGTAGTTGTCTCTGGCGCTGCTATCGTGTTTGCCCGCCACGACGAGCTTGATCGTGTGCTGGCCTGGAGCGAGTTTCTTCGCGAAGAGCATGTAGGAGTTGAGTGTATCGTCGTCGGTGGAGCCCCAATGGCCGTTGACTGAAGCGGCGGGGGTAGGGCTTGCGTCGATATAGACGTCCATGTAGCCGTCCTCGAAGTCAGGCCGGCCGAAGACCTCGATCAGGCTTCCGACGTACGTCCACGACATGCTCGCGTTGGTCTCATTCGACCAATAGTGGCCGCCCGAGAGATCCGATCCGTCGCTGACCGCCCCGCTGTGCCACGTTCCCGTGAGCTTGATATCGGGCGAGTTGAATCCGGCCACGGTTCCCTGGGAAGGAGCCAGGGGTGAGCCTTTTATGTCGAAGGCATCGATGGTCTGCCAGTAGCCCGAGGACGAAGCCTGTTTTTGATCGAGGAGTGAAATCGACAGCACATGTGATTCCGAAGACAGGCCGGAAACGGTCAAGTTTGCATTCTGGTCGATTTCAGTGGGGTTGAAGTTGTCCACCGTCTGGGGCGGGCCGCCATCGATGGAGTAGGAGGCGATTCCATACTGCGGCCCCTTCTTGCCGATCCAGGTTATGCCGGTGCCACTGAAGTTGACTATGACCCCGACCCCGGGGATGGCTCCGCCGCTGCGAATGAAATTGCTCGAGTGCTCATCCTGCATGTAATCCTCGTGCGCCGGCTGAAAGGTTTTCCAATCCTGGGTCGAGGCGTTGCCTTTGCTATAGATGATCGAAGCGTCGGTATCATCGATCCTGGTGGCTGTTGCCGGTGCCGGAGGCGGAGGCGGGGGCGGGGGCGGAGGCGGAGGCGGATCCATCGGCGGCGGGGCGGATCCGGTGGGTGTTGTGTTTGATCCAGACGGCGTCGACGTTCCTCCACAACCGGTGCAAGTGATCAGCATTGCCGTGATCACGGCAATACATCGCAGACTGCAAGGTGTTGAATGGGCAACCAAAAACTTCACCGGGGAACCTCCTTGTGGCTCAGATACCCTCGGGAACGCGCCAACCTCGAGACGCCCCGATAAAGCGCCAGCTGTGTGCCCCTGGTATGTAACGCTGGATCCGGGCATCCTGCCCAGCCCAGCGTGCATCCGGCAAAAAGCGTGGTTTTTGCCGGATGCTCCGCCACCTGCGGCGGCGGGGCACATCCATGTGCCTGGACGCGCACTCGGGCCTGCACATGGTTGTTTCATGCCTCGGGGTGAGCCGCAGGCTCATGGGTAACTAGCTGGAATCGTACCCGGCTCGACTGGATCACCCAGGCGAGCCGGCCAGGGTTGTAGTCGGCCGCAGGCGTGCGGCCGTGATCAGAACTGGAAGTAGAGGAACGGCGAGCTGCGGCCGCCGGCCATCACTGTCAGGCAGGCGGTGAAGGCGGCGGTGGCTGCCACCGACCAGACATAGGTGGGCCTGAAGCTCTGATGCGCTTCCTGGGCGTTCGGCCCCCACACGGCCCAGAGGCCGGCAATCGCGATCAGACACAGTAGCTGGGTCGCATCGGCAATGTCGATCCCGGGGATGAAGTGGAACATCGCCGAGTAGATGTGGACGGCGTCGCCGAGCGTCGGGGATCTGAACAACACCCAACCGAGCACGACGAGCACGAACGTCAGCGTGCCGGCGGCAGGCTTCGGCAGGCGGTCCCACTGCTGGCCAAACAAGCGGTAGGCGATCAGGAGCACACCGTGATAGGCACCCCAGAGAACGAAAGTCCAGTTCGCACCGTGCCAGAGGCCGCCGATGAGCATGGTCAGGAACAGATTGCGATAGGTGCCCACGGTGGTGCCGCGATTGCCGCCCATCGAAATATACAGGTAGTCACGTAGGCAACTCGACAGGGATATATGCCAGCGGCGCCAGAAGTCGGAGGGATTCAGTGCCCGATAAGGCGAGTTGAAATTCAGCGGAATACGCAGCCCGAACAGGTAGCCCAGGCCCACGGCCATGTCGCTATAGCCGCAAAAATCGAAATAGAGCTGGAACGTATAGCCGAGCATGACCAGCCAGGCCGACAGCGTCGTGAGCTCGCGCGGATGGGTGAATCCAGCATCGACATAGTGCGCCAGCGAGTCGGCCAACAACACCTTCTCGAGCAGGCCCCACGTAAACCAGGACACGCCCAACAGTGCCCACTGCTTGCGATCCACCTCCCCGACGTTGTCGAGGTCCTTCTCGATCTGGCGGAAACGCACGATGGGCCCGGCGACCAGCTGGGAAAAAAGAGAGACATAGGAGCTGAATTCGAAGAATTTCCGGGTGGGCGTGATCACGCCGCGGTAGCTGTCGACGATGTAGCTGATCGTGTGAAAGGTATAGAATGAAATGCCGATCGGCAGCACGATGTCGAGGACAGGCAGATGGGCTTGCCAGCCAAGCGCATCCAGCAGCTCCTGCAGGGTGCGTGTGGCAAAGCCCGCGTACTTGAAGAACCCCAGCAAGAGCAGATCGATGGTCACCGGAACGATCAGGATCCACTTGCGTGCCGCCGGGCTGGGGGAGCCGAGAAACATCCTGCCGGCGGTGTAGCTCACCACGGTCGAGAACGCCATGAGCAGGCAAAAACGTGGGTCCCAGTAACCATAGAAGACGTAGCCCGTGATGGTGAGCCATACATAGCGCCACTGCGCCGTCTTCAGGCTCCAGAACACCAGATAGGTGATCGGCAGGAAGGCGAAGATAAACACGAAACTGTTGAAGATCACGGTTGGCTCCCCAACGGCGCTGCTCGGGCGGTCGTCGGCACGAGGCTGTCGCGTAGCAATGAGGCGACCGTCTGGGAGCCGCGATCGTTGAAGTGCACAAGATCCTCGAACGAAGAGCGCCGTCCCCCGAGCACCGCATCGACATCCACGACCCGGACGTTTCTCTCCATCGGCAATCTCATGATCTCGGCATCCGCAGCCGAGACGAAATCGCGAATGATGGGCCCGGGGGCACGCGGCGAAAACACACGGAAGGATTCGAGATCTCTCAGATCCAGCGATGACGGTTCGTGCGCGGCGCGCAGCGCCTGCGTGCACACGATGACACTCGCGCCCGAGCGCTGAACATCGTCGATCAATGCCAGAAGATCCGAGTGCAGGCGTTTCAGACAAGCTGTCGGTGGAGACTTGTAGATCCACGAAGCCGGATGTTGGGCTGTAGCCCGCTCTACCTTACGTCCGTTACGCCAGGCGACGACTACGTCCGGCTGCGACATGACAGCTTTGAGGCGCCCAAACAGCCTCAAGTCCTCGACCTTGAAACCCTGCGGCTCCGGCGCTTCCGTAGCCGGCGTGGCCCCGTCAGCAGGCCAGTCCTCGCAGGTGATGTAGAGGTGCGCGGACGGATAAATGATCACGGTATCGGCGCCGAAGCGCGATGCCCAACGATCCCAATACTGCCGCAAGGTGCCTACCGTGATCCCCGGCAAAGCCGCGTTCACCACTTCAATGTTCTGCGAGCGCGTCAGCTCGGCAAGCTGCGCGGCGAACTCCTTCTGTGGCGATTCATACAGGCCAAAGGTCTCCGACGCCCCCAACAGCATCACGCGGCGTACGTCCTTGGAGGGATGCTCCGTCATGGCGGGCCCGCGAAAACCGAAGGAATTCATCTGCCATTTCTGGTAGTGCGCGTCCGGCTTGCCGCGCCGCTGGCCGCTGGCATCGGTCATGAACAGATCGTTGTAGGAAGGCGCGGACCAGAACGGAATCTTCCGGAACCACCAGTCGTCGGCCCGCGCGGTGAGCTCTGCGGTCACGATAGCGACGCACAACAAGGTCGCGGCGTGGAGGAGGCGTTGGAGGGCGTGCTTCGGTCGCATGCTCTATCGATTCGTGTTGGGGGCTGTGTCGATGGTCTGCGGTTGGCGCCAGCCGTCGAAGCGGAATACCAAGGCGGCGGCGCGGGCGAGAAAATACACGCAATACAAGCTGCTGTTCACCAGCCATGCGGCAATATTCAGCGCCCGTGACCTGCGGATTCCACAGAGCAGGCAGATACTGGCACTGATCCCCAGGCCGAGTGTTGCGGGCAAGGGTGACTGCACAAGCAAGGACAGAAGCGGCCCTCCCACGCTCAGCGCGGCGATCGTCAGCGCCAGAAGGGCCACTTTCGACTGTACGATCTTCGCCAGCCCGCCGCCGTCGCCTTGTCCATGCCACAGCTCACGCCGGGCGAAGGACGACAGGGTCTTCGGGAACCCAAGGTGAATAGCCTCCAGCGCACGATCGTCCCGCACGGTGCCACCGGCGGCGCGGCCGCGCCGGCACAGGTCGAAGTCCTCACCCGTCCGCAACTTTGCATCGAAACCCCGCAGCTCGGCGAAGAACCCGCGGGTCATGATCAGGTGGCCACTGTTGATATATTGGCGCCTTTGCAACGTGGCTGGATAGAACCAGTAGCGCTCGATGAGGCTCGGATTTTGCGGGATGGTGACCGTAGAGCCCGTGATGAGCTTTGGCGAAGACCGCAGCTCCTCCAGCACGCGCCCGATCTCTCTCTGCCAGGCCGAGGTGAGGCGGACGTCCGCATCCAAAAACACCAGGACATCCCCTTTCGCCGAGGCAACACCCTCGTTGCGGGCGTTTCCCACCGTTCCATTCGCGTGCAATGCGCGCACTTCGGGAAATGACTCGGCTACGGCGAACGTCCGATCCGTCGATGCGTTGTCGACGATCAACAGCTCCCACGAAACCCCCGCAGGTGCGAACTGCCGGATGTTGGCAACCGCCTCCGGAATGAAAGCGGCCTCATTGCGAGCGGGGATGATGAAGGAGACGTTCATCATGGTCGAGCCTGGGTGCTGGTCTGGGCTGCTACTCCCGTCTGCCGCAAAAGCTGGTCAAAAACGCCGAGGAGTGCGTCGACGGTGCCTTCGAGCGAGTAGTGTCTGTTGACCGCGGCCGCGGCTGCTTGTCCCAGCGCGGCGCGTGCCGCCGGCTCGCGGATCAGGTATTGCAACTTCGCGGCCAGGTCGGGAGCACTGCCGGTCTTGAAGAGCAGACCGGTCGCTTCGTGGGTAATGGTCTGCGAGGTCGTGGGATCATCCGACACGACCACTGGCAGCCCCGCGCACATGAACTCCAATACGGACAATGACAGCCCTTCGCCTTCGGAAGGATGTACGGCGATGTCCGCAGCCTTCAGTATGGAGGGTACGTCGGAACGCATTCCCAGGAAAAAGTAGTGTTTCTGCAGGCTCAGGCGGGCGACCTGCGCGGCGAGCTCGGCTCGCTCCGGACCGTCTCCACAGTGGACGAAATAAACCCCTGTGAGCTTCTCCTGGTTGATCAGGTGGTCGGCCGCATCCACGAGGGTGTGGATGCTCTTATACCGGGTCAACCGACCAGAGGACACGACCAGTATCGCCTTTTCCGGCAGGCCCAGCTCGCCGCGGAGGTTGGCGGGAGTGGCGTTGTTGATCTTTCCGCAGTCGATGCCATTGCGGGCCAGGTGACACTTGTGCGGCGGCAGGCAGGCCACATCGAGCAACCGGCGCAGAATCTGCTCTGACACCGCTATGTACGCATTCGCGCTGAAGGCCGGGATGCTGGCGATGGCTCGCTTGAACAGCCTCTTCACCGCCCCCGGGACGGTCCTCACACCCGGTGTATGATCGTGCAGAACTATCTGGCGTACGCCGGCGAGGCGCAACGACAAATAGCGCCAGCTCACATAGCTACGGTCGGTGAGATATACACAGCCTATGTCGTTGGTCTCGAGAAACCGTCGCAGCGCGGCCGTGTCTCGCGTGGCGAAGTCGAATTCCACGACTTCGATATTCTCCGCCGTGAGGCGCGGCGAGATGCCGTTGACCTTGGGGTAGCAGACCAGTACCCGGCATTGCCCGCGGAACTTGTGCGCGATCGCTACCCAGAAGGTCTCCATCAACCACCAGGCGTAGCCGGTATCAGAGCTCCAATTGCCTACCAGGAGAATGTTCTTCATGGCTGAGGGAAGCTAAGCGCCCAGTGTGGTGATCAATCCCCGCGCGAAGTTCTCCATGCCATATTCGCGCAGCGCGCGGCGCTTGGCGTTCTCCTGCATCCGGATCCGCTTGGCTTCATCCTCCATGAGTGTTGTGATGGCCGTGCGCAGCTGCTCGACATTGCGCGGCTCGACGTAGACGATCTCCTCGTCGTGTGTCATGTATTCTTCGAGAACCGGCGTATAGGTCGAGATCACCGCCTTTTCCAGGAGCGCCGCTTCGAGCACCGCGCGGATGCCGGATGGATAGAGGAGCGAGTCCGTGAGCGGAACCACCACGAGTGTTGCGTTCGCGTAGAGCTCGAAAAGCTCCGCGTAGGAGACGCGCTCCTTGATGTCGATGAAAGGCTCATCGCTTGCGCCTTCCGGCAGCAGGTAGGGCAGGGTGACCAGCTTCAAGCGTAATCCCGTGCCGCGCATCGCATCTACGAGAGTCTTGAAGTCGCGTCCGAGGTCTCGGCCAACAGACAGGACGTAGGGCTCCTCAGCAGGACGCGGAGGCACGGCGGTATAGAATCCAACATCCACCGTGTAGGGAAGAAAGGTAAATCGGGCCCGCTCGGCGGCGAGAGCCCGGCTCCACAGGTCGATCTGTTTGTTGGAATACGCCACTACCGCGTCCGCGGTAAGGAGATTCAGCCTGGTTGCCAGCTTGCGCCACGCGCGACGAGGTAGATTGAACATGGCATCGACATAGACGATCCGCTTGCCGAGCAACTTCGCGAGGAGCGTCGTCATGAGCGCGAAGTCGTCCTTCACGATGATGACGTCATGCCGTGCGATCTCCAGGATGGTCCGCCAGTCGAGCAGGAAGATTCCGAAGCGTCGCAGCGCGATCCGCAAACCGCCGAACAAGCCCTTGAACCGGGTGTCGCAGATGTCAACACGGTAGCCGCTTTTGCGCAATTCGATCAGGCCGTACATGCGCTCCGTCGGAGCGGCGCCGGCCTGCACCTCCGCCAGCGAACCTTCGACCGCATGCGGAAACAGGTAGAGGATGGACGGACGCGCCACAGCCTTCATGGCAAGGGTGGGCCTTTCGCGGTGGCGGCGATTGGCGGCAGCAACCGCAACAGCGTCGGCCGCAATGCCGCGGGCGCCAGCTCCAGGGCGTGCACCCGGATACTGCCGTCCCGGAGCAGTCGATAGACGACCAGAGCCGCGGCGGCCGTCCAGGCAGCGATGCGGACCGCCAGGTCAACCAGCATGCCAGCATCCCGCGCGATGAAGTTGCCGACCAGGTACGCCACTGCCGCTACTCCCCAGACGAAGAAGAGAAAGCTCATGGAAAGATTCATGTCATAGTGCCGGCGGCCTTGGCGGTACTGGATCAGAAACGTCATACCCCAGGCACATGCGGAAGCGAGTGCCGCTCCGACGTGGCCCAGGATCGGAATGAATGCGACATAAAAAACGGAGACCACGATCGCGGTCAGATAGTTGTAGGCGCTCAGGAGCTTGGTTTTCTCGGTGACCAGGAAGCTGAAACCCACATACTGTAGCAGGCAATTGAAGATTGCGGCCAACGCGAGGAAGGGTACGCCGTTGGATGCCGGATAGAACGCCGGCCGCGACATGACCCGGATCACCGGGGGTGCGAACAACGCTACACCCAGGCCCGCCAGGAAAAGGACGGCACATATGATGCTGAACACGATGTTGAAGGCGTGCCGCTTGCCAAGCTGCTCGTACTTGAAGCTCTCCACCATCCAGTACTGCTGGAACGGTTGCCAGATCAGCATGGTCATGATGCCGGAGAAGCGCTCGGCCAGGGAGTACAGGCCGATGTCGTCCATGGTGCCGAAAATCCGCATGTAGTAGCGGTTCGAAGACCCGATATAGAGGCTCGCGAGCCCGCCGAGCCACATGGGCCAGGAGAATGCCAACATGCGCCGCGCGAGCGCCTGGTTATAACCAAGCCCGGTCTTGGCCACGGTATAGATGACGAGAATCAGGGCGATGGTCGCGGAGGAGATCATGGTGCTTAGCGCCACACCCATCACGCCCTGATGGAAGCCGACGATGAGCAATACGTTGAGTGAGAGTTGGATGATGAGCTTCAGGAGGCTCACCCCCATGAACAGCCACGGGCGCTGTTGCAGCCGGATGTAATCCAGGCCATGGGTTTCCAGTGACTGTGTGAGCACCATGAAGGAGAAGTAGGCCACGATAGTCACATAATCCGTGGTGCCGAAAATCAGGCTCGAAAGAGGGGCTCGGGCCAGATAGACCCCCACCGAGCTCACCACGCCGACTCCCGCCATGAAGATCAGTGCAGTGGAGATGAGCATCCTGCGGGCGGCGTCGCTGGTATCTTCGGCATACATCTTGGGTAGCGCGTAGCCCAGGCGGCCGCTGAACAACAGCTCGAACAGTGAGAGCATGAGCAGCATCAGGCTGATCACGCCATAGTCGGCCGGACTCAGGTACCGCGTATACAGCGGTAGCATGATGAATCCGACGATATTCTTCAAAATGCTCCCCAGCGCGTAGATCGAGGAGTGTTTGAGGAGGCGCCGGGTGCCGGAGCCGTGAGACTCAGCCATGGGACTCACGCGGCGGATGCTCTTGGAGGAGGGTGCGGTACAGGTTCTGGAGCGCTCGACAGTTATATGTCGCGGTGAAGCGTTCTGGAAGCTGTGACACAAGCTTTGCAGTCGTTGGGCGCGTAATGAGCGCGCAGATCGCATCCGCATAAGCGGAATGGGTGTGCTCAGTGACCAGTAACCCGCGCTCGTTCCCCTTCAGCACATCGATCATTCCTCCGGTGGCGTGGGCGACTACCGGCGTATCGACCGCCAATGCCTCGAGCAGCACCATCGGAAGTCCTTCGTGGTCAGAGCAGATCACCAGCGCATCGAGCGCGGCAAGACAAGGGATGATGTCATTGCGATGTCCGTGGAATGTCGTGATTGTGTCGATCCCGAGGCTTCGTGACTGGTTGGTCAGTCTTTCACGCAGCGGGCCATCCCCGATCACGTGCCAGCGCCAGTCGCGCTCCGGGTGACTCTTGTTGAGGTGCGCGGCAGCTTCGAGGAACAGATCGACACGCTTGACCGCCACGAGGCGGCCAACAATACCAATGTGAATTCCCTCCGGAGCGCTATGGCGGAAGTCGACAGGCTCCACTTTCCTGCGGATCGCTTCGACGTCGATGCCGTTCTCGATGACCACGACCTTCTTCGCATAGTTGTGTGCAAGCTTCTCACCTAGCTCCGTAGAGACGGCGATGATCCGGTTCTGCAGGTGACGTCCGCACCAACTGTCCACCCGCGCCTGTTGCTCCCGCAGGATGCGGCGCAACCCCCGGGACCGGTCCTCGCTCGCGCCATGGACCGTCCGTACCGAAGGCACGTTGCCGGCGAAGCGGTTCGCCAAGGAGCCTAGGATGTTTTCTTTGCTGCGGTGTGTATGAACGATGTCGGGTCTCCATTCCTGCATGAGATTGCGCAAGCCCAGCAGAATGCGGGGGTTGCTCAGGCGGCTCTCGTCGAGCACGGTGACAGGGATGTCGCGCTCGCGCAGCCGCGCTGCCAGCTCACCGTCGTTCATCACCGCGGCCGCAACGGTCACGCCAGCCTCATGAAGCGCGGCAAGCTGCGTGAAGGCCTGCGCCTCAGCTCCGGCCCAAAGATCGCCCGATATGACATGTAATACTCGCACAAAGCACACCGTCAGGGAGCCGCCCTGAGGGTTTTACGGGCAGCGGAACCCCGGCGTCTCTGGGCCGTCGGGAAATCGTGCATATAACCTGACTACTTTATCGCTGAGATGGCGTCCAGGTGACAATACGCACGCCGCGTAAGAAGTCCCACATGGCGGCCGCTGTGGCCATGTTGGCTACCAGAAAGTACAGGGCGATGCGCAACGGCATCAGCCGGCGTGCCGCGGCCGAAAGATGCGCGAGAGCGGCCGCGGCATAGCCGGCGAGCTGCAGGATCAGCAGCGAACGGTACAGCGCGCTCTGTCCGGCCAGAAGCGCACTCGCGGCGAGCGCCAACAGCAACCCTATCGGCACCATCCAGCGGAGGATCTTATGACTCCATACTTGCAGCGCAAACAGGCCATAGCGAAACGGATTCAACGACTCTCGCAACTCCCATACCGCGGTCATACCGCGGATGATGGTGCGCTTCTTACGTCCGAACTCCTGGCTCTCATCCTTCAGATCCTGATATGAGCCCTTTACGCGGCCGTCGCTGACCGCTTTCAGGCCTGCCTGCGCGCACAGCAAAGCCGTTGTGATGTCGCTTGGGGTGTCGATCCGCCAGTGGGCGCAGACACTCTTGCGGACCGCAAAACAAGAGCCACTCAGGCCGACCAGGCCCGCGGCGCGGCTCTCGAGTCGCCGCAGCGCCATTTCGTAGCGGACATACGCGCCTTCGCCGCGCACCTCCCCGTTGGGGGAGAGAAGCTCGTCCTCGCTGGACACGGCACCCACGCGCGGGTCGTGGAAATCCTCCACCAGCAGTCGCAGCGAGTTGGGCCGCAGCCGTGTTGCCGTATCGGTGAACACGAGGATCGAGCCCGTGGCTGCCTGGATCGCCAGCCACTGCGCGTGCTCCTTGCCCTTGTTCTCCGGGGAGCGCACCAGCCGCACGCCGCGGCCGGCGAATCCTCGCACGATCTCGTCCGTGGCGTCGGTGGAGGCATCGGATGCTACAAGCACTTCGAGCAGCGGCTCGGGGTAGTCCAGTGCGAGAGTGTTTTCGAGCTTGTCGGTGATTCTTTTCTGCTCATTGCGGGCCGTGATGATCACCGTCAGCGTAGGCAGGGTCGCGGTATCGGTGGCCGCCGGGGCGGCCGGCCGCTGCAGGAGCCGGAGCAACAGGGGGTACAACAGATAGCTGTACACGGCAATGAAGCCGCCCGTCCAGAACAGTATTTCGAGGGCCTGTGTCATGGGGTCCGCAGCGCGATGCCAATAAACGTAGAATTCTACCCGTAAGCTGTTGTCAAATTTATGCTTCGGGCCGCAGTGGCGAGAATAACCCAGTACACCGCACGCTCTTGTGATCGCCTGCAAACTATCGTCAGCGGGGGCCACCGCCGCATGGGCGCGCGCAGGAAATCCCGATGAAAGCTCTGCCGCCTGTCAGGAGACCGGTTCCCTTGGCGGTCCGCGGGGTTCGAAAACCCCTCGGCACCGCTTTTGCCGGCTGGGGCGTCCGCATATGCGGCTCCGGCACCCAGGCGCTGGCTTTGGCACTGGCTGACGCCAGGCATCGCTTTTCCACCGACTCGCCCGAGGTCGTTCTGCCAGCCTACGGATGCCCGGATCTGGTATCGGCCAGTGTTTATGCCGGCGTCTTCCCTCGGCTGGTGGACACAGCCCCCGGGAGCCGCTGGGGTTATGACATCGAGGCCCTCGAGAAGGCTCTGTCCCCAAGCTGTGTCGCGATCGTGGCCGTAAACCTGCTCGGTACGGGAGACCAGGCTGCCGAATTGCGTCGGATCGCCGACGGACGTGGGATCGCCTTGATCCAAGACAGCGCGCAGCATCTTCCGCAACGACTTCCTGCCCGCTGGCTGGGCGACTACGTGGTGCTGAGCTTCGGTCGCGGGAAGCCACTCAACCTGCTGGGAGGAGGGGCATTGTTATGTCCGGCAGACGAGCGTACCCGCCTCGATTCCGTCGCCGCGCAGCCTATGACGGGTCCGATGGAGCGGCTTCTGGTGAAACGCCTGGCGGGATTGGTATTCAACATTGCAACTCATCCGCTCGCTTACGGGCTTGCGCGGCGAGTGCTGGGCTCGGCTGTAGGAGGCACACGCTACAAGCGCCTCGAGGTCATACGCTGCGCCTCACCGGCGAGAATTGCAGAAGTCGAGCGCGGTCTGGCAAGTTATGAGGCCGACCCTGGTTACGACACTTCGATGTGGGCCGCTGTCTGCGACACCTGGGCGAGCGGTGGTCTCGAAATCCTGTCGTGCGCGTCCCAAGAGCCTTCTGACACAGCGCGCTTGCGCCTTGCCATGTTGGCACCCGATCGCCGCACCCGTGATGAGATCGTAGCCGCGCTCGACAGTCGAGGGCTGGGGGCAACGGCTATGTATGGGCAGACAATGGAGCGGCTGGAGGGCGTTCCACCTGAGGTCGCCTGTCAGGGGCCTTTCCCCAACGCGACCGCTCTGGCTTCCCGCCTGTTCACCCTGCCTACGCACTCATGCGTCGGCGCCGCTGTTCTGCGCGAAACCCAGCTGCGCGTCACCTCGGCGCTTCGGCTCTAACCGGCTCTTCAGATTCAGAAAGCGACGCTCGAACAACTCGTAGGAAAGCGCAGCCAACAGGAAAGTCGCTAGGGTAAACAGCGCCGTGTAGACCAGCGACTCGGTCGGGCTCGGCTGCGGGAAGAAGTGATACAACAGCGCGGCCCCGAAGAAGGCATGCAACGGCAGGTGGAAAACGTACATGCCATAGCTATATCGACCTACGAGCCGTAACGGCTTGCAGGCAAGGGCGCGCATAGCCAGGCTCAAGATACCGGTTGCAGGAAGCACGGTGAGGAGTACCACGAGTGCGAAAGCCGCGGATAAGAGGGTGTAACCGATAGTCTGGGTGCTGACCTCGTACATCGCGAGGCCGCGCGTTCCAGCCGCGGTGATCCCCAACATGAGCACTGTCGCCGCGACCACCGCAGGGGTGGCACATTTCAGGCGCTCGAGAGCCGCCGGGATTCGAATCAACGCGGCAACGGCAGCGCCGAGCGCAAGCGCGTCCATTCGGCAAAGAGTAAACATGTAAAGTGCATCGTGTGGGGCGTGTGTGGCGACCAGGACGATCCGGGTTATGAGAGCCACGCCAACGGCGATCCCGCAGGCCCACAACAGAGTCACGGGCGTGCAGACGAGGACGACGAACGGCCACAGCAGATAGAACTGCTCTTCGACTGCGAGCGACCAGAAGTGGCCGAAGCCGTGCACTCCCCCGTCGAACGGTTGTGTCCAGTTCGTCAGGAAGGTCCACAGCCATATCTGGTGCGATTCGGTGTCGCGTAACGACTGTGGCAATTTGAACAACATCGGGGCGATCACGAATGCGGCAATGAGCACCGTGAAGTAGAGAGGCAGGATGCGCAGGGCGCGGCGCCCGAAGAATGCGCGGAAATAGTTGCCGGACGCGCGCGAGTCGAGGAGGTTTCCAGTGATCAGAAAGCCGGACAGCACGAAGAACAATTGCACGCCGATCCAGCCGGCATGCAGGAGCAGTACGATCGGATAGTCGACGGACGGCACAGGCGGCCGCAGCAGGTCGACGTTGTGTGGGACAACCAGAAGAATGGCGAGCGCCCGGATCCCATCGAGCGCGGGAATATGGCGGCTCACCTTACGCGACACTCTCCCGGCGGTTATATCAATAGCCGGATTGTAGCAGCCCCTCACTAGGTCCCACTGGGCAGGCAGCAAAAACCACGCTTTTTGCCTCCGGAAAACGTGTAGGGTCTCGAAAAATCGCCGCAGGCGATTTTTTCCAGTCAAATCAGACTCTGTAGATGTCGCTGACGGATCGGGCGATGGAGCGAGCCACGGAGGCGGCTGCGGTGAGCATGGGGCTGGGGTCGAGGTGCCATTCTTCGGCGACCTCGCGAAAATCCGTCGAGAACCGCGTCTTGAACTCCACTATCCCTTGCATCGGATCGTCGGCCGCCGGTGTGATGGTGGAGAGACCGCCAAGATCGATCCAGCGCCCGCCGCGTTCGATAGTCCACTGGATCAAATGCATCATGAGCCCGAAGCCGGGCGAGAGTCGGCGCAAGAGAGGTGATCGCGCGGATGCGTTGAGCTCCAGCACCGAGTAATCCCCATGCAGGCGTCCCCAGGCAAGCGCGATCAGGTCCTCCGGTGGCTCGCTGCCGCGTGCGAAGGCGCCTACCAGCAAAGAGCTCTCGCCGCTGCTGGAGTCTCGCACGATGCCCTCTATGTCCAGAGGCGGCGGCATGCCTCCAGTACGCTCGAAGGTCAGGTTGTAGAGTTGCCGGATCCTGTCGATGTAGCCGCTCGCGGGAACCGGCTGAAAATACAGCGCGGGGCTGGCCAGCACTTTCCTGATGGTGCTGCGTACGCGGGGTGAGAAGCGGGCAAGAACTTCGCTTTCGTGTGCCGCCAGTGTCAGGATCACCGTATGGCTGTATTGCCGGCGGCGTATGTCAGCTTTGCATCCGGCACCGTGCAACGAGTCGCTCAGCCTTTTTCGGCGCGCAGGGTCCTCGTCGAAGATGCGTGCGTCCAGACGCAACAGGCGGGGTATCTTCCGGGCGACTTCGGCCAGTATGGAGCCCATCTCATCCGCCACCGGCTCGTGCAGACTGCGCCCGAGCCGTTCAATCTGGCCGATGCGGGTTCCGGGAATGGCGCGGCTGTTGGTCAGATGCACGCTGAAACCGGTCAACAATTCTCCGTCGAGGCCCGTGATCCGACACCATGCCCAGCTGCCGACCGCGCAACACAGGGGCCAGCTCGAGTAATCGTGTGGAATCGGCAGCCCTCGAGCCTTGAGCTCGGCAAGGTCGGCAAGATGCAAGGGACTGCCACAGGCAACGACCTGCGTGTCGAATTCAGCGGGCGAATATCGCCCCGCGCCTGTGTAGTACTCTTGCGCCACTTGTCGGAAGACTCCCTGTCGGTCGTCGTCTTTTTCCGCGGATCCTTGCGATAACGGGACGAAAGCGGCTCGAGTTCCACGCGCCCGGTCAGATGTTTGCTCCAGTCACAGGCCCAGCCCGGCCAAGTACTGCCTACCCGCGGCTCCGGAGGAGAAGCTCCACGATGAAGTCAGCCAACGCGCTTCGCGCGGCGAGATCCGTAAAAGTATGATCGGCGCCTTCGATCACATGTATGCCCAATCTACCCCGTGCGTGCAGCCGTTGAAGGGTAGCGCCACCCTGGTCCCGTAGCAATTCCAGCCCGGGATCGTTGGCGGCAAAGACAAACTGCAAGCGCGTTCCCGCATGTACCGCTCGTGACAGCTCCACCGGAAGGTCATCGGGCAGCGGAATGTGAAGCAGGCGCGCGAGCGCGCGTAGTGGCTTGCGCGCAAGCGTGTCGGCGCGGCGCGCGAGCACCTGCGCCAGCTCGACCATGTTCACGCCTCCAGTCAACAATTTCCTCCAGGAAGACAGCCGCAATCTGCTGGTCCGGTAACGTGCCATGTCCGCGACGATCCGGTGTTCCGGATATTTCAGCGACATGCCTTCCTTCCAGAAGAAGGTGAGGGGGTTGATCAGAATGACCGAGGTCAGTGGCAGCCGTGCGACGGCGGCCGCCTTGAACGCGTGATAAGCGCCGGAACATAGCCCTGCCGCGATGGTCTCCCGGACGTTCCAACTCTGACGCAGGTACTGGATGGCTTCCTCGATGCCCGTCATCGCATGTTGGGAGTACACGACATTTTCAGGATCGCCGCTTCTAGCTGCGCTTTCGCCGATCCCTGCGATGTCTACACGCAACACGACGTAACCCAACCGTGCCAGGCGGCGTGCCAGTGTCACGTAGAGTCTGTTCGGTCCAACGTGATGCACGGCCCCGGCGTTGAGCAGAATGATGGCCTTGCCCCGCCCAGGCGAGTCATGGGTTCTGGTCGTGGACGTGCTCACGATCCCGAAGAGCCCGGGCGCTTTGCCGAAGGAAGCCGCCGTTTCCTCGACGGGTACCGCGGGCAAGGCGGCACCGGCCAGATCTTCGCGGCCAGTGTAAGGGAGAGCGGCGCGGCTCTGAGTTGCGGCTCGCGGACGAGCGGGAATGCTTTTTGAGGGGCCTTGGACGAGGTCACGTGCCCACTTGACTGCCGCTGCGATGATGTCGTCAGGAGGGACGCTCTCGTGCGCATCGAGCATCATTTCGGGATAGCCCGATACGGAAGTCCTCTGGCAGTGTGCACCGAGGCTGTTGAGTCGCCTTGCCCAGCTCTCCGCGCCCGGCATCTCTGCCCGATCGAGAATCAACACACGGCCGGCCGGCGCGGCTTCCGTTCGGTTCAGGTCGATCTCGCCAAGACTTTGCTGGGTCTGCGCGCTCAGCAGGAAACCGGCGGTTTCCAGGGCGCCTTGGTCGGAGCTGCGGGTAATGTTGCGCCTGGAGTCGATTGCGCGGCTCAGCATCCGCAGCTCGCGTACATACGCCCGACCATTTACGACAGGCGCGATGGCAATGAGTCCTGCGATGTCGGTGCGGCGCGCCGCCGCGAGCGCGGCCAGCATGGCCCCCAGGCGCAAGCCCACCAGGCATAAACGCTCCAATCCCGTCTCTTCCCGCAACTTGTCACAAGCATGGCCTACACTATCCAGCCACGCCGCCACCCGGCTCGGGTCCATGTCATGGCCTGCTGAGTTGCCCGCGCCGTCGTAATCGAACCGCAATGTCGGAATGCCATGGTGAGCGGCTGCATCGGCCAGCCGGCGCAGACTGCGATGCGCGCTGATGGCCTCATTGCCGAAGGGACTGCAGATCACCATTCCCACGCCGACGGCGGGGGAGTGTGCGGGTTGGTGTAGCCAGCCAAACAGCGGCCGTCCGTCCGGCCCGAAGTAGAGCGGCGCGCGCTCCACCGGCTGCGATACAACATGCGGCTTGCTGGGAGTTTCCGGAATGTCGTACCCGAGTTGGGTCGCTATCGACTGCTGCGCCGTCAAGGTCTGCTCCCGACGACGCCGGCATGCCGAGTCGCCTCACGCGTCTGCCGTTCGCGCGTGGCCTGTGGGAGAAGTTTCACGTTACGACCAGAGTGCATCCAGCGCCTGCAGCCCGCTTTCCCATGCCCCGGCCATCGCATCGAACAGCGACGTGCCGTCGAAAGGCTTTCTGCTGTTGATGGCGCGAGCGCCTTTGAGAATGAAGGTCTTGTTGGTGGTCGAGAGCGTCTCGAAAGCAGCCGCGGCGGTCTCCAGTCCCGTGCTGCCTTGAGCGCTCAGCCACTTCAGATTGAGTGCCGCCAGCTCGAAGGCGGCCCCGAGCTGCCGGATGGTGCCGAAGGCCCAGGCGTGATAGTGGTCGAGCCCCTTGTCTTGAAGGTTGGCCAGGTCGCGCTCGAAGCGCTGCTGAAAGCGTCGCACCGGATTGCTCTGCGGGCGGCGTCGTAGATGCCGGCGCCAGAGCTCGCGCGAGAAGGCCGCCAGCTCCGCCGCCGGCCGACGGACAACACGGTCGACACGCACGAGCTCGGCAAACAGAGGCATGAATGCGGGGTCGTGGGGCTGGTCGAGCCGAAACGTCCGCGTGAAATCTTCGCCCTCGAGGCGGTAATAGCCGGCGTTATGGAAATAGCCCAGCGTGCGCTTCTGCAGGTCGAGATCGTTCAGCACGATGGTGGATTTGGTGTGTTGCCGCCGATAGTCCGTCCCGGAAGTGTCCGGCAACCAGTAGGCGTCGGCTTCCGTGGAGATCAGCTTACCGGCGCCCAGGTGCTCGAGGGCGTGCTCGACCAACGGCCGCCATACGTTCAGCTCCTGTACGTCTATTCCGTAGAGGTCCCACAGCTCGTTGTGTGGAGGCTTGAAGAAAGTCCATTGGTCGCCTTCAAAGTCCACCGCCGCGACGAAGGGCAAAATGGCGCGTGGCTCGAGGCCGAGCGCATGGATGACCTCGATCCAGATATCGATGTAGCAGTTCTTTTCCACCCAGACGCAGCTCTCCGCGTGCAGGGCGCTGCGCGGATAGGTTCGGGGATCGAGACCTTCCAACACGCTCACGGCTGAGTGACTCAAGATGCCCGTCATTTCAGGGCCAGAGGAGGCGTTGGGTTTCCTTCGGCCATTTCTCCGGCTCGAAGCCGTGGGTCTTGAAGAGCGCCATGACGACCCGCTCCAGGCCAAAGCCCAGGCAGGCCGTGTTGGCAACATGTCCGTCGTGCGTGCGGATCTCGAAGGTGGAGCCGAAGTGCTCCTGGTGGAAGTTGAACGAGCATACTGCAGTGGGATCCTTCGCGGAGATCACCGGTACGAGAACTTCGAACTTCAGTTTCTGCTCTTTCTGCCCGGCAGCAAGAATCTTGCCGCCCCGGCCGAAGAACGGGTCGGAGGCGACGTCCGCGCGGGCCGGCAGGCCGAGCGAGGTCAACAGGTCGACACCGCGGTTCAGCCACATGTCGCGCCACTCGACGACCTCATCGGCCGTGCCGACGCGGACAAACTCGCGGACCCGGAAAGACTGCATGCGGGTCGGCTCCGGCGAGGGCTCGTGCCGGTAGACCCAGTTCAGCATGGTGACCAGGCGTCCGCCCTTGGGGAGGACGCCGGTGAAGCACGGATAGACCGGATAGCAAGCGGCGGGATTCAATACCACGTCGGTGATGCCCAGCATGTCGCCCCACGGCTTGCCTTCGTGAACGCGCTCGGAGAGCTGACGTGCCTGCAGGTCCTTGCCGAAGAAGCTGTAGACAGCGCCGCACAGATGCGGAAACGAGTCGAGATACTTGACCTTTTCCAACACCTGGCGGCTGATCACCGGTGGAAAGGTGTAGAACGTGGCGTTGTCTTCCTTCGACAATTTCGAGACCAGGCCGTTGAAGCGCTCGAGCACGTCTTCGAATACGGCGCCGCGGCCGAACGCACCCGCTACTCCCACAGGGACGATGTGCCCATGTTGGACCAGCCCTGCGTAAAAGCGCTCGATGTCGTATTCCATCTCAATTGTCCTTGAATACGAGCAGCATCGAGGCGCTTTTGGAGGCGATCCGGTCGTTGGAAATCATGAGGGAGCCCGACAAAGTGTCACGGTAGTGGCGGCCCAGGCTGAACTTGGAATCATTCTTATAGCCGAGAATGCCCGTGATCTGCAGTGCCTTGTGAACGATCTGCGGGGCGGTTTCGGAAGCGTTGATTTTGAGGTTGTTCATCTTCAGCGCCCAGCCAATGGACGACAGCTCCTGGCGGCCGGAGCGCCGGGACTCGAGCTCGTCGAACTCGGTGGCGAGCGCCAGCCAGTTGTGGCGTGCGGCCTGCAGCTGTGTCGATACCTCGGCAAGACGCGTGGCCGTAGGCGGTACGGTACCTGGATTCTTCCGGGCGCCAGCGCGTACGAATTCGGCCGCGCGACCCGCGGCATCGGCAGCAATTCCCCACCACAGCGAGGCCCATAGAATGTGGGAGTAGGGCACCATCGTCTGGGCGGAGGAATCGGCGAAGGAGCCGGGCAGGATCTGCTCCTCGGGCCCCGAGGAGTCGAGTTTGAAACCCGGGCTGCAGGTGCCGCGCATACCCAGGGTGTCCCACGAGGTCGTCTGCGTCAGCGTGTAGTCCCCTTTGCGAACGAGGACGAGCACCTGGTCGCTGCTGGGCGCATCGGGCGCCCTCCGGCAGGTCACCAGAATTCCATCCGCATGCTCGCAATAGGACCCCGTGGTGGCGTCTTTCTGGAGCTTGAAGCGGCCGCCGTTGCGCTCGACCGCGCAGATACTGGTCCGCGTTTCGCCAAACGTGCCGTTCTCTGAAGTCATGGAGGCGAGCACGTATT
>CAZBTV010000003.1:67181-106701 GCA_964494895.1 uncultured Steroidobacteraceae bacterium | reverse complement strand
GGCGGGCCTGCTCGACCTCGCTGTTCTTGCGCTCGACTTCCTGGTTCTGGTGCGCCAGCAGCTGCGCTTTTTCCTGCAGCTCGAGGTTGGTCTGCTGGAGCTCCTGCGCGAGCGATTGCGACTGCTGCAGCAGGTTCTCGGTGCGCATGTTGGCTTCGATCGTGTTGATTACCACGCCGATGCTCTCGGTGAGCTGCTCGAGAAACACCTGGTGGGTGGAGCTGAAGCGCTCCAGCGAGGCGAGCTCGAGCACACCTTTCACCTCGCGTTCGAAAACGATCGGCAGAACGAGCACATTCTCGGGCACACACGAGGTGAGACCCGAGGAGATGCGAATGCCCTGCGCTGGCACTCCGTGCATGAGGATCTTTTGCTTGTCGACGGCGCACTGGCCGACCAGCCCCTCCCCGAGCCCGATCTCCTTCCCATAGGCGCCTTCTCCGCCGGAGGCGTAACTCGCCAGCAGCCTCAGCTTTTGCACCGCTGCATTGGCATCGAGCACGTAGAACTCGGCCTGCTGTGCTCCGACCACGGGGGCGAGCTCCGACAGAATCACCTGGCCAACGGTGACGAGATCCTTCTGGCCTTGGAGCAGCCGCGTGAACTTGGCGAGGTTGGTCTTGCGCCAGTCCTGCTCCGTGTTCTTTTGCGTCGTGTCGCGCAAGTTGCGGATCATCTCGTTGATGGTGTCCTTCAGGGCCGCAACTTCGCCCTCGGCCTGCACGGTGATCGAGCGTGTGAGGTCGCCCTTGGTCACGGCCACGGCGACTTCCGCGATCGCGCGCACTTGCGTGGTCAGATTCGCCGCCAGCTGGTTCACGTTCTCGGTCAGGCGCTTCCAGGTTCCGGAGGCTCCCGGTACTTTCGCCTGGCCGCCAAGCTTGCCTTCTACCCCTACCTCGCGCGCCACGCCCGTGACCTGCTCAGCGAAGGTGGCTAGCGTGTAGGTCATGTCGTTGATGGTTTCAGCAAGCTCGGCAATCTCGCCCTTGGCTTCCACCTTCAACTTCTGCTTCAGGTCGCCGTTGGCTACCGCCGTGACGACTTTGGCGATGCCGCGAACCTGGCTCGTCAGGTTGCTTGCCATCAGATTGACATTGTCGGTGAGGTCCTTCCATGTTCCCGACACGCCTTCCACTCGCGCCTGGCCGCCCAGGCTGCCTTCGGTGCCGACCTCACGAGCGACACGCGTCACCTCCGCAGCGAAGGAGCGGAGTTGGTCGACCATGGTGTTGATCGTGTCCTTGAGCTCTTCGATCTCGCCTTTCACATCGACCGTGATTTTCTTCGAGAGGTCGCCAGCGGCGACCGCGGTCGTTACCTCGGCGATGTTGCGGACCTGGCCGGTGAGGTTGCCGGCCATGAAGTTCACGCTCTCTGTCAGGTCCTTCCAGGTGCCGGACACTCCCTTCACGTCGGCCTGGCCACCGAGAATGCCCTCTGTGCCGACTTCGCGCGCCACACGAGTCACTTCGGAGGCGAAGGACCGAAGTTGGTCCACCATTGTGTTGACCGTGTTCTTCAGCTCGAGAATCTCTCCTTTCACGTCCACGGTGACTTTCTTCGAGAGATCGCCGGCCACCACGGCCTTGGTCACCTCAGCGATGTTGCGCACCTGGCCGGTGAGGTTGCCGGCCATGAAGTTCACGCTATCCGTGAGGTCCCTCCACGTGCCGGAGACACCCTCCACTCGCGCCTGGCCGCCCAGAATGCCTTCGGTGCCCACCTCGCGCGCCACGCGCGTCACTTCGGTAGCGAACGAGCTCAGCTGATCGATCATCTTGTTGATGGTCTTGGCGGTGCGGAGAAACTCTCCTTCGAGAGCTCGACCTTCGATCTCGAGAGCCATCGTCTTCGTGAGGTCGCCTTGGGCGAAGGCTCCGATCACGCGTGCGACCTCGGTCGTCGGATGCACCAAGTCGTCGATCAGAGCGTTGATATTGACAATGGAGTCAGACCAGAAGCCGGTGGCATTGCCCATCGACGCACGGTGCCGCAGCTTGCCTTCGCGACCGACTACCTGATTGAGACGCGCGAGCTCACGGGCGGTACGTACATTGAGCTCGACTACCTGGTTGAAAGCTTCGGCGATTCGTCCAGCCTGGCCAGGCCATTCTTCAGGGAGACGCACATCGCTATTGCCGCGCTTGAGGGCAATGAGCGCGGCAAGGATCGCGCTCGTTTCACTGTTGAGAGCCTCTCCCTGACGTTTGTCGTTATCGCGGGCGCGCGCGGACCGTGCGCTGACACGTTGGGTCTTCGGACGTCGTGTCGACTTGCTGGACGCGGGCGGGCTCTTGAATACGTGCATGGTGCTCTCGAAGGCGCGGCCGCTACGTCGATGGACGGCGCCACTGGTCATGGAAGCGGAAACCGGCTGCTGGGAGTCGTTGCGGGAATGACCGCAAACAAGACGAGCGCCCGTCGGTGCTGCTGCTTCCGGGAACTGATGTTATTACACGGGAGGATGCGGCCGAGTCGACGAAGCTCAGCAACTCCTCACCTCCGTGGAGACGTGCGCGACACCACGGTCGTAGACCACCCAGTTCAGGGAGCGACGGCGCTCCGTGAGCCCTTCGGAGTGAAACCGAACGCTTATCCGGGGCTCATTTATTTCCGAGCGCGCAATCTTACGAGGACTGTCGCGGCGCGAGCAACGGACGAATGGTTGTAGATGTCTCTGGTTAGCGTCACTTAGGAACGGATTTGTTCCGAAAGTCAGCGCACCACGCGCAATGGCCTGGCGGTCCGGGCAATTCCCAACGCACCGCTGCGCACAACCTCGAGTAGCTCCGCATCCCGGGCAAGCTCGCTGACAAAGGTGTTGACCTCCGCCTCGCTCCCCGTCAGCTCCACGACAAAGCCATCCTGCGCGGGATCCAGTACACGGCCACCGAGGCGAACCACATGTCCGCGTACCGTGTCGGTTCGCTCCGGCCTGACCTTCAGCTTGAGAAGGACGAGCTCCCGTTCGAGGTGCTCTCCCAAAGTCATGTCCTCGACGTTCACCACGTCGACCAGCTTGTTGAGCTGATTCGCGATCTGTTGGATCACCGCGTCCGAGCCCTTCGTGACGAGCGTAAGGCGCGATACGGTCGGATCGTCGGTTGGCGCGACGGAGAGAGATTCGATGTTGTAGCCGCGGGTGGAGAAGAGGCCGGCCACCCGTGCGAGCGCCCCCGCTTCGTTTTGCAGGAGGATCGCTATGATGTGGCGCATGTGAGTCATGGGCTTCGGATGAAATTCTTGAGATCGCATGGTCGCATCGGTGCAAATGCGGACGAGGGCGGCCAAGGATGGTATTACGAGTCGGCGCGAACGTGCCAATCACCCGGCAAGCTGATAGGCTCACTTGTTCCTGGGAGCCTGTCTGACTAATGATCGCGTGTGCGGCCGCCCCCAGATCGGCCGCTTTCGGCGATCGTTTCCCTTGGGCTCCTGCCCCATTCCTGGGATTTTTGCGGCTTCGAAGCTGAAAGAGCGCGTCATGAGCGACACGGTGATCCAGCCCCGTCCCGTCGGCCACCCGCTGGCCGGCCAGAAGATGTCCGGTGCGCGGATGATCATGCAGGTCCTCGCGGATGAAGGGGTTACCGCGATTTTTGGCTACAGCGGCGGGGCTATCCTGCCCACCTACGACGCCGTATTCCTCTACAACGAGCAGCAAAGCCAGGCCGGCGAGCAACCGATTCCGCTCATCGTGCCTTCGAACGAGCAGAGTGCCGCGTTCATGGCGGCCGGCTATGCCCGCGCTACTGGCCGCGTAGGCGTTTGTATCGTTACGTCGGGTCCGGGTGCGACGAATACTGTTACACCGGTGCGCGATTCGATGGCGGATTCCGTGCCGATTGTCGTGATCTGCGGGCAAGTGGCCACCGCTGCTATCGGAACCGACGCATTCCAGGAAGCCCCGGTGCCTTCGATCATGGGTGCCGTCGCCAAGCACATCTTTCTGGTGACCGATCCGACGAAGCTCGAGGCTACCATCAGGACCGCATTCGAGATCGCCCGCACAGGACGCCCGGGTCCCGTCGTGGTCGACGTGCCCAAGGACGTACAGAACTGGGAAGGGATCTTCCATGGCGGTGGCATGCTGCCGATCCCTGGCTACCGCCGCCGGATGAAGGAGTTGTCGGAGCGGACCCTGGACACGCATGAGGCCGCCCGCTTCTTCGAGATGCTGGGTGATTCCGAACGCCCGCTGATCTACGCCGGTGGCGGGGTGGTGAACGCCGGCGCCGCGACCGCGCTTACCGAGTTCGCCAGCACTTTTAACATCCCTGTCGTCACAACTCTGATGGGCATCGGATCCGTGGACACCACGAGCCCGTCATGCCTGCGGATGCTTGGGATGCACGGGGCGGCCTTCGCCAATTACGCCGTGGATGATTGCGATTTTCTCGTCGCCGTCGGAGCGCGCTTCGATGATCGCGTAGCGGGTGTGCCGGCGAAGTTCGCCAAAAACGCCAAGCGCATTGCTCATCTGGATGTCGACCGCGCGGAGGTAAACAAGGTCAAGCGCGTTCAGTGGAGCTACATCGGCCTCCTTACCGAGGCGTTGCAGGCGCTCACCGCGCACGGTGGTCGGGAAAAGTTCCGGCGCGATTACAGCGCATGGCACGCGCACCTCGCTGAGCTCAAGCGGGTCCACGCGATGAACTATGACCGGGCCAGTCCGCTGATCCAGCCGTACTATGTGATCGAGGAGATCAACAGGCATACGAAAGGTGAAGCGATCATTACGACTGGCGTCGGTCAGCATCAGATGTGGGCCGCCCAGTACTGCGATTTCCGCCACCCCCGCCTCTGGCTCACCTCCGGCAGCATGGGCACCATGGGGTTCGGTCTGCCCGCTGCCATCGGCGCGCAGATCGCCAATCCGCGCCGGCTGGTTATCGATATCGACGGTGATTCGAGTATCCGCATGAACATCGGCGAGCTCGAAACCGTCACTACCTACGACCTGCCGGTCAAAGTCGTGGTGCTGAACAACTTTGGCGACGGCATGGTCAAGCAATGGCAGAAGCTATACTTCAAAGGGCGCTTGTCGGCGAGCGACCGATCGCTCCATAAGAAGGACTTCATCAAGGCCGCGCAGGCGGACGGATTCCGCTATGCCGTGCGTCTCGATCGCAAGGAAGACGTCCCCAGGGTCATCGAGGAATTCGTGAACTTCGAGGGCCCCGCCTTCCTCGAGGTCATGATCGATCCGGATGCCGGGGTATATCCGATGGTGGGACCGGGACAGAGTTATGAAGAGATGATCACGGGTGACTTCATCCCGTCACGATACAAGGTGAGTATCAAGACGCCTGGCCCTTCGGAGATGTTCTAGGAATGAAATACCTGCACACCATGGTTCGGGTCAGCGACATCGATGCCTCACTGCGCTTCTACTGCGACGCTCTGGGCCTGAGGGAGCTGTCACGCAAAGAGAGCCCGCAAGGCCGTTTCACACTCGTTTTCCTGGCGGCGCCGGGCGACGAGTCCGCGCAAGTCGAGCTCACCTACAACTGGGATCCGGAGGCCTATACCGGTGGCCGCAATTTTGGTCACCTGGCCTACGAAGTCGACGACATCTACGCCGCCTGCCAGCGTCTACTCGACCACGGTGTGGTCATAAACCGACCCCCACGAGATGGCAGGATGGCTTTCGTCCGCTCTCCCGATAATATTTCGGTGGAGCTGCTCCAGAAGGGAGCAGCGCTGCCCCCGGCCGAGCCCTGGAAATCCATGCAGAATGTAGGGGCTTGGTAGCGCGGGGGACTCGGGGGGATTCTGACCGGCGCGTAGCGCCGCTATAAAAAGGGGGGCGACGCGTGCGTCGCACGGGTAGAGCCGTGAGGCCGAACCCTGGTCTGTTTTGTTGGCCGAAGGCCTGAAACCAGACTCGGTTCAGGTGCGGTTGGGTCTGCCGCGCCTAAGATCCGTGCGGTCGCAATTCACTGACCTCAATGAAGAGCTTAGCCGGCCTGCTGATCGCCGTGTTGTTCGCGACCCTGACTGTCGCGGTCTGGGCGTTTCTCAACCGTCCGACTCTCGAGCCTCCGTGGCCTGCCCGGATTCAGGGCTTTGCCTTCTCTCCCTTCCGCCTCGGCGAGGATCCGACCCACAAGGAAATGCCGACGGACGCGGAGATCGACCAGGATCTGCAGCTGCTCGAAGGCAAAACCCTCGCAATTCGTACTTACAGCGACGACGGCACGCTCGCCGATGTGCCGCAGCTCGCCGAGCGCCATGGCATCAACGTCACTGTCGGAGCCTGGATCGACAACCATACCGATGCGAATGAGGTGGAGCTCGACAGGGCAATCGAGCTTGCGAAGAGCCACATCAATGTCGTCCGTGTGATCATTGGCAACGAGGTGGCTCTGCGCGGCGATATTCCCATCGAGCAACTCGAGAAATACCTCGACAAGGCCCGTGACGAGATCGGACAGCCGGTGGGCACTGCCGAGCCGTGGCACGTATGGCTCGCGCACCCGGAGCTGACCGAGCATGTTGACTTCATCGGGGTGCACCTGCTGCCCTATTGGGAAGGGGTGAGTGTCGACACAGCGGTCGACTATTCGTTCGCGCAGCTGCGCCGGCTGCAGAAGGCCTTCCCCGGCAAGCCCATCGTGGTCGCCGAGATCGGCTGGCCGAGCCACGGCCGCACGCGCGAGTATGCGGTGGCGTCGGAATCCAACGAGGCGCTGTTTCTGCGCCGCTTTCTCAAGCGCGCCGAGAAGGAGCAGATCATCTACTACGTGATGGAGGCCTTTGACCAGCCCTGGAAGGCCTATCAGGAGGGCGCCGTTGGGTCCTACTGGGGCGTCTACGACGTCAGCCGCAATCCCAAGTTCGCCTTCACGGAGGCAATCGTGCGCGTTCCCGAGTGGCACGTGCTGGCCGCCATCTCGGTCGCTGTCGCGCTGTTGGTGTTGGGTGTGTTTTATTTGAACAGTGAAGCGTTGCGTAACCGGGGCCGAAGCTTCCTGGCCATGGTGGTGTATACGGCGGCGACCATAACGGTCTGGGTCTTTTACGACTTCACGCAGCAGTATATGACGGTCTCGAGCGTGGTTTCCGGCAGTCTGCTGCTGCTGGGCATGCTGGGCGTGATTCTGGTACTGCTTTCGGAGGCTCACGAGTGGGCGGAGGCGCACTGGGTGAGCTATCGCCGACGCCTCGGGACTCCGGCGCTCGCGCCCGGACAGCGCCAGCCGAAGGTGTCGATTCATGTTCCGGCGTACAACGAGCCGCCGGGTATGGTCATCGAGACGCTCGACGCCCTGGCGCGGCTCAACTACTCGAATTACGAAGTGCTGGTCATCGACAACAACACTCGAGACCCGAGCGTCTGGCGCCCCGTGGAGGTGCACTGCGCCAGGCTCGGTGAGCGCTTCCGCTTCTTTCACGTCGCTCCGCTCGAGGGCTTCAAGGCGGGCGCGCTGAACTTCGCTCTTGCGCACACTGATGCCGATGCGGAGATCATCGCGGTGATCGACAGCGACTATGTCGTCGACCCGAACTGGCTTCGTGACCTGGTACCCGGATTCCAGGACCCGCGCATCGCCATCGTCCAGGCCCCGCAGGACTATCGCGACGAGGGGGTGAGCGCGTTCAAGGCAATGTGCTACGCCGAGTACCGCGGTTTCTTCCATATCGGGATGATTACGCGGAACGAGCGCAACGCCATCATCCAACACGGCACCATGACCATGGTCCGGCGCGCCCAGCTTCAGGAGGCGGGTTGGGCTGAATGGTGCATTACCGAGGATGCCGAGCTTGGCTTGCGCATTTTCGAGGCGGGCTTCGAGGCAACCTATGTTCCGGCCAGTTACGGTCGGGGCCTCATGCCTGACACGTTCATCGACTTCAAGAAGCAGCGCTTCCGCTGGGCTTACGGCGCCATGCAGATCCTCAAGCGCCATGCACGCGAGCTTTTTATGGAAGGCGGCACGCTGGCTCCAGGACAGCGCTATCACTTCATCGCTGGCTGGCTGCCCTGGATCGCCGACGGATGCAACATGCTGTTCAATATCGCGGCGCTGTGCTGGTCGGCCGCGATGATACTGGCGCCTCACCGGATCGATCCGCCGCTGGTCGTGTACTCGGTGCTGCCGCTGTCCCTGTTCACATTCAAGCTGGCGAAGCTGGTGCATTTATATCGCGTGCGTGTCGGTGCGAATTTTCGCCAGACCATCGCGGCTGCGGTCGCCGGGTTGGCGCTCACCCATACCATCGGTATGGCGGTCCTAAAGGGTTTGTTGACACGCAGCGAGCCGTTCTTCCGCACTCCGAAGACAGGGCAGTCGGCGCGATGGCTGCAAGCGCTGACCGCCGCGCGTAGCGAAACATTCATGATGGTCGGCTTGTGGCTTGCGGCGTGGGGGGTCACCTGTGCACCGCAGCAGCACGGCCCCGATCGCCTGGCGTGGATCGTAGTCCTGATGATCCAGTCTATTCCTTACCTTTCGACGCTGTTGGCTTCGCTCGTCAGCGCCTTCCCCTTGCCGGCGCGCGTACTTGGGATCGGCTACCGCCCGGCCGCCGCGGCACGCCGCCCGGCGGAGGCGGACTCTTCGAGTTGAGGGCTTTGGTGCCCTTCGCCTTCGCCGCGATCGATTCGACGCTGAGGTGCTTGCGCCGATGAGGTGCGTTCCTGCGCAGGCTTCAGCTCATAGGTTGAGCCTATAAACTCGAGCATTCACACCGCGGCGCAATTAGCAAGTCTTGCGCATCGGCGGCTGCGCCTTGAGCATGCGGGCATGACAGCCGATCCACGTGAGGCGCGCTTGCAGCGCTACCTCTACCAATCCATTCCTCTCTCAGCCGCGATGGGTGTGCAAGTGCGAACCGCGAGCCTGGAGTATGTGAAGCTGGCCGCTCCCCTGGCACCCAACGTCAATCACACCGAAACCGTGTTCGGTGGCAGCGCGGCTGCCCTTGCGACGCTGTCCGCGTGGACTCTATTGCATCTGAGGATCGAGGACTTCGGACTCCGTGCGCGGCCCGTAATCCAGCGCAGCCGGATGGAATACGAGAAGCCGATTCCGGGAGATTTCGAAGCCGTGTGCGACTTCAGCGACGCGTCAGCGTGGGAGCGGTTCCGGACAACGTTTTTACGACGCGGTCGGGCGCGGCTCGCACTTCCAGCATACCTCGTGCACCAGACGCATCGCGTAGCCTCTTTCGAGGGAGAGTTCGTCGCTCTGAGCTGAACACTTGCGGGCGCCGTGCGCCGGGTCCCATTTCCGTGCCAGCGGTTCTGTTCTCGTTGTTTGCAGCGCTCAGCGGCCGCTACCCCACCTCGTAGCCCGACTGGGTTTGGTCTTGATCGTGGCCGAAATCCCGGCTGCACCCCTATTTGTCCGTCGCGCAAGGGGCAAGGGGTGGCTTGCACTGGCCCCCTCCGGTCCGCTGGCTCGAAGCGGTGTGCATCCGCTTCGGCGTCGAAACTTCGACGTGCGGCCGCCGGGTCTGTTCGATCATCGCCGTGCTGCAGAGAGAAATTCAACAACAGACATGGAACTCAACGCCAGAGCAGTGCAGAATGTCAGTGCGGATCGTCGTTGGAGGACGCGGCCGTTGGAGAGTCTGACGGATGATTGCCTAAAGTTGCTGCTGGCGGGGGCGACGTGCGTGTCGCACCGGCGCACCGGGCCGCAGCGAGGCGAGCATCGTCATGCCAGGCTTCAGTAGTCCATTCCTCCATCGAGGATGACGCAGCTCGCAACAAGGGGAAAACGCACCATGAGCAACGCGGATATTCGGGGACGATTCATTTGGCACGAGTTGATGACGACGGACACGGACGCCGCGGCCGCCTTCTACTCGAAAGTCGTTCCGTGGAAGACGCAGGACTCCGGAATGCCTTCCTACAGACTGTGGATGGCCGGCAAGAACCAGGTCGGTGGGCTGACCGGGTTGCCGTCGGACAGCGGAGAAGCCCCTCCGCACTGGATCGTCTATGTCGCCACGCCCGACGTGGATGCCACCGTGGCCGAAGCAGAGCGCCTGGGGGGTAAGGTTTTAAAGGGTACCACCGACATCCCGAATATGGGGCGGTACGCCGTGCTGACCGATCCCCAAGGGGCGACGTTTGCTGTGTATTCGCCTCCCGGTCCTCCACCTGACGGCGCCGCCGCCTCCGATGGCCCTGGCGAGTTTACCTGGCATGAGCTTGCGACCACGGACCAGGACGCCGCGCTGAGTTTTTATATGGAGCTTTTTGGGTGGGAAAAAGGGCCCGCGCACGACATGGGTGGCATGGGTACCTATCAGCTCATCAAGCACGATGGAGCTGAGGTCGGTGGGGTGTACACCCTGCAAGCTCCGTCCACGCCGCCGCACTGGCTGAGTTATGTACAGGTGGGCAACTGCTCCAAGGCCACCACGGCGGCCGAGGCCGCCGGGGGTCGCGTTCTGAACGGGCCGATGGAAGTTCCGGGCGGAAGTTGGATCACGCAGATCGCGGACCCGCAAGGCGGGGTGTTCGCGGTGGTGCAGTCACCCAAGGCTGCGGCGCAAAGGCCGGCGGCGAAGAAGTCTTCGGGAAGAGCCAAAGCGGCGGCGAAGGCGGACGTACCTCCTTCGATCTCGCAGGCCGAGATGCCGGCTTCCGAGACCGCGCCGGCCGAACCCGTTCCCACGGCGGGTAGAAGAAAGGCACCCCGGAAAGCTGCGAAGAAGGCGGTACGCAAAAAAACTCTTGCCAGGAAATCACCCGCAAAGAGCACAGGTCGTAAAACGGCGGCGAAGAAAGCAGCCTCCAGAAAGGGAGTCGCGAAGGCGCGTCCGGTTGCCAAGAGCGCCAGCGCCAAGCGGGGGAAGGCTGCCCCGAAGAAGAAGACGGTCAAGCGGGCCGCTGGAAAAAAGGCCAAGCGACGCTGACGTCTGCGGGGCGACAAGCTGAATGAGCTTGGCGTGCCGTAGGAGCTTGTCTGGGTAATGGTCGTCCTCGCTACGGCGACCCTTACTCAGCCAGGCTCCTAGCCCGGCACGCCATTTCTTTCGGCGGGGACCTGCCTGTGCACGAGCGCGACTGTTGCTCAGCAGGGCCGATGCGTTACTGGGACTCGGCTTCAGCCGCACGGCGCTGGTCCGCAGACTGCTGGTATGCGGCGTCCAGTTGCTTCCGCACCTGCGCTTCGGTGTTCTTCGCCTGACGGACCTGCTCGGCCTGAGATGCGCCTGCGGCCGCGGTGGCTGCTCCCGTGTCAACCAGTCCGCAGCCCGTGAGTGTTGTACCTAGGATAATGGTCGCGCTCAGCAAGGTCACGGATCTGCGCATGGCGATTCCTTTGGTCGACGCCGTGGGGAAACCCAATTTACGCGTGCCCTCGTTGGGGAGCAAAGCGTCATAATGGCTTCGTGACGCGTTCCTTATGGTTACCGATAACTCGTGGCAGTATGTCCTGCCGTTTCGGAGCACAGCATGGTGAAAGGGACTGTCTCGAGCCGCTATGTCGAAGCCAAGCCGCGGGTCCGTCGCGGGTACTTCGAGTGTCGCTATGGTCAATTGCACGTGCACAATGCGATTCCGCCGGGGGGCGGTTTCGAAGAAGGCACGCCCCTTTTGTGCCTTCACAAAGGACCGCTTTCTGGGCGGATGTTCGAGCGCTTCCTGGCCCTTGCCGGCCATGATCGCTCGGTGTACGCGCCGGACCTCCCCGGCTTCGGCGACTCCGATCCGCCGCCCTCCAGGCCCGCTGTCGTTGACTACGCCGCGGCTGTGGGCGATTTCCTGGAGACGATGCGGTTTCGCCAGATAGATTTGCTGGGCTACCACGCGGGGTCACTTGTCGCCACGGAGCTGGCGATCACGCGCCCGAAGCAGGTGCGCAGGGTAGTGCTCGTGTCCGTGCCGCTTCTGACTGAAGCTGAACGCGAATCCGCCAAGCGTATGTCTGCCCCGGCTGCCGTTGCCCAGGATGGGGCGCATCTCGTGGGTGAATGGCAGCGGGCAGTCGATGCCTACGGTCCGGGAGCCCCGATCGAGCTGGTCACGGCAGCATTCGTCGAGAAGCTTCGCAATGGGACGCATCCGGCCTGGCTGGCGTATGCTGCTATGCAGTATGCCGTCCGTGATCGTTTGAATCTGATCACGCAACCTGTGATGTTGATACGCCCACGCGATGAGCTTTGGGAAGCGACCGCGCGCGCCAGGGAAGTACTGCCAAAAGCACGTTGTGTGGACTTTTCAGAGCAAGGGCCTGGCATCTTCGAGTTGGCGCCGGAGCTCATAGCCGAGGCAACCAAGGACTTCCTCCGCGGCTGAACCGGGAGTCGAAGGCGTCGCTTTCATGAATGTGCAGCACCCATCATCGGCGCCCTCGGCGGGAGCGGCTGAGAGCGATATCGACATTACCGCCGAGTTGCCCGTACTGGATGTCACCGCTTACGAGGCTGTGGCGGAAGCGCGCACGGGCGGTACCGATACCTGGATCATGCCCGCTCCGGTGGTTTCCCAACCTCCCGTGCAGCCGGCCTCGACGATTCCCAACGCTGGCGTCGGCGACGATGGGCAAACAGAGCACGTCCCCGCTGACGCTGAGCAACGGATTCAACAACTGACGAGCGAGCTGGCGCAAACGCGAGCCGCCACGGGTGCGGCCGAGGAGCGCATCTCTGAGCTGCAGCGCTTGCTCGACGAACGGGAGGCTGCCAACGGGAGCTGGGGCGCTCGCGAAAAACAGCTCGAGGAGAAGCTCGCTCTTCGCGAGAGGGCGTTGGCTCTCGTGCAGGAGGATCTCACGGCCGCGCAAGCGGCGGCGGCCACCTACCTGGAATCATTGCGGTCGCTGGAAGGCCGCCGCGGCATCTTTGAGCATCTTTACAGCTCCTTGCGCTGGGAAATCGAAGCTCGCGACACGCGGCTCACCCGAGCCGAGGAGCAAGTGGGCCTCGTTACCTCACGCTCCGAGGATCTGGAAGCGACTCTGGTCCAGCGGGCTGCGCGCATTGTCGAGCTGGAGGCAGCTTTGCGAGCGGCGCAAAGCCGCTGCGAGGAGTTGGAGGCAGCGAGCACGAAGCAAAGCAAGCGCGCGGACGAGCAACAGGAATTCGTAAAAGTATTGCAGGCCGACGCCAACGCCAATGCCGCGCGCGTGAAGGAATTGGAAGGTGATCTACGCGCGGCTGAGGACATGATCCACCGCCTCGAGGCCGAGCTCCGCATCCGCAATAGCCGGCTCGACGAGCTGGAGAAGAAGAATCAGTATTGGCGGACGACCGTGGAAGAGGCCCGTAATGCGCTCGTGGACCGAGACTCTCTGATTCGCAGGCTGGAAGAAGAGACCACCAACAGCCTCATGTTGCCGGCGGCCGTTCAGCAACAGCTCGAAGCGACAGGAACCCATGAGGATTTCCCGGACGTCCCCGTTCCGGATGGCAATACGCGGCTGCTCATTCGGGCTGACGGTGCCAGCGAGGTAGTGCACGTTCTCGGGCGCAAGACCACTGTGGGACGCACCTCAGACAATGATCTGCAGATAGATGCGAAGTACGTCAGCCGTCATCACGCGGTGATCCTTGCGGGGCCGGCCCACACGATCATCGAGGATCTCAACAGCACCAACGGCGTGCTGGTAAACGGGCGACGCATCACGCGGGAGGCCTTGAGGAACGGCGATAGCGTCCTGATCGGGAAGGCGGTGTTCCGATTCGCGGTTCGCTCCTAGACAGGAGCCTCGTTACTTGCGCTGAATCGCCCGGGTCCAGTCCGCGATTTCCTGTTGTGTCATCGCGTTCGTCATGGTGAGGCGGGCATCCGTGAAGCCCCAGTGCTCCAGGTCGGGAAGGTACTGCTCGCGCGAGATGAGAGTGCCGTTGCAGATGCGCTCGCTCGGAGTGGGCGTACGTAGCTCCTCCTCCAGGCGCTCCATCAAGGCGGTCATGACCCAGTCGGGGATTCGGGCGCGCTCTGACGGGTATACAAATCCAAACAGGCACAAGTAGGAAAGCAACAGCCGCCAGTGCTCACCGAAGCGCCTCAGCAGGCGGTCCCAGTCGAGCGTGGCGGCGCAGGCCAGCAACATGTGCAGGACATCGGCGCCGTCGTACCGCTCGCGCTCGGTCACGAAGGCTTTCGACCAGATGACCTCTTCGGGCGGGCACAGCTTGACCGGTACATCGAATACGTGCCCCTGCCTGGCGTAACGGAACCACTCGTCATCCACGAGCGCCACCCCGTTGCCGGAGCTGAAAATGACATCGACCATGGCGCTTTCACAGGTCGCCTTACCCAACCAGTGCGGGTACGTCAGCTCGGTGCGGCAGCCGGAAGCGCCCAGTACAGCCATGACGCTGTCATAGTCTTCGCGCCGGACGAACAGATCGAAATCTTTGGTATTGCGCCCGATTCCAGTGTAGTAGCGGAGCGCATAGGCGCCGCCGACGAGAAATTCAGCACCCGCTTCGGTCAACACCCGCAGGACGTGCAGATAGAAACCAACTACGGGCTCTGCGACTTCTGTGCGCCCGCTGTCCTGGGCATGCATATTGCTCGACATGGACCTCATGGCCTCTTCGACAAGGAAGCAAGCAATGCGCCTGGCTGCCGTTGGCGATCTGCACGTCAAGAAGACATCCCAGGGGCAATTGCAACCACTACTCGCGCCGGTGAACGATCATGCGGACGTCCTCCTCCTATGCGGCGATCTGACCGACTATGGGTTGAGGGAAGAAGCTGTGATCCTTGCGAAGGAGCTCACCGCGGCTGTGCGGATTCCGATTGTCGCGGTACTCGGAAACCACGATTACGAGTCCGGTCAGTGCGATGAGGTTTGCCGGATCCTGACTGATGCAGGCGTACGGCTGCTCGATGGCGAGGCTTACGAGATCCAGGGGGTCGGCATTGCCGGAGCCAAGGGATTTGCAGGCGGATTCGGGCGTGCGACGCTCGGCTCGTGGGGTGAGCCTGCGATCAAGCGCTTCGTCCAGGAAGCCATCGACGAGGCCATCAAGCTCGAGGGCGCATTGGCCCGGCTGCGCACGCAGCGGCGCATAGCGTTGCTACACTATTCTCCGGTGCGCGCCACTGTCGAAGGTGAGCCGGCCGAGATCTTTCCATACCTCGGCACGAGCCGGCTCGAGGAACCGATCAATCGCCATCCGGTCGACTTCGTCTTTCACGGACATGCGCACCATGGCGCGCTCGAAGGCCGCACGAGCACGGGCATTCCGGTCTACAACGTGGCGTTACCGTTGCTCCTGCAGAAGTTTCCCGATCGACCGCCGTTCCGAGTGGTCGAGATCGCCGCAGCGCCCGCTTCCGAGACGGCGGGTGCGCTCGAGAGCGCCGCAAAGTCGCCCGGCGTGCGTCATCAGCCGCCCATAGGTAGTGGGGAGGCGCTCAAGACGTAAGGCGAGGCAGGGCTCGGACCTCCTGTTTCGCCAGGGAGGCACATCGCAACGTGCTCTCGCGACGCGCATCGCGAATTCACGTTCGACGCTCACTCCTCATGCGGGAAAGGTTAAGCTTCACGTCCTTTCCGGTGAAGCAGTGGGAATCAACGTGGCGAGCCCCTACATCGAGCGAATCCTGAAGGCGCGTGTCTATGACGTGGCGATCGAGTCGCCGCTGGATGAGGCGCCGCGCCTCTCGCGCCGGCTCGGCAACCGTGTGATGTTGAAACGCGAAGACTTGCAGCCGGTATTCTCGTTCAAGCTGCGCGGAGCGTACAACCGGATCGCGCATTTGTCGGATGCTGCGGCCAAGCGTGGCGTGGTATGCGCATCCGCCGGGAACCACGCGCAGGGCGTGGCGCTGGCAGCGAAACGACGCGGCATTTCGGCGGTGATCGTCATGCCGCAGACGACTCCAAACATCAAGGTGCAGTCCGTAATCGATCTCGGTGGTGAAGTCGTGCTTCATGGTGACGATTACGACAACGCACTCGATCGCGCCCTGGCGCTCGCCCGCGAGCGCAATCTGATTTTCGTTCATGCCTTTGACGACCCGGATGTGATCGCGGGCCAGGGCACCATCGCCGTCGAGGTCTTGCGGCAGACCAGCGGCAACCTCGACGCGATCTTCGTGCCGGTCGGCGGTGGTGGGCTGATCTCGGGCATCGCCGTGTACGTGAAGTACCTCTATCCTCACGTCAGGGTCATCGGGGTCGAGCCGGAGGACGCCGCGAGCATGTATGAATCGCTGAAGGCCGGCAAACGGGTGAGCCTCGACCGAGTCGGCATATTCGCCGACGGTGTCGCCGTGAAGCGTGTTGGCGAGGAGACTTTCAATCTCTGCCGGGCGCATGTCGATGAGATCGTCCTGTTGGACACCGACGAGATCTGCGCGGCCATCCAGGACGTGTTCGAGGACACTCGCTCGATCGTCGAGCCCGCGGGGGCGCTGGCTGTCGCGGGGATCAAAAAATACGTTGCTCGCGAGGGCTGGAAGGACAAGCGCCTGGTGGCGATCAACAGCGGCGCGAATATCAACTTCGATCGGCTGCGGCACGTGTCCGAGCGTGCCGACCTGGGTGGTGAGCGCGAAGCGCTGCTCGCTGTGACCATCCCGGAACAACCTGGCAGCTTTCTGCGCCTGTGCGAGGTCCTCGGCAGCCGCAGCGTCACTGAATTCAACTATCGTTATCAGAGTGCCAGCGCGGCGCAGCTTTTCATCGGCTTTGCCCTTGCGCAGGGGAGGGCTGAGCGGGATGCGGTAGTCAAAAGCTTGCGGGACGCGCACTACACCGTGACCGACATGACTGACAACGAGATGGCGAAGCTACACGTTCGCTATATGGTTGGGGGCCATGCGCGCGGCATCGAGAACGAGTTGCTCTACCGGTTCGAGTTTCCCGAGCGTCCCGGCGCGTTGCTGCGCTTCCTGCAGGCCGTGGGGGCGCGGTGGAATATAAGTCTCTTCCACTACCGGAATCACGGATCGGACTATGGCCGCGTCCTCACCGCGATTCAGGTGCCCCCGCGCGAGCGGCCTGACTTCCTGCAACACATCAACGACCTCCACTACGCTTACGTGGAGGAGACCAACAACCCGGTCTATCGGATGTTTCTGGGAGCTTGAGCGGGAGCACAGTCGAGCGAGAGCTCGATGTGCCGATGGGGCCCAGCGCGCGATCGCAATCCGTGTGGGCTTCGTCAGACACGCAACCGCTCGAGGTCGGCGATCAACCCTGGGCCAGCCGGATGCCATCCCAACATCCTGCGGGTCCGCTCGCTCGAAGCAGGCATGTCGTGCACCGTAAACATTGCGAGCCAGCCAAAGTAGGCTTGAGCCTCTTCGCGATCGAGGGATTTGACCGGTAGGCCCAGGCGCCGCCCGATGGTCTCGGCAATATCCCGGAGGGGGACGCCTTCTTCCGCGACCGCGTGATACTTGGCGCCCGGTTGCGCCTTTTCGAGCGCCAGCCTGTAGAGGCGGGCGGCATCGAGAACGTGCACCGCAGGCCAGCGAGTGTGTCCATCCTCCGTGTATGCGCAAAACCTCTTTTCGCGTGCGATCTCGATCGCATACGTGATGAGTCCCTGCCTGGTGGTGTCGTGCACTTGTGGGAGTCGAACTACCGACACATTGGCTCCATCCTGCGCAGCTGAGGCGGCTGCTTCTTCCGATGCAGCGCGAGGAATCACGTCGGAGCTGATGACCGGGCCGTCTTCCGTGGCTGGCTTACCGGGGACGGTATTCGCCATTCCGGTCCCGGAGGTAACGATCAATGGCCGGCCGGAACCAACAAGAGCGGAACCGAGTGCCCTGATGACGCGTCGATCGTCCTCGCAATTCGCCTTGAATTTCGAGAAGTCATGATTGAAGGCCAGGTGAATGACGCCGTCTGAGCGAGCGGCGCCCTCCTCGAGGCTGCCGAGATCCTCGATCGAGCCGCGATGGATTTCAGCGCCGGCAGCAGCCAGCGCCGCCGCCTTGTCGTCCGATCGACATAGGCCAAGCACCTGATGGCCCGCGGCGATCAACTCCTTGACTACAGCCGATCCGATGAATCCAGTGGCTCCAGTGACAAATACACGCATGGGGAGGGTCTCCAGGTTTCCTGAAGCAAATCTCTCCCAGCCCTTTACCCTGGTAAAGTAGTGACATTATCCTGGTATAATTCTTAACAAGGTGAACAAGCCGGTCACAAGCGAAAATCTGCTCGGGGCCTACCTCAAGCGCCGCCGCATGAAGCTTGATCCGGCCGCCTTGGGCTTTCCCACCGCGCGTCGCCGCACGCCAGGCCTGCGCCGCGAAGAAGTGGCGCAGCGCGCAAACATCAGCTCGACCTGGTACACATGGCTCGAGCAGGGCCGTGGGGGCGCGCCCTCGGCCGATGTGCTCGATCGGATCGCTCGCGCCCTGATTCTGACGGATGTCGAGCGCGAGCATCTCTTCCTGCTTGGTCTTGGCCGCCCACCAGAGGCGCGCTACCAGAAGAACGATGGCGTGACGCCACGGCTGCAGCGCGTTCTCGATGCATTGGACCCGAGTCCCGCGATCATCCGAACCGCGACATGGGACGTTATCGCCTGGAACCGGGCAGCGACCGTGATGCTGACGGATTATGGGGCGCTGCCGCCTGAGCGACGTAATATCCTGCGCCTCATCTTCCTGGATCCGGGGGCTCGCACTACGCAATACAACTGGGAGAGTGTGGCGAGGCTCGTGTTGGGCGCGTTCCGGTTGGATACAGCGCGCGCAGGAGCCGCAGCGGAGGTGGAGCCTCTCGTGGAAGAGCTCTGCAGGCTCAGTCCCGAGTTCAAAGCGATGTGGCGGGACAACGACCTTCGTGGGTTTCATGGCGAGGCGGTCAAGCACATACGCCATCCCGTTCTCGGCGAGCTTGCGTTCGAATATTCCGCATTCGCGGTCGACGGGCGGACAGATCTCACCCTGGTGATCTACAACCCGGCGACCCGGGAAGACGCCCAACGAATCGAGTCGTTGGTCAGGGAGAAGCGTCTGGACGAGGACGTCCGCCGCTGACGATCGTCAGCAAAACCTCCCCGCGCGTACGACCCTCGCGGTTGCTGGTGGGCGCCGTGCTATCGTGAATCACGAATCCAGGGTTCTTCAATTACCACTTCAGAAACACGGCTCGTGATATCCAATATCATGGATGGCACGTCGCTCTGGTCGATGTGAGGGAAAACGTCGTGCAGATCGTTGAAGTGGGACCTCGCGACGGGTTACAGAACGAATCGCGGCGGGTGACGACCGCTTGGAAGCGGGATCTCATCAAGGGACTGATCGATGCAGGCTTGCGTCGGTTGGAGGTGGCGAGCTTTGTCAATCCCAGGCGCGTGCCGCAAATGGCGGACGCCGAAGAGCTGATGACGGAGCTGACGCCGGTTCCGGGCTGCACCTATGTGGGCCTGGCGTTGAATTTGCGGGGTGCCGAGCGAGCGCTGGCGGCGGGCGTGGACGAAATTGGCACCGCAGTTCCCGCCACCGATGCCTTCGGCATCCGAAATCAGGGACAGAGCTCAATCGAATCCATCGAGGAAGTCAAAAAGATCGCTTCCCTTGGGAAGGCGGCTGGCACTCCCGTCCTGTCGGGGATATCCATGGCATTTGGGTGCCCTTTCGAGGGGAAGGTTGCCGAGCAGCGCGTGATCGATCTGGCGTATCGGCTCGCTGACGCGGGTGTCACCGAGATTGGCCTGGCGGATACGATTGGGGTCGCCGTACCCGCGCAGGTCACCGACCTGTGCGGCAAGCTGCGCGATGCAGTTCCCCATCTTCCGCTGCGAACGCATTTTCACGATACGCGCAACACCGCTATCGCGAATGTATGGGCCGCAGCTCAGGCCAAAGTGGATTGGTGCGATTCCGCCATCGCCGGCCTGGGCGGCTGTCCGTTCGCCCCGGGCACGAGCGGTAACGTCGCCACCGAAGACGTGGTCTATCTGCTGGAGCAGTCCGGCCTGTCTACCGCTGTCAACCTCGAGCGGCTGATCGAGCTGTCTCGGAGTATAAGCTCCGGGCTCGAGCGCCAACCCAGCAGCGGCTTGTCACGGGCGGGCATTCCACGGCAGGCGAGCGATCTGCAGTGTGTCGAGGGGCCGAGAACAGCTTTGTTGAAAGTTGATGGAAATCGAAATTGAGCCTCAAAGAGCTACCAACATTGGCTGTTGCCGCGAACCAGGATCCCGCTGCGCAGTTGCCCGGGGGAGCTGAGGGGCGGATTGCCGCGGCGGACGATTCTCGTCGCGCTCTGCAAATTGCAACACGCCTCGACCGGCTTCCTTCTTCTCCCTACCTGTGGCGGCTAGTCGTGTTCCTCTCCCTGGGGGCATTCTTCGAGGTCTACGATCTTCTGATGACAGGCTATGTCAGCCCGGGCCTCATTCTCGCTGGGGTGTTTTCCGAGGAGCATGGCTCACTGCTGGGCCTGTCTGACCAGGCAACCTTCGCATCCGTGACCTTTGCCGGCCTGCTATTGGGCACCTTGATGTTCGGCTCGGTCGCGGATCGATTCGGGCGGCGCAAGATCTTCACTTTCGCGCTGCTTTGGTATGCCGGCGCAACTGCCGTCATGGCCGCACAGAGCTCTGCGTCGGGCATCTTCCTGTTTCGTTTCATTGCGGGACTCGGCGTCGGCATCGAGATGGTGACCATTGATACATTCATCGCCGAGCTCGTGCCGCGGAAATTTCGTGGGCGGGCGTTTGCCGTCAATCAGGGCCTCATGTTTCTGTCGGTTCCGACAGTAGCGTTTCTGTCCTGGACGCTCATGGGCAGCGCTCCCTTGGGCATCGCCGGATGGCGCTGGGTGGTTGGCTTCCCGGTGCTCGCCGCCGTGTTCGTTTGGTGGATTCAACGGCAGCTGCCCGAATCGCCCCGCTGGCTCGCCCAGCACGGCCGCATCGCTGAAGCGGATCGGATCGTAACTGCCATGGAGGATCGCATTGCTCGAGAAGTGGGGCGGCCGCTCGAGCCTCCCCCCAGCGCCGCCCCAGAAGCATCTCTCCAGCGGCAAGATGGCACGTGGGCAGAGCTCTTCCGTCCCCCCTATAGAAAGCGAACCATCGTTCTCGCGGTATTCAACTTCTTCCAGACCATCGGTTTCTACGGCTTCGGAAACTGGGTCCCCAAGCTGGTCAGTGGGCAGGGTGTCAATATAGCGGACAGCCTGCTCTATTCAGCCCTGATTGCGATCGCTTTTCCGGTCGGCCCGTTTATTTTCACGCTCTTTGCGGATCGGCTCGAGCGCAAGTGGCAGATCGTCATTGCGGCGCTCGGTACGGCGGTGTTTGGAGTCTTGTTCACCCTGCAGAGCGCGGCTTGGGCAATCATCGTGCTCGGTATTCTGATTACGATGAGCAACAACATGATGTCGTACTCTTTTCACACGTACCAGGCAGAGGTGTTGCCGACTCGCTTCCGCGCCCGGGGGATCGGCTTTGTCTATGCCTTCAGCCGCCTCTCCACCATCTTCAGCAGCTTTCTCATCGCATTTTTCTCGAGGAGATTCGGTAATCCGGGCGCTTTCGCGTTCATCAGCGCCAGCATGCTCATCGCGGCGTTTGCCGTCGGGCGTTTCGGACCACCGACGCGCGGGCGTACGCTGGAAGAGATCGGCCGCTGAGGCTGTGTGCGATTCAGGACGTGGAGGGGGCCTGGGTCATGGCTCCTTCCAGGATCAAGGTCCGGATGTCCGCATCAGAAAGGCCGGCCTCGCGGGCGATCTCGATACTGTGCTCACCTGCTCTGGGCGGTTGCCGCCGCAAGCTCGCCCGCTGGCCCGATAGTGTCAGTGGGAGGCCTGGAAGATTTGCCCACGTCTGCGCTGGGGCAGGCTGTGTGACCGTCAGGTCGGTCGCCACGAGACCGCCGGAGGCGATCAGATGGGGATCATCGAACAGATCCGCGGGGCGAGCGATCGGTGCAAAGGGCAGCCCGAGCTGCTCGAGCTTTTCCATCAGCGCCGCCTTGGTCGCTTTACGAAACAAGGGGCGCACGCGGCCGAGAATTGCGGGACGCTCCTGCGCGCGCGCTTCCTTCGAAGCCAGCGCGGGGTCCTCGAGGAGATCCTCGAGTTGGAAAGCGCGACAGAAGTCACGCCACTGGGTGTCGGTGACTACGCCAACGAAAACCTGCTCTCCAGCATCCGCGGTGTCGAAAATGTCGTAGATCGGCCAGGGTCGCTCCCCCGCCGGATCCGCATACGACGGCGGATCGCTACCCAGGATGGCGGCGGCGGCCATGTGCTGGCCCACGAACATCATATTGGTTTCAAACAGCCCGGACTGTACCAGGCTGCCCTTGCCGGTCCGGCCACGCTCCAGAAGAGCGGCGAGCACGGCCAAAGCGGCAAACACGCCCCCTGTGATGTCGTTGACCGAGGCACCCGCCCGCAAAGGTCGTCCCGGTGGACCGGTCATGTACGCGAGCCCTCCCATCATCTGGACGACCTCGTCGAGGGCCGCGCGGTGCTCGTACGGGCCCGGCAGGAAGCCCTTGCAGGCACAGTAGATGAGTCGGGAGTTGAGGCGGGATAGCGCCTCGAATCCGAGTCCCAGCTTGTCCATCGCACCGGGCCTGAAGTTCTCCAACACCACGTCCGCACTCGCGGCGAGTTGGTAGACCAGCGCCAAGCCGGAGGGCTTCTTCAGGTCGACACAGATACTGCGCTTGTTGCGGTTGAATGCCGGAAAGATTCCGATGCCGTATCCGGTCAGCTGGCGCGAGTTGTCGCCGGCGGGAGCCGGCTCGATCTTGATGATGTCGGCCCCGAGATCGCCCAGGACCAACCCGCAGCTGGGTCCCATGATCATATGGCTGAACTCGAGCACGCGGACACCAGCCAGAGTCGCGACACTGGCGGTGCTGGAAGACGAGTCTGCCGGTTTTTCGTATGCCATCGATGCCCGTCAGCCGGTATCAGAGAAATGACCCTGCTACGTTGCCGTGTTCAGCGCTGTACGAGAATCTTTGTTCGGCGCACGGACCTTTCTCGGATCACGAATGCATTGAGGGATCGAGCACCTTTGAGCCTGGCGTGCGCGAGGCGGCCGAGATCTGTGGGAACACAGGGATCGCTTTCTCCGCTTCAGCAGGCGCAACGAGGTGTCAAAGCAGGAGATGGCTCACCATTGCCCGGGCCGGAGCAGACAGCAACGCGGCACTCCTCACGCAGATCATGTGCTGTCGCTCGGCCCATTCTTCATCCAACCGGATTCCTTTCAGGCGCGCATCGCGGGAGTAGTCGAGTACCCCACTCGGCGCGATAGCGACTCCAAGGCCCGCCGCCACGACTCTGCACACGATATCAAAGCTCGCCACCCGATACCGGATTCTCAAATTCGCGCCGGCATGCGCAGCCGCTTCGTTCAACAGGTCGTCCCATGCCGTGACGGATTGCAAGTTGACAATGTCGTATTGAAGCAGCTCCGAGAATCGAAGCGACGTACAGGCGCTCAGCGGATGAGCTTCGGGTACGATGACAATCAACTGGTCTCGGCGGTATTCGAAGGTCTCGAGCCCGACGGGCTCGGTGTGGCCGAAGGTGAAGACGCCGATGTCGGCGCGGCCATCGAGCACGTTCCGCAACACGGTGGGGCTGCTGTCCTCCTGGAGATCGATCTTGATATCCGGATGGCTGTCGATGAAGGTGCGGATATCCTCCGGCAACCCCGTTATCACGGAGGATCTGTTCGCCGTTATGCGCACATGGCCCTTGCTGCCGTTGGCGTAGTCGGCGAGCTCGCCCGTCAATCGCTCGATACTGCTGATGACTGTGCGCGCGTGAGTGGCCAACGCCAAGCCCGCTGCTGTCGGCTCCACGCCCCGGGGCTGGCGATGCAGGAGGGTTGCACCGAGCGCCAGCTCGAGATCACTGATGCGCTTACTGACCGCCGATGTGGCGATGTGCTCGCGCTCGGCTGCCTTCGTGAGGTTCTGAAGCTCGACAACCGACAAGAAGAGTTGCAAGGTCTTCAGATCGAAGCGCAGATTCATTGGCAGCCTGTGTCGGAAGCCCCCGACCGGCCCGGCCGACATGCGGGGCGCAAAGATGAACATGCACACGCCGCGCACGGCCGCTCGGCAAATCCGTGCCGCGGAACCCAGGGGACGTATTGTGCCACTGGAGCCCTACAGAAACCATGCAAGCGTTCGCGATACGCGAGGGCTTTGGTCTCGAAAGAATAATTGTGGACGAGACACGGGTGGGGATAGCTTCGGGCAAGAGCTCATTCCGCAAACAAGGCTCGGTCGAGGGGGGATATGGCGCACGTCGAGGCACAGGGTCTTCAGCCATCGGCTGGTTCCACGACGCCGGCAACGAAGCGAAGGGACTTGACCATTGACAACAGGCTCTTCCAGGTACTTTTGATCGGGGTGATCTTTTCAGGGCTCAGTGGCCTTGCGGTAGCGCAGAGTGCCGAGACCCACGCACCAGCCGATAAAAGCAACACGGACACGGTGCAGGAGGTGGTTGTCACGGGAAGCCGAGCCGTGACCAACGGCAGCCAGGCACCCACACCGGTGACGGTGCTCGGTGGCGAACAACTCGAAGCGGCCGCGCCGTCCAACATTGCCGACGCCATCAATGAGCTGCCCCAATTGGCGAGCAGTACTACCACTCGCACCGGCACCTACAACGTGGGCAACGGTGCCGCTGGTGCGAATTTTCTCAATCTGCGTGGTTTCGGAGCCAATCGGACGCTGGTGCTGCTGAACGGTGAACGGGTCGTGCCGTCAACCGTGGCGGGTATTGTAGATGTCAACGTAATTCCCAGCCCCCTTGTCAGTCGTGTGGACATCGTCACCGGTGGCGCCTCTGCGGCTTATGGTTCGGACGCGGTTACTGGCGTCGTGAATTTCGTGCTCAACACCACTTTCGAGGGACTCAAGGGCGAAGTGCAGGGCGGCGAAACGCAATATGGCGATGATCGGCAAATCCGTGTCGATCTGACCGGCGGCCATGGTTTCGGCGACGGCCGTGGGCATGTCATCGGCAGTGTGTCCTACGCGAAGAATGATGGCGCTTTTGATCCTGCCTCGCGTCCCTGGTTCAACGGTAGCAAGGTCATACCGAATCCCGCGTACACGCCGGGAAACGGGCAACCACAACAGATCATCGCCCCCAATGTGAGCTTCTCGGTCGCGGACCAGGGCGGCCTGGTTACCGGTGGCCCGCTCAAGGGCACCACATTCGGTGTGAATGGCCAGCCTGCCGCGTACAACTACGGCCGGGTAGGCGGAATCTACATGAGCGGTGGCGCAGACGACGACATCGCCAGGCTCATTCCACTAGACGCCGCATTAGAGCAAGAGAGCGCATTCGGTCGCATCAGCTTCGATGTGAACGACGCGTTCAAGCCCTACGGTGAAGCAATCGCGGCGTATGCCAATGTCAGGTCCCAGACGATTACACCGATCAAGCTCGGCAACCTGTCGATCAACATCAACAATGCGTATTTGCCCCAGTCGGTCGCCAATCAGATGGCCGCCGACAGGATCACTTCACTCCCCTTTGGGACGACCAACGAAAATCTGGGGCCGATTCTTCCGATCAACCGGCGGCTCTTGTCGCGAGGCGTGGTCGGCGCGAATGGCGATTTCGCGGAGGATTGGAAATACGACATCTATTACCAATACGGCCACACCAGGACTGAGAACATCGTGGACAACCTGCTGATCACCAGCAGGTTCAACAACGCCATCGATGCACGCAATGTGAACGGCCAGATCGTCTGTGCGAACGGTGATCCGAAGTGCGTGCCGCTCGATGTCTTTGGGGTCGGGGTCGCCACGCCCGCTGCGATCGGCTATGTGAACGGCCGGGGTGATCTGACTACCAACACAACGGAACAGGTGGCATCGGGAACCGTGCGTGGCCAGCCCTTCGATCTATGGGCGGGGCGCCTTTCCGTCGCCGCCGGCGTTGAATATCGTCGCGAGTCGGCGGACGGCGAGGCAGATGCACTTTCGCTGGCGAATGCATTTTTTGCGGGTAACTTCAAGCCAACCGTCGGCACCTACTCGGTGACCGAGGGATTTGCGGAAGTATTGCTGCCGTTGTTGCAGGATCTGCGCTACACGAAGAGCCTGGACGTCGATGCAGCCGTACGGGAAACGGACTATTCCACGAGCGGCGCGGTGACGACCTGGAAGCTCGGCTCGAGCTGGCAGCCGATCGAGGATCTCCGTTTTCGGGCGACACGGTCCCGCGACATCCGGGCACCGAATATCAGTGACCTTTTCGCAGGCGGCGTCCTGTCGTCCAACCAAACGGTCACCGATCCGACGCGCAACAACGCACTCGCGACAGGAATCAACCTGATCACGGCAGGCAATCCGAATCTGACGCCTGAAATCTCCGACGCCTTGGTAATCGGCACGGTCATTACACCGACGGCGCTGACCGGCTTCAGCGCTTCCGTCGACTACTACTACATCAAGATCCATGACGCCATTACGGCTCTTACGGCGCAACAGATCGTGGATGAGTGTGCCGGAGGCAACGCGGCGTTGTGTTCAGCGATCATACGCAGCCCCGCCTCAGGCCTCATTACTCAGATCAACGCTTCGGAATTCAACCTGGCCGGAGAAGTGGGGCGGGGGGTCGATGCTGAAATCGACTATCGAAGGCCGCTGGCGGAGCTGGGGTTCGGCCTGCCTGGCACCGTGTTCGCCCGGCTGCTAGGCAGCTATGTAATGAACCACTACACCGTAAATGGTACAGTAAAGCTCACATCGGTAGGGGTAAACAGCGGTGTTGTCGGACTACCCCGTTATCACCTGTTGGCCGATTTTGGATATAGCGCTGGGCCCGTAACAGGAACTTTCACGGTGCGCTCAGTGTCTAGCGGTGTTTATGACCCCACGCTCGCCCAAGGCGTCAACATCAGCGACAATCACATAGCAGGAGCAACGTTCTTTGACTTGTACCTTGCTTGCAACCTGCCGTTTTCGCGGTTGCCGGGACAGGTTTATCTGAAGATCGAGAATCTCGCCAATCGCAACCCGCCACTGGTTGCCGGGTATGGCGCGCAACCCTACGTACAGTATGGCGCCAATCCCTCGCTGTATGACGTATTGGGGCGAACTTTCCGGATCGGCTGGCGCTTTTCCCTGTAACGGCTCATCGCAAATGCTCCCGGAAGAAAAACTCCTGACCTTGCGCGATGTGGCACCGGCGAACACAGTAAGGCTTCTGCTGAAGAGATGTGAGGATCGGATGCCTCGCCTGTCCAGCGCATTGTCACCCGATATTGTGGACATCAGCGGATGTCGGTCACATAATTTCGTCGCACTAGGAAATGCAAGTGTTTCGCTTGCTGCCCCGTTGCGCGAAGCCAACGTATCTCCTGAAGACGCAGACGCATGGAGGATGATCAGGCATGTCTTCGGTCGTATCCATTGATCCGTTTCGCGTCAAGCTTTGTGGCTTCCACAATCGCCTCGAAACGGAGCTCAATGAGCAAACGTGCCGCGCTGAAATCGAAAGTTTCGCCAAACATGGGCAGCTGGTGCCGGCGATCGGCCGTCCTGCGAAGAACGACCCAGAACATGATGTCGAGCTGGTCTGCGGCGCGCGCCGTTTGTTTGTTGCACGACACCTGAACGTACCCTTCCTGGTGGACGTTCACCCGATGTCCGACCAGGAGGCCCTCATTGCAATGGACATCGAAAACCGGCAGCGGCAGGACGTGAGCCCCTACGAGCGCGGTCTCGCGTATGCGAGTTGGTTGCGCGCTGGCTTTTTTCGTTCCCAGGAAGATCTTGCCAAGTGCATACAGATCTCCTCATCTCAGATATCACGCCTGATACGGGTATCCAAGCTTCCGCCGGTGATACTGGAAGCGTTTGGGAGCCCAACTCGCATCAAGGAGGAATGGGGGCTTGCCCTCATGGATTTGCTGGAGAACCCGGAACGACGCCGGAGCATCGTGGCCGCGGCTCGCAGAATATCGAGCCGGACTTCCCGTTCCCAGCAACCACGCGAGATCTTCAAGGAGCTGATGCTGACCGCGGAGTCTGGGCGCAAAATCAAAGCTCGGGCACGTGACGAGGTTGTAAAGGGGGCCTGCGGGAGCCCTCTCTTCCGTATCCGCCACTACCGGGATGCTGTTGCGATCTGGCTTCCGCTGCGGAGCACTTCGGTAGAGTCACTCGATGACATCACGACAGCGATCGTCGCGGCCTTGCAGGTCGCACGCCCGCAAGCTCCCGTCCAGACAGAAGAAATTCCGGAAAAACGCAGCACCGACCCGCCGAAGCCCGCAACCTCCGGTTAGCTCGTCAGATGGAAATCCTCGCTGTTGCGCCAGCACGCACGGCGTGAAGCTCGCTTACAACTCGATGCGCCACCGCTCGTTCCAGCGGGCGCCTTCTCACATTCCCACCGTCAGAGCCTGAAACGCGCACGACACGGCGCTGCTGCGACTATGGGAAACGGATGCACGACCAACAGGTTTGGCCGGGCCGAATCCATTGCAACCGCGAGATCGATAGAGATCGATAACAACAGAGCTTGGAGTTACGGCGTGTCGCGACCGGCGACTTTGCATTGACACCGGGCATGGCGCACTGCTACATAACAGGCACTTCAGAACCTTCCGTTATGGCGTCCTTACGTCCTGGCATTTAGGAGATGTCTCATGGCAAACAGGGCTGAGCTTTACAATGATCATACCTTCAGCAAGAAGGAGATCTTGTTGTTGGATGGAATCGACAACTTCAGTCGCAACGATCTGGATAAACTGCGCCATCGCCGCGAACAAGGCATGCCGGAGGCAATCCTGTCAGTTTGTGTCAGCACGACGGCAGCGTGCAACATCCGCTGTTGGTACTGCTACGCGCTGTCGAACAAAAAGCCGAATCCCGCGCAGCTGAGCCGGGCTGAATACGAGGATCTGATCGATCAGTCGGTCGAGCTGGGAGCGCAGACGATGATCGTCTGTGGTGACGGCGAGCCGACCTACGACCCTCATCTGACCCACATCATTTCCCACGCGCACCATCATGGGCTCACCCCCGTCGTGGTGACGAACGGAACGGTGTTCGGCAACGACGCGGTTGCGATGAACAAACACGGAATGGGCGGGCGCGAGTTGGCCCAGTTCCTCTATGACCATGGTGCCTCGCTGCTGGTAAAGCTCGAAACGCTCGACCCCGAGCTGTATGAGGACATCGTCAAGGTGCCCGGTGCCTGGGATTGGTTTAGCACGGGAATCGATCGCCTCACCGAGATTGGGTTTGGCAAGACGTGGGAAGCCGAGGACGGAACCTACACGCGACTGTCATTCACCGGCATTGCCACCACCGAGAACATCCAGGAAGTGCCTAAGCTGCGCGCGTGGGCACGCAGCAAGGGCGCGCAGTACATTTGCAAGGTCCCCTCACCGACCGGCGGAGCGCTCGCTTCCGTGCAGAAACTGTTTCCGCCGGAAAAGGTCGCCGAGGTGAGAACGCAGATCGACAACTATACGGACAAGCGCGAAACGCTCACCCCTGTAGTCCTCGACGGTGACAAGTGCATGACCTGCCTGGCGTGGCACCTTGGGCCGGTGATCACGGAGACCGGAGACTACGTCGAGTGTTACACCGCCACGGAGTTCACGTTTGGCAACATACGTGAGAAGACGCTCCGGCAGATTCTGCTCGACAAGAAGAAAGGAACGGATTTCGACAATCCGTGTCCGATCAAGGACAGACTCTACGCCAAGCTGACCGCGAATCAGGCAGTGGCGCTGCCGATCGCCTAGCGATCTACGGGCCTGGCGCATGAAACAGGGGCTGGATGCTGTGTAGTGCGCCAGGGGTGGGGGCGGCGGAAGGGACGGACGCGGTCGCGCAGATGAGGCAGTACATTGACATCTGTCCGGTGCCGGATGGAGTGAGTCCACTTGTTGACGTTGGAAGCGCCCGCCGATGAAGGGAACTCAACAGTTGGAGGCGATCGCAAGCCACTCGCCGCCTACCCGGGCTCAAGACCTCGGCGAGGCTTATCTGAGGAGCACGCGGGCACTCCTGCCGCATGTGGAGGAGCGGGAGAGCCGCTGGCCCATCGCATGCGAGGCGGCGCTGCTGCGGCGGCGATTGCGCGACGAGTGCGGCCTGGAGCCCTGTGATCTGGGATTCTCCACGCACGGCTCCTCAGGCGGCGAGGCGGACCGCATCTACGAGCTGCTGCAGCATGTGATCGGCCATTTCCGCGCACCCGCGCTGACGAAGCTCGCCGATCAGCTACGAGGTGGATTACTGACCGAGGCGGCATTTGCCGAGCGCCTCTGCCGGGCATTGAACGGAGAAAGCTGCTGGACCGCGAGTTGGAACAGATTGCAGGCGACGAGCTTCCATACGACGCAGGAGGATCTGCTGTTGCAGGAGCTTGTCAGACGCATCAAGCGGCGAGATTCCCCCGCCTTGAGCACCGTCATTTCCGCCATCAGGCAGGCGCGCTCGATCGATAACGCCCACGCATGCCTGCACCAGGTCGATGCACTGCTGCGCGCCGGCAGTCCGCCAGGGCGGACCTTTCTGAGCATTGGGGCCGGTACCGGCGCATTCGAGCACCTTCTTGCGGAGACCTGGTCCGCTCGGCTGACCGCGATCGATACCGTGTCGTCGCCCTTCGCCGCTCCCGCCATCACAGGGTTCGGCACCCGTGCGGATGCACGCGTCGAGTATGTGTTGAGTGACTGCGTCTCGGCACTGGCCGCCACCGCGCCTGGGTCGGTATCTGTGTTGGTCGCCAAGGACGTCTTGCACGAGTTGAGTGATCCGGCGAGCATCGTGACGCTAGCGGCTCGGGTTTGTGCCCCGGAGGGCTTGTTTCTCGTCATCGAGCCGGCCTTCCACGCGGAGGATGTCGTGTCCCTGCAGAGTCTCATCGAGCTCGACAGCACGGTGTATCCTTCGAGCTTCAAGCCACCCGATGAGTGGCGTGCAGCCCTTGTCGGAGCGGGCTTCGAGATCGGACATCATCTGGAAATCTCGCCTGGCATCATCGACAACAATGACATGTTTCCCCGAACGGCCATCCTGGCGCGAAAGCGCAATCGCGGGAGGATCTCATGCTCGAGCTGAAGGAACCGCTACAGACTCTGATCTGCGCTCCGGACACGCTGACCGGAAAGAAGAGGTTTCCACCCAAGATCAACATCTATGACGAGACGCTGCGGGATGGAGAGCAGATGCCCGGGGTGGCGTTTACTTCGGCCCAGAAGCTGCAGCTCGCGCGGGTTCTCGCTGACATGGGAATCGGCATACTGATGGCGGCTTTCCCCGCCTCGGGACCGGCCGAATGTGTGGCTTACAAAACCATACTCGCTGCCTACAAACGTGGCGAGTTGAGGTCGGATCTGCAGATAATGGCTTTGGCCCGCGCCGAGAGTGCCGACATAGATGTCGTCGCCAGGCTTGCGGATGAAGTCGGGGTGGATCGGGGCCGCCTGGGAGTCTTGATCCTCTCCACGACTTCCGACCTGCACCTCAAATACAAGCTGGGACCCAGGTTGCTCAGGCACCATGCGGTCGAGGCGAGTGAATGGTTGCACAGACCCGTCTCATGGTATCGCCGCGCCAATCTCGACCTCATCGTCGAACACATCGGCCTCGCTCGCAAGCTTGGGTTCGGAACCATCGAATTCGCCAGCGAGGACGCATCGCGGGGCAGTAAGGAATATCTGCTGGAGTGGGCGGCCGCTTGTCGCACCGCGGGTGGGACTCGGTTATGTTTCTCCGATACCTGCGGAGTGTTGACACCCGAAGGTGTCGATCATTACTTTGCGGATCTTGCGACGAGCCTGCCCAATCTCGACATCACGGTCCATTTTCACAATGATTTTGGATTGGCAGCAGCCAACACCGTTCGAGCTCTAGGGTATGGTGCAAACACGGCGAGCGTGACGGCTTGCGGTATCGGTGAGCGCGCCGGCAACGCTTCGATACATCAGGTCACCATGGCTCTTCGGGATCTTTACGGATATCGGCTGGAGGGGTTCGACTACCAACGCCTGACGCAGCTCAGGGAGCTGATCGAAGCATTCTCGGGGGTCATCATCCAGGCGCATGAGCCGATTGTGGGCCATAACGCCTTTGCGCATGAATCAGGAATGCATACCGCCGCGATGGAAACGCACCCCAGCATCTATCAAGCGATCGATCACCGGGTCGTCGGTGGAAAGCATCGGGTCGTGTACGGCAAACACAGCGGACGCAGCGCGGTGATCACACTGGCGCGGCATCATTTCGGCGCTCGACTGGAGGGTAAGCCTCTATCCATCGAACGGATCGCCGATACCGCGCTATACCGTATAAAGCAGATTCGGGAGTCCATGGCCGAGTCCGCGACGTACGCGGAATTCGTGGACGAATACTACTCACATCTCGAAGGCCTCTCGGTCGGCGAGGACCTCGTGCTTGCCGAGATCGAGGCGGCCATACGGCGGGAAGAGGCGCGGGTGTACTTCATGGGAGCGACCGGCTGACGCTCGTGCGGCGGAGGTAGAGCCATGCACTCACATGCCCAATACCACGCCCGCAATCTCCCGCGCTCAGAAATAGTCCTGCATCAGTTTGGCCACCCAATCAGGTGTGCGCACATCTGTCTTCGCATCGTACTGCGGGAAATACGGTTTGATGTCCAATATAGGAGTGCCATCGATCGCGTCCAGGCCGCGCACCTCGAGCCGAGGACCGGATACACTCAGCAGCTCGACGGTCGTAATGCCGATGCGATTGGGCCTGTTTTTGGCTCGTTGGGAGAAGATTCCGACTTCCGGAAGCTCGGCACGGCCCTGCGGCCTGCGGCGCAGGGTATGCGGCGCCAGCTCGAATCGCGCTTTGTGCAAGAACGCAACTACAACAACGTGCGAGAAGGCTTCGAGCCCGAGAGTCCCAGCGCCAAACTCGCTCAGGAGCTCGATTCGCGCTACTACCGGACCCCAACCTTGGTCCGTGGGCTCGCGTACGGTGGAGTGAACGTAACCGATCGCCTGAAACGTGCCACATTCAACCGGTTCGGTCATACGAATCCTCGCTCTGGAAGTCCCCTGAACGACTGTACTGACGGGTATAGCCGCGATCAACTGGAAGATCAACTGGAAAAGGGACGCTTTGACGGAACAAACTCGGGTCCGACGACTGTGACGCGACCCCCGATTTGGCTTACAATCCCTGCCTTTTCCACGCAAGCTGCGCGGCGAGTTGGCTTGCGCCCGCTCGGGCGATGAGCGGCCAATTACGAGGGATTCGGCAGATGGGTCATACTCTTTACCAGAAAGTGTTCGATGCCCATACAGTAAAGCGACTGGGCACCGGGCAGTATCAGTTGTTCATGGGGCTGCATCTGCTCAACGACATTACCTCTCCCCAGGGCTTCGGGCTGCTGCGGGAGAAGGGGCTGCCGGTGCTCCTTCCGGAGCGGACCTTCGGCGTGTGCGATCACATGAATCCTACGGACAGCCTCGCCCGCCCGTTCCCAGTACAAATCGCCGAAATCATGATCGCCGAGCTGGAGCGGAATTGCCGTGACTACGGTATACGCTACTTTTCCCCCGAGAAGGGCGAGCAGGGAATCTGTCACGTGATCGGACCGGAGCTGGGCCTGACCCTGCCGGGGATGACCATCTGTTGCGGCGACTCACACACTTCGACCCACGGAGCTTTTGGTAGTGTTGCATTCGGCATCGGCGCATCCCAGATCTGTGACGTCCTGGCGACACAGAGCATGGCGATGGGCAAGCTGAAGGTTCGCCGTATCGAATTTCGCGGCAAACTGCGTCCGGGAGTCACTGCAAAGGACGTCGGGCTGCACATGATTGCGCGCCTTGGAGTGAAGGGCGGGGTCGGTTACGCCTATGAGTATGGTGGCGACCTGGTCTCTTCCTTTTCGATGGATGAGCGCATGACCCTGTGCAATCTTTCCATCGAAGCGGGGGCCCGGTGCGGCTATGTCAATCCCGACGAGGTGACCTACAGGTATCTGAAAGGCCGGCGCTTCGCACCTTCGGAATCGGATTGGAACGCGGCGGTCGCTCACTGGGAGTCGATGAAATCGGATCCTGACGCGCCATACGATGATGTGGTCACGTTCGAGGCCGAGGATATTGCGCCGGTCGTCACCTGGGGAATCACGCCGGGACAGTCCGTCAGGATCGGTGAAAAGTTGCCCAGAGCCGGTGACCTGTCACCGGGGGAACGGACTTCGTTCCACGAGGCCTTGAAGCATATGGGCTTTGAGGAAGGCACTGAGATCAAGGGCCGGCGCATCGATGTGGCTTTCATCGGCTCCTGTACGAATGGCCGGTTCTCGGACCTCGAGGCTGTTGCAAAATTGTTGGCGAGCGGCAGCTATCGCGTGGCCCCCCATGTTCGGGCGCTGGTCGTGCCCGGCTCCCAGGCTGTTGCCCGACGCCTGGAGCAGGCGGGATATACCGATATCTTCCTCCAGGCCGGGTTTGAGGTCCGATCCGGATCGGGATGCTCGTTGTGCATAGGAATGAATCCTGACCACCTTGTCGGTGACCAACTATGCGCGTCTTCGTCGAACCGGAACTTCAAAGGACGCCAGGGGTCTCCCACAGGCCGGACCGTGTTGATGTCGCCCATCATGGTGGCTGCTTCGGCCGTCTCGGGCGCCATCGCGGACGCCAGGGAAGTTTTCGGAATCGCCTCATAGACGGGAAGAACAACTGTGCTCACTTCATCCATCAGAACCGTACAGGGACGCTCTCTCACCGTCAGGGGAGACGATATCGACACGGATCGAATAATCCCGGCCCGCTACCTCAAGTGCATTACGTTCGACGATGTCGGTACGCAGATCTTCGCGGACGATATCGAGCAAGTTGCAAAGGAGGGCGGACTGCACTCCTTCGGGGATCCGCAGAGATCCCACGCGCGCATCCTGTTCGTAAACAAGAACTTCGGTTGCGGCTCGTCCCGAGAGCACGCCGCGCAAGGTCTGAAGCGCTGGAAAGACGGGATCCGGGCGATCGTCGGCGAGTCGTTTGCCGAGATCTTTTTTGGGAACTGTCTCGCGAACGGCATTCCCTGCGTCGTTACGTCGGCCGAAAACGTCGAGCGGTTGATGCAGATGTCCGAGGCCTCCGCGAACGCGGAGTTTGTTGTCGATCTGGAAGAACTCCATGTCCGATGTCCAGGCGGAGAGCGGATACCCGTATCTCTCGGCGACGGCGCTCGGAAAGCCTTGATGGAAGGACAGTGGGACTCGACCAGCGTCTTGCTTGAAGGCAAATCGGCCGTGCAGGCGCTCGCCCAACGCACCCCTTACTACGGCGTCTGGGGACGATGATGGATCTGCCTGCATCGCATGTGCTGCAGCGGGTACGTGCCTCACTGATTGCGAGGCAAACCTGACATGAGCTTCACGCTAGCGGGGAAACAGTTCGTCTGACCCAGGATTTCGGGAGTCTTTAGGGATGAAGAGCATGACGACGACGATTACTCGAGGGTCCTTCGGCAGGCCCGGATGGTCCCGCGGATCATGAGTCTTCCGAAGGAAAACCCATGAGCGGATCGGGATCTGAAATTCGCGCCTTGCGCGATAGAATCGCTGCGGAGTTCCCCAGTCTGGCTGATCGGGTCGCAACCGACCCCAAAGATCCCGGCGCAATTGGCCGGGCAGTCGACGTGCTACGCGCGGGCGGGCTCGTCGTCTTCTACAGCGCGATGACATATGGCATCGCGGTCAACGCCGAGAGCACGGAAGCAGTCGAAAGACTCTACGAGCTCAAGGGCCGGCCGGCGCAAAAGGCCTTGCCCATCCTAAGCTCCAGAGGCAAGTATCGGTCCACGGTCGTGGCCAACGAGCGCAACCGCGCCGCGCTGGATCGCGCGATCAGCGCGCTCTGGCCAGGGCCCGTCACCTTCATCGTCGAAAAGCTCATGGGCAAAGACGGTTATGTTGTCCCGGATTATGTGACCGCCGGCCAGGCCTCCGTGGCCCTGATGTGCATGGACGAGGTGGCCGAATCACTCGCGGATCGAGCGGAATTCATCATCGCGGCAAGCTCTGCCAACTTGTCAGGGCACGGCTCGCTCGTGTGCGCCGAGGACTGCCTGCGGACATTCAAGGACCAGGTGGACTTCTACCTCGTAGGTCCGGCAAGCGAGGTCGGCGTCAACACAACAATCGTGAATGTCAGTGTCGATCCGCCCTCGATACTCAGAGCGGGCCCATGTCCTGCCGAGCGCCTCAGGGAGTATTTCCCAGATCTGAAAGGCTGAAGGGGAGGTTGCGTCATGCTGAACAAGAGGTTCGGACTGTTGCTCGTGTTGACCGCTCTGGTCAATACCGGCCTTGGCCTGGTCGTCCCGGTCATGCCGAATTTGTTGAAAGCCCAGGGGTTTTCGACGCAAGTCCTCGCGATTCCCTTTTTTGCGCTGGTCGGAACCCGGGTGTTCGGAAAGAGCGTGTACGGAATCCTGTCCAGGTACATGAGCTACCGGGCGTTGTTGCTCGGAATGTTCTGCCTCTACATCGTTTCCTTCCTGCTGTACCCGCTCTGCCATACTCTCGAGACCTGGACCGCCGTGCGCGCTCTGGAAGGACTGGCTGAGGGTGTCGCGAGCGTCGTGCTCATGGACCTGGCGGTCGCTTTCACGAAGGGGGCACCCGATCGCGGACGGTTGATGGGTTTGAACGGCTCGGCATTCGGCTTGGGACTGGCGTTCGGGCCCGTGCTTGGCTCGGCTGTCATGGCTGGGTTTGGCGTGCTCTCTGTCTTTTTTGCCGGCGCGCTCCTCGGACTGGTTGGAGTCCTCGGGAGCTTTCTGATGCGCATCCAGGACAGCGAGCAACCGACCAAAGGGGCTGCTAGTGGCCTGAAGGCTCTCGCCGCCTCCGCGCCCTACCTTGGGATCTACGGCCCGCAGTTCATCCGCCGCGGTCTGTTCTTCACTCTCATGATCGCATTGCCGCTGTATCTGCACGAGCAACTGCATGTTGCCTCCGAACATGTCGGGTACTACTTCACTCTCTCGGCGGTATTCACAACCTTCGGCCTGCCTCTCACGGGGCGTCTGGTAGACAAGTTTGGCGCGCGGCCGATCGCGATAAGTGCCACGCTGATTCTCGGTGGGGCAGTGATGGCATTTGCATTGGCCAGAAGCGTCCCTGAGTTCCTGGTGCTCTATGTCATCGAGGTGATTGCGTTTACTTTTCTGATGCCGGCCGGAATGAAGCTGTTCGCGGACGCAGTGGATCGCAGTCCGGCCCGCTCCAGCATCGTTGGGACACTTGGCACGCTTGCCGAACTGCTGGCGTTGCTCTTGTCGATCTGTGTCCCGGCACTGCTCGCCTATAGCGCCTCAGCCATGTGGGCCATCATCGGCGCACTCTGCCTGAGCGCGGCGTTGCCGCTTGCACACCGGCCTGCGGTCGCTGAGCCGGCTCGGGAGCCAACGTAGCAATCGGATTCAGGGATGTCATAAAGACCAAGGGGCGGTTCGGTCATGATCACCGTGGAAGAAAACGCAGTCGAGTACATCCGAAGTTACCTTCAGAAGAACGGACGTACGCAACAGCAACTCCTCGTGTCCGTCCAGGACGGCGGTACCAGGAAGGCGAAGATCTCTCTGGCTTTCGCCGAAAGTGCTGTTGATTCGTGCCCTCTGACCTCGATCTGGTCCGATCCCCATGCCGGCTTTTCCCTGTGGTGCAAGCGGGGTGACGAACCGTATCTCGAGGACATGGTCGTTGCGTTTCAAGAGAGCACAGGAATCGGCAATATCATCTTTCGCGCACCCCTGTTACAGGTGGAGCCACTACCGATCGATGCGACGATTGAGCAGCGTGTTCGCCACGTGATCGCGACGAAGGTCAATCCCTCGCTCGATCAACATGGCGGTGTGCTTACGCTGGTGCGTGTCGACGATCGCACCGCATACGTTCGCTTCGGAGGCGGGTGTCAGGGATGTGGACTCGTCGGTGTCACTCTGCGAGGCCAGGTGCAGAAAATGATCACCGACGCCGTGCCAGAGATCGTTGCGGTCATGGACGAAACCGACCACTCGGCAGGAGCGAACCCGTACTCACCAAGGTCAGCGGGGCAAGCCGCACTCAAGCCTGCTCAGAAGGAGGCCTGACATGAGGCTACACAGCACCAGTTTCGAAGACGGTGCCATTCTTTCGGAGCGCCTGTGCTTTGGTGCGCCGGATGGGAAGGGCGGGATGCGCCTGGGCGGCAACAGATCGCCGCACCTGGCGTGGCAGGAAGCTCCGGAGGCAGCTCAGTCGTTCATCCTGATCTGCCACGATCCGGACGTTCCCGCGGATCGCACGATCGTGAACGTTCCCGACACGACGATCCGGCAGGCCGTCCCCAGGACGACGCTATATCACTGGGTCGTGGTCGATATCCCTCCCGATGTCAGGGAGTTCGCGGAGGGCGAATTTTCCGATGGGATCACCATGAAGGGCAAGCCCGGTCCAAACGGTCCACGGGGTGTGAGGCTGGGCCTCAACAGCTACACCGAATGGCTCAAGGGAAACCCTGACATGGAAGGATCCTATTACGGCTATGACGGACCCTGCCCTCCCCTGAATGACTCAGTGACGCATCGTTACATATTCACGTTGTACGCCATGGATTTCGCCCGGTGCCCGGTTGCCGAGCGTTTTACTGGAGCAGACGTCGTCGAGACGCTCAGGGGACATGTGCTCAAGACCGCGAAGCTGACCGGTTTGTACCATTTGAACCCGAAGTTGCGCGGCACTCCCTAGACGCCGGACGTAGTTTCACGACAAAAGGAGACGCGCTCATGTCAATTTCCCTGACCACAGCGGCCGCGGAGCGGCTTCGAAGCTTTCTCGCGCGTCAGGAGCACGGGGTTGCCGTGCGATTCGGCGTAAAAAAATCGGGCTGCTCGGGATTTGCATACGTCATGGACGTTGCGGCGGAGATCGCCGCCAGCGACCTGGTGTTTGAGGATCAGGGAGTCAAGCTGGTGGTGGATCGGGACAGCCTTGCCTACATCGATGGAATGAAGGTCGATTTCGGCAAAAAAGGCCTGAACGAATCGTTCCGTTTCCACAATCCGAATGTCAAAAATGAGTGTGGTTGTGGCGAAAGCTTCACCGTTTGAACGTGCGGACGTGCCAAGCGCATCTCGGCGCCGGAACTCGACGCTCCGGTGGACCGTAGCGGGGTTGATCGCGCTTTCGAGCGCGGGTGTCGGGCGGGCGCAGGACGCGGGCCATGCCGCTACCACTACGGCCACTCCCGCCACCACCACTACCAACAGCAACAAACCCAAGGATACGCGCCAACGCAACCGCGGATTCGGCTCGCTGGCCCGCATCATCTACGGGTACAGTCCCGATGGTGAGAGCTTTGCAGGTTTTGGTGTTTTCCAGCTTCTGCCGGAACGGTTCTTCGTGTCATTGTCGACCGAATTCCTGACAGGACAACGTAGCGGCACTGCCTTCGCTTTCAAACACAACGACACTACCCTCACCGGCGGTCGCGCCTTGGGTACCACGGGTTGGCTGGGAGCGTTGTCGCCGGTGGCGCGGTATCAGCATTCGTCCGACGCGGCCGACGAGGTGGCCGCCGGCATGCAGTGGGAGATTTCTCGCACATAGAGAGAGAA
>CAZBTV010000003.1:0-67171 GCA_964494895.1 uncultured Steroidobacteraceae bacterium | reverse complement strand
GGCATCAGCGAGCACTTGCTTCCAATCCCTTGGAAGATGTTCATCCAAGGATTCGTCGAGCCGAACCGGAACAATCTGGGTACCGTGAATTTCTACAACTGGGAGGAGTTCCGTTTTTTGCACGGCCGCCTCAACGTGCGCCTCACGAACAGCTACTACATCGTACCGAGAGGTGGCGATGCCTATCAGACCACGCAGGACATCATCGTACCTCTGGGAGCCAAGTTCGAGGCGCTCGTCGGTCACTTCTATCAGAACAAGCCGATTGATGCGAGCCGGAGCATCGGTAGCCAGGTCATTTTCCGTCTACGCTATTCCGTGAATCTATAGATCGGGGTTGCGCCATCAACAGGAGCAAGGCGCATGGAGGACACAGGATGAGTCAGCATTCTGGCCGGAGATCCGCGGCCCGACGTCGTGCCACCCGCTCCAGGAAACGAGTCAGCGCGCCGGAGCTCCTCGCAGGCCCCTGGCGGGGCGTTGTCGAGAACTGCGCGGCTACCGTACTCTTGCACCTCTGCAGAGCGCCGAAGCATTCTCTTTCATCGGCACAGCTCGGCCGGAAGATGGTGGTGAGCTCTCGAACGATTGGCTGTGCGCTGATGACGTTGGTGAGGTCCGGACTGGTCAAAGTAGGAAGCTCACGCCACACTTATGTGTTGGCGCGGTCGCCTGACGACATGACGTTGGCTGAAATCATCGACTCGATCGAGCGCGAGGACGTGCCTGGTCTGAAGGGCCTCTCGGCTGACGATGATTCAACACAGGCTTTACAGGGAAGACGGGCGTGGCGGCGCATCGAAGCGGCCATTCACAGCAGCCTATCGACAATCACGCTCGCGCACATGGCATCCCTCTGTGTCGAGGAGTGCGACACGCAAAACACTCTCAATTGACGGCTCAGAAGTCCGCGGCCGGGCCAACGTAGGTTCCGTCGCGTGCTCGGACAACGTCGTCGCGCGCCGTCTCGCTTCGAAGGTTCACATCCGTTCGGCCGTCCGCGCCGCGAGAGTACAAGTCATACTCTGAGTTGATTGGGAGCCCCTCGAAAGTCCGCTGCCCAACAGTGCCCCGTGCCTCGAAATTCACGTACTCGTAGGCACTGCCCCACGGGTCGGCAGGTACAGTCGCGCCGAGGTCGCTCAACGAGCTCGGTAGCTCATGATGGCGGGCTCGGTAGGCCTCGAGCTCGGCCTCGATGCGAGTGATCTCCTCCCGTGCGCGCTCGATGCGAGTCTCCTCGATCACTGTCGAGATCCGCGCTACCACCGCATCGGCAGTGACCGCAAGGAGTGCTGTCACTAGCAGCGTCTCGCCCAGGGTGAAGCCTTGCTGCAAGCGCAGGTCCATGGCTCACTCCTGGTTGTTCCAGACTTCGCTGTTGATCGAGGAGGTCGCCGGGGTTACGGTGCTCTGGTTCCACTCGACACCGTTATTCCACAGGTAGCCGTTGTTCCAGAGATAGCCGTTGTCCCACAGGTAGCCATTGTTCCAAAGATAGCCGTTGTTCCAGAGGTAGCCCTGGTTTCTGGCGAAGTTGTTGTTCCACAGATACCCGTCGGAGCCAACCTGATTGCCGCTGGAGTCGACTACGTAGAACTTTCCGGTCTTGGGATCCTGGTGGGCTGGGCCACCGTAATGCGCCGTGCCGGCGATGTCGGCGGCGATGTTGAGCCCCAGATTCGCGCAGCTCGCTGCCTGGCTGTGAACCGCATCGTAGGCATTCACCAATCCCGCGCCCTGCTGGAAGATCGAATAGGCTGCCGTGCCGTTCTTTCGCACGAGCGCGGCGGCCGAAGACAACAGACGGCATTTGACTTGATCAGGACCGAGGTACGGGTTGGCCTGGATCATGAGCGCGACGACGCCGCTGACGACGGCCGCCGCTTGCGAGGTGCCGGACATGACGTATTTGTCGTAGTCAGGCGAGGCGAACTGGGGATACTTCTTCGGAATAGTCATCGATATGGCGTCCATGTCACCGAGCAGGTGGCCGCCGGGGGCCACCACCTCCGGCTTCACGAATCCTTCGTACGTGGGACCTGCCGAGGAAAACGAGGTGATGCCATCGTCCGTGGGATCGTTGGGCGTCCAGTTGTCCGTCATGGCGCCTACGGTGATTACATAAGGCGTATTGCCTGGCACTGCGATCGTCTGGGCTTTGGGGCCGAAATTGCCTGCAGACGCCACGACCACCACCCCGGCCTGCCAGAGCTTCATGACGGCCTGGTCGATCGGGTCTTTCCAATAGTATGATCGCGGCGGGGCGCCGAACGATAGATTCAACACGCGGATGTTGAAGTAGCAATGATTGGCCAAGATCCAATCGAGGCCGCTGATGACGTTCGAGTAGCTACCGCTACCGTTGGCGTCGAAGGCTTTGACCTCGACCAGATTCGCGCCGGGGGCGATTCCCAAGGGGCGTCCCGTGACCGATGTATCTGGACTGGTCATGACCGTGGTGATGTGTGAGCCGTGTCCATACTGGTCCGCAGCTTGCCAGCCGTACATCGCAAGCTGACCGCCGAGCGTCGTGTCGAACAGCGCCAGAAGTCTGCTGCCAAACATCGACATGGTGCTGACGTTCGGATCCTGTGCCCAGATTCCGCTGTCGAGCACGGCGATCGTGACACCCATTCCATTGAGGCCCTGAGCGGCTACGCCCTCGACGCCAGCCATCGTTCGGGCATAGGGGTCAATCGGCGCATTGCCTATGGTGTATGCGTAGTAACCATACGGGTTGGTCACGGTTTGACTGGTGACCGTGCCATCGGCGAATAGCGCGATTCCCTTCTGGTTCTGGAGGAGGGTGATCTGGGGGGAGGTGAGGAGCGCTGACACGCCATTGATGATCGGCAACTCGTGCGTGATGCGTCCGCCAGCCTTTCGCACCGCCTTGGCAACCGCTGCCGCGCTCGGACCCTCGACGATATAGCTGGTAGGTGCCACACCCGCCTCGGGTGTTGAGGTCGATAGCAGAGCCATCGCCACGCCACAGGTGGCTACGACAAACAAAGCTTTGTAGGTCTCCATCATCCCCGCCTTATTATTGCCGGACTGATCACTCCGGCAGGGAGGCATTGGCTCCCCAACGCAGCGTCGCACAGAGTTAGGAGGCCTGAGTGGCGCGCGAGCGGAAATGTGCAGTCAGTCAAATAAAATCGAGGGAATGTCAAACAGCGTGTTATGTCAATGACCGCCGGGAAGCGGCACGTCAGCACCCATTGCGGCGGTATTGCGGAAGGTACAACGTGTCGATGGTGTCTTCGGGCCGGAACCGCGGCCGCCGTACATCGAGCAGCCCCTTGCGCTCGAGTGACTCCGCATCCCGCTCGAGCGACTCGATGATGTCGGTCTGGCCTGCTGCCGCGGCCGTTCCGGCCCAGCCGATCCATCCATTGCGCTCCTTCTTCGCGTGATAGAGCGCGGCGTCGGCGATTGCGAGCAACTGCTCCCAGGAGACTTGCAGCGGTGCCTCGGAGACGAACGGGTAGCGAGCAAAGCCGATAGAGCAGCTTGTACGCACGCTGGTGGTCTCCGATGTGCGAAAGGTCCATTTGGCCACTGTCGAGCGGATGCGCTCCGCGAGCTGCTCGGCCGCGTTCATGTCCACGTCGAGGTAGACGACCACGAACTCGTCACCTCCCCAGCGGACAATGATGTCGGAGGCGCGACAACACCGCCGCAGGATATCTGCGACTCCTATGAGCACCTGGTCGCCTGCCTCGTGGCCGTGCAGATCGTTGATGGGCTTGAGGTGATCGAGGTCGATGACGAGCAACACCGCTTGGGGAATGGAGACGCTGGCTTCCGCTGGGGGAGCGCTCAGGTCCGCGATGGCCTCGTAGAGGTAGCGCCGATTGCCGAGACGCGTGAGCGGGTCCGTCACCGACACTTCGCGAAGGCGTTGGTTCGCACGTTTCAGCTCATCGTTGCGTTTCGCTAGCTCTGCGGTGCGCCTTTCGACCTCTCGCTGCAGCCGTTGCGCGTAGAGTGCCTCGCGACGAAGCTTTCTATGTTGACTCTGCCATACCCCGAAAATCAGCAAACCGAAGGCGAGCACATAGCCCGTCCGGGCCCAGGGTGTCGCCCACGGCGGCGGCTCGACCTGCAGCGGTATGCGAATGCCGGTGTTGTTCCAGACCCCGTCACTGTTGGCCGCACGCACCCGGAAAGTGTATTGGCCTCCGCCCAGATTGGTGTAGGTCACGCTGCGCTTGGAGCCAGCGTCAACCCACTCCTGGTCGAAACCCTCGAGCTTGTAGCGATAGTGGTTGTGCGCGGGGGAGGCGAAGTCCAGGGCTGCGAACTCAAACGTGATGACCGAATCCCGATAGCCCAGATCGAAGCGTGATACGCGCTCCGGCGCGACGCCCAGGCGGGCGGGCTCGTTGAATTCGAGGAATGCCGTCAGGACGACCGGTGGCGGGCGCTCGTTGAATTCGAGTCGCTCGGGAAAGAAGGCGTTGTATCCGCCGGGCCCGCCGAAGAACAACTCGCCGTCGCGGCCGCGATAGTGGGCGCCGAAGTTGAATTCATCCGCTTGCAGCCCGTGCGGGCGGCGAAAGTTGCGCACTTCACCGGTAGCGGGATCGAACCGTGCAAGGCCCCGATTGGTGCTGAGCCACAGCCGGCCATTTGCATCAGTCTCGATTCCGTAGATCGTCGAGTTCGGCAGCCCCTGCGCCTCCGAATAGTTTCGAAAACGGATCCTCTGCGGCTCCATTGCAGAGCCGAGCACCTCATCCAGGCCGGCGCCGCGGGTACCGACCCAGACTCGCCCACGATCATCCACTCGAATTGCGTAGACGGTATCCGCGCTCGAGCCGTGCGCGTCCTGTGCGTCGTAGCCGAGGCGCGTGACACGGCCAGTGGTCGGGTCGAGCAAGCACAGCCCGCCGCCGTCCGTGCCGACCCAGATGCGCCCAGAGCGATCCTCCGCGAGCGCTGTCGCCCTTCCGCTCGACAGCGTAGCAGCGTCGTCCGGATCACTTGGGTAGCGGACAAAATGATCCGAGGCGCGATCCAAGCGTGCAAGTCCGCCCCCGAAAGTACCGACCCATAGCTGCCCATGAGAGTCCTCGAGCAACGACATGACGCCGGCGGCCGGCAGCGAAGTTGGATCAGTGGCATCGTAGCCATACACGTGAAAGCGCCCCGTGCGCCGATCGAGCCGCGCGAGCCCACCGCTCATCGTGCCCGCCCATACCGTGTCTTCGTGGTCCACGAGAATCGACATCACTCGGTCGTCGGGCAGGCTCGTGCCGTCGCCGTCGCGATGTTTGTAATGCGCCACACTTCCGTCGTGCTTGTGGACCCCGCTCAACCCACCCCCGAATGTCGCGATCCAAAGCGTGCCGCCGGCATCGGTCGCGAACCCGGAAGGATCGGCATCACCGAAACTTCCCGCCGGCCCTCTCGGGTGGTGGCCGAAAGACCAGGAGCGGGAGTTCCAGTGCGCGGCCCCGCCGGTCTTCGTTCCAATCCACAGCAGTCCACCACCGTCCTCATACAGCGAGATCACCGAATCATCGGGCAGTGAAGCCGGATCGGCCGGGTCGTGATGATAGGTCTCGAAGTCGTCGCCCTGCGGTTGGTAGAGCGCGAGCCCATGGGCCGTTCCAACCCACAATCTCCGTGAGCGGTCCATGAGGAGGGCCTGTACCCGATCACCGGGTAGGGAATGCGGATCGCCGGGCTGGTTGCGATACCCTACGACATGTCCAGCACCCTCAAGAGGTATCCGCGCGAGGCCCTCGTTGGTGCCGACCCAAAGCTCGTCGCGGTCGACCAACAAGGCAGCGACCTGCGGGGGCGTCTGGCTGTCAGGCAGCCACGGCTGCAGCGACTGTCGCTGGACTCGCCCTGTTGCCGGATCGAGGCGGTCAAGACCACCTTGCGTTCCGACCCAGATTGTCCCGCCGGAGTCTTGCGCGAGTGCGAAGATCGAGTCGCTGCTGAGGGTCTCGGGGGCATTGGCGACGCTGCGGAATCGGCGCGAACGGCGGTGGGGAAGGTCCACCATCACGAGTCCGCGGTCGCGTGTTGCTACCCAAAGGCATCCTCCGCGGTCGATATACAATAGTCGTACCTGCTCGTTCGGCGCGACCGCCGAGTCGCCAGTGAAGTCGCTTATCGGTAGCAGCGCTCCGGTGTTCGGATTCCGGCCGACCACTCCTGCGCCCGCGGTGCCGATCCACAACATTCCAGCGGGACCCTCCACCAAGGCCGATACCCAGTTGGCAGGCAGACTGTGCGATTGGGCGCGATCGTGGACATAGTGGCGAATCTCGTAGCCGTCATACCGATCGAGCCCGTCTTCGGTTCCCAGCCAGAGAAATCCCTGCGAGTCCTGGCGGATCGCCATGACGGCGCCCTGTGAAAGCCCATCCTCAGCCGCCAGGCGTGTGAACTGCATCGGCAGTGCGCTGTGCGCAGGCACGCCGACACACGCGAGCAACAACAATGTTGTGTACGCTTGAAAGCGGCTCAACAGGCCTTGGCGTGAGTCACGCCCGGCGCGCACGCGCTTGCCTCTCGGGAAAATTCTGATGCTCGCGAAGGAAGCGAATGAAGTCGCTCGCGGCCAAGGCCGGGGCGAAGTAAAAGCCCTGTGCACTGTTGCAGCCGCGGTGCTCGAGCACGCGGGCCTGTGCCTCGGTCTCGACGCCCTCCGCGACGAGGTTCTTGCCGAGTGCCAACCCCAACGCAATGATCGACTTGACGATGGCATCGCCCGTGCCGGAGCCGATCTCGCTTACGAAGGCGCGATCGATCTTCAATACGTCGAACGGCACCCATTGCAGAAGCGCGAGTGAGGAGTAACCCGTGCCGAAGTCATCGATCGCGATCCGCACACCGCGGCTGCGGATCTCCTCGAGCGTCTTCGAGAGCTGTGCCGGCTGCTCGGCGAACATGGATTCGGTGACCTCCAGCTCGAGCGCCTGGGCGTCGATGCCCATCTCGGAAACCTGTCGGAACAGGTGCTCGAGGAATGAAGCGTCCTGGAGCTGGCGCAGTGAAAGGTTCACGGCGATGTGATCCAGATGCATGCCCGCATGACGCCACTCCAACAGCCGCCGGCATGACTCCTCGAGGACCCATTGGCCTATCGGCACGATGAGCCCGCTCGCTTCCGCAGTCGGGATAAACTCGGTTGGCGCGATCATTCCTTCCGTCGGATGCGCCCAGCGTAACAAGGCCTCGGCGCCTATGACTCGCTGTGTGAGGAGCTCCACCTTGGGTTGGAAATACAATTGCAGCTCATGTGTGTCCATCGCGCCACGCAGTCCGTGCTCCAGCCAGACTCTGCGCTTGGCGTGGTTGTTCATGACCTCCTCGAAGAAGGTGATGCGGCTGGCAGAGCCGCCCTTCGCACGACGCATGGCTGTCTCGGCGCTGCGAATGAGCCCTTCCGGAGTCAGCCCGTCCGCCGGTGATACGGCAATACCGATCGAGACTGACACGGCATAGGAAAGGCCGTCCGCGAGGAATGGCTTGTCGAAGAGCGCAATGATTCTCTGCGCCGGCATCGCTGCAGCCGCCGGGTCATCGAGGTCCGGAACGAGAAGGACCAGCTCGTTGCCAGTCAGTCTGGCCAGGGTCTCCGTCTCGTGCACGACCGCACGGATCCGATGGGCTGCCAGTCGCAAGAGCTCATCTCCCGCACGATGGCCCAGCGTTGCATTGATATTCTCCAACCCCTCGAAACCGATGAGCAGGACTGCCAGCGAACGCGCTCCCGCGCTCCTGGCCAGCACGCGCCCGAGGCGCTCCAGGAGCAACTCCCGGTTGGCAAGGCCTGTAAGGGAGTCGAACTGCGTAGCCCGTGCCAACTCCTCCTTGCGCCGCCAGTGTGAGACGGCAACTGACAGGCGGTCGGAGAACGCAAGTGCCTGGCGGTCCGTATCGGCATCCATCGCCTCCTCGGGCAGATCGAGCAACAGCAACGCTCCCACCAGATGTTTTTCGTCGCGAATCGGATAGGCGCGGCTGGTACGAAAACCTTGCTGGTCCAGGCTGGCAAAAGCAGTCCCCTCGTGGCTGGAGAGAGGTGTGCCGCCTTCGGACTCCAGTAGATTGCGGATGCTCTGGATCGAGACATCACACACCGAGGAAGAAGGGGGGCCTGCCTTCGTGGCCACATACAGCATGCCAGCGCCGCCCTCTGGCGTTGCCGTGAACATTGCCGCGACACCGCGCGCGTTGAGCTCGGTCCCGATTCTGGGCAGCAGCCAGAGGACGGTTGTCTGCAGCGATCCGGTGAGCAGAATCTTTCGATCGAGCTCCATCAGCGCCTCGAGCAGACTGCGGGATCGCTCGAGCTTGATTCCGCTGGAGGCAATGAAGCTCGAGAGTTGCTCGAGCTCCGCAGACGGCTGTGCGAGACTGGCTGCGCTGGCTTTTCCGTCCGATACTTTCCAGTCGGCCAGCAGGCGCTCGAGAGGACCAAAGCTGCGCCGGATAAACGTGCCGCCAAGGAATATTGTCAGCAACACCGCGCCACCGACCAACGGGATCGCGCGAGCTCGCATCCCACTGAGAGGCGCGATGGCGGAGCTCTGCGACTCGCTGGCCTCGACGGACCAGTCGTCAGTGCCGAATCGGGCACGCAAGAACAGCGGCCAACGCGCTGTAAGCCGCGCACTCTGCTGCGGCATGTCTTCGGAGCCTGTTTGATCGTTCCGGGGCCGGCAAACACGAAACGCGCTTCGCGGGCCGCCGATGCACAGTTGTATCCCTTCCGGGACCATCTCGGAGGCGCCCCAGATGTACTCGGGACGTATCCTGCCGATCGCGAAGAGACGACTCGTTCCGGACACTTGGCGCACGAGCACGGGAAGATCATCGTGCGCGAGCACGAGGGTCGAATCTCGTATCGTGCTACCGCGCATACTCTGCTCGGCCAAGGCAACAAGCTCCCGCGGGCGCACACGGCCGTCATCTGGATCAACATCATCCGTGGACCCATCCGGGCGCACGAAGCGCACAGACTCGAGGGGTGAGTCGGGATCCGGCTGGGCAGGCGTCTGCGCGCCGGCCTGGATGGCAGCGGAGGTGAGCCGTCCGAGGAGCCGGTCAGCGTTCTCGAGTCGCGAAAACACCCCCAATCCGTAGAGCCTCGCATTCTCCAACAGGCGCGCTTGCGCGGCGTCCTCCAGGTGTTGTTGGAGCGAACGGTACGTGAGCGCAGCGCCCAGCGCGCATGTGACGAACACGCTCAGCGCATAAGCTGCTAGTGTCCGGCGCGCGAGGGGTGTGCGTGTTTGCCAGTCAGCCTGGAATAGCCGCTTCATCGTTATTTACACCGAAGCGCAATCTGGCACTGCCGCAAGGGCTGCGGAATCGCGGCGCTGCAGTTTGGAGAACGGCATCACATACCGCGGCGCGCGGGGGCACGAATTTACCTTAACAAGGTACGATGCATTACCCCGGTAAACGCCTGGCGCGCATGGTCAGCTCGCTCACCCCGGCGGTGCGCCCTTGCGCCCGAAGCGGTCCATCAGCCGCAGCTCGGGAAACAACTTCAAGTACGAGCCCACCACCAGCAGCGTGAGTACGCCGCCGAGAACGACGGCCGGTACGAGCCCAAACCAGCGTGCGGTGAGGCCAGATTCGAATTCACCCAGCTCGTTCGAGGCGCCGACGAACATGGAGCCGACGGCGCTGACCCGCCCGCGGATCTCATCGGGCGTTTCGAGCTGGATGAGAATGTGCCGGATATAGACGCTCACCATGTCTCCGACCCCGAGCGCAATCAGCGTCACCAGCGAGAGCGGAAAGCTGCGGGAGATCCCGAAGACAACGGTCGCAATACCAAATAATCCAACACCCGCAAACATCCAACGTCCGACGCGGCGCTCGATAGGCGCCACCACCAGTACGAGTGCCGTGAGGGTCGCGCCCAAACCACTTGCGGTTCTCAACAGGCCCAGACCCACCGGGCCGACGTGCAGCACGTCGCGTGCATATGCCGGGAGCAACGCAGTAGCACCACCGAACAGCACCGCAAACAGATCGAGAGAGATCGCGCCGAGCAAGGCGCGCCTGTGGAGCACATACCGCAGGCCATCGAGAAAGTTGGCAGCCTGAGAGCCGCCCTCGGTTTGTCGCGCCCGCACCGGCTTGATGGTCCAGATCAAGAGAACCGAGACCAGGAGCATGCCGGCGACCGTGCAGTAGACGACCGAAGGACCGATGAGATAGAGGATACCGCCCAGCGCGGGACCGGCGATCACGCCTGCCTCGAAGAGCATCGAGTTGAGCGCTACAGCGCCCGGAAACGCTTCGGCCGGAACCAGATTCGGCGTCATGGCCTGGCTTGCGGGCATCCAAAAGGCACGGCCGGTCCCGAAAACCGTCATCACCACGAAAATTGGCCACGCACTCTGCGAGCCGGACAGAGCGTGCCACGCGAGAATGCCGGCGCAACTCGCCGCAGTAGCGTAGGCGATCATCAGAACGAGCCTGCGGTCGGTATGGTCGGCGACGTGCCCGCCGGGCAGCACCATCAGGACGAAGGGCAGGAACTGCACGAGACCCAGGTAGCCGAGATCGAGCGGGTTGCGGGTGAGCGCATAGACCTGCCAGCCGACAGCGACGCTGAGCATCTGCCAGCACAGCGTTGTGCAAAATCTAGCCGCTGCGTAAGCCGCGTAACCGCGGTAGCGCAGGACTGCAAGCGGATTCGACATCTGATACAAGAGCTTATCAGAGGACCGGCCAGAGCCGGGGGGAACCTCTCCGCGCTTCCCATGCATCCTCGTCTTGTTCATCATGCTGCTGTTGCCGGCACTCCGGCGCAAAGGAACGGGCAGCTTTCGAACATCGAAAGTTCCGGGACCGGAAGTCACGCCTTTTTGAGAATTCGAACCAGCGGGATTCGGTGGGATGAAAAAACCCAACTTGAAGAGCCAGGCCATGACTCGGACGCGCGTTGCAATCGCCAGCCTGTTTGTGGCGGCTTTGGCCGCCGCGGCTATGGCGGGATGCGTAACCACCGTCGCACCGGCTCCTCCTGCGCCACCTCCGGCGCCGACGGAAGCTGACATAACATTCGAGGGGATCTCACAGCGCTACCTCAACGAGATGATAGCGTTGACGCCGGTCAACGCGACATCCCTTGGCGATCACCGCTTCGATGCGGAGCTCGATGATGTGAGCGCCGCCGGTTATGATCGCCGCGTAGCCCTCGCGCGCGAGCTGCTGTTGCAATTGCAGGGCCTGGATAGCGCGCAGCTGTCGCGCGCAAACCAGGTTGATGCACGCCTGCTGACGAGTGAGCTTCAGTACGCAATCTGGCGCGTAGAAACGCTCGCCGAGTGGCGCTGGAACCCGCTCATCTATACCGATCTGGCCGGCAACAGCATCTATCTGCTCATGGCTCGCGATTTCGCACCATTGCCAGATCGGCTACGCAATGTGGGGGCCCGGCTGGCGGAGCTGCCGCGATTTCTCGCCCAGGTACGCGAATCTCTCGTTCCGGCGCGTGTGCCAAAAATCCATGCTGAGACGGCTGTCAAGCAGAACAACGGCGTACTGAGCCTCATCGATCGGCTGGTCGTGCCGCAGCTGGCCGCGCTGCCGGAAGCGGACCAGGCATCCGTGAAAGCTGCCATCGCGCGAGCCCGCACGGCGGTCGGTCAACATCAAATCTGGCTTGAAAAGAAATTGCTGCCGGAAGCCAAGGGCGACTTCCGCCTGGGCGCCGCACTCTACGATACGAAGCTGCGGTTCGCGTTGGATTCTCCCATGAGCCGGGAGGACATCCGCACACGAGCCCGGGCGGAGCTCATCCGCACTCGCGCCGAGATGTATGACATCGCGCGTACTCTCTTGAAGAACCGCGCGGACGCGCCAGCACTACCGGCCACACCGAGCCCCGACGAAGAGCAGGCGGCTATCGCCGCCGCTCTCGAAGAGCGCGCTTACACCCAACAGCCCGCACGCGACCAGGTGTTCGAGACCGCCCGCCATGCCCTGGAGGATGCGACTGCCTTCACGCGCGCCCATGACCTCGTCACGATCTATGATGACCCACTCGAGATCATTCCAATGCCGGAATTCCAACGAGGGGTCGCGCTTGCCTATTGCGACCCTCCGGGACCGTTGGATCGGGGCCAGAAGACTTTCTATGTGATTTCCCCGATTCCGGATGACTGGAGCGACACCCAGGTCAAATCCTTCCTGCGCGAATACAACACGCGCTCCATCGACGACCTCACCATCCACGAAGCGATGCCGGGCCATTATCTGCAATTCATGCATGCCAACCGCTATCACTCACCTCTGCGCGCGGTGCTCGCTTCAGGCAGCTTTGTCGAGGGTTGGGCGGTCTACGCCGAAAGAATGATGGTGGAGCAGGGATTCCGCGGCGGCGACCCGATTACGCACCTCGTCCAACTGAAATGGTATCTGCGCAGTATCGCCAACGCCCTTCTGGATCAGGGGGTGCACGTGGACGGCATGTCCCGTGAAGAAGCCATGCGACTGATGACCCACGACACGTTTCAGGAAGAGAGAGAGGCGAACGCGAAGTGGGTTCGAGCGCAGCTTACGGCTGCGCAGTTGCCAACCTATTTCGTGGGATTGCAGGAGCACCTTGCTTTGCGGGAGGAAGTGCGCCGCCGATGGGGCAAGTCGTTCACACTCAAGCGTTACCAGGACGCCGTATTGTCCTTCGGCTCGCCACCGGTGCGATACGTGCGCGAATTGATCCTGGGTCTGCCGATCCAGTAGGGGACAACTGGGTGCCGCTACCTGACCAGGCGGAGGGAAATCGGATACCGGTAGCCCCTGCCCTCGGAAGCCTTGATGGCAGCGAGGATGGTCATGAGCAACCAACCCAGGAAGAGAATCACCCCCAAGGGTATGCCGACGAGCACGAACGTAAGCAGGCCGCAGACAATCCAGCCGAGCGACACCGAGATGTTGAAATTCAACGCTTCCTTGGCCTCGGCATCCACGAAGGCCGAAGTGTCGCGGCGAGCGAGCCAGACAATCAGCGGAGCTATGATGTTGCCGCCCAGTGGAAACACAAAGACGGCGAACGCGGACAGGTGCGCGATCATCCCCCATGTGCGCTCGTCGCGCGTAGGCGTTGCGGGCGATGCCTCCGGTTTCAACCCATTCATTGCGTCACCCCTCCACGGGTTACCCGTGTAGTGCCAAAACCCTGCCGGAACAATGATCGCCTACCCTGGCTTCGCCGAAGCTCGCTGCGACGAACGTTCCTCGCAAGGAGGTCCGACGATTATGACTATTCGCGGAAGAAAGTACGATGAGCTATGAGCCCCGCCGCGTGCCGTGGCAGGAAGATGTGGATGTCCGCGGGCTGCGATACAGGCTGACCTGGTGGGGCGAGCGGACGAGTGATCCCATCGTACTGCTGCATGGATTTCTCGACACCGGCGCCACGTGGCAGTTCCTGGTGGACTGCCTGCCATCGAGCTGGACCTTCGTCGCTCCGGATTGGCGCGGCTTTGGCGATAGTGAATGGGCGCCCGGCGGCTACTGGTACCCCGACTATTTCGCTGACCTGGAAGTGCTGCTGGACCGGCTTGTGCCGCAACAACCCGCTCGAGTCGTCGGTCACAGCATGGGCGCCAACGTGGCAAAAATGTACGGTGGAATCCGGCCGAAGCGCTTGAGGTGGTTGGTGAACCTCGAGGGGCTCGGCCTGGCGCCGACCCACCCCTCCGATGCGCCGGGCCGATATGAGCGTTGGCTGGACGAGTTGCGTGATCCCTATCCGCAGGGCCGCTATACCTCGGTCGAGCAGTTGGCCTCGATCCTGCGAATGCGCAACCCGCGACTGAGCCCCGACATCTCTGAATACGTCGCCAAAGCCTGGAGTCGGCCTGTAGGCCTCGCGGCCGGAAGCGAGACACCCGGTCATGAGGTTCGGCTGCACTTCGATCCACGTCATCGTATGGTGAATCCCATTCTCTACCGGCGCGAGGAAGCGGAAGCTTGCTGGGCACGACTGGAAGCTCCAATGCTGTTGGTATTCGGCGCGCTGTCGGACTACCTCGGGCGCTACGCGACCTATGCCACGGATGAGCGATTGCGTGCGTCGTTCAAGCACCTGCGCACGGTGACCATTGCGGGCACCGGCCACATGATGCATCACGAGGACCCTGAGTCCGTCGCAAGGCACATCCTCGAGTTCGAGCGTGCCTGTAGCACATCGACGTCATGAGAACCTTCCTGATCGGTGGTGCTCGCTCCGGAAAGAGCTCGCTGGCGACCCGGTGGGCCGCCGACCGCTCGAACGAGGTCTGTTGTGTTGTGACGGCCACGGCGTCCGATCCTGAGATGGCTGCGCGGATCGATGCGCACCGTCGCGAACGGCCAGCGCACTGGCGAGTCAGAGAAGAGCCACTGCGACTCGGTGCCGCGTTGGAGGAGGAAGCTCGGACAGGAGATTTGCTGCTCGTGGATTGCCTGACGCTGTGGACGGCGAATTGTCTGTGGCCGGCCATACTGCCCGACGCGGCGTCCTCCGGAGAGCTGGGCGCCGCGAACGGCATGGGGCCGCGCGCTGAGGTCGAGGCCGACTTGACAGGGTGGCACGTCCAGCGAGACGCGTTCCTCGTGAGTCTGAGCGCTACCTCGAGTGAGGTCATCGTGGTTAGCAACGAGGTTGGCACCAGCCTGGTGCCCGAGAATGCGGCGGCTCGAATCTTCCGCGACGAGCAGGGGCGCCTCAACCAGCTCGTTGCTGCCGCCTGCGATGCGGTTTTCCTGGTTACAGCCGGACTGGCATTGCGCCTGAAGTGAGTGCCAACAACAGCAACAATGCCGTTTCGGTTACTTCCACTCCGGCCCCGAGACAATCGCCCGTCATCCCACCCAGGCGCGCCTTGAGCCATGCGCCCCACGCAGCGATGACCACAGGCCCCGCGCAGAGTACCGGAGCCACGACTGCGCTCGCCAGGCACAACATCCCCGCCCAGAACGCGATTCCAACCACGGAAATCCGCCACGCGAAGCGCTCTCCCTGGCCCGGTTTGAGGGGTTGCAACCAACGGCCCCAGGCAAGCGCCCCGAGGCGCGCCCATGCGGGAATCAGCGGTATTGCCAGCAAGGCGCCAGCAGGCAGCGCGGCCAGAGAGGCGACTTTCAACATCAACACCAGCACGATGCTGACGATGCCGAAGGTGCCTACGTGTGGATCGGCCAATACGGCGAAGAAGCGCTGCCGGTCCCGATGCGAAGCTCCCAGCGCATCCATCAGATCAGCGAGGCCATCGAGGTGCAGTGCCCCCGTTAGCCAGACCCATGCCAGCACTCCCAGGCTCGCGGCCAGCGCCATGCCACGGTGGGCGACAGCGTAAATCAACAGGCCAACGATGGTTCCGACCACCAGTCCGACGAAGGGAAACCAGTACGCTGACCGAGCCAGATCGTGCGCAGAGAAATCCTCCACGCCAGGCACCGGCAGTCGTGTCAGGAACTGCATGGCGAGCCGCAGGCCACGCAAGCTCCCGCGCGGGCCAGCGGGCGCCCGCTGCTCCCTTGGCTCGTAGCTGTCCCCTTTGGCGGTTTCAGCGCCTTCTGGCCCTGAAGCCAACGTGTCTGTTCCCTGGTCGCCTTCATTCATAGTGCGGAAATCGCGTCCGCCTCGATCCGACTACTGCGCTTCCTTGATCGACCCTGACACACCGGCCTCGCCGAATGTCGCCATTCTGGCGTGCAACACGAGCGCGGCGCGCACCAGGTGCAGGGCTAGCGCGGCGCCTGTGCCCTCTCCCAAGCGAAGGCCAAGGTCCAGCAACGGCTCCAATTTGAGTTTCCGCAACGCGAACTGATGGCCGCCTTCTGCCGAGCGATGCGACGCAAGCATCCACTCCACCACGCCGGGCTCGACAGCCGCGGCCGCGAGAGCGGCGGCCGTAGAGATATAACCATCCAACATAACCGGCACGCCGGCCCGGGCAGACTCCAGATAGAAGCCCGCCATCGCCGCGATTTCCAGGCCGCCGAGCTCAGCGAGCGTGCTTATCGGGTCTCCGGCATCCCCTTTCGCTACTCTCGCCAACGCTATCTGCACGACCTGGCGCTTGCGGATGAGTCCGACATCATCGACTCCCGTGCCCCGGCCGACGACCGCCTCGGGTGTCTCACCCGTGAAGGCGCAGATGAGACAGGCCGCCGCGGTAGTGTTGGCGATTCCCATATCACCCGCGATGAGAAGCCGAGCCCCCCTCTCGAAGGCGGCACGCGCGCATCGCTCTCCGGCGGACATCGCAGCTCGCACCTCCTCCGGGGTCATCGCGGCCGTGGATGCCAGATCGCGGGTTCCGGCACGGACGCGCTCCTTGCGTACGGTGGGCGGACTCGGATCACCGGATGCAACGCCCACGTCGACGACCTCGATGCGACAGTCTTCCAGCCCGGCGAGCACGTTGATCGCCGCACCTCCACGCGCGAAATTCGCAACCATCTGCGCCGTGACGGATTGCGGAAAAGCCGAGACACCGCGCTCGGCAACGCCGTGATCCGCCGCGAAAACGAAGACCTCGCAGCGCGGCATGGGCGGCACCGAGTTTTTCAGGCGCCCGGCGAACCAACAGGCGAGGTCTTCCAGACGCCCCAGGGATCCCGGTGGCTTGGTGAGCTGCAGTTGGCGAGCACGCGCCGCCTCTTCCGCCTTGAGATCGACCGGAGGCAGTCCAGACATGATGAGCTCCTGGAACTCTCGTAATTCAAATAGGTGAGCATTCTGCGAGCGCAGGAAGCCTGCCTGCGAGGCTCGACAGGCGTCAAGGTCGGCTGGCCGACAAGTTTCGATGACCTCCGTGCGCCCTCCTGGCATCATCGCGCCCCATGAATATCGAGGGTGGGACGGCATCCCGTCTCAACACCACCGCAGAGATCGTCAGCTACGCTGGGGTGGCGCCATTCGTGCTTTGCCTGCTTGGCATCGCCTTGTTGCCGGACTATCGCGCGCGAGAGCTTGCGCAGCGGATCGCGATTTCCTTCGGGGCGGTGGTGCTCGCCTTCGCGGGCGCGGTCCATTGGGGGCTGGCGCTGGCTGGCCGGATGGCCTGGCGGCCGGTACGCATTGGTGGCGCCGTTCTGCCGGCCCTCGTGGGTGCGGTGGCGGGCGTGCTGGGCGGACAGCGGGGACTTGCGCTTCTGGTGGTGGGCTTCGGCGTGTTCTGGCTCTACGAACATCGCAATGTCGGGGCCGAGCTGCCCGCCCCTTATATGAGCCTGCGACGCAACCTCAGCCTCGTGGTTTGCACTCTGCTCGCGATCACCATGATGGTCTCTGACACGGCCGGATTGGAATAGGCCTCCGCACGAAAAAAAACGATGGCGAACCTCAACCCAGCACCCGTCAGGAGAGTGATGGAAGACTTTACGTCCGCGCCCTGGATCAGAAGACTCATCACCGTCGCGCTGCTTGCGATGCTGGTCGTCCTCGGCTTCCAGGTCCTGGATCCGTTCATCGTGCCGATCGTCTGGGCGGCGATACTGGCCTACGTGAGCTGGCCCGCGTATCAGTGGCTGGTGCGCGCTTTTCGGGGTCGGACGATCATCGCCTCTCTCATCATGACGGTAGCCATCACGGCGGCGGTGATAGCGCCTCTTGCGTGGCTCATTGTCATTCTGCGAGTGGAGGTCGTGCGGGCCTATCAAGCTGTCGAAGGGCTTCTGGTGAACGGCACGCAGCTCCCGCCGGCTCTCATGAAGCTTCCCTGGATCGGCGAGCAGCTCAGCGATCTGAGCGCCCGGATGGCCCAGGACCCGCGCGCCCTGAATACGGAGCTGCACAACCTGGCGGAACGCTCGTTTACGAGCATCGCGCACGTGCTGGGTGGCGTTACCCGTAATGCGGTCAAGCTGTTTTTCGCAGTGCTGAGCCTGTTCTTCGTGTATCGCGACGGCCAGAAATTCGCGAGCCAGTTCGCTCGCGCCTTGGAGCGAGTCCTCGGGCCCAGGGTTCATAACTATCTACAAGCGATCGGACCCACGGTGAAGGCCGTGGTGTATGGACTGGTCCTCGCAGCGGCGGCGCAAGGCGCGCTGGCGGGAGTCGGCTACTGGGCCGCCGGCGTCGGCGCGCCCGTGTTCCTGGCCGTGTTGACTACTGTTTGCGGCCTGCTCCCGTTCGTGGTTCCCATCCTTTGGGCATCCATCGGTTTCTGGCTCATTGCCACCGGACACCTGGCTGCCGGCATCGGGCTGCTCATCTGGGGCACGATCGTGGTGAGTTGGATCGACAACATCGTGCGCCCCTTCGTGATCAGCCGCGAGACCCGCATTCCGTTTCTGCTCGTCATGTTCGGCGTCATCGGTGGAGTTGCGGCTTTCGGACTCGTCGGCCTCTTCATCGGGCCGGTCATTCTCGCCATTCTCGTGGCGATCTGGCGCGAGTGGCTCATCGAGAGCGGCCAGCCCAACGCGTGACCTGCTCGAGCCGCGCGGCGACCGCGATGCTGACGCGGATGTCAGCGGCCGACGCTGGCCGCACTTCTGCTCTGGATGAAATCCCAATGAGACGGCATCGATCCAACACAACGCTTGATCTCCGTGCGCAGCTCTTCCAGCCTGGACCGGATCCTGTTGGGATCGAGGCCGTCCACCAAGGGATCGTGCCGACGTGGGAGGACGTTCTGCCCGACCATGACCGAAAGCCAGCTCATGACCGGGAACAGCTCGGCATCGTCGCGCAAGATCCGACCATGGCTTCGAAAAAGCTCGATCTTCTCCAGCAGGGTGTCCGTCAGCGGGATCGACCGGCAGTGATCCCAGAATGCCCCGCCGCGCTCGGTCTGCGTGTAGTGCATCAGTAGAAAGTCGCGCACTCGGCTGAACTCGAGCTCGAGCACGCGGTTGTAGCGATCGATGTCCGCCGCTGCGAAGTCGCGATCCGGAAAGAACCTCAGCAACATGGCGATGCCGCGCTGGATCAGATAGATGCCGGTGGCCTCGAGGGGCTCCAGGAACCCGGCTGCCAGACCCAGTGCGACGACATTCCTGTTCCACGCTTTGCGGCGCCGCCCAGGTGTAAAGCGGAGCGCCACGGGTGCGCTGATCAACCGGCCCTCGACATTCGCCTGCAGCGTTCTTTCCACAGCATCGTTGCCGATGAAGGCACTGCTGAAAACGTAGCCGTTGCCGTTTCGATGTTGGAGCGGAATGCTCCATTGCCACCCGGCCTCGCGAGCGGTCACGAGAGTATAGGGGGCCGGTGGTGCGGCAGGCTCGCTGTGTACGACGATCGCTCGATCGCAGGGCAGCCAGCCGCTCCAATCTTCGTACCCCGTCTGGAGGGCCTCCTCGATGAGCAGGCCGCGGAAGCCACTGCAGTCGATGAAGAGATCGGCCGCGATCGACTCACCCGTCTCTAGTGTTACCGACTCGACGAAGCCGTTCTGCGGATGGACGGAAACACTCCGCACTTCTCCCTCGATTCGTTGTACGCCCCGGCCTTGCGCAAACCCGCGTAGATAGTGGGCGAAGCGCGAGGCGTCGAAATGCAGCGCATACGCAATCTTGTTCAGCGGTGTGTTGGGTGCGTGCACCGGGCGGGTAAATCGACCCTCGGCCGCTGCCACGGCCTGGATCGAATACTCCTCGAGCGGCGCCGCATTTCCGGCGAGGTACATCTTGAGCCAGTAGGCCTGGAACGGAATGCTCCCGATTCCCGGCCCGGTTGGACCGAAAGGATGGAAATAAAAATGCCCGGGCCGGGTCCAGTCGCGATACCCGATACCGAGCTTGTAGGTGGCCTGTACGTCCCGAACCAGGTCGTCCTCGGCAATGCCGAGCTGCCGGATGAAGTCCATGATCGGCGGAATCGTCGCCTCGCCCACTCCGACCGAGCCAATGTGTGCGGACTCGATCAGCTGGATTCGAATACCTATGCCGTCGAGGGCCTTCGAGAGGCCGGCCGCGGCCATCCAGCCTGCTGTTCCACCTCCAACGATGGCTATGTTGCGTATGCGCCTGTCGCTCATGGGTTTTCCTCGCGCGGCACCATAACGCAATACCAGAGCTGCTGCACGCGCTCGAGGCCGTGCCGGAAATACCATCTACGACACAACGCGCGCGTACTGCAACGCTTGGGTTCGGAAGTTGCGCCCACCGCAGCCGTTAGCCGTTACCTTGGCGCGATCTTCAAAGCCGCCCTTTACTGGATGTTCTGTATAAATGTACAGTCATCAGGATGAGCCATACGACGACGCCAGGACGCAAGGTCCTCAGAGGCAGAGGAGCGCTTTCGAACCCGCCGGGCCGCTTCGAGCGGCAGGAAGTGGAGGAGGTGCACGACGGCTGGTATGAAGAGGACCAACCCGACACGATCGCCACGACGGTCGAGCCCGACCGTGCGCGCGGCATCATAACAACGAACAAATCACCCGACATCCCGTTCGAGCAGTCCATCAATCCTTATAGAGGGTGCGAGCATGCGTGCATCTACTGCTACGCCCGCCCGAGTCATGCATACATGGGGCTGTCGTCGGGTCTCGACTTCGAGACGAAGCTATTCTACAAAGCTGACGCGGGCAGGGTGTTGGAAGAGGAGCTGGCGCGGCCCGGGTATGTGTGTAAGCCAATAACGATCGGCGCGAATACCGACCCGTACCAGCCGATCGAGAGGGGCATGAAGGTCACCCGGTCGGTGCTCGAGGTGTTGGCTCGTACACGGCATCCGGCGTCGATCATCACGAAGAGCGCTTTGGTGTTGCGCGATCTGGATTTGCTGGTTGGCATGGCTCGTGACGGCCTCGTGAGCGTTGCGATCAGCATCACCAGCTTGAGCGCGGAGACGAAGCGGGTGCTCGAGCCCCGCGCCGCCTCTCCACAGGCAAGGCTCCGGGCGCTGCGCGAGTTGAATGAGGCAGGCGTTCCAACAGGAGTCATGGCCGCTCCAGTGATCCCCGCCATCACCGATCACGAGATGGAGGCCATTCTCGAGGCCGCCGCCGCCAATGGCGCTCGCTGGGCGGGCTACACCATGGTGAGGCTCCCATACGAAATCAAAGACCTTTTTCGCGAATGGCTGGCCGAGCATTTCCCTGATCGAGCCGCCCACGTAATGTCCTTGATCCGGGATATGCGCGGCGGCCGGGATTATGATTCCACCTTCGGTGACCGGATGCGCGGCACGGGGCCCGTTGCGGAGCTGCTGCGCAATCGCTTCAGGATCGCCTGCAAACGCCTGGGCCTGAATTCCGGCGGTCGGGAGATAGCGCAAAATACACAGCTGTTCCGGCCACCGCCGCGAGAAGGCTCGCAGCTGTCATTGGGGTTCTGAGCGCCCGGGCGCGGGCCTTGCAAAGTGCTTGCAGAGGGAACCGCCGGAGCGGTGTACAGTCGTAACTCAGGGCTCTGCTGGGCGTTGCGTCTGAGGCATGCAACCAGGCAACAGCGTGTAACAGAGTGTAAGTGAGCAAGAAGCACCATGCGTCCGCCAACGAGTCCACTCTTGCTTGCCGTCCTCCTCTGTCTCATCGGAGCCGGCTGTGCGTCGAGACCCGCGCAGGAGGAGGCTCCAGCGGCGACGGCCGCGCGGGACGGCGTTTGTCCCAATGCTGCATCGGACACGCTGCACTGGGTCTCCAGGGATCCGAAACGCGATGCCAATGCAGATCCAGAGGTCGAGTCACTACTGACCCAACCGTCTGCCGATCCGCGACTAGCACAGATCAACAGGCGTATGTACCTGACGCTTCACTCGTTGGATGTGGAGCTGCGCAAGGAGCAACAGCTTGAAGGCTGCGAGCAGCCTTCACCACGTGAGCTGGAAGCGCAATCCGGCGATGGGGTCGCTCTGGGCCGTGATTACTCGAGCGGTCTCGCGGCGGCCGACCGGGGAAGCCGTGCGCCGACTGCAACCGGCGGTTCAGAAGCCAATAACTCCACGGCAGCCGCGTATGTGCCCAGCTCGCTTGCGGGCACCTCTACTGGCGGAAGCTTCGCCCGCCCCGGATCTGTGCGTAAGGCCGGCTTGCCTTCCGGATCTGGCAGCGGAAACGGCGCTACGGCTCCGAACATTTCACCGGGCAGCGACAACGACGTCGTGGCACGCCGACTTCGTCGTGCAGCGGAGCAGGAAACGGATCCCAAACTACGCGCGAAGCTTTGGAAGGAATACACCGACTACGAGCAGGGTACGTCGGCGAAGTGAGACATTCTGATTCACCGTCTGTGGCGTACGGGCAAAAGGACTTCTCCTGGCTTTGGATACGCACCTTGCGCACGTCCAAGGTGCGGCCGAGGGCGCGGGCTCGAAGTTTGCTCAGGCTAGGCGGCACTACCGCCAGAACTTCTTGAACCGGAACCTGTACAGCTCTTTCGGGGTCCCACCAGGTCATGACAGAGCTCGTTGCCCCTATGCAAGGCCGCCGTCTGGACGCTCGCTTCACGCTGCTCGAAAAATTAGGAGCGGGCGGACAGGGCGAGGTGTGGCGCGCGCACGACGATACACGTGGGATCGATATTGCCTTGAAGGTTCCAGTTGCCGTCGAGGCGTCGCTCGACAGTGTGCTGGCCCTGTTCGAGCGGGAACACGCTATCGCGAGCCGCTTGAATCATCCTTCCGTTCTAAAGGTGTTCCCGCCGCACCGATCCGGAGATACGGTCGTCCTGCCGATGGAGCTCGCTACCGGCGGCGATCTGCGCCGACTGCGAGGGGCGGGCTACCTCGACATCATCCCGGTACTGCTGGACATTGCGCAGGCGCTGGAGCATGCCCACGAACGAGGCGTCATCCATCGTGATCTGAAGCCCGGGAATGTGCTGTTCGATGCGCGCGGCCGCGTGAAGTTGGCCGACTTCGGTGCCGCGGGGACGACCTCCACGACGGCAACGGACGCGCAGCGGCAAGGCTTGTCGCCGTTCACGGCGAGTCCGGAGCAACTGCGGGGTGAGGCGCCCACGGAAGCCGATGATATCTACGGGCTAGGCGCGCTCGCGTACGAGTTGTTATCCGGTTATCCCCCGTATTATCCGCACTTTGACATCCGGCGCGCTCAGGAAGAGCCGGTTCCGAAGCTGGTGCCGACACGCCAGATCCCGCCTCTCCTCGGTTCCTTGGTAATGAGGATGTTGGCGAAGGATCGGCGCGAGCGGCCCTGCTCGATGCGCGAGGTGATAGACGAGCTCGACGCGGCTTTGAACGATACGCTGGCGTTTGATTTCGAATCCGTGGGAGATCCAGCGACAGACGCCTCATCAGGCGCCGTGGTCTCCCGAATCCCTTCTCCGCCTCAGAGCGCCGGTCCAGCGGCCGCCGGGGCCTTGCCGGTGAAAGGACCCACGGCGCAAGCGGGCCGCGCAGGCCCAGTAGGCCGAGAAGATCAAGTTGATGACGAAGACGAACAGGAAGACGAGGAGGAACATGCCCAGAGTCTCGGCATCATTCCCGAGCTCCTCCGGGCCAATGCGCTGGTGGCGCGACAGTCGTCGAGATCGGCGGCCCAGAGCACGCCGTCACAAACTCCGACGGCGTCGAGGCCCACGCCCGTAGAGCGGCCCGAGGTAACGCAGCGGTCAGAGGTAACACAGCGCCCCGGGGCGCGACAGGCGCTCTCCGGCGCCGAACACGCCACCCGTCCGGGCGATGGGCCAATTCAACCGGAAGCCCCCGCGCAGCGGGCATCGAGCGAGATACCGGCATCAAGCGCACATGACTTGTCACCCGCGCACACTCAGTCCCCGCAAAGCGGCGCGGCTCCAGCGACCCCAGTCCCTACCAACGCAACTCAGGTTCTCGCGCCGCAGCCTGCGTCAACGCACGAGCAAGGCCCGCGAGCGCCACAAACGAATCGGATAGCAGCTACTGCCACCCAGGCCCGGCCTGCCCAACCCGGGCCATTCTCTGCTCAAACCCGGCCTGGCGGACCGCCGCAAAAGGCTCCAGCGTGGGCGAACGTGTCGCAAATGGTGCCCGGCCAACCCGGGCCGTTGCCCGGTCAATTCGTACAAGGCAGAGCGCCAGAACCGGACCCGGCCTTGGCGAATGCAACACAAGCGCTGCCAATCCAACGCGCGCCGTTGCCCGGTCAATTCGTACAAGGCGGAGCGCCAGGACCGGATCCGGCCTTGGCGAATACAACGCAGGCGCGGCCCATTCAACGCGCGCCGTTGTTCGGTCAAAACGTACAAGGTAAGGGGCCGGCCCCGTCCGCGTTGCGTGCTACGGCACTGGAGCAGCCCGCGCAGCCGGAATCGACCTGGGCGGGCGCGCCGCCGGCGCCATCGTTCCTGCGTCAGGGCTTGGATGATTCCGATGTGCCGTCGACCAATCCAGCATCAGTCAATCGATCGGCTGCGAGTCCGACGCCACAACCCAACGCAACACCGATATTCCCCGACCCGACTCAACGACCTCCGCCCGCTCCTGACTTCCAGCAGAGTGCGCCGTTCGGCGCAGCCGCCGCGTTGATCGATGGGGTGGCCGGAGCTGCAGGCTCGACCCCCGGCGGTGAGCGTCCCTTGTGGGAGGCCATCCAACTCGAGACCATCCCAAGGGTAACGCGTCTCGAGCCTATGAAAAGCTCGCGCTGGCCCATGGTCCTGTTGGGTCTTCTGGCAGGCACGGCCGTCGCCGTATTCTGGTGGCTGCCTCGCTATGCCCCGCAGGATCGCCCGCTCGACCTGGCCACGCTTTCGCAGGCGGCCAAGAATCTGGGTGCGTCCTTGACGAGTGCTCCCGAGGATGCGGCAAATGCAAATGACACCGCTGCAGCCAATGCCGCCAACGGTGACAGCGCGGACGAGGCCAAGCTGCAGAAGGCCCGCGAGAGCTTCGACCGCCGCCTTGCCAAACTGGAAGCACGAGGCGCCGGTGTATGGGGCGGTCCCGAGTTCGCGATGGCAAAGACGCGTGCAGCGGAGTCCGTCGGCGCCCATGATGCGGGCAATACTCGAATCGCGCAGCAGAGACTCGAAGACGCTTCGCGCCTCCTCGACGCTGTCGAGAGCAAAGCGGCGCAGGCACTGACTGCGCAAATCGCCGCAGGCCAGAAAGCACTGGCCGCAGGTCAGCAAGAAGTCGCGAACGAGGCTTTCGACCTTGCGCGCCGTATCGATCCCAACGACCGGCGGATTGCCGAAGGCCAGCGCCGCACGCACAGCCTGGTCGCCGTTCTTCCGCTGATCGCTGACGGGCAAAATGCGGAGAGCGCTCGCAACTACTCCCGGGCGGCACAGGATTACGGGCAGGTGCTTTCCCTCGATCCCGGCAACGAGCGCGCGCGCTCTGGGCTTTTGCGCGCGAACGCAGCTCTCGGGAGCGACAATTATGCAAAAGCTGTCGGCTCAGGTTTCGCCGCACTCGGCGCGGGTCGACTCGACGATGCACGCGCCGCTTTCGAGAACGCACGCTCAATACGGCCGAATGGCGTAGAAGCGGCCGAGGGCTTGCGCCGCGTCGGCGCCGCCCTGTCCGCCAAAGGATTCGCTTCCCTACGGCAACGTGCGGCGGCACTTGAAGCGCAGGAGCGATGGGACGAGGCGGTGCAGCTGTACGATTCCGCGCTCCAGGCCGATCCGTCGTTGGCTTTCGCCCAGGAAGGTAAGAATCGTGCCGCCGCGCGCGCGGAGCTCGGTGCTGCCATGCAGGCGCTCATCGACCGGCCGGAGCGCCTCAGCTCGCCGTCAATTCGGGAACAGGCGAGGACGCTTCTGGAGAAGGCGAATGATCAGACGACTTCAGGTCCGGTGCTGCGCTCGCAGATCGCCAACCTGGAGCCGCTGCTTTCGGATTACGCGAGGTCCGCTCACACGGACGTTTCCGGCCGCGGCGACTCGGCGTGGCGATCGGATTCCACACCATCCGATTCCGGGGCGCGGACCGATCTGAACAAGCCTGTTCGGCTGTCCCTCCTGTCGGATAACGCTACAGCCGTAGCGATCCCGAACATCGGACAATTCGGTACGTTCGCGAAGAGGGAAATCGAGCTCAAGCCCGGAAAGTACACCGTCATCGGCAAGCGCGACGGCTATCGGGACGTATACCGTGATATTACAGTCGCGCCAGGGCAAGAAAACCAGACGATCAGTGTAAGCTGCTCGGATCCAATCTAGAGGCGTGGCTGGGAGCCCCTCCGTCTGGCTGAAGTCCGTGAACGATTCTCCTTCGATGAGGTCCGCGGCGGCTTACGCCCAGATTCGCGTTCGCGAGCCCCTTGGCGAGCGCGTATTGGGCGAAACAGTGTCGCTCGGCGGCGCGAATCCGGCAGAGACGGGCGCGACCGGCGCGGAAATCATTTTGCCAGGGGCTGCCCCTGGCACCGCCGTGACCATCGAGCGTCGCAAAGGCATTTGGATCGTTCACCCTTGCGCAAAGACTGTCCGTTTCAATGGCCAGCCGCTCATCACCGCGTGTGACCTGCACCGGGACGATACGCTCACAATTGGTGAGGCACAGATTGTGGTGAGGGACGCATCGCGTACCCTGCTGCGCATCGATGTCCATCACCTAGTTGGAAACGCCACAATCGCGCCCGCGGCAACCCTGGCCACGTTGGCGTACGGTGATAGTGGAGACGCAGATCTCGAGATCCATGCGCCAGATACACTGCGCATTCCGCGCCTGGAACGGCGAGACGAACTTGCTGATACGCGCACGCGGCCACGTCTCCCAAGTCCGCGTCAGTTGCTCCTCGCCGTAGCTGCTGTGATCGTGTTGGCTGTTCCCATTCTCGTGACCTCACTGCTAGTGCCAGTGCCGATCGACATAAGCCCGGCCGATGCACGTGTACACACTCCAGGCACGCTGTTGGCGATTCGTGATGGCGGTCGCCTGTTGCTCTTGCCGGGAAGACATTCGGTCAGTGCCGAGCACGAGGGTTATAACACCGCGCAGGCGGATATCGTCGTCCGAAGCGATGTCCCGAGTAGCGTACGCTTGCGTCTGGAGAAGCTGCCGGGAAAGTTGAATATCGATACGGGTGGCATCGCTGCGACGGTGAGCGTAGATGGCGTGCAGGTTGGCCGCGCCCCGGGCGTGCTGAGCATTCCTGCCGGCCCACGCACCATCATGATCAGCGCACCTCGCTATGTAGACTACATAGCGAACCTGACGATCGCCGGGGCCGGCGAGAAGCAGGATCTCCGTGTCCACCTGCAAACTTCCTGGGGCGCATTGAAGGTCCTGTCCAACCCGGAAGGCGCCGTCGTCAGTGTGGATGGGGTCGAAGCGGGGCCTGCGCCGATCACTATTCCGGCGCCCTCCGGTGTGCGGCGGATCCAGATCGCGCTTCCGGGGCGAAAGACCTGGGAGAGCAGCATCGTATTGAAAGCCGGCGAAACGCAGACAATAGGACCGGTCACGCTGGGCGAGCCTGACGCGCACCTCGTCCTACGCTCCGATCCCGCTGGCGCGGACACGACGGTCGCCGGTACGCACCTCGGCCGCACACCTGCCGAAATCGATTTGCCGGCGGGGATCGCTCATCAGGTCGTCCTGAGCGCGCCAGGCTACAAGAGCTGGGTGCGAGCCGTGTTTGCAGAGCCCGGGCGCAAGCTCTCCGTTTTTGCACGCCTCGAGCCGATACTCGTTAGGCTTACCGTGCAAGGCGATCCGGCGGACGCTCAGATATTCGTGGACGGCGTGCCTCGCGGTACAGCGCCCCATTCGTTGGAGCTTCCAGCGACAGGGCATCGGGTGGAAGTGCGTAAACAAGGCTTTCAGCCGTTCAAAACCCTCGTCACGCCAACCGCCGGCCTCGACCGCACGCTCCAATATCATCTCGTTCCAGCCGACCCAACTCAAAACTCGAGATAACGTCATGAAACAGCTGCCGCGCTCCCTCAGCATCCTTGCGGGTGTCCTGGCTCTGTCCGCCGGTGCCGCGATCCTTCAGACGCGGGCGGCTGACAGGCCTGCACCGCCAGCGAAAGCAGCGCCCCCACTTCCGGCAACGACCTCCGGCCCTACAGGTGCAAGTCAACCTCCACGGCCCGGCGCACCTCAAGTACCCGAAGAGTCAGCCACTATTCGCGATGACCCGACTGTCGCTCCAGACCCCAGGCAGTCGGCAGACAACAACGTCAGTTTCCCTAGCGATATCTGACCCGTGCCGCATCCGCTTGCTATTGAGCTCGACGATCGCGCTGTGTCAATCGCACGCGCCGGTGAGATCCTATCGAGCTCCCCCAGTGCGGTCTGGGACGGCAGCACGGACGAGTCCGCCGGCACGACAGCGTGGAACACCCTTCGGCGCCATCCAACCTCGACCTCGACGAGGCATCTCGGCACACTCCTTGGCAGTGGACCGGTCGCCAACGAGCGCGCTCTGGCGTTGGTCGCGTCCGAGTTGGCTGCGAGACTCACGGCACGCGCGCCAATGCCAGGCGAGAGTGTTTGGATCGTTGCCCCGGCGCGGGTGTCGGAGAGCGGCCTTGGCGCGGTACTCGCAATCGCGCGCAACCTGTCTCTGAGTGTCGGAGGGTTTGTTGACTCCAGCGTGGCTTCGGTCGCCGCGCTAGGAATAGAGAGCTCTGCAATTGTTCTCGAGCTGGGGTTGCACCACGCAGCGGCGACCTTCATCGATCGCGCCGGCGCCCAGGTGAGGCGCCGGCGTACCGTGGCGACCCAGCGGGGCGGCCTGATGGGCTTTTATCAGGCCTGGTTGGAGCTGGTGAGCACCACGATGGTGAAGCAAACACGCTTCGACCCTTTGTACTACGCTGCCACAGAACAGAGTCTGTTTGATTCCCTCCCGGCGTGGGCGCGGGAGGTTGCGGTCGGCGGGGCTGTTCGCGCTGCCCTGACGCACGGCACGCAGCGATTCGAAGTGGCGTTGACTCGTGATCAATTCGCACAGGCCGCACGGAGCTCATGCCGTGAGATCACGCGTTTGCTACACGAGCTGCGCCCCGCGGGGGCGCCCATCACCCTGGTCGCGCCGTCGGCGGTCGCGGAGCTTCCCGGATTACGAGACGAGCTGGAGCAGTTTGTCGACTGCGAGCTGATTGGCCTTCCCGATGGCTTCGCCGCCGCCGCGACCTCACTCCTGGATCTGCCGGAACAGCCGAGCGAGCAGGCGGCCCGCCTTCTGCGGCGGCTGCCAGCACAACAGAAGGCCGTTTCTGGCGATGTCACGCGTATTGTGTTGGGGAAAGGACGACCACCAGGCGCGCGTCCCTCCCATCTACTGTTGCAAAACCAGGTTTATGCGCTGGGTGGAGAGCCCCTCGTACTGGGTCGCTCACCTGCTGGAACGCGCACCCTCACACTTCCTGACGGAATCGCGGGAGTCTCGAGGCGCCACTGCACATTCATTCCGGTAACGGGTGAAGTCGTGTTGCTCGACCACAGCAGTTTCGGCACGTTCGTCAACGGCGAGCGTGTCGTAGAACGGGTCCGGGTGCGCGCCGGCGACCAGGTACGCCTGGGCGATCCGGGCATTGAGATTGCGCTGCTCGCCATAGGCGCGGCAACGGACGGTGCACCTGCGGACGCATCGAAGTGAGCGAGCGCCGCCGTAGCACCGAGGTGTTTACGTTATCGTTCCTCGACTGCATTTGTTGCGGGTTCGGGGCAGTCATTCTGTTCTATACCATTGTCAGTGCACGTAGCGGGTTCGTGCAGACGCAGGCGACGGACAAGCTGGCCGCCGAGGTAAGCCAGCTCGATAATCAGGTTTTGACCGGCACACGTAACCTCGCTGCGCTACGTGACACACTGGAGAAGACCCGTGACGAAGTGGCTAGCGCCGCTGCCAAAAGCAACGTCCTGGCAGCCGAGCTTGCTTCCCGAAAGACTCAGGTGTCCAACTATGACGCGACCCGTCTCTCGCGCCAGCAGCACATCGAGAAGCTGAAGGCCGATATACAGGCGCTCCAGGAAGGCACGAAACGACTCGAAGCGGGGGGCGACGAGCTCGGACCGGCAGGGCAAGATGTAGCCTCCTTCCGCAAGACTGGCGGCGACCGGCGTTATATCACCGGCTTGAGAATGCATGGCCGGCGCATTCTCATTCTGCTCGATTCTTCCGCGAGCATGCTGCATGAGGACATTGTCAGCATCCTGAGATTGCGAAACGCAGATGACACGACAAAGCGTGCCGCCGCCAAATGGCGCCGCGCCATCGAGACGGTGCACTGGCTCCTCACACAAATACCTCCGGGGAGCGCGTATCAGATCTATGCGTTCAACACCAAGGCACAGCCGCTGTTGCCGGATTCGATGGGTCAGTGGATTTCGGGCGGCGACCTTCCACGGCTGGCCCGTGAGCTGGAAGCATTGCAAGCCATAGTGCCGGGCGACGGCACCAGCCTTTATAACGCTTTCGCCGCGACGAAGACGTTGAGCCCGTTCCCCGATCAGATTGTCCTCATCACGGACGGGCTTCCAACACAAGGAAAAGCCGCGGGCACCCGTAAGTACGTCGACTCCGATGCCCGCGCCCGCTTGTTCGATGAAGCCGTGCGCCAGCTTCCAGAGCATGTCCCTGTCGATAGCATTCTGTTGCCGATGCAGGGCGACTCCGAAGCGGCTCACCGCTTCTGGAGTCTGGCTCGTACGAGCGACGGCAGCTTGCTGATGCCTGCCAGGGACTGGCCCTGATGCGCAGGCGGCGCTCAGTGGAGGTTTTCAGCCTCTCTTTTCTCGACTGCATCTGCTGCGGTTTTGGCGCGATCATCCTGCTGTTGGTACTGACAGAGACCGGCCGTCCAGTCGTCCTGGAAAAGAGTCGCAAAAGCCTCGACGGCCAGATGCGCGCGCTGACCGAAGAGCTCTACACCGTTCAGGGCGAGACTGACGAGCTCACCCGCGAGCTCGAAGGAAGCCGCAAGACGCTGGAGCGGGAGCGGCAGAAGCTCGCGTTGCTTTCCGGTGAGCTGACTGGGATTGAAGGTCAATACAACAGCAGCACGCGGGACGCATCGGTCTCCAATCGGGAGGAGGGCGAGCTCGTTGCCGCGTATCAGAAGCTGAGTGCCGAGATGCAGCGACTGCTGAACGAGCGTGCGAAGCGCCCGGCCACCGCAGCGATCGGGGGAATCCCTGTTGACAGTGAGTACGTCATCTTCGTCGTCGATACGTCCGACAGCATGACTGATAACCATTGGAATGCGAATCTGGCCATCATCGATGAGATCCTCGGCTTCTACCCTCACGTGCGCGGCCTGCAGATCATGAATGATCAGGGTACCTACATGTTCGAGGACACCAAAGGCAAATGGCTGGCTGATTCACCGGAGCAACGGACCGAGATCCGCAAGCGGGCGAAGCATTGGGCTGCGTTCAGCCAGTCCAATCCGGTACCGGGCATGGAGGAGGCGATCCGCACCTATTGGGCAACCGACAAGCGCATCAGCGTTTTCGTGCTCGGCGATGAATTTACGGGCAAGTCCATCCAGGCGGCGCTGGACTCCATCACCGCGCTCAATAAACCCGGTCCGGATGGCCGGCGCGTGTTCCGCATCCATGCCATCGGCTTCCCTGAAGGGGCGGGGATGTCGCCCGATACGAACATCCGGTTTTCCGCGCTCATGCGCCTCGTCTGCGCGCAAAACAACGGCACGTTCTGGGGTTTGAAAAACTGAGCGCGCCGCAGGCGCATCGAACGTGCACTTGTCGTTGGCCGCGCACACTCCTAAAGTGGCGTAAAACAACACCTCTGCCGCGCATCCCCTTATGCCAGATCCCGTACCGAAAATTGTGCTCCTCGCCGGTGCGAGTGGGCTCGTCGGCAACAGCGCTCTCGATGCTCTGCTGGAAGCTCCGGATATCGGGCGAGTCTTCGCCATCAGTCGCCGTCCGCTCGGGCGCGAACATCCGCGGCTTGCCAACCGCATCGTGCAGCAGTTCGATAATCTGGAAGTGCAGCTGAAAGGCATGACCTGTGATGTGGCAGTGTGCTGCCTGGGCACGACTCTCCGGCAAGCCGGGTCCGAGGACGCGTTTCGGCACGTAGATGTCGATCATGTCCTGGCGTTCGCACGTGCTTCGAAAGCCGCGCAAGCACAGCGTTTCATCGTAGTGTCCTCGGCTGCAGCGGATCCGAAGTCGAAGAACTTCTATTTGCGCACCAAGGGAGAGATGGAGGAGGCGGTCGCTCGCATCGGGTTTGTATCCGTGGATATCCTGCAACCTGGGCCACTGCTGGCGTTGCGAAAGCAGATGCGGCTACTCGAGCTCGGAGCGTTGCTGATAATGCCGGTGGTGAATCCGCTTCTGCGCGGTGACCGGGAAGCGTTTCGCGGTATCTCCGCGAAGACCGTCGCGGCGGCCATAGTGGGTGCCACACGCTCGAGCAAGAAAGGCGTACAGCGTTACACATACTCTGGCATGGAGGCACTGACGAGGCTGAAGTCGCTGCGCACGACGCCATTGGTAGAGCCGAAAGCAACCGGCGGCTCGAGACAGGACCGTATTTGAAACAATCAGCCACACCCTCGGTCCACCACCAACGTGCTCACGACGTATCGTGACCTGGTTAACATTTAATCGTTGGCCGAGAATCGCACAATTCGCTTGATTGATTGTGAGCGCTTGCGCGAAGCGCATTGCGGTCGGTCGACGAGTCTCTAAGGAAATCTAAAGGAAAGTCTCTTGCAGGACGTCTCCGGAACGGACTGGGCGCCCGCGACGAGCCGCATGGGAAGACGCATCGCGTTGGTAGTCGCGGTGTGTTCCGCGGTACCTGTCCTCCTGCTCACGATCTTCTTCGCACGCCTTTTCAATTCCGCCTCCGCCGCCGGTATTGACCGGCAGCTCGCGGATGTCAGTCACCTCTATAGTGAGCTCATCAGGGCGCGGCTCGGAGCGGCCGAAGCCATCGTCCTGACGCTGACTGCCGGCGATGTCGGACCGGATGGCGCGATCCTCAAGCGCGAGGTTGCCGGCTCGAGCGCCTTCAAGTCAGTAGTGATCACCGAGCGGGATGGAGTGTTGGTTGGTGGCGACACGGCACTGCGGCCAGGCCCGATCAGGCAAATCGCCCTCGATGCGGGCCAGACAGTGCTGTTGGCCGTCACACTGCAGGGGCAATTGACTTCCGCCTTTCTCGTCCAGCCGGTGAATGCATCCGGCAGTCGCCGCCTGGCCTATTTCGAGCTCGCGCCGGATTGGCTGTGGAGGCATATCGATCACGTTCCGCAAGGCATGACTCTCGTCGTGGTGGATGCAGAAGCCAAAGTGCTTTACGACGCCGGGCCCTTGTCCTCTGATGCTACTCACATTTTCGCCGACCACATCACTCTGTCGGCCGAGCGCGCCGGATCTCTGCACGCCCTGTCGTGGCAGGACAGCGGCGAGGAGTGGCACGGGATGATACAACCGATGCAGCTTGGCAACGAGCGCATTACCGCCACTCCCTTGGCGGTCGTCGCGTTCGAGCGAGAGCAGGGTCTCCTGGGCCGCTATCGGCCTGTGTGGTATTCGATCCCTTTCATTCTGCTCCTCGTGACGGTATGTGCCGCCGTTGGAGGGTTGCATCTTGCGAGGCTGTATCTTCCCGCGCTACGCGCTCTGGACAGAGGCCTGGCGCGGTTGCGGGCACGCCGATATGAGCCGGTGTTGGTTTCGCACGCGGACGAGCTGCGCTTGCTCGCGGAGAGCTTCAATCGGACGATGACTGCGGCCCGCGACCAGTTTCACGCGCTCGAGACCCTTGGCGAGATCGATAAGTTGTTGTTGGGATCGGCCGGGCTCGAGCAGGTCCTGGACGCGGTCCTGTCACGGGTACAGGCCGTGACCCGTTGTGACTGCGTGGGCATCACTTTGCGTGATGCGGATGCTCCGGGGCGCGGTCGGGTGTACTTGGCGGGCGCTGGCCACACGAGCCTTCCGGTGCGTCGTGTCGCGCTCGATGGTGGCATGCTCACGACGCTTGCGACGGAGACGAGCGGGCTCACAGTGACTCGTTGTGAGGACCTGCGGCACAGCTTCCTGACGCCGCTGAAGGAGATTGGCGCGGAGCTGTTCTGGATCTGGCCGGTCAGTGTGTCCGATCGGGTAGAGGCGATTCTGGCCGTCGGCTATCGCGAGGTCCCCGCCCCCGATCCTTACCTCGCGAGCGCTGGGACGCAGTTCGCCGAGCGTCTCGCCGTGGCACTCTCCAAGAGCGCGCGCGACGAGCGCCTCAACGCCCAGTCTCATTATGATCCGCTCACCGCGCTGCCCAACCGCATTCTATTCCGTGACCGGTTGGGGCAAGAGCTTGCCAACTCGACTGCCGGGCTGAGTCGTGGCGCACTGCTATACATCGACCTCGATCACTTCAAGCGCATCAACGATGCGATCGGGTACAGTGCCGGAGACCAACTTCTCGGCATTGTCGCGCAACGGCTGCGCTCCTGCGCCAAGGAAGGTGATACGGTGGCTCGGCTGAGCGGCGACGAATTCACCCTGATTCTGCGCAATGTTGCCGATCCCAATGCTGCCCGTGGCGTCGCCGAGCGGATCATCCAACTCCTGCAGCTGCCGGTCAATATTGCCGGCCGCGATCATTTCGTATGCGCGAGCGTCGGGATCACCCTGTTTCCCGACGACGGTTGTACGATCGACGACCTCATTCGCAATGCGGATATCGCCATGCATCGTGCGAAGGACGCGGGACGTGGCTGCACGATGTTCTTCGATCCTCATCTCGGCAGCAGCGCGATGGTGGCGACCGAGACGGGACTGCAGCGGGCTTTGCGTCGGCGCGAGTTCTCGCTCTTCTACCAACCGCAATTCTCGGTATCCAACGGCACTCTCGTGGGTCTGGAGGCACTGCTTCGGTGGCAAACTCCTCGCGATGGCATGCGGTCGCCGAGCGAGTTTGTGCCGGCCGCCGAGGAAAGTGGCCTCATCGTCGACATCGGCGGCTGGGTTTTGGAGGCGGCCTGCGTGCAGCTGGCGCTTTGGCGTGAGCAGGAAATCGCTCCGCCCCGGCTGGCGCTCAACGTTTCGGCGCAGCAGTTGAAACACCCTGAGTTTCCGAAGCTGGTGCGGCGAACATTGGACAAACATGGAATCCCGGCGGCGTTGCTGGAGCTCGAGCTGACCGAGAGTGTGTTTGCCGACGAGGCGGCGGGCGCCACGCTTGCACGCCTGGCTCAGTTGGGAGTGCACCTCGCCCTGGATGATTTCGGGACCGGCTATTCGTCGCTGTCGTATCTGCGGCAACATCCAATCGGCACGGTGAAGATCGATCGCACATTCCTGGAAGAGGTGCCGCAGAATGCGGCTTCCTCTACCCTGGTCGAGACCATCATCGGCATGGGGCATGCCCTGGGTAAGCGCGTTGTCGCAGAAGGCATCGAGACCATCGAGCAGTTGGACTTTCTGCGTGAGCGTCGCTGCGACATCGCGCAAGGCTTCTTCCTGGCCAAGCCGCTGTCAGAGCAGGCGGTGACCGGGTTGTTGCAAGCTCGCACCTTGAGCGAAATCGGGAACATTCGCGCTGCTGGCTGAGGTGGGCGAAGATCTGAGGGGAATTATGTCCCGTCGCTACATTGAGACATATTCTTGAGGAATAAAGGGGGCGAAATGATGTGTCCATGCTCGTTGAGAGCCGCGACACATTTAAAGACTTGACTGTCAATCGCGACGCTTCGAAACTACTTTTGTGAAAAGGGCAAACCCGTCGAAAGGCGGGGACGCAAAGCCACCGGTCTAAAGGAAAGAGAATCCTATGACGGCGGGGCTGCCACGGTCGTGCAAGGCGCGGCCGCTCGCACTCCCTCCCAGCACGAGATCTCTCCAGACTGTGGCTTTCCACCATGGATAAACGGGTCCGGGGAAGCTATGACATTACCAACGCCAAATATGGTCTCTGGCGTCATTGGGCGGCAGGAGGCGCGGGAGTCGACGGCGCCTGCGGCCGAGGCGGGCCCGTTCGTTTTGAATCTCTGCTCGTCGACGACGCCGATGGCGCTCGCACAGGTCGACATGGCGGAGCTGAAGCGATTTACCTTCTTCGTGAGCCGCCGCTTCGAGGAAGGTCGCGAGCGCTTTCGGCTGCACATGGGCTACTTCACCACCCTTGCCGAGGCCGAAGAGTGGCTGAATGTGGTTCGCGAAATCTACCCCGGAGCTTGGGCTGGAGAGGCGCCAGGAAAGAAGCTCCGTGCGCGCGCTGCCGCTGCCGCCGCTGAACAAGCTCAGCACGCGTTGGGACCCCAGCCCCGCTCCGCTGTGCCCAATATGCCGGGATCCCAGTCCTCGACACCCGCGGCCTCGCCGTCGGTTGCGCCCCCACCGGTCGCTCGCCCGTCGTTGTCGCCCGCACGAGCAGCGCAAGTGCCCGCGGTCACTCCGCCGGTGGCACGCCCTGTTGAATTAAAACCCTCGCCGGCCCGCCCTGCGGTTGCGTCGCCGACTGCTTCGTTCGAACCGTCAGGAATGAGTGTCCCGACCGTGCATGCCGCGGCTCCTACGGTGGCGCCTGTCGCCCCGCCCCGCGCCGCATCGCCTCCGGCTCTGACGCCGCCGCGTATCACCAAGGTGGCGCCCGCGGCGGTTCATCCTGTCGCACCCGTCGCCAAAGCGGCTCCCTCGCAGCCTGTCTCCGCTGTTGCGAAGCTCGCTCAGGCACCGATTGTCAAGTCGGTGAGCGCCCAGAGCGCAACTGTGCATCCGCATCAGGCAAGGTCTGCAACCCGTGCTGGGGCGCCGGCTCCATCTTCCGCAGGCGCCAAGTCGGCCTTGCCGCGTATAGATGCTCCGCGTACTTCTGCCGCGGGTCGTTCACCCGAAAAGGCTCCGGCGACCGCCTCGGCCAAGCCACGTCCGAAGGCCCCATCAAAAGGTAACGCCTTCGATGACTCGAACGTGCGCGAAGTGTTGGCGGCGCTCGGGGACGATACGGCTGAGACTGGACAGACCCGCATGATGCCCGCTCCGCAGATTCCGCGCGTCGAGGCGCACGCGGATGCGGCGCTCACTGACACCCAGGTCTTGAGATACCTCGAGAACCGCCGCATCGATGACGGCTTAGGGCGCGCGGGAGAGGATGTATCCGATACCGGCATCTCGTTGTTGAAGCCGGACGATACCGGTACGCGCCGCGCGCTAAAGGAGGCGGTGAGTCAGAACGCGCCGGTTTCGTTCGCCGTGCAGCTCCAATGGGCAGTGCAGCCCGTCGAGCTGGACAAGGTTCCGCCGCTCGCGATCTTCAGCGCGTACACGCTGTATACCGTCGAAGGCAGTCGCGAAGGCCGCAAATGGTATGGCTTGAGGCTTGGATTCTTCAGTGACGCGATTTCAGCAAAGCAGGTGGCGTACTACGTGCGTTCGGAGTTCGCTTCCGTGGCGGTAGTGCCCGTGAGCCCGCAAGAGCGGCTTCGAGCGACGGAAGAAGACAAGAAAACGAGCGCCGCGTTGGCCTTTCCACGCAAGGCGCGTCAAACGCCGGTAGACGAATTCAAGCTCATCGACCCGGACCAGGATGCGAAGCCGGCAGCTCCCGCCGCACCGAAGCCGGCCAGCGCAAAGCCGAGTGGGGCGCCTGTAGCGGCCCGCGCCCCCGCCCCCGCCTCGCAGCCTGCCGCGGCCGCAAAGCGCCCCTCGGGCAGAGGGCGAGTCGGCGCGCGTGAGCGCAAAGGGCCGCAGACATTGGAAGAAACGCTCGAGATTCTCGGAGCCGGTGAGTTGGAAATCGATGGTGGCCGCGGCGAATCGCTGAACGACACGGGCGTACGGCATTTGCGCGTCGAGGTACAGAAGAACACGCCGTTTTCCCGGTTGCTCGAGCGTTTGAGCGAGCGCACGAAGAAAAACTAGGCAGCAACGAGCCGGCGCGTTCGGGCACAGGAGCGGCCGGGTTAGCGCTTGCCGAAGAGCTTCTCCAGCTCACTCAAAGACTTGTTGATCTCGGCCGTGTCTGGTGGAGTGTACGCCCCGGGGCGCGGCTTGAAATAGTCGCAGAAATTCGACCGCGTTTTGTCGCGTACCTCTTCTGCGGTGGGCTCGCGGCAGTGCTTGGCGACGCGGGTGTCATAGTCCACGCACATCTTGCAGACGTGCAACTCCGCGCGGCACTTCGGACAAGTGTCCGCGCGCATGAGCGGCAGGCTCAGCGACGATAGCGAGCCGCCACATTTCCAGCAGACCAGGTCGTGCGCCATAGGCAGCTAGTCTATTGGAAAAAACAGTCCGGCCCAAAATGGGCCAGCACAAATGGGCTAGCCCAGATGGGCCAGCCCAAACAGTCCAGCTCAGATGGGCAGCCCAAACAGGTCAGCGCGTTTGCAACCGCGGAACTCTCAGGCCGACTCCTTCGCCCGGGTCCTGTCGCGAAGAAAGTCCTCCAGAACACGCCCGGTGTAAGAGTGCTTTTTCTTCCGCGCGATTTCGGCCGGAGTACCTTGTGCCACGATGCGTCCGCCACCATCGCCAGCTTCAGGTCCCATGTCCACGATCCAGTCTGCTTCAGCCATGACGTCGAGGTTGTGTTCCACCACGACCGCGGTATTGCCGGCCTCCACGAGGCGGTGCAGCACATGAATGAGTTTCTCCACGTCAGCCATGTGCAAGCCTACGGTGGGCTCATCGAGCACGTATAGAGTGTGCTTCGGCTTGTAGCGCGGACCTGCGGCCAGGTCGCTGCGCACCTTCGACAGCTCGGCGACGAGCTTGATACGTTGTGCCTCGCCTCCCGAAAGGGTAGGGCTTTGCTGGCCCAGTGTGAGATAGCCCAAGCCAACGTCCTGCAGAAGCTTGAGCGAGTGGTGGATGCGCGGGTGGGCTTTGAAAAACTCCACCGCTTCGTCCACTTCCATTGCGAGCACATCTCCGATGCTTTTCTCACGCCAGAGGACGGACAGCGTCTCCGAGCTGAACCGCCGGCCGCCGCAAACGTCACAAAGTACCTTCACGTCCGGCAGGAAGCTCATCTCAATGGTTTTGACACCCTGTCCCTCGCAGGCTTCGCAGCGGCCTCCGGCGGTGTTGAAAGAAAAGCGGCTTGCGGTGTAACCCCGGATGCGAGACTCCGTCGTCCCCGCGTAAATGGCGCGTATCGCGTCCCAGAATCCTATGTAAGTAGCGGGGCATGAGCGCGGCGTCTTGCCGATCGGAGTCTGGTCGACTTCGAGGACGCGATCAATGTGCTCAACACCGCGCACGGCCTTGCAGCCGATGAGCTCCAGGGACTTCCCACGTCCATTGCGGCCACTTCCCGTGCCGCTCTGGGTGCCGCTTCGCCCCTTGGGTGCGCTCTTGGCGGCCCCGTTGCCGTTGGCCTTTTCAGCGGTCTTGCCGTTGGCCTCGCCAACCAGCCTACGCAGGTTCGAGTACAAAACATCGCGCGCCACTGTTGACTTGCCGGAGCCCGACACGCCCGTGATGACAACTAGCCGTCCTACAGGAATGCCGACGTCGGCGCCTTTCACGTTGTGGAGCGCCACTTGTTCCAACTTCAGCCGTGGCGTGCTCTCTTTGACGATTCGCAAAGGCTCGGCCGGGTGCAGCAAAGGCTCCCGCAGGAATCTGCCAGTGATGGATCGCGGGTTGCGCATGAGATCCTTCACGACTCCCGAGCCAACGATCTCGCCGCCGCGCACGCCCGCGGCGGGGCCGAGGTCGAGGACATGGTCCGCCCGCCGGATCGTGTCCTCATCGTGCTCCACCACAACCAACGTGTTGCGGTTGCCCGCCAATTGGGCAAGCGAGTCGAGGAGAATCGTGTTGTCTCGCGGGTGCAGTCCAATGGTGGGCTCGTCCAGAACATAACAGACGCCCTGGAGGTTCGAGCCGAGCTGGGCGGCGAGCCGGATGCGCTGCGCTTCCCCGCCAGACAAAGTCGGTGCCGAGCGGTCCAGCTGCAAGTATCCCAAGCCCACCCGCTCCAGAAATTGCAGCCGTGAGCGCAACTCATTCAGCAGGTCGCGCGCGATCTCTTTCTCCCGTGGATCGAGCTTCAGCTTCTCGAAGAACGCCGCGGCTCCGCTGACGGGCTCGGACGTGAGAGCCGCGATCGAGCGATCGCGGAAGCGAACGTTGAGGGCAATCGGGCTGAGCCGCTGGCCGTTACACTCGCTGCACGACTGCGGATCGTGCTCATACCACTCGTTCCACCAGATTTCCTCGCCGGTCTGTTCCTCGTTGAACCCGGGCATCTCGACACCCGTGCCGTAACAGCTCTCACACCATCCGTGTTTGGAGTTGAACGAGAACAGCCGCGGGTCGAGCTCGGAGAAGCTCCGCCCGCACGACGGGCACGCGCGCTTCGTAGAGAATACCGTCACCGCGTCGGACTTCGGCCCGAGGACGTGCACGAGTCCCTTGCCGAAATCCAGCGCCCGCCCCAGGGCTGCGTGCAGCGCCGTGTCCGTTTTGCTACCTACCTCGATTTCCGCGACGGGCAGCTCGATCGTATGCTCTTTGAAACGTGACAGCCGCGGCCATTTGTTGGTAGGGAGGGGCGCGCCGTCCACTCGCAAGGTCTTGAACCCTTTCTTTGCCGCCCACTTCGCCAGGTCGGTGTAGAAGCCTTTCCTCGCGACCACCAACGGCGCGAGCAGGGCAATGCGCTTCCCTTTATAGTCGCGTAGGAGCCGAGCAGCGATCGACGCCGCACTTTGCGGCTCGATGGCCACATTGCAATCCGGGCAATGCTGCGTTCCGAGCTTCACGTACAGAAGCCTGAGAAAGTGGTAGATCTCTGTCAGCGTTGCCACAGTGCTCTTGCGTCCGCCGCGGCTCGTGCGCTGCTCGATCGCTACTGTCGGAGGAATCCCATAGATGGCATCCACGTCCGGACGGGAAGCGGGTTGCACAAATTGCCGCGCATAGGCGTTCAGGGATTCGAGATAGCGCCGTTGTCCCTCGTTGAAAAGGATGTCGAAGGCCAGCGTCGACTTTCCCGACCCCGAAACACCCGTGATTACCGTGAAGCGATCGCGTGGAATCTCGACATCGATATTCTTCAGGTTGTGTTCTCGGGCGTTATGGATCACCACCGCGTTTCGATCGCGCCCGTGGCCGCGAGAGTATTGTGCCCGTGGTTCTGCAACACCGGCAAACGACTCGATGTTGGAGGCGACCTTGCCCCCTTTGGCCGCTGCCTTGGTAGCTGCGCCGCGAGCGGGCTGGCGCGATCTGGTGCCAGCGCCGCCTGGCATGACAGGGTAGGCTGTATCGGTCTCTCCAGACAGGCTCTTTTCATACGCTGCGAGTGCCTGGCCAGTGAAGGATGGCGGGTGCGCACAGATTTCGGACGGGGTCCCGACAAAGACAATCTCGCCGCCGCGCTCGCCACCGTCCGGCCCCAGGTCGATGACCCAGTCAGCGGCGCGGATGAGATCGAGATTGTGCTCGATCACCAACAGCGAATGTCCCGCGGCCAACAGCTTGCGAAACGCCTTGAGGAGCTTGGCGACATCTTCGAAGTGCAATCCGGTGGTCGGCTCATCGAATAAGAACAACTTCCCGTGGTGGGTGATGCTGGAGACCACCGAGCCTGCCTCCGCGAGATGGCCCGCGAGCTTTAGCCGCTGGGCTTCGCCACCTGAAAGGGTTGGCACGGGTTGTCCGAGCTTCACGTACTCGAGCCCGACGTCCGCAAGCGGCGCCAGCCGAGCTGCGATCTCGCGTGAGTCTTTGAAGAACTCCAACGCCTCGGTAACGGTCATCTCCAACACGTCGGCGATGCTTGCACGCCGGCCGTTGGCTCCCTCGCGTTTTATATCGAGCACCTCCTCGCGGTAGCGGCTGCCATTGCAGTCGGGACAGCGCAGGTAGACGTCGGAGAGGAATTGCATCTCCACGTGCTCGAAGCCGTTGCCGCAGCAGGTCGGACAGCGGCCGTTGCCGGAGTTGAAGCTGAAGGTGCCGGCCGTGTACTTGCGCTCCTGTGCCGCGGGCTCGCTGGCGAACACGGCGCGGATCGGATCGAAGGCACCTACGTAGCTGGCGGGATTCGAGCGCGTGGAGCGACCGATCGGGCTCTGGTCGACCATGACCACGTCGTCGATGAGCTCGGCACCCTTCAAGCCGGTAAACGCGCCTGGGGCTTCCGTAGGCTTGCCTCGATATTTCAACAATGCGGGGTAGAGTACATCCTCCACCAGGGTGGACTTTCCCGAGCCGGAAACACCCGTCACGCAGACCAGGCGCTTCAGAGGGATCCGAACGTCAATGTTCTTGAGGTTATGCTCGCGTGCTCCGGTGAGCTCCAGCCATCTGTTCGGACGCGCTTCCGCGACGACTTCCTGTGGGCTCGAGTTGGGCTGAGGACCTGGGCTGGCCTGTGCGCCTGAGTTGGCGGCCTGCTTGGCGGCCACCTTCTCCGGCTTCTCCGCGACCGCCTTGCGGCCGCTCAAGTACTCGCCCGTGAGCGATCGGTTCTGGCGCCGGATTTCGTGAGGTGTGCCAAAAAACACGACTTCCCCACCACGCTCGCCGGCACCCGGGCCCATGTCGAGAATACGGTCCGCCTCCAACATGATCTGCGGGTCGTGCTCGACGACGATCAATGAGTTTCCAGCATCGCGCAGCCGCTTCATCACTCCGATCACGCGCTGCATGTCGCGTGGGTGGAGGCCGATCGAGGGCTCGTCCAACACGAACATCGTGTTGACCAGCGAGGTTCCGAGCGCAGTGGTGAGATTTATCCGCTGCACCTCTCCGCCGGAAAGAGTGCGCGACTGGCGGTCCAGTGTCAGATAACCCAGGCCGACATTCACCAGGTAGTTGAAGCGCCCGCGGATCTCGCTCAGAAGGAGATCCGTCGCCTCATCGAGAGGCTGGGGCAGCCGCAGATTCTCGAAGAACTCGCATGCCCGCTCGACGGGCATGAGCATGATGTCATGGATCGACAGGCCCACGACGGTGCTCAGCGAGCCTTCCGGCCACTGCACCCCCCGCGGGAGAAAGCGGCTGTTCGAGCCCAGTGCGGCATCGGCGAGCTCACGATCTCCCAGTCGCCATAACAAGGCCTCGGTTTTCAGCCGCGCGCCATCGCACGTCGCGCACGGCGTATATGCACGATAACGCGACAGCAACACGCGTACGTGCATCTTGTAGGCTTTGGTCTCCAGCCAGGCGAAGAAACGCTTCACTCCGTACCAGACGCCCTTGCTCCACTCGCCTTCCCCTTCGAGCACCCACTTGCGCCGCTCGGCTCCGAGCTCGCGCCAAGGGGTATCGAGGGGAATGCCGCGCTTTTTCGCGAACTTCTCCAGGTCCTCCTGACACTCCGCGTAGGATTTGGTTTGCCAGGGCTTGATCGCGCCTCCGCGCAGCGACTTGCTCTCGTCCGGAATGACGAGCCCATAGTCGATCCCGATGGTGCGGCCAAAGCCGCGGCAGGTCTCGCAAGCTCCTACGGGAGAGTTGAACGAAAACAAGCTCGGATTCGGCAGCTGGTAGGACAAGTCGCACTCGGCGCAATGCAACTCGCTCGAGTAACGCCATACATCGAGCCCCTTGGGCGGATCGCTATCGTCCACAACGTAGGCATTGACCCGTCCGCGCCCAACACGTAACGCCGCCTCGAGTGACTCGAGTACACGACCACGCTCCGCGGTGCCCGCACGGAGCCGGTCCTGCACGACTTGCAAGACTTTCTGTTTGGTGGAGACGCTGCCGCTGCTTTTGCGTCCGCGCTTCCTGGTTGGGAGCGCAGCGCTCGTAGCCGCACTGGCGGGCTCGCTGGCGGCGGAGCCGTCGGGCTCGAAGAATCGGGTGTAGCCCTGCTTTTCCAGCAAGTCGCGAACTTCACTTTCCTTGAAATTCTGCGGGACGGGCACGGGAAAACATATCAGCAGGCGTGGATCACCAGCCGCGCGCGCTCGAGCCAGGAGGTCCGTGTAGATCGTATCGGGTGTGTCCCGCTGGACCGGCTTGCCACAGCACTGGCAAAACAGCGTCGCACCGCGCGCGAACAGCAGTTTGAGATGGTCGTTGAGCTCGGTCATCGTGCCCACGGTGGAGCGCGAAGTGCGTACGGGATTGGTCTGATCGATGGCGATCGCTGGTGGAATGCCTTCGATCGCCTCGACCTGCGGCTTGTCCATCCGATCGAGGAATTGCCGTGCGTATGGCGAGAATGTCTCGACGTAGCGACGCTGCCCTTCGGCATATAACGTGTCGAAAACGAGCGACGACTTTCCCGAGCCCGATACGCCGGTTACGACGACGAGCTCGTTCAGGGGGATGTCGAGATCGAGTTTCTTGAGATTGTTCTGGCGCGCGCCGCGCACACGGATGGCATCACGGGAGGCGTCAGTCATTCCTTCACCGTCAAAAGCGAGATCGTCAAGCGCAGTAGGATCGACAAATAGGCTCCAGTACGGAGGAGGGTGGCTCACGGACGGGAGCCGCCGATGGTAGCGGAATTTTAGCGATTCGCGCCGCCGTAGGCGCGCGATTTGCGGGCTGGACGACCGATTTCAAGCCGCGAGGCGGTGTCGGCTGCAATATATCCAGGTAGGCGCCGGTCTATGCACTGTACAAGTTCCGCGCGCCCTGGGATGCACGTGGCGTAGAATGCGCCTCCGAGTGCCTGACGGTCGCCGGAGCGATACAGGCCTTCCTGTTTTCGTGCTGGGGCCGGCTCGGGCCGGCGCTGGTACGGGACGGGTGGAATGACCAGTGTCCCTCAACCTTCTAGGAGAATCTCGGATGAACTCTCGTAAGCTGTCCAGCGTTGCTCTCGCCGCCGCCGCCGCGATGGTTTTCTCGACGGTCGCCGTCACCACCGCCAGCGCTGACGAAGCGAAAGTCAAGTGTGAAGGAGTCAATTCCTGCAAGGGCAAGTCCGCCTGCAAGAGCGCCAACAACTCCTGCAAAGGACAAAACTCGTGCAAGGGCAAGGGCTTCCTCGAGATGACCCAGGCCAAGTGCGACGCGGCAAAGGCCAAGGCCGGCAAGTAAGGCCCGCCATTGCTTCGGCGGGGCGTGCTCCACGGCGCCCCGCTCGTCGGAACGGTGCCTCATGTTGGCGCAACCCTCTCTCGGTTTCGGTCTCGGCCTGCGGGTCGAGCATTACGAGGCGATTCTCGCCGACCGTCCTCCTGTCGACTGGTTCGAAGCGCTCACTGAAAACTATCTGGTCCCCGGAGGTAAGCCCCTCCACAATCTGATGGCTGTCCGCGCCAACTACCCTCTGGTGATGCATGGGGTATCGATGTCCATCGGCAGCACCGCGCCGCTGGATCGCGATTACCTGGCGCGGGTGAAAGCGCTTGCGGCGCTCATCGAGCCGCGATGGATTTCCGATCATCTGTGTTGGACCGGCGTTGCCGGCAAGAACATGCACGACCTGCTGCCGCTCCCCTATACGGAGGAGGCGCTCGCGAATGTGGTCGAGCGGGTGCGCACCGTTCAGGACATCCTTCGCCGGCGTATTTTGTTGGAAAACGTCTCCAGCTACATTACTTTCCGGGACTCGCGCCTGACGGAGTGGGAGTTTCTGCGGGAGGTGGCCGTCCAGGCCGACTGTCTGATTCTGCTGGATGTCAACAATATCCACGTGAGCTCCGTCAATCACGAATTCCCGGCGCTCGAATACCTGAATGCGATTCCGCTCGAGCGCGTCCAGCAGATCCACCTTGCCGGGCACGAAAATCACGGTGACTACCTCATCGACACGCACGACCACCCGGTGCCGGATCCGGTCTGGGAGCTGTATGCGGCTGCGGTGCGTCGCTTCGGCACTGTGTCCACCATGATCGAGCGTGACGCCAACATTCCGCCGCTCCAGGAGCTGTGCGACGAGTTGGGCGAGGCGCGCAAGGTTGCGGAGCGCGCGTCACGGGACGCCAATGAGGTGCATAATGTGGATTCGCACCGGCAGACAAGAGCGATCGCGTGAGCCGCCTGCCGCGGATTCAGGCTGATTTTCAGCATTTCCTGCTCGAAGGCGATGCTGCTGCGATCGAGCCGCATGTGGTGGGCTCGGCACGAGTGCCTGTGGCTACACGCCTGAGCATCTACGGCGACGGTTACCGCTCGCGCCTGATCGAAGCGCTGGAAGCCAACTTCCCCGTGTTGAGCGAGCTGCTTGGCGAGGCCGACTTCGAGACTCTGGGCGCGGCGTATGTGCGGAGTTGCCCGTCACACTTCTTTTCCATCCGCTATTACGGTGATGGCCTGGCGGAGTTTCTGGCAAGAGAGCCCCCGTATGCGAGCTCTCCAGTGTTGGCGGATCTCGCCCGCTGGGAATGGGCGCTGACGGAAGTGTTTGATGCGGCCGACGCGCAGCCCATCGGACCTGCGGACCTGGCTGGAGTGCCGCCAGAGGCGTGGGCGGAGCTGCGTTTCCGCTGGCATCCCTCGATCCGCCGCCTGTCTCTTGCCTGGAATGCACCTCAAATCTGGAAAGCGGTCAGTGATGACGCGGAGCCGCCCGAGGTGGCTTTGAGCTCCACGCCCGTCGAGTGGCTGGTATGGCGCCAGGATCTGGGGACGTACTTTCGCTCTTTGCAGCCTTCGGAGGCTGCCGCGCTCGAGGCAGGACGCCTGGGACAACCGTTTGGTGAGCTTTGTGCCTTGCTCTCCGAGGAATTCGGAGAAGATCAGGCTCCGGCCAAAGCGGCCGCTTTCCTGCGCGAGTGGGCCGAGTCTGGGCTTCTGACCGCCATTCTTTGAGGCGCCAGCGCCGTCTCAGGCGCTCGCGTACAATCAGCAGGAGAGCCTGACTGACCAATGATCGCCTACTGCGGCCGCCCCTCAGCGGCATCTTTCGGCGATCGTTTCCCTTACATAGTGTCGGCTATGCGCGGGAAACGATCGCCGAAATATGCTCGCTGAGGGTCGGCCTCGCTACGGCGATCATTGGTCAGTCAGGCTCTAGGAGGCACGCCATGCGATCACAACCTTACACCAACGTGCTGGAGATGATCGGCCATACGCCGCTCGTCAGCGTCCGGCATATCGATACAGGTCCCTGCCAGCTGTTTCTCAAGCTCGAGAACCAGAATCCGGGCGGCTCCATCAAGGACAGGGTCGGGTTATATCTGATTCAAGCCGCCGAGCGTGACGGCCACCTGAAGCCCGGCGGTACGCTCATCGAGGCGACTGCCGGCAATACCGGGTTGGGTCTTGCGCTGGTGGCTGCGCAGAAAGGTTATCGGCTGGTGCTCGTCATTCCCGACAAGATGAGCCAGGAGAAGATTTTTCACCTGAAGGCCATGGGCGCCGAGGTGATCCTGACCCGCTCGGACGTCAGCAAGGGCCACCCGGAGTACTACCGTGACGTTGCCGAGCGGCTGACCCGGGAGACGCCCGGCTCCTTTTTTGTGAACCAGTTCGGTAATCCTGCCAATCCACAGGCTCACGAGGAGACTACCGCTCCGGAAATCTGGGAGCAGACCGGCCGTGATCTGGATGCGGTTGTGTGCGGCGTGGGGACCGGGGGAACACTCACCGGCATAGCGCGCTTTTTCTCGCGGACCTCGCCGAAGGTCGAGATAGTGTTGGCTGATCCTGCCGGCTCTATTCTGGCGGGCTACGCGAAAACCGGGAAAGTCGAGCCCGCGCGCAGCGGCTGGCTGGTCGAGGGAATCGGGGGCGACTCGATTCCGCCGGTCGCCGATTTCTCGCGTGTCGGAAGCACCTACAGCATCCCGGACGCGGAGGCGTTCGTGACTTGCCGCGAGTTGCTTCTGAAGGAGGGGATCATCGCGGGCACGTCCACGGGCACCCTCCTTGCGGCCGCGTTGCGCTATTGCCGCGCGCAGAAGAGCCCGAAACGCGTGGTTACCTTCGTCTGCGACAGCGGGAACAAGTACCTCTCCAAGGTCTACAACGACTATTGGATGCTGGATCAGGGGTTCATCCAACGCGAGCAGTTTGGAGATCTGCGCGATCTGATCGCGCGCCGTGCGTGGGAGCACGCCGCCGTGACGGTAAACTCCACCGAGCTCGTGATGGCTGCCTATCGCCGCATGAAGCTCTACGATGTCTCGCAGCTGCCGGTGATGCAGGATGGACGGATCATCGGCATCGTGGATGAAGAGGACATTCTGTTGGAAGTGTTCGAGAACCCGAAGCACTTCAATGAGCCAGTGACGAAGGCGATGGAGAGCCACCTGGTCACCGTGCCCGTGGATGCGCCACTGCCGCAGCTGATGGAAATCTTCAATCGTGGGATGGTGGCCATTGTCATGAAGGGGAACGAGTTTCAGGGGCTCGTGACCCGCATCGACCTGTTGAATTGGTTGCGCCGGAGAAATGAATGAGTGCCGAGGCTGAAAAAGACGGACTGCACTTTGCCACGCGAGTGATCCACGGAGGTCAACACCCCGATCCCTTGACCGGCGCTGTGATGCCTCCCATCTATGCAACCTCGACCTACGTGCAATCGAGTCCCGGCGTACACAAGGGGTATGACTATTCACGGACCCGTAACCCGACACGGGACGCGTTGCAGGCGGCAGTCGCCAATCTGGAGGGCGGTACGGCCGGTTTCGCCTTCGCCTCCGGCATGGCGACCACTGCGACGGTGTTGGAGTTGCTGGATAGCGGCTCCCATATCATCGCCATGCACGATCTGTACGGGGGCAGCTATCGGCTCTTCGAGAACGTACGGAAGCGATCGGCCGGGCACGAAGTTTCGTTCGTCGATCTTACCCAGCCGGCTGCCCTGGAAGCGGCGATTCGCCCAAATACCCGCCTGGTATGGGTCGAAACCCCGACAAATCCGTTGTTGAAGCTGGTCGACCTGGGTGCGGTGGCCGCCGTGGCCCGCAGGCGCGGACTCATCAGTGTGTGTGACAACACATTCGCCACCCCTTTCGCGCAGCGGCCTCTCGAGCACGGCATTGATATTGTCGTGCATTCGGCCACGAAGTATCTGAACGGACATTCGGATTGCGTCGGGGGCGTCGCGGTAGTAGGGGACAACGCCGGGTTACGCGAGCGCCTGGCGTATCTGCAGAACTCCGTGGGTGCGATCTGCGCCCCATTTGACTCTTTTCTGATCCTCCGCGGCATCAAAACCCTGGCGCTGCGGATGGAGCGGCACTGTGCCAATGCCCTGACCATCGCACGTTTCCTGGAACAGCATCCAAAAGTCGAGCGTGTCTACTACCCCGGCCTCGAGAGCCATCCCCAACACGCGCTGGCGAAACGGCAGATGAACGGCCGATACGGTGGAATTGTCACGGCTGTCCTCGAGGGCACGATCGACGACTCCCGACGGGTGTTGGAGCGCTGTCACTTGTTCTCGCTCGCGGAGAGCCTGGGCGGCGTCGAGAGTCTCATCGAGCATCCCGCGATCATGACACACGCCTCGCTTCCCGCCGCTGTGCGTGCCTCTCTCGGCATCAGCGACGGATTGATCCGGCTGTCAGTAGGCGTCGAGGATGTGGATGACCTGATTACGGAGTTACGGCGCGCGCTGGACTGAGTTGTGTCGACCCCGCCGCGGAGCGCGCGTGTTTCCTTCGCCGCTTTACGCCACCCTGGCTTTCAGATGTACTTCATCGCCACCGCGATGGCGATGTTGGCGGATAACATCGAGCATGTAATCAGCTATTGGGTGATCTTCCAGAAGTTCCACTCCCCGACCCTGGGAGGGTTTGCCGTCGTCTCGCATTGGTTGCCATTTCTGGCATTCTCTGTTTACAGCGGGGCGTTGGCCGATCGGTTCGATCCCCGCCGGATCATCCAGCTTGGCATGTTGTTGTTCATGGGCGTCTCGATCCTGTGGGGTGTGCTGTTTCTCACGGGCGCGCTGCAGCCATGGCATGCGAGATTGCTGCTGATCGTCCACGGTTGCGCCGGTGTTCTGTGGGGACCGGCTGGCCAGCTTCTGTTGCACGATATCGTTGGCCCGAGTGAGCTACCGAGCGCGGTACGTCTCGGCGCGACAGCCCGTTATCTCGGCATGTTGTGCGGGCCGGCGGTTGGCGGCGCGCTGCTCCTCGGCCTCGGCCCATCCAGGGCAATCTTCGTGAACGCGGTTATTTACCTTCCCATGGTTGTATGGCTGTGGCGCGCTCCGTACGGGCCGCGCTTCCATAAGGAGTCACGTGCGCCGGTACGCGCGGTGCAAGGATTCGCGGATGTGCTCGACACGTTTCGAGTGATTGGCCAGAACCCGACGGTGCTTGGCATGACCTTGTTGGCCGGCGGAGCAGCGTTCTTCGTCGGCAACGCTTACCAGGCACAGATGCCTGGCTTCGCCCACGATCTCGGCCATGGCGACCCTGGCCTGTCCTACAGCATGTTGCTGGCCGCGGACGCGGCAGGTGCCCTTGTGGCCGGCTTTGCCCTCGAGCTACGCGGACTGCTGCGGCCCACGGCGCCAACGGCGCTCATGCTCGCCATGGGTTGGTGCTGCGCGCTGGCAGGGTTCGCCCTGTCGAAAGTCTATGGACTCGCCCTGGCGCTGCTGTTTGTAGCGGGCTTTCTGGAGCTGTCTTTCAACTCCATGGCTCAAGCCCTGGTGCAGCTTGCCGCACCGGCGCCGATCCGTGGCCGCGTCATCGGCGTGTTCTCCATGGCCGCTAGCGGCATGCGCACGTTCAGCGGAATCACTGTTGGGATGGTCGGAGGCCTCATCGGCATCCATGGCTCTTTGTCACTGAGCGCAGCGGTATTGTTCGTTGTGATTGCCGGTCTGATGGTTTTCGGAACGCGCGGACATGGCGCCCGAGCGTCATTGGATTGAAAGTCTTTACTCCGCGAATGCGTTCGCCGAAATTGCAGCGGGTAGAATGGCGCAAGGCTCGGAGCGACACGCGTGCGAGCGGCTCGAGCGCAGAATCAGGCGGCGCAGGGCGTCCATGCCCCTCGCAGTGAGCTCCTCAGCCACGCCCCGGCGGTGGGGCATTTCTGGCTGGGCTTCCCGGTTTTGACATCCTGTCAGCCTGCCGCTCGTCCTCAACTTCCACTTTCGTTCGACGGACCGTGTCATCGATGGGCTCGACGCGCTCGTCGGTATCCTTGCTGACCACCACCCGCTCGGTGACACGCGCTTCTTTCCCAACTACCGCCTGCTCGGCAGTCTCGCTGACCTCGATTGTCCTCTCTTGCAGAAGATCCTCCGGTGAACCTGCGGCGACGGGGCGGGTCGGCTCGTTGACGGGTTGACGCTCCACGTTGACGCGCTCCTCGCGAAGTCGCACTTCCTCGTGCACTGGCTCTTCCACGATATAGGTGCGCACGCGAACACTGCCCCGGTTCACTTCGCGTTTGCCCACGCGCAACTGCTCTTCAACCACTGGGATCGTTGTCGACTCGGCGGCCGTGGCGTTGGGTTCGGAGCCAACGGCCCGCTCAGCGGTAGAAGTAGCCGCTGTTTCGGGAGGCTGCCACCCTTCCGAACGCCACTGAGCCTCACGTTCATCGAGGTCAACCGCGCCGGCACGCTCGAGACACGCCGTCACCTCCTCAGTCGCATCATCCGGGACAGTGGCGACCAGCATGCAGCCTCCTCGTCGCATGCTTTCCTCGTAAGTGTGGCGCTCGTGTTCAGGCATGAACATCTCTTTCACATGGGCCCAAAAGCTACCGCGCGCGGCGGGTGTCTGGACCTTGCGCTCACCCAGGCTGCTCTGGTCTGTAATGGTGATCCGGTCACCCGGAATTCCCATCTCAATGAGCTGCGTCCGTGCGGTTTGCGCTGCCGTAGGCGCATCAAAAACGGCAACAATCTTTCTCGCTGTCATTGCATCATCTCCGATAGTCTTGCGCCTCACTGTGCTGAAAAGGCCGTAGTCATTTCGGCCCTGAAACGGTGGCCCGACCTGCGCCGGTATCCGGCGGACGCGTGGTCGGCGAAGGAGTTTGCTCAGCCCCGGAGCTTTCGGCGGAGGATGCAATGTCCATCGCTCCGGTATCGGCCAGGATTTCTCTCGCGCGGAGGATGTCGCCGGGCGTCTCGCAATGGACGGACATCAGGATACCTCCATCCCTGACGCGGCCTTCATAGCGACGGGCCTCGTATTCTGGTATCCCCATTCCGGCCAGTGCCCCAATGAACCCACCGACTGCACCCCCGGCGCCAAGGCCTGCAAGGCCCGCGACGATGGGACCCGCGGCCAACAAAGGCCCCAGGCCGGGAATCGCGAGCGTACCCAGGCCGACCAGTACGCCCAAAGTGCCACCGACAACGCCTCCCGCTGTCGCACCGGCGGTCGCGCCCTCCGGCGCCTTGGTCTCCTTGTGATGGGCGAACTCGCGGGTGCTCCGCTGGTCCGGCATCAGGACTGAGACATCCTGCGAGAGAAAACCGTCCTCTATCAACGCGTTGACGGCGCGCTCTGCCTGCTCCACAGAAGCATAGATTCCGAAGACGGCTTTGTTCTTTGCTGCTGCCATGTTGGTGCACCCCGTATCGTTTTGCAATTGAGCTAATGCAACGGGTCGCCTTGACAGCAGTTCCGCAAATCTTTCCGCGAAAGGAACACCGTGGCTCTCAGTCCCGTTAGGATTTCACCAACACGCAAACAGGTGCGGCGGTCATGAGCGATTCCGACAAACGTGAAGCGTCTCTCCCTCTCGTCGAGGAGCAAGTAACCGTCGGCAAGCGCGTGGTTGAAACTGGGAAGGTACGGATCCGCAGTATCGTGGATGAGAAGCTCCTACGGGTAGCCGAGGAGCTGGAGCGGGACGATGTGACAATCGAGCGCGTTGCTGTGAACCGCGAGGTGACGGATCCGCCTGCTACCCGCGAGGAAGACGGTGTTTTGATTGTGCCTGTCCTCGAGGAAGTCGTCGTGGTAGAGAAGCGGCTCGTGCTCAAGGAGGAGCTGCGCATCCATCGCAACCGCAAGCGGGAGCGGATCGAAGAAGCAGTGCGCCTGAAGAGCATGCGCGCCGAGGTTGAGCGTGTTCCGTCTCCGGACGCTACGCTCAACACAGGTTCTGAGGACGAGCAGGAGTCTCATCCGACCTCACGGAAGCCGAAGCTGAATCGTAAGGAACCGTTGGTTCCGCGTAGCAGATAACTCTGATTCAACCCCGCCGCCCGTTGCCCGAGCGGCAGTCACGAGATGAGGTTGAACTGCCGCCTGCGCGCGAACTCTCGCAACACCGGCGCGCAGCACGGCTCTCTATGAACGGCCATGCTCCCGTGGTGCGGGTGAATGTGCCCTAGAGGCGCGGGAGCGTTAAATGCTGCCCGCGTTGCATGGGAGCGTCGATCCGCATCGGTGTTTCGGGATGGCGTTACACGCCTTGGCGCGGGCACTTTTACCCTGAGGGCTTGCCGCAGCGTCGAGAGCTCGAATATGCCTCCCGGGTGTTTTCTACAATCGAGCTCAACGGATCCTTCTACTCGCTACAGACGCCGGAGGGCTATGCGGCCTGGTATGCGGACACGCCGCCCGGCTTTGTATTTGGCGTGAAAGGAGGGCGCTATATCACCCACATGCGTAAGTTGCGCGATGTCGAGCAGCCCCTCGCCAATTTCTTTGCCTCCGGCCTGTTCAATCTGAAGGAGAAGTTGGGTCCCATCCTGTGGCAGTTCCCGCCCATGTTCAAGTTCAACAGGGAGCGCATCGAGCCGTTCCTGGAAATGTTGCCGCACGATACGGAGGCCGCATGTGCGATCGCGCGCAAGCGATCTGCTTGGATGAAGGGGCGTGCTCGCCTGGCCATCGATCAGAAGCGCGAGCTGCGACACGCGATCGAGATACGACATGAAAGCTTTCGCGATCCGTCGTTCATCGAGCTCCTTCGTAAGCACAATATCGCGCTGGTGATCGCGGAGACCGCCGGTCGGTGGCCGATGATCCACGATATCACCGCGGATTTCGTATACATCCGTCTGCACGGAGATCAAGAGTTATACCGGAGCGGGTACGACGACGAGGCGCTCGAGCATTGGGCGCGAAGGATTCGGGCTTGGGCCAAAGGCTCGGAACCCGAAGACGCTGCGAAGGTTCTCGACAAGAAGCCGCCGCCGGCAAAGGAGCGCGACGTGTATTGCTTCTTCGACAACACGGACGTGAAGTTACGGGCGCCCGCCGACGCGCAAACATTGATGAGAATGTTGGGACTGGCTCCGGGGCGGGGCTTGGATTTCCAGTCTCCGCACAAGCGTCTTCGGACTCCTGCAGCTACTCGAAGGCTTCCACCGAAAGCCCCTGCTGTTTCTGGCAAATGGCCTGTCTCGGCGTCAGGTCGAGGAAACGGTCGCCCAGGTCGCCAGTCCGGAATCCGCTAGCTGGCGCGGCAGCCGGCGAGTCCGACAGTCGTGACGCGCAATGATGACTTCCAACTTTCAGTCGACGCCATCAATCCCGAAAATAGCCCCGCTCGCCGCGATCCTCACAAGCGTTCGCGTCTTCCCAGTGAATCACTACATGCCGATGGCCATGGGAATTGGGAAGCCGCTCGCGTCTCAATGTGCGCCTGCCGTCCGAAAGACATTGCGAAGCTAGCCAGCGCAAGCCATCGCCGATGAGAGTGGCTACAGCGGTGCCGATTCTCAGCATGCCGGCATCATGCCACGAAATAACTCCCCCTCATCAATGTTCGACTCTTCCGTCGCCCGGATCCGATCATTGCGGATCACAAGGGCGAAATGCCCGTGAGTATCTCGTCGGCGAAGGAAATATTTTTGGGCGGCCGCTCTTGTCAGATCGATGTCCGCGGAACATCTTTGATTAGAGACTTAGGGCCAAGGACGATGATCGTCCGTTAAACTCTCGGGAGTCTCGGCGCCGTCCGAGAAGAACTCACAGGGAGACCGGATTGAATATTGGCGCCGATACGGACATCACAGCATCCGCAGGAGTTCGGTACGTACGTAGCTGGCAGTGGACGCTTCTCCTCGCGATCGCAATAGTTTTTCTGCAATGGGCGAGCCATCCCGCCTTGGCCGCCACTCCGCACAGCTATCCCAAGCAATGCGACACTCCTGGAGGGCCTACCTGTCCGCCTGGTGCTCCGGATCCATCTCCGTGGAGTTATCAACTTGGTGTGGGGTTTGGTGCCACTCCCCCCATATTCCATAGTCAGGGAGAGGCGCTCGATTGGTACCTCGGCTGGGCGTCTGGTCCCGGTTTTGACAACTGCTCGGTCAGCTATACCGGCGCGACGGAAGGTCCGATTCCCGGCTTTGGAACTGAACCCATCTTCTGGGACGGGCTGATGGTGCAAGATGCCTATACCCTGAATTTCTCAGTCTTACGTTACAAGTCCAACGGCTGCATACAAACAATCTCCGCGAGCGCAACCCTGCTGCAGACGCGGTCGTTTTCATGTCCCGGCAATACGAGCGTGATCTATCAGGCCAGTCCGCTCATCGGTCCATATTGCGGCTATCCCGGCACTCCCCAACAGCAGCCGCCCGACTTGCAGAAGCAAATGGGCTGTCCATGCAACCACGGTAGCGGCACGAGCAACAGCGGCGGCGCCGATTCGGGATCGAGCCGGACGATCGCAGGCGGGAATCCGGTGGATGCGTCCAACGGAAACGAGTACCTGGCTGAGGTCGACTATGCGGGGACGGGAAGTAATCGTCTGAAATTCGTCCGTGCATACAACAGCCTCGCACCCTACGCTGCCAAGATGGTCGGCATTCGTCCGGGCGGCTTTTACGCGGAGATCGCGGGTGTGGGTTGGTCCGCCAGCTATTTTCAATCGCTATCGGCCACGACAGTGACCGATGGCACGACCACGTACAATGCGGTTTACGCGTTTCGGCCCGACGGACGCAGGTTGATCTTCACCGAGTATCAGGGAGTCTATACACCCGAGGGCGACGTTGCGGATAGCCTTGCGCAAACCGACAGCGGCTGGCAATACCAGACCGCCGACGACACGATCGAAACCTATAGCGCCGACGGTCGGTTGCTTTCAATAGCCGCGCGCGGCCAAGCGCCTGTGAGCGTCAACTATTCCCCGGGTGCCGTTGCGGGAGATCTGCCCTTGTCCGTATCCGACGCTTTCGGGCACACCTTGCAATTCTCGTACACGACAGATCCTGGCGGAGGAACGCGACTGGGGTCAATTACAGACCCCGCCGGTAAAACCGTGCAATACGGGTATGGTGGCTACGGAAATGGTGGCAATCTCACCCTGGTCACCTATCAGGATGGGACGACCCGACAGTACGCCTACGGGACCTTCACCTACAGCTCTCTGACTGGCATTACTGACGAGGCGAATGTCCAATATGTGACTTTCAACTACACCAGCAATTTAGGCGACCACGTGCTCAGCACTCAGCTTGCCGGAGGGGTGGGGTCTTATTCTCTTTCATACCCGAGCGGCTCGGTTACCGTGACCGACCCGCTGGGGAAGACGCGCACTTACAATGAGCAATTGAATTGGGGTGTCTACCGCACCGTCGGAGTGAGCGTCCCCTGCCTCGGTTGCAACGAGGACTTCGCGCGAGTCCTTGACTCTAACGGCAACATTACCAGCCGTACGGATTTCAATAACAACCAGACGGTCTACAGCTACGATCCGGCGACGAACCTGGAAACTTCGCGCACCGAAGCGTACGGCACGGCCAATGCTCGAACCATCACCACCCAATGGAATCCGAGCTATTCGGTGCCGACACAGATCACGGAGCCTAATCGTACGACCACATTCTCCTATGATGACGGCGGCAATCTGCTGAGCAAGACCGTCACGGACACCACGGTCACGCCGAATGTGTCGCGGACGTGGACCTACACGTACGATGGTTACGGTCGGATGCTCACGGCGCGAGGTCCGCGCACCGACGTCAATAGCACAACGACGTACACGTACTATACCTGCACGACGGGTTATCAGTGCGGTCAGGTGCAGACTGTCACGGACGCGCTGGGCCACCTTTGGAGCTACAACACCTATAATGCCCACGGCCAACCACTCACCATCACGGATCCTAATGGGGTCGTTACGACCCTCACCTACGATGTCCGTCAACGACTGACCTCGCGCAGCGTTGCCAGTGAGACGACAGTCTTTTCTTACTATCCTACGGGTCTGTTGAAGACAGTCATATTGCCCGACAACAGCTCTCTCACTTATACCTACGACGGTGCGCATAGACTCACGCAGATCAGCGATAGCTTGGGCAACAAGATTGTCTATACCCTGGATGGGATGGGTAACCGAACCGCGGAGAACACATATGATCCGAGCGGCGCCTTGCACCGTACTCATACCCGGATCTACAACGCTCTGAGTGAGCTCTCGCAAGACATTGGCGCTGCCAATACGGCCGCAGTAACGACCAACTACGGCTACGATAACAACGGTAATCAAACCTCCATTGCGGCCCCGTTGTCTCGCAACACCGGTGAAGTCTATGATGCTCTCAATCGCCTCAAGCAGATCACGGATCCCGCTGGTGGCACCACGGGATTCGCCTACGATGCGAACGACAATTTGGTCTCGGTTACCGACCCGCGCACTTTGGTGACCTCCTACGGATACAACGGATTCGGGGATCTCTCGAGCCAGGTGAGCCCCGATACCGGCGCCACCACAAATACCTACGACTCCGGTGGCAATCTCGCGATCTCCATCGACGCCCGCGGCGTCGTGGCCACGTACGCTTATGATGCCCTGAACCGAGTGACCTCTGTTGCGTATTCCTCAGGCGGTACGACTGACCAAACGCTCTCGTTCACCTATGATACGGGTACGAACGGCAAGGGGCGTTTGACAGGCGCCTCCGATGCGAATCACTCCCTCGCTTGGTCATACGACGCCTTAGGTCGGGTGATCAGCAAGTCCCAAACCGTTGGCGCGGTAACCCGATCGGTCGGCTATACCTACACCTCCGGTGACCTCACCACGCTGACTACGCCCTCCGGCCAGACGGTGACATACGGCTATAACAGCAACCACCGGATCACCAGCGTTGTCGTCAACGGGATAACGGTACTCAATGGCGGGACGTACGAGCCGATGGGCTCCATCAATGGCTGGAGCTGGGGAAACTCAACCACCGCCAGCCGCACATACGATGCAGACGGCGACATTATCCAGGTTTCCAGTAACAGTCTAAAGACTCTGACCTACGACAATGCCTCTCGCCTCTCGGGCATCACTGATACCGCCAGTGGGTCCTCGAATTGGACCTACGGCTATGATGTCTTAGATCGCCTCACCAGCGGCGGCAACGGCACCGTCAACCGCGGTTGGACCTACGACGCCAATGGCAACCGCCTGACCGAGACCGGCTCGTCTCCGTCGACTTATTCGATTTCCCCCGCCAGCAACCAAATCACCGGAATCACCGGCACGCTGGCACGCAGCTACGGCTACGACGCCGCAGGCCACACCACCAGCTACTCGGACGTGACTGCTAGATACAACGACGCCGGCCGTCTCCAGACCGTAACTCGCAACGGCGTCACCGAAACGCTCACGTACAATGCCCTCGGCCAGCGCATCGAGACCGCGGGTGGCCCTGCCGGCACGGTGCTGTATTGGTATGATGAGCAGGGCCATCTGCTGGGCGAATACGATGGCTCGGGTAACCTGATCGAGGAGACGGTTTGGCTGGGCGACATCCCGGTGGCGACCCTGCGACCCAAGACCGGCGGCGGTGTGGATATCTTCTACGTGCACACGGATCACCTGAACACACCTCGGGCCGTCACTCGTCCCTCCGACAACATGCTCATGTGGACGTGGTACTCCGATCCCTTTGGGACTGATGCGGCGAATGAGAATCCGGCGGGGGCGGGCACGTTCGCTTATAACCTGAGATTCCCAGGACAGGTCTTCGATGGCCAAGCAGGACTCCATGCCAACTGGAAGCGCGATTATGACCCAGCGGTCGGAAGATACACTGAGAGCGATCCCATCGGATTGCACGCTGGCGTGAATACATACGCCTACGTCGCAAGTGATCCAATCTCTGATGTTGATCCAACAGGTCTGCTAAGACGCGGCGCGAACGTCACCGACAGTAGCTGGCAGACCATAGCGCAGGCTGAATCCAAGATCAGAAACGAGTTGCGAAAGAGCTGTTCTTGCCATCAATTAAGTAGCGGTGATGGATGCATACCCTGCGAGCTAATTCCCACTCTAACTAGCCGTCTTGACTTCTCCTTCGTCAATTTTGGCGCGACATCAACACAGGAATGTGGCATCGCAGGTATAGGCGGCTGGCAGGTGTGGCTTTCGCCCGACGCAATTTCCGGGAAAGGCTGTGGTGGCTGCTTTGCCTCTGTCCTATACCACGAACTACTGCACAACAGCGGCCTATTCCATGACGGAGGTCCCAACGACCCAACGGCTCTCCAGCAGAAATGCATTGGGAATCTCTGCAAGAAAGGCAACTAATTCAGCAGACAGATGTATTCGATATCGCGATATCAGCCGTCAAAATTTATTGGAAAAAATGATGAAGCGTATTCCACAAATTTTTCGCTGTTCGTCTCTAGTGGTGCTGCTTGCTGCAGTACTGACTGTGGCGCCTGAATCTGGCTTTGCCGATGAGGGGATTCCGAGAGTCGAGTGCGCGGTCGGAAAATCAGTTCAGGGACTAACGGCTGCAGAGCAAGAGGCGGTGAGTGGAACGGATAAAACAGTCGACCCGGTAGTCTCCGAGTATCGCAAGCGCTGGGGACCACCTGCAGCGCCACCGAAACCTCCAAGAACAGATAACGCACTCGATATCGAATGGTCGCAAGCAAAGCGAATGATCTACACTGGATTGGTGCGTGCCGTTATTCAGACTCATGCACGTGATGTCTATCTGATAAGTGCCTCCGGTAAGTCTTACAAGACTCGCGAACCATCCCTGGATGACGTGTTTCGAGCTGCCAGTGTGGTGGATCCATGCCATAGGTACGTCGATCTTATGACAGAGTAACACTACAACTACTTCAGAGATTTTGATCCCGCGATCGGGCGCTACGTAGAGGGTGATCCTATTGGGATTTCGAAGGACTATGGCAATCCGTCGCTCCAAGTAGCGTTAGGGATGTTGGATGACTATGACGATCCGAATCCCGGCAAATTAAACAGTGTCTATGGATTTGTTCTGGATGATCCCACCAACTCGGTGGATCCATTTGGTTTAGCTGGCCGCGGTGGCGAGCGGGGTGCGACCGGCGGCACATCTGGAAAAAACACAAACAATCCATACAAGCACTGTAAAGAAGACCCAGCGGATCCGAACTACATCATCTGCAAGGACCATCAGACGGGCAAGAGGACTAGGAAGAAGAAACCGGCTGATTGGCCACAGACCAAGAGCGAGAGTTGTTCAAGCTGCCAGCAGGCGGCGGATGTCGTGATTGTAGGTGGTACTGGTTACATAGTGTACAGGTGTTTAAGGTTGATTCCATCGTTAGCGCCGCCGCTTTGGTGGACCATTCCTGAGAACGTGCTCATTCCTTGAGGTTAGAGCGAAAGTTATGAGGAAAAAGAATCGCGTCGACGACGTGTCTATCAAAACGCTATTTGACCAGGCGAACGAAGCCTGGGATCAGGGAAAGAACAAGTTGGCATTCAAGCTATTCTTGCGGGCAGCTGAGTTGGGACATGGGTGGTCCTATAACAGCATAGGATACTTTTTCGACCATGGTATCGGAGTTCGGAAGGACGAGGAACGTGCTCTTGAATGGTATAAGAAGGCAGCCAGACACGGTGATGTTTGCGCATACGCAAATATTGGGCTTTCATATAGGAACGCGGGTAACCGCCAGCTCGCGAAGAAGTGGCTTGAGAGAGCCCGCAAAGCAGGAGATGGTAGCGCAGCCGTTGATCTAGCAAAGCTTGTGTTGGAACGGCCGGGAGGATCGAGCTCCACAGTGGCGACCAAGTACTTGAAGATAGCTCTGAAGTCCAAGTCAATCGACGAGGAAAGTCGAGTGGAGGCAGGCAAGCTGCTCGCCAAGCTCGAGGGAAGTAGGCAGAACTGAGGTACCTGCAAGGGAACGTACCGCATTGCGGGGGCAGTCCGGTACCGGACTTAATGGTCTATAGATGTGGCGCTGAGACGCCAGACGATTGCGACCTCACGGTCGCGAATCCCGCCCCCGCTGACCTGGCGCGGCAATTGACGTCCCGAGAAACTATCCTCGCCGAGGCGCGCTAGCGCGTGAATAGCGCGCCTCCGGGAGAGTTGTCATTGGTTCGCTACATGCCGATGGCCATCGGAATCGGGAAGCCGTTCGCGTCGCAATGTGCGCCCGCATCGTCCCAGTCGACGGTCAGTGGAATTCCAGAAGTCCGTGCCGCCAGAAGCAATGTCAGCATGTCCTTCCTGGTCTGAGCGTCGCTGATATCCGTCGGATTGAAGACGAAAACCTGGTTGGTTGTATTGGGATTCGTGCATCCGGTGGTCTGTGGCCCGAAAGACATCGTGAAGTTGACCGTCTCGGCCGGAGATCCGACGCCGAGGACGAAGACACTGAGTACGGTACCGGTCGTAAAGACAAGTTTGGCTTGACTGGGTGCCGAACAGATCGAGATCGACAGCGCCAGGATTGCCGAGATCGCCGCTTTGCGCATTTTCATTCTCCCTTTGGATTGGCTGACCCATTCAGGTATCAGGTCGGATTGGAAAGTTGAGAGCGCGAAGGATCGCTCTCCTCATTCTCGAGATGGCTGTTTCTGTGTCGCGAGCTTCAGTAGGAAAGAAACTGCATGAGGACCGGCGCCGTTGCCGGCGGCAGAATCCCCACTGGGATCGTATAGCCGGCCGATGCACCGGCGGGGGTAGTGCCGCCGCAATAGAGATTCTCGCGGTCGATGGCGAGAGACAGGCAGCTGAGGTTGGCATTGGCATGGCCTCCGAACGGGCCGACCACGCCACGGCTGACTGGCAAGCGCGGGTCGAAGGTTATTTCAAAGACGTTGTCGGTGCTCGATGTGGCGGCACAGCCGATCAAATTCTGATTCGGACTCGCATTCGGAAACGCATTCGTGTTCTGAGGCGGACCTCTTCTGAAGTCCGCGATACCCGAGCAGCCGATGTTACCGGTCCAATTGCCGCCATCCGGAGCTTTTCCCAATGACTCAAACGCAGTTGTACGCGAAGAAGGGGACGAGGCCGGGATCGCATCGATCGGATCGAATGAGAGCCCGAACAGCGTCGTGCCGCTGACGATCCCGCAGGTGGCGACGAAGGAGCTCGTCGCGACTTGTCCATTCGCCGGGATACCGCAGCTCGGGTCGCTGGCGAACGTCATTGATCCCAGGGAAATGGCGTCTTCGGAGGCAATCCGCGCAGTCGGGGGCGGCGTGAATGTAATGGCGAAGCCGACCAGGGAATTACCCTCTCTGACGGCGCATACCGAGGGAATGGCGTTCGCGTTCTCTCCCGAGGCGCAGCTCGGGTTGCCGATGATGCTGGCACCGACCAACAAAGGCGTGAGAGCGGCTGGGTTGGTGCTCGTAGTGGTACTGACGTTCGTCTTTGGCTCGAAACCGACACCAAACAGCTGGCCGTTGAGGGAAATCGCACAAACGACCACTCCGCCGCTACCGGCAGACGCGCAGCTCGGGGTTCCAATCACCGTATTCGCCGGTTCCGTCGCGAGCGTTACGAGGCCCGACGGCGTTGTCGTACCGGTATGGTCCGTCGGCGGATAGAAGGCGATTCCCTGGATGTTGAAGCTGCCGCTCGTCGTCTTGCTGACGACCAGGCATGCGGTGGTGCCGTGGCCGTCGTTTTCAGGGCCGCAGCCAGGTGCGCCGACCAGGGATCCAGCGGGCGCGGCGAGGGTCTCTGTATCGACCGTATCGGTAATCTCCCCGGTCGCGCCGGGCGGTGCCTGCCACGATACCCCGAGCAACGATCCCGAGGCGGAATATTCCAGGCACACCATGTGTCCGGTGCCGTTGTTGGACGGCGCGCAACTGATCGCGCCATTCACAACACCGGCGTTGGTCAGTGTTACGGTTTGAGCGGCGATCGGCTGGCTGAATCCAATCAGAGCGGCGGCTGCAAGCCCCGTCCACTGCCCGACGAAGTGCTTCGAAATCCGTCGAGGACCTAAGCCAGCGACAGGTTGCGCCACGCCCTGAAAGTCCATGATGAGTCCTTCCTGTACACAATCACGGTAATCTGGAAAACTACATCATCATACGTAAGGAGTCCGATCCAGTCCCGGAGCTGGGGGGGAACGTAGAAATTCGGTGGGCGGGATGTTTCCTTCCGCGTTTGCGAGATTCGCGAACGATCAGTGCTGGAACCGACCGGGTCATGTTCGCCAGCACGAAGCGCGGACGAAGTCGGTTGAGGCCTATCGTTGGACTACTAGTGGTCTATAACAGCTGAACCGGTATCGGACGTGCTCATTTTTAGGCTGGATTTCCCGAATGAGGTCGCGTTTCTGACGTGCCGCGTTGGTACACATTCAGCCGTTGCAGGCCACTAGGGAAAGCGAATTGCGATTGCGCCGGAAGGGATGTTTCCCGACTAACATCAACTGACGTGTACGCCCCCGGCTTGCGCCTTGAAACGTTACACCCGAGCCCACGAAAGATCAGAAAGGATTGCGTGCTTACAGTCGGAACAAGGCGTGCCTCTGCGGCCCTGCCAACGCGGCGCGCCCTCGCTGCACGCGATGATCAGTCAGGCACGCTTCTCGTCTCCCGCGGCCCCTCCTCCTTGGCGTGCCCCGACGGGACGCGGCGAGCTTCCGGGTGCAACCTGGGGCTCTATGACAGTCGTTTTGTAACCTGCCGCCTTCCACCCTTCGATTCCGTCACGGTACCAATACACGTTGCGGTAGCCGTAACTGATCGCCCGCTTGGCCGCGTTCCAACTCAGCCAGCAGTTTCTGTGGCAATAGATGACCACAGGTCGCGAGAGATGATTCGCGGTCGTCTCAGCCAGGCGCTGCCGAAAGAAATCGTCCACCGAGACCGGAACCTCACCAAGGCCGACGTCCGGAATCCAGAGGCTTCCGGGAATCGCGCGATGCGGCAGTGGTAGCCAGGGTGCGCCAGGGGCGAGGTTCTCCGGACGGCGAGGAGCGTTCGAGACATCGATCAATATCACGCCACCCTGATTTATCAGGTCGCGGAGCTTGTGTGCTTTGCTGATGACTGTGCCGCCTGTAAGGGTCAGCGGCACCGAAGAGCTCACCGGACCGGTCCAGTACCCCGAGGGCTCGGGCACGGCCGTGTTGTGTTTCTCAGTCGGAAAGGCGATGGGTAGAGGTAGAGCAACGGCGCCAAGCAACAGGAGCCATAAGCGGCAGCGATTCGCGGCGCGATCACGGAGCGCGCGGCCGTCAAAGCGAGCTCTCGGGAGGCACCGGCCGGCGTGGAGCAAACTCCTCACAGTCACCGTTTCCCGCATGGTCACGGTCCTCGGCACGGTGAGCAGTTCTTGTGCGGGCGCCGCGGTCGTCATGTTCTCCCTCTGTCGGATCTGCCTACGCACCTGGCGCGCCGCCAGTGTCGGCGGGAATATCGAAGGTGTGGTCAAAAGTCGTGTCTTTGCTGTCGTGTACCACGATCTTCATCTGGCCCTTCGCTTTCGGCACGAAGCCGAAAGTGATGACCGGATCGGTGCTCATGGAAATGTCCGAATCGACATGCAGGATAGAGGCTCCCTCATAGGTCGCATCGATCGTGCGGATGAAGTGCGGGGGCGTGTAGTAACGCGTAATCTGGTTCATCTGCATGCCGTTGAAGTTGGGATGGCGCACCATGAGCACCGCCTGTTGTGGCTTTCCGGCGGCGAAATCGCCGACGAGATGCAGCTTCATGCGTCCAATGTCAGCCAGCGCCGCCGTATCGTCGGCGCCCGCCGACGCGGAGCACCCGCCCGAGGCTTTCACGAACTTCGTCGCGACGAAGAGCTGCCCATCCTGACTCTCAGCGATGGCGTGCATGTCGGTGTATTGATCGACTCTCACCCGCATCTTCAGGATGTGAGGATCCGCCTTTGGCCCGAATGTGACGTGCGCGGCCAGGGGTGACGGGTTGCCGTCAATCACGAGATAGACGCCCTTGATCGGCTTTACGTCTGTCAACTCGATCCCGATCGGTACGAGTGCCGCATCCAGCGCTCGCGGCGGGGCGTCCAGCTTGACAATACCCGCCCCCTCCTTCAGCGGCCGTCCCGGAAAAAGGGCTTGCTGAAGCGCTTGCCACCGGCTGGCGCGAGTAGCCGCGTCATCCTCGTCGGCTTGCGCCGAAGTCGCCGTCAGGCAGATCGCGCTCAGGAGTGCCGCCGCAAACAGCAAGCGTTGTCTCACTGTTCCCATTCGAGCTCCTTGAAGGCCTGCGTTACGTTATGGCCGTTATAGTCGTCGAAAAGTTTCCATCTCGAGCGTTCACCCTGAGCGACGGTACCGACCGCGGTTTCGAGATCCATCCCTTGGGCCACGGCCTTTTTCGTCTCGCGCAGCAGAGTGTCCAGATAGCGCTCAAGGTCTCCTGCACCGGTAGGCCAGTCTACGCTCGTCGGCCCGTGACCGGGTACGGCTCGCCGCGCGGGTAGCGCTTTGAGGCTCGCAAGCTCCTTTAACCAGCCGCGCAAGCTGCCATCCAGTGAGGGAACGCGCGTGACAAAGAGAAGGTCGGCCGGCAGCAAAGTGCCTGTGTTCCGATCCAGTACGCTCAGGTCGCAGTCGGTATGCGCGACGCCATGAGCCGTAAGCGCCAAGACACGTCCGCCGAGGTCGATTTCAGAGCGGTCCTTCACCAGCAGAGTCGGTGCGACCACTCCTCCAGCACCTTCCTTTCCCAACGACTCCTCGAGTCGCTTGCGATAAAACGCCTCACGCAACGCCAACGCGCGCGGCAACTGCGCATGGCCAACAAACTGGGCGTTATCTTTTTGAAACACAGGTGCCCCAAACACGTGATCGGGATGCACGTGGGACATGATCACGTACTTGATCGGCAAGGCTGTCGCCTGTCGAATTGTCGCGCGGAGACGTTCACCATCGATCAGGCTTCCTCCAGGGTCCATCACTGCTACCGCTTCCCGGCCCACAATGAAGCCAATGTTGGCGATTCCATCGATATTCTGCGGCGACACGTCCTCATCGACGCCTCGTCGAATGTAAATCCCAGGCGCAACCTCGTCCACGACAAACGCGCGCGTTCCCACCGTCCGTTTCTCCGTGGGACCATGCGCGACCGCACGGAGGCAACACGCGCACGCTCCTGCCATGAGGACTTGCCGACGAGTAACCAGCGCTTCTCTGTACATGCGTCAACTATAGATCAGTGCGACCGCGATATCTCCCCGTCGTGATCTAAGGATGCAGCGCCCCCTGACACTGTTCCGTAGTCGACGCATTTCTGCACAAACACGGAGGCTATCGGCATATCCGGATCTGAGCCGCTATGTCAGTATGTTTCTCGCACATCGGGTCGGCGTCCGCGGTGTAGACTGAAGGTGATCTGGAGAACCCAATGAGTGTTGTGATGAACAGTTGGTTGCCTCGCCACAAATACGATGTGGATGACTACTACCGCATGCGCGAATTCGGGATCCTCAAGCCTGATGCTCCGGTCGAGTTGATTGAGGGCCACATTCTCGACCTCACGAATCGCATTTCCTCTGACCGTGGCACGGCCACCCGCGAGTCGAACGCCATGGCCGCCATTCCAGACAGTTGGATACCCTTTCACCGCTTCACGGTGGATGAGTACCATCGAATGGTCGAAGTCGGAGTGCTTGCGCCAGATGCGCGGGTCGAGCTGATCGAGGGAGAGGTCATCGATATGGCATCCATGGGAAGCTGGCATTGCGGTACGGTTGATTGGTTGAACGAGTTGTTCTGCATAGCGCTGCAGAAGCATGTGAATGTTCGTCCACAGGGCGTGGTGAGGCTGAGCCGATTCTCCGAGCCCGAGCCGGACATCGCACTATTGAAAAGACGCCAGGATTTCTATCGCGACGCCCATCCGGGCCCCTCCGACACACTCTTGATCGTTGAGGTCAGCGACTCCTCTCTCCGTCTGGACCAAAAGGTGAAAATGCCGCTATTCGCGCACTTCGGTGTGCCCGAAGTCTGGATCGTAGACGGCGTGAACGAATGCCTCCATCTCTACCGATCCCCCCTCAACGGCGAGTACACAGACGTCTCCTCGACCGAAAAACCGGGCCCAACCGCGCTCTCAGCCCTACCAGAGGTAACCGTCGATCTGTCCGACCTTTTCGGCTAAATCATCGCGCGCGGCGCTCTCCGCTTTCGAGAACGAGCCTCACCCGCACCGCGAGTAGGCCACGACCACGCGAGCACTCATATCGGCCGAGCAAGGCCAACTGCTGTTGCGAGGCAGGGAGATGCGAGGGCGAGCGCGTCATGAGCACCGGTATCCCCCAAGCCGCGAGTAGGCCGCGCAGACGCGAGCGAAAAGAGGGGTTGGGCTGGCTCCTTGGAAAATGCTGCGGCAATCGCATTGCGTCGCGCGTGACTCGCTGTC
>CAZBTV010000002.1:53366-135585 GCA_964494895.1 uncultured Steroidobacteraceae bacterium | reverse complement strand
GAGGCGATGCGGGAGGCGGATACTGCCGTGAGCGTCGCCGAGGAGCCGCAGGTCGACAAGCAGCTGGGAATGTACCTGGTCTACATTGCGGATCGAAAGGTTGACATCGCAAGAGCGAAGGCCGAAACCGGCGTCGCCGAAACTCAGCGTGCTTCGCTCAGCGCACAGCGCGAGGCGGCCCGCCTCGCTGCTTGTACACGTGCAGCTGACGCCGCTGAGGGGGAGCTCGGCACGGCTGAGTAGTAGGTGCTGGAGATGTGCTGTTCGCAAGCGGAAGGGCCGATCTGTATCGGCTGAAGCAGGGAAAGTGAACAGGCTTGGCATCCTTCTCAAAAGATATAGGACCGTACGATAGTCATCGAGGGGCTGTACGGACGATGTTGGTAGAGTAGACTACAACCAGAGGTTGTCGCAGCGTCGCGCGAACTCGGTAAAGTCCTATCTGGCCGGACGACAGCTGAGGCTGCGACGAGACGCTCGCTGATCGGGTTGCCTTCAGCGGCAATCGGCCAGCTGAACTTGCATGACGATCCGAAATCGGGCCCACGAGCCAGCGGCGAAGCAGCATCGTGCATACGGCATTCGAGGCAAGAGTCTCGTGCGGCAGGAATGCAGAGGTTGAGTCAACGATCTGCGTACGTTTTGAAGCACCCCCGTCCATTTGTCATTCAGGTGCTGAAGAGCTTTCGTGCAAATCGGGGGTTGTTGCTGGCAGGCGCGGTAGCCTACTACGCCCTGCTGTCGATCGTGCCGCTGTTGATCCTTACTGTCATTGCGCTATCGCACGTCATCGATCAGGCCGAATTGCTTCAGACCCTGGGGCGGTACCTGGAGTGGCTGGTGCCCGGGCAGTCTGACGCTCTGATCGTGGAGCTCAGCAAATTTCTCGAGCATCGCGAAGTGATGGGCTGGGTGCTGTTGATGACCATGCTGTTCTTCAGCTCCCTGGCATTCACAGTGCTCGAGACTGCGATGTCCGTGATTCTCCATCATCGCGTGGCGGTTCGCAGGCGCCGCCTGATTGTCTCGGCTGTGATCCCATACTGCTACATTCTCTCGCTCGGTCTCGGGTTGCTGCTGGTGACCCTTGTTGCAGGGAGCCTGAGGGCCATGGGGCAGCAACAGGTCGAGTTGTTCGGACGAAACTGGCCGCTTGGCGGTATGTCGGGCATGTTGCTGTACGTGGTTGGCGTGGTCGGCGAGATTTTTATCCTTACCTCGATCTACATGGTGATGCCGGTGGGGCGTCCGTCGCTCTTGCACGCGCTCATCGGCGCCATCGCAGCCACAATATTGTGGGAGCTGACGCGCCATGTGCTCGTTTGGTACTTCGCGACGCTGTCTCAGATTGGCACTGTCTATGGATCGCTGACGACAGCTATCTTCGTTTTGCTTAGTCTCGAGCTTGGCTCGACTTTGCTTATGTTCGGCGCCCAGGTGATTGCGGAGTACGAGCGGATCGGGAGAGTCCCGGCGTCGACCCCAGCGCAGCAGGTCCGCTTTGAAGAGACCTGAAATGGGATGCATTACGCTCATCAACTGCATCGATCTCGATCATGAAATCTCAGCCCTGCGACGGATGGGAAGTACGATTCAGCTTAGAGGCATCACTTCGTCCAGACCGCGAAAGGGGGAGGATCCGTCAGCTTGCCCCAGAGCTCTTTCAGCCGGTCCAGAAAGCGTTTCCAGCCCTCTTCGATCAGGTCGTGTTTCATTGCAATTTCCTTGGTTGACCCTATGGCGATCAGGCACCGCGTATGGATCGTCTCAGGTGCGACGTACGGCGTCGGTACGCCGGCGCACAGACCTCGCGCACGGGCCCTGCGCTCCGCTGCCGAGCTCAATAGCATTCGAAGCCCGCGCGACGGGTGTCCTCGCCGATAAGCTCCGACCTGACGGGATTCTCAGTCGTAGTGTTCGCTATCGCACAGAGAGAGCGCGGTGGTCTGTTAGCCTACGCACATGAGCGCGAATGCCCCGGAGGTCAACGTGCCCCACGCCACGATGAACGTCGTCCCGGGCGGCGACCTGCGAGAGTTGTGTGCGCGATTCGCCCGACCATCGTGGATTCTCGCGCTTTGGCAATTGGGCAATACGCTGGTGCCGTTCGCGCTGTTATGGTCGCTGATGGCCTGGAGCGTCCGCTCGCATTGGGACTATGGTTGGATTGCGTTGTTGACGCTGCCTGCCGCGGGCTTGTACGTGCGGTTGTTCATCATCCAGCATGATTGTGGGCATGGGTCGTTCTTTGCCAGCCGGCGCGCCAATCAATGGGTCGGCGCCTGTCTCGGGCTGCTCACATTGTTTCCCTTCGGCTACTGGAGGAAAACCCACGCCGTGCACCACGGGACTTCAGGGAACCTCGATCGCCGTGAGTTCGGCGATATCCGCACACTCACGGTAGCGGAGTATCTCGAGCGCTCCGGATCGGGCCGCTTTCTTTATCGCTGTTATCGCAGCATGCCGGTGCTGCTGGGAGTCGGCCCGATATACCAGTTTTTGATCAAGCATCGGCTGCCGATCGGTCTCCCGCTGTCCTGGAGAAAGGAATGGGCCAGCGTACTGCTCAACAATCTCATGCTGCTGATCGCTGGAGGAGCCTGTGTCGCATTGCTCGGTTGGCGCACGCTGCTGCTGGTGCAGCTTCCGGTGGTGCTGATAGCCGGCGCGCTGGGTGTCTGGCTGTTCTACGTGCAGCACACTTTCCGCGGCGCGTATTGGAAGCGTCGGGGATCGTGGGATTACAGCCGGGCGGCAGTCGCAGGCAGCTCCTACTACGATCTGCCGCGGGTCTTGCACTGGTTCACCGGAAATGTTGGTTACCACCATATTCACCATCTGGCGCCACACATCCCCAACTATCGCCTGCGCGCCGCGTTCGAATCCAGTGCGCTGCTGCGAAGCGCGCCGCGCCTCACGCTCAGGACGAGCCTGGAGTGCGCTCACCTGAAGCTCTGGGACGAGGAGCGTGGGTGCATGGTTGGGTTTTCCGGGCGAGGGCCGTCACCGCACTGAGCCGGCATCATCGGCGCTCGGGGCGGGACTCTTCGGCATCAGACGGTCTGTCTCGGTCTTCACGACCTGGTAGCACTCACAGCACAGTGATTCCAGGCCGGGCCGGTCGAGAACCGTGATCTTGCCTCGGGTGTATTGGATTACCCCGAGATTTTGGAGCTTTCCGGCTGCTTCGGTGACGCCCTCGCGTCGGACTCCCAGCATGTTGGCGATGAGCTCCTGTGTCATGGTCAGCGTGTTCGAAGCGAGTCGGTCGAGCGATAGCAGGAGCCATCGGCAAAGTTGCTGATCGACCGAGTGATGTCGATTGCAGACGGCCGTTTGCGCCATCTGGGTGATCAGGGCCTGCGTGTAGCGCAGCAGGATGTGTAGCATCTCGCCATGGCGCTCGAACTCCTGTTTGAGGCGCGCGCGTGTCAGGCGATATGCGGAACCAGCGCTCTGCACGATCGCCCGGTTCGTGGTGGTCTCGCCGCCCATGAACAGTGCCACGCCAATCGCGCCGTCATTGCCGACTACGGCAATCTCCGCCGAGGCCCCGTCTTTCAGAACGTACAGAAGTGAGACGATGGAATCGACCGGAAAATAGATGTAACGTTGCGCATCGCCAGCCTCATACAGCACCGAGCCGAGCGGCAGCGTGACGAGTTTCAGATGGGGAAATAGCCGCTCGCGTGCCGCCGGCGGCAACGCGGCCAAGATGTGATTCTGCTGCGGATCAGGCAGGTGGATCTCCGGAACGTGACCGAGCGCAACAGTAAGCGGTCCGGGACTAATCCCGTCGCGTATATGTATCACACCGCACATAGCCGAGGTCATGATATTTCGAGGCGACGACGATCCTGCACGTGGGGTGCAAGCACACGCGCATACGTATCCTTAGCGGACGCGTAGCATGCGCACGCGGCGGATTCGAGGCGCCCCACGTCGAGAATTTCGACGTTGCCCCGACTGTAGTGGATGACGTTGACTCGTCTGAGTGCGCTCGCAGCCTGTGTCACGCCCTCTCGCCGCACGCCCAACATCTGGGCGAGGGTTTCGTGCGTGATGCGGAACCGGCTCGAGTGCGCCCGATCCCGCGTCATCAGTAGCAATCGCGCGAGCCTTTCCTCGACAGGATGGAAGTGGCCGCATGCCGCGCTTTGCGCGATCAGACTGATGAGCACATACAGGTAACGGCCCAGCTCGCGGGCCAGTGCCGGGTTGCGTCGAAGGGCACTGCTGAAGGCGGTGACTTCCATCCGCCATGCCGAGCCGCCGCCCCGCACGAGCGCGCGAAGGGGAGAGGTCTGAACGCCTAGAACGAGGGAGACGCCGAGCATGCCTTCATTCCCGATCTGCCCAACCTCGAGCTGCGAGCGGCGCTCCGTCGAGATGAGGAGTGAGACGAAGCTGGTCGTGGGAAAAAAGACGTTTTTAATGCGCTGGTTCGGCTCGGTAAGTGTCTCTCCGGTGACGAGCTCGACGCGCTCACTGCATTCGAACAACGCGCGCCTCTGTGCGGGGGGAAGGGCGGCCAGGAGGAGATTTTCCACTAGCGCGCGCTGCTCTATCGCGACCAGGACATAGCCCATTCGCGAGGATACTCCCCGGGCAGGAGGTTCGCGTGTGTCGCCCGAATCACCGTGCCGTCTGCCATCACGACGTCATATGACCACTCGGCGGGTTCGATGTAGGTCGTGCCCTTCCAGACACTGAACGTGCTGCGAGCGTTCGCGATCTGAAGGCGCGTCCGCTCCGTATTCGCCTGGAAGGGGGTTTCGAACAACAAAGAGCGCACGCGGTGATGCCGCTTGCCACTGACCTGGCCGGTCGTTTCCACGACATAGAAGACGTCGAGCGGAGCGGCAGGTTGATGTTCAGAGTTCATGGGCGTCGCCGGCCTGAGCGTCAGGGCAGGGTTTGCAAGAAGTTTCCCGGTGGAGTGTCCACAGTAGTGCCACTCCGGCTTTTGGTCAGTGCGCTAGCGCACGGAGACCACCGACACTGTCCATCGTGGAGCAGCGTCAGCGGCAGGGTCCGCCCAGCAGCCCGTTCTTCAATTCCGGAGTCTGGGGAATGTCACCGAGCCAGATGGACAGAAACGCTTTCGAAAATTCGTCCCCGTCGATCGTGCCTTTCACGGTGCCACTGATGTCGACCTGCATGCCCGTTCCGGGGATGCGGATAAAATTCATCCGCTGCCCTGGCGTCACGTCCGTCACCCAGTCGTTGAGCTGCGCGAGACCTTCCACGAGATTGGAGGGGCTGCCGGGTGCATTCTTTGCGAACCCTTCTTCCCAGCCCTTTCTGAGCTCATCCGCACTCACCGGACGTACGAACTGGAGGACGAGCTCACTCGGAGTGTCAGGCTGCAGAATCTCCCGTGGGTCGCTGGATGGCTCTGTCAGATACAGGGCGGCGACATAGACGCTGACCCTGAAAGCGCTCGCCTTGCGCACACCCAGCCCATTGAGTGTCAGAGATTCGCCGTGAACCTGGACCTGGTCGGGAAACGCGATGCCGACACACTCCTTTCCGGATGCGGTACCGAACGCAAGCATGACACTTGCCGCAGCCAATTCGCGCTTCATGACGGCCCCAATGTCAGCGTGGCCAGGTCGCTCTGCGCGCGCTCGCGCAAAGAAGAACCCATATCCTATCGCGCCTTCACGTGACTGCAAGTGGTCAAGTGTTGCGCTCGAGCACGAGTTGGTATTTGCAACTCTACGTGGCTCGAGAAGCAGAACAACAGGCGTTGCTATCTGTTGTATGCGCAATAGCCAGAGGCAAGCGATTGGTCGCCGCCAGACTTCAGGTAGCGCGCTTCTCCTGATCTGACGTGGTTTGCTACACCTCGCAGGCGCACGGCCCGGCGAATGCAGCGATCGGAGTTCCCCGCATCGGTAGCTTGGCGTATGTGCGCTGCTGCGCCCACGCCACCGTCGCGATCAGGGCCGTCGATTTCCGACGCCCCAGGGAAGCGACGTGTCCTCCCGGCAGGTCATCGCTAATCACTGGCCGGAGCGTGACCGCACCGGCCGCACTCCGTGCTAGATTAGGGGCTCTCGATGGAGGGAAAAATCCGGTGAACGCGCGCGACGAGATCGCATCCGGGTCAGGTCACCCCGTTGGGGCGGACGCCCGTCCGGTCACGCCGGTCTCCGGCTCCGTTGCGCCGGGATCGGCGGGGCTCAGGGGCCGCTCCGTTGAAGCGCGGCTCCTGTTGCGACTGCTTGCGCGTCTCGGGGATCCGCCGCTGGAGTTTGTCCTGTGGACCGGCGAGCGGGTGTCGACAGGGGGGGCGGAACCTGTGGCGCGCGTGAGCATCGCTAATCGGGCGACGCTGCTCGGGATGGTCGTCGATCCTCAGGTGTGCTTCGGCGACGGCTACAGCGATGGCCGCATCACCATAGAGGGTGACCTGGTCCGCATGCTCGAGGCGATCTATCGAGCGGGCTATGGCAGCCCGAGACGGCGTTCTGGGCTGCGTCGAGTGCTCGACCGGCTACACCGTCCGCGCAGGAATTCGTTGTCCGGCTCGCGCGACAACATACATCACCATTACGACATTGGTAATGCTTTCTATTCGCTCTGGCTGGGCGACACAATGGCCTACACCTGCGCGTACTACCCAACGCCATCCACCACCCTCGATGAGGCGCAGATGGCCAAGATGCATCACGTTTGCCGCAAGCTTCGCCTGAATGCCGGTGAGAGCGTGGTCGAGGCCGGTTGTGGCTGGGGCACGCTTGCCTTGCACATGGCGCGCCACTATGGGGTGAGAGTGCAGGCTTTCAACATCTCGCATGAGCAGATCGTCTATGCGCGCGAGCGCGCGAAACGCGAGGGTCTGGCCTCCTTGGTGGAGTATGTCGAGGACGATTACCGCAACATTTCGGGCCGCTACGACGCCTTTGTATCGGTCGGCATGCTGGAACACGTAGGTCTCGAAAATTACCCGGCGCTCGGCCGCGTCGTGCGCCAGTGTCTGGGCAGTCGCGGGCGCGGGCTCATGCATTCGATCGGCTGCAACCGGTCCGGGCCGCTGAATCCCTGGATCGAGAAGCGCATTTTTCCAGGCGCCCACCCTCCGTCTCTCGGCGAGATGATGCGCATCTTTGAACCCTGGGATCTGTCGGTTCTCGACGTCGAGAACCTGCGTCTCCACTATGTGCAGACACTGCGCCACTGGCTTGATCTGTACGAAGGCGCGTGCGACCACATCTGTGAGATGTTCGACGAGAGGTTTGTGCTCATGTGGCGGCTCTACCTCTCGGGGTCGATCGCCGCGTTCAACACAGGCTCGCTGCAGCTCTTCCAGGTCCTCTTCGCGCCCCGCGACAACAACGACGTCGCCTGGACGCGCGAGCATCTGTACGCCCGCTGATCGCAAATGTCCATGCGATCATGTGACGTTCTCATTGTGGGCGGCGGACCTGCCGGGTCTTCTGCGGCGTGGAAGTTGACGCGCGCGGGCGCCGATGTGCTGGTGCTGGACCGGGAGCGCTTCCCGCGGCTGAAGCTCTGTGCGGGCTGGATAACGCCAGAAGTCGTTCGCGATCTTCAGATGGATATCGCCTCTTATCCGCATCGATTCCTGACCTTCGATCGGCTGCACGTCCATTTGAAGGGACTCCACCTGCAGGCGCAATGCGTGCAACATTCCATACGGCGTTTCGAGTTCGACGCATGGCTGCTCGAGCGCTCGGGCGCGCCAGTCTTACAGCATAACGTCCATAATATCCGCGTGGAGACGGGCGGCTACGTAATCGATGATGCGTTTCGCTGCCGCTACCTGATTGGTGCCGGCGGGACACGCTGTCCCGTCTATCGCACACTGTTCCGCGAGTTGAATCCGCGCGCGAGTGAACTCCAGGTGGTCGCCTTGGAGCATGAGTTGGAATACGACTGGAAGGATCCTGACTGCCATCTGTGGTTCTTCGAGAAGGGGCTACCGGGATACTCCTGGTACGTGCCGAAGCAGAATGGCTGGCTGAACGTCGGCGTCGGCGGCATGGCGGAGCGGATGAAGACCAGCGGCAGGGATATCAAGGATCACTGGTCCATCTTCACAGGCGTGTTGGGACGCAGACTCACCGCGGGCGCGGTGTGTGACCCCGCTGGGTACAGCTATTACTTGCGCGGCCGAGTGGACGTGGTTCGCCGTGACAATGCCTTCGTCGCCGGTGATGCGGCCGGACTTGCGACCCGCGACATGGCGGAGGGCATCGGCCCGGCGGTCCGAAGTGGCGTCCGGGCCGCCGAAGCCATTCTCGAGGGAAAATCGTATGAGCTGGACGACGTTACCGGCGCCAGCCTCGGCGGCGGAATGCTAACCCGCATGCTCGACTGGGCAATGACGCGCGGGGCGGGCGCTTTCCCGCGGTCACGACGGAACTGAGTATCTTGCGAGAGTTCCTCGCCCGTTCTTGAGCGCCTCCTCCAGGCGATGCACGGTATCGTGCGTGTGCTCAGCAGCATGCTTTCGAGTTGGTTCGGTCGCTTCCTACCTTGCTTGGAAGCATGTCAGTGACGGCCGCCGCCTTCTGGCCCGTAGGCGCCGTGATCGCGCCCGATCAGGTGGGCCGGCCGCTGATAGGAGGCTCCAGGCGCGCTTCTTCAAACAGTGCCCTGTAGGCGAAGCCCGCGAGCGCCGCTCCGACCATAGGGAATAGCCAGAAGAACCACAGCTGACCAAGCGCCCAACCCCCGGCGAAGATTGCCGGTCCGGTGCTGCGCGCCGGATTCACGGAAGTATTCGTCACGGGAATGCTGATCAGATGGACGAGCGTCAGCGCGAGCCCGATCGCGATCCCTGCGAAACCAACTGGGGCTCGCAGATGTGTCGCCCCCAGAATGACGATCAGGAACATGAACGTCATCACTGCCTCGCAGATCGCGCCGGCAAGCGCCGAGTAATGCCCTGGAGAGTGCTCGCCATAACCGTTGGCGGCAAAGCCGCTGGCCAGGCTGAAATCCGCCTTGCCGCTCGCGATCAGGTACAAGACCGCGGCGCCGGCGATGCCCCCGGCGATCTGGGCAACGATGTAGTACGGCAAGTCCGTGAAGGGGAAGCGTCCTCCGGTCCAGAGCCCGATCGAGACGGCAGGGTTGAAATGACCGCCGGAGATGGGACCGAGCGCATAAACCGCCGTGAGCACGGTGAGACCGAAGGCGAGGGCTACCCCGACGAAACCGATTCCGAGCTGCGGAAATGCTGCCGCGAGAACCGCGCTGCCGCATCCGCCCAGGACGAGCCAGAATGTGCCAATGAACTCCGCCGTCGCCTTCGCTAACATGATGCATTTCCTCCTCTGGTCGGGTGGAGTTGATTTGTGCGCAGCGGTACCCGAGGTAAGTGTCGGGTGCATACTGTCATCATGTCAGATCTTAGGCAGGTGTGCGCGCAGAAGTTGATACTCGGTAGTACGAATTCCAGGGCGGATGAAGGGCGAATTGAGGTGGGGCTTGCGAGACTCCAGGGCCACCGGGCTGCACCGTAGCACCAAGCTCGGGAGCGCCGACCTGCGCCGCAAGACAGACACCCGGAGAATTGTTCAGGGTCCGGCGAAAAGAGCCAGGACAACACGGAAGTCGAGCTCGATGCGAGCTTCTGTAATCAAACATCCCCGATTCGCGCGGCGAGACTCCGGAGGGGGGAGATGGATCGTAAGGTCGCCCCGCGGCTGTCGCCCCGCGCATCTAAACCGCGGATAGAATCGCGATCTCCTGCCATACAGCCGCCAAGGCGCTGAGGTCCCCTCGGGATGCATGAATACCCAGGCAGCTATCATGCGTGAAGATCGCGCCCTCGGTTACCTTGATGAAGTCATACGGTCCCAGGCGCTCGCGGGTGCCATGGCTGTTCGTCACGCGCAGATAGACGGGTCCGCCGCACTCAAACGCTCGATATTGGTGATGACCCAGTCGCCAGAGTGTCGCGGAATAACGTGCCGCGATCGCATTATCCGGCCCCCGGAGCGTCGCATCCGCGCAGATCCTGAAGTGCATACCACGCACCAGCACTGGCGATTCACCGTAGATCGGACGAAAGGTGAGGGTGATCATTTCCCGTGCTCTATGGATCGTCGCCGGTCTCGCGGTCGCGCGGATGAGGGTCTGGCTCCTGTCATGGCACGGTTCTCCATGGCGCGCGGGCGGCGCTGAGTCCCAGTGCGCGCCATGCCGCCACAGCCATCCTGGCGGTCGCCTGAGCGGGCGAAAAAAGACGTTCAGTCGGCGCGCTGATAGGTCACAGTGAGCGCATAATTCAGATGTAGGTCGCAGGGATGTCGGGAGCCGCGCTGGTCGGGCCGTTGCCCTGGACATTTCAGCCCACCGTCCGCCTGGCCTACATGCTGATCCAACGCCGCGCTGACGGCAGCGGTGAGATCGAACTGCCCATCGCAGTCTGCATGCGGGCAGGGGAATTCGAAAAACGCCCGTGCTGGTGGATGCAACACGTGTGATTGAGCCGCGGGGATGTTCGTCGTCGTACCCTCAAATTTCAACTCGAGGCGAAGCTGTTGGATCCCAGGGTATGTCACACGTAGCGGTAGCGCGGCTACCCAGTGGCGACGCAACTGCTCCAGGCGTTCCTGGCGCAAGGCGGCTGGACTTGACGAGGGGAGTCTCACGTCCAGGCCTGCGGGCTCGGCTCGCGAGATCCTTCAAGCTCCTGTGCCGCGGCAGCCGTCCCGATGTCCGCTTCCGCGGTGTTCAGCCGGGCTGACCGCCGCTGTTGCTTTCCCTGTTGGCGCGCCTTTCGGTTGGCTTCCTTCTGCTTTCTCGCCTGATTGTAGTTCTGTCTGGCCATCGGGCGCTCCGTAGTTTTCGGTTGGACTGCTGCGCTCAGGATCGATTGCTTTTGAGCTGCCTCTTGAGAGAGGCCACCTGACTCCGCAGAGCCGTGTTCGTGGTGTTCGCATCGCTGAGGCGCTTGGCGAGATACAGTGAAACCCCGATGAGGGACGCGACCAGGACGACGATCATGGGTTACCTCCGCGGGGTTGGCCGCGGAGCGCCGCGTAGCGCAGTTGAATTCTCGCGAAGCGGGCCAGGGAGATTCTCCGCGTAGGCGCGCAGACATTCGCGCGAACACAGGACGGCCTCGGGTTGCTGGTCATCGAGCATTCCGGCGTTTGGATGCCGTGCCACGCTCAGATGGGGCCTGGCACGACGCCCATCCTCGTATCCGATGTCGCGTTCGCAGACATCACAGGTCAACACGAGGACTTCTCGCGCTGGATGGAATGTGCCCGTTTTACGAAAGCTCATGTGCGCGACCCGAGTCGGTACTGGTTTGGCGCTCACGCGCAGTCAACTTCCCGGCCACTCGTGACCGTGAATGCATGTCAAACAGGCGTAATAGCGCGAAACCCACTCGGATGAGGGTTCGATGTGCGGACGTCGAATGCGCACTGACATCGCGAACGTAGCCACTCATGCGTGACCTCCATCTGCGCCAATCGACGAAGTGCCGGTCGGGGGCCGACCGGCACTTCGGTTTCATTGACGAGCGGCGTCTCAGTAGCGCCGCGGCCCGCGGCCGCCGCCGCCGGCTCGATCCTGTGCCTCGTTGATCTTCAGCTCACGGCCGCCGAAGTCCTGGCCATTCAAGGCCTGCATGGCGCGTGAGGCGTCTGCATTGGACATCTCGACGAAGCCGAAGCCGCGGGGACGACCGCTGTCTCGATCGCTGATGAGAGAGAGCTTCTCGACGGTTCCATGCGGTGCGAACAGGGCGCGCACGGAGTCTTCCGTCGCGGTAAAGGGGAGATTTCCGACGTAGAGTTTGGTCACTTCAGAGTACTCACAGAAGAAGATAAACGAGCCTGGCGGGTTTGAGCCGCCTCCCGGTCGCGGAGATTTCTGAGGTGGCGGTCTTTGGCGGGGCGCAAGCGGCGCAGGGCCAAGGGCAGACAAGGCGGAAATTCACGAGCCTACGGAGACTCTAACTCAAAAGGCACAACATTGCGCGACTTTCGAGAAAGGGCTGCAATGAGCTCGCGGGAGGCGGCAACCTGGTTGCCGCCGTTCGGATCGGGCTCAGGGCGAATCGGCCGCAACTTTCGGCAGCCGATGCGTTTCTCCTGGCGAAACCGATGTCAGGAGCGCTCCGTGCTGGAGATGTGCAGATACCTGGGCGGCTCAATGAGACATTTCGGTCGGATACGAGGCGATTGGGACAGCGATCGATGTAAAGACGATCCAGACGGCCACGATGGCGGCTGAGCTCCATTCCTTGCCTGCGCGTTCTGAGGCGCCCCTGATCTGCGAAGACAGCGTTGGGCTCTGGAACTGGGAGATCGCCTCCGATACGGTGCGCGGCGACCCGAGTCTCAACAGAATGTTTGGAGTGCCGGTGGAAGCGGGCGGCAGACCGCTTACTGACTATCTGCGCGCCATCGATCCACAGCAGCTTTGCCGCGTTTCCAACGAGATTCGCTCACTGACGGCGCCCGACGGCGGTGATCGTTACCAGCAGGAGTATCGGCTCCTTGCAGGCGGCCAGACGCGCCGGGTATGCGCACTCGGCTTTGTCCGACGCGATGCGGACGGCAACGCTGTTGAGTTGGTGGGTGTGGTGCTCGACCTCACCAGACAAGAGGAACTCGACGCAGAGCGCAGGCGCATGCTCGAGATGGCGGAAGACCGGGCGCGAGTTTTCAACACGGCGCTGTCGGCGATCAACGATTTCGCTTACGTTTTCGATCGGGACGGCCGTTTTCGCTACGTCAACAAGGCACTGCTCGACCTCTGGGGGCTGTCGCTCGATCAGGCTATCGGAAAAAACTTCTTCGATTTGAAGTATCCCGATGTGCTCGCGTCTCGCTTGCAGCGGCAAATTCAGCAGGTGATCGAGACGGGCCAAAGTCTGGCTGACGAAACTCCCTACACAAGCCCAACGGGCGCGGGCGGGTACTACGAGTACATCTTTGCACCGGTGCTTGCCGCGGACGGCACGGTCGAAGTCGTTGCCGGCTCGACGAGAGATATTTCCGCGAGGAAGCGCACGGAAGAAGCGTTGCGCAGCCGTACCGCGCAATTCGAAACATTGCTCAACAATGCACCCCTCGGGGTGTATCTGGTCGACGCGGATTTCTGCCTGCGCGAACTGAATCCGACCGCACGTCGGGTATTCGGAGGCTCTCCCGACCTGATAGGGCGCGATTTCGCGGAGGTGCTGCACATTCTATGGCCGAAAGCCTATGCCGACGAGGTCGTCCGCCTGTTCCGACACACGCTCGAGACCGGCCAGCCGCATTTCATGCCGGAGCGCATTGAGGAACGGCGCGATATCCAGAAGATCGAAGTTTATGAGTGGCAGATCAATCGTATTCCCTTGCCCGATGGGCGCCCTGGGGTAGTCTGCTATTTTCGCGATATCTCACAGCGGGTGCATGCCCGGCGTGCGCTGGAAGCCGCCGACCGACAGAAGAACGAGTTTCTCGCGATGTTGGCTCATGAGCTGCGCAACCCGCTGGCTCCGATCCACAGCTCCGGCGAGCTGCTCGCACGGACGCTGATTGAGAATCAACACGCTCGGAACGCCGTCGCGATCATCCGCCGACAGGTGTCGCATCTCTCACGGCTGGTCGACGACCTGCTCGACGTCTCGCGTATCAGCCAAGGGCGTATCGAACTCAGGCTGGAGCGCCTGCCACTTGAGGCAGCCATCGCGCAGGCGATCGAATGCGTGGAGCCTCTCGCTCGCGAGAAGGGGCACCATCTGACGATCACGACGAGTGATCCGCCGTTGTTCGTGAGCGCCGACCCGGCTCGCCTCGTCCAATGTATCGCGAACGTCCTGATGAACGCGGTGAAGTACACCGGCCCGGGCGGGCAGATCCGGGTTGAATCACGCAATGAGGGCGAAGAGGCGGTCATCTCGATCTCCGACAACGGAATCGGTATCTCCGAGGAGCTTCGTTTGCATGTCTTCGACTTGTTCGTGCAAGGTACGCGTACGCTCGACCGCGCCCAGGGCGGACTGGGAATCGGGCTCGCCGTGGCGAAGCGTCTCGTCGAAATGCATCGCGGCCGCATCTCAGTCGCGAGTCAAGGCACGGGGCATGGGACGACCTTCGAGATCCGGTTGCCCCGCGTCGCATCGGTCGCGGGATCCTCCGGCGTGCACGCGCCGCTCGGAGTACCGCGTCGGCGTGTGCTGATCGTTGACGACAATGCCGATGCTGCCGATAGCCTTGCCGTGCTGCTCAGCACGGAAGGGCACGAGACGCAGACCGTTCATTCGGCGAGGAATGCGATCGTGCACGCCCAATCATTCCAACCCGATGTGATCCTGCTCGATATCGGACTTCCGGAAATGGATGGCTATGAGGTCGCGCGTCGCATCCGGGAATTGCCGGGCGGACGCGAAGTGAAGCTCGTGGCAGTGACGGGATATGGCGGGGCGGAGGATCGAATCCGCACGCGCGCTGCAGGGTTCGACGCACATTTGTTGAAGCCGCTGGAGCTTGCGATACTTGCACGAGTCCTCTTGGACAGTGAAGCGAAGCCGAGTTCGAGCTGAGACGTTGGAACGAGCCGCGGTCTGCACTCTATGTTCGCGGCTTGTCGTTGGCGCGTATACTGGCAACGTTGCTGTATGCGCGACGAACTGACGACGAGCTGGGCGCCGTGCTCAGACGCCCCTGAATCCTATACAGCAGCAACGGGAGACCTCGGCGGGCAACGCCCTCATACTGAACGGATCACGTACCCCGGTGCGGATACTTATCATCGATAATGACATGAGCTCGGCGGATTCGCTGGAGCACATGTTGCTCGTGTTGGGATATTCGGAGACACGCGTCGCGTATTCCGATCGCGCAGCACTCACGATCGCCGCAGAGTTTCGACCTGACGTCGTCCTGCTCGAGCTCAATCTGCTGGACATGGGTGGCTACGAGCTGGCTCGGTTGCTACGGCAGCACGCTCAGCGCCAGGAGCTGCGACTGATTGCGCTGACGTCCAGCCGCGAGCACGCGGATCGAGATCTTGCTCGGTCGGTGGGCTTCGAGCGCTATCTTCTGAAGCCAATCGCTGTCACGGACTTGTCGGACCTGCTCCAGCTGACGTAGCCGAGATCGTGCACGCCGGCCGGCACCTGACTCAACCTGCATCGGTTCCGAGCACGACTACGAAGGCTCGTCCGATTCCCTGCTCAGTGCAACTTCACGTGCGGCGGAGCTACCGAGCTTGAATGGGCGGCTCGGTCAGGCCGGGACCCTCGCGGTCGACGCCCAACTCCCGTAACAGGGTGACTCTGAGCTCCTGCGCCGCACGGCTGGAGATCTTGCGAGGGTGCGCGAAGGGGACGTCGAACACCGCCTGGATGCGCGTCGGACGAGGTGTCAACACAACAATACGATTCGCCAGGTGGATTGCTTCCTCGACGTCGTGGGTGATCAACAGCGTCGTATGCCGCTCCTCCGCCAGGATCCGTAACAGTTCATTGCGCATGCGCAAGCTCATGAGCGCATCGAGGGCCGAGAACGGCTCATCCATGTAGAGAATTTCGGGTTTCACCGCCAGGGCACGGGCGAGCTCGGTTCGCTTGAGCATGCCGCCGGACAACTCGTGGGGATAACTCTCCTCGAACCCCTTCAGGCCGACTATTTCGGCATAGTGGTCGGCGATCGCTGCGCTTCGGTCGCCCCCAACGTGTCCGTTGAGCCGGGAGGATCCAGAGGCCAACCCGAACATCAGGTTCTCACGTACCGTGAGCCAGGGAAACACCGATCCCTGTTGGGAAATCAAAATTCCCTTGGAGTCCGGTTTCGAGCGGGGTACCCCATCGATGATCACCGCTCCGGAGTCCGGCCGGACGAACCCGGCCATCATGTTCATCAGCGTGGATTTCCCGCAGCCCGACGGCCCCACGATGGCCACGAACTCGCCATCACCCACCGTGAAGCTCACATCGTCGACGACCGGCAGCGCTCCCTTGTCGGATTGGAAGCTCTTCTTCAGTCCCCGGACTTCGATCTTAGTGCGCATAGCGCCACCGGACCCAACGGGTCCCTTCCAACAGGCGCATGATCGTATCGAGCGACAGGCCGATCAGGCCAATGATGATCATACCGGCAATGACGAGGTCGTAGCGGTTTCCAGCGTTACGTGAGTCCATGATCATGTAGCCGAGTCCGGAGTGCAGCGCGATCATCTCCGCGGCAACCACCACGAGCCAAGCGACACCCAGCCCGATGCGCATCCCGACCAGAACCTGGGGCAACACAGCCGGAATCACCACCTTTGTGAAGAGTGTCTGGCGCGAGACGCCGAAGTTCTCTGCCGCCCTGAGGTAGCGTTTCTCGATGGTATGCACGCCGACAGTCGTCTGCACGATCATGGGAAAGACGGATGAGATGAAGATCAGGTAGATGGGCGAGGCATCGCCGACACCGAACCACAGAATGGCGATGGGGATCCACGCAATCGGCGAGATGGGGCGCAGGATCTGGAAGAGGGGGTTCAAAGTCCGGTATGCGCCACGCACCCAACCCATCCACAGGCCCAGCGGTAACGCAAAGCAGACAGCGAGCCCGAAGCCGGCGCCCACCCGCATGAGGGAGGCGCCGATGTGCTCCCACAACGTGCCATTTCTCAACAGCTCCCAGGTTCCGGTAATGACTCCCCAAGGAGTCGGAAAGATGACACTGTGTGTCAGATCCACCGTAAGCCACCAGACCGCAATCAGTATGGCGATCAGCGTGATGGCCGGCAATGCTTCTTTGATTCGGGTCATCGGTAAATGCTCAAAAGCTCGATGACGCGCCAGCGGATCCGCGCCCAGGGGGTAGTTGGGTTGGGATCCACGACGATGGTCATTTGTCCGCTCGCGTGCGCAGTGCACGCAAACGTGTATTCGGCGGCGCGCTCGAACGGCAGCCGGAAACTCTGGCCGGGCATCATCAGGGTCGGACCAAAGATCTGTGGCACATCGTCCTGGTTGCGTAACACCAGGATGTCCCGTACGCCCAGGGTCAGCCGGATGTGGTCCGGGAGAATCTCCACCTTGTCCCCGGACATTCGGCGCGCCCAGGTCCCTTTGGGAATGGCGAAAATCTTGTCGCGGGAGGCGCTCTGGATCGGGGTGAATCCGACCACTGCGAGGGCTGCTACAACGACCACGACCAGGGTCGAGAATGTCAGGGAGCGCGCGCGAGTCATTCTTTCAGAAGCAGAGTCAGGTCGTGCACGTAGTCATCAGGGCTATGCCCATACGGCATCAGCGCCCGAATCTGGCCGCTCCGGTCGATGAGATACGTGAAGGACGAGTGCTCGTACGTGTAGCTATCGCCGAGGACTCTTTTCTCCGCAGAGATGCCGTAGCTCTGGCGGACTGCTGCCAGTTGCTGCTCCGTCCCGGTGCCGCCGACGAAGGTCGGATCGAAGGCACCGAGATATTTCTTCAGGCGGGCGGTGTCGTCGCGCTGTGGGTCCACTGTGATGTATACGATCTGCACATCGCCAGCCGCTGCGGCGAGCTTGCGGCGCGCCACGGCAAAGGTGTTGAGTGTGATTGGGCAAACCGCCGTGCAGGAAGTGAAGCCGAATGCCAACAGCACCACCTTGCCGCGATAGTTGCTGATCTTCAGATCGCCGCCGTTCGAGCCGAGCAGGTCGAAGTCAGGTGCCCGCCGGGGCGGATCGAAGACCCCGGCCAGCAACGCAGGCGGGCTGCTGCTGGGCGCACCGGTGTTGGTCGCCCCAACGGGGGTTAGCAGAGCCAAGGCCAGTAGTGCCGTTGCCCATCGTGCTGCCGAGTGTCGCATGCCGGGTTACCTCACAGCGGTATGGCGGCGGGACGGGAGGCGCGGGCGAATCTGTCATCCACGTACGTCTCGTAGGGGACGGGCCGCTTCAGGTTTCCGGCCGCGATCGAAAGTTGCATCAGCTCCTCGAATTCCGACCGTATCATGCGCAGGTCGCCGTAAGTTACCCGGTCACTGGGGTTCTGCATCACGAACCGGATCATCTTCGGGTCCTGGTTGAAGAATTTTGGCCCCGAGGCGATCTGCACCGCCGTTTCCCGGTTTTGCGGTGTCTGATCGAGCCAGGCCCCCGCGCCCAGGATCTGATTCACCAGGTCCTGAATCATCGCGGGTTGCGCCTTGATCAGCTCTTCGCGCACAGTCAACACGCAGCAGATGTACTTTGGCCATTCATCGCGCGTCATCCGCAAGGGTCGTGCGTAGCCTGCGGCCTGTGCAGCAGCTCCGAACGGCTCGCCCGTGCAGTAAGCATCCACCGCGTTGGCGTAAAGGGCGGCCGGCATATCGGGCGGAGCCATCTCCACGATCTGGACATCCTCGATACGCATGTTTTCCTGCGCGAGCATACGTCTCAGGAACAGGAAATCGACGGCGAAGCGACTCGGTACGGCCACCCGCTTGCCCGCCAACTGCCGGAAATGCTGGTAGGGTGATTCGGTTCGTACCATGATGACGGCGCCGGAGCGGTGCCCGAGCGAGACGATCTTCATGGGAATGCCCTTGTCGGCCAGATCCATCACCAGCGGCGCCAACATATAGCCGGCCTGGATCCGTCCGGCCATGAGGGACTCCTTGATCTCCGGCCAGCCGTTGTATTTGGTGTATTCGTACTCGAACCTGGGGGTACCCGGCGGGATCGCACGATTGGCCGTGCTCTTGGCGACGCATGCAACCGGCAGGGTCAGGTTGCAGGTAACGGGAAGTCCTCCGATCACGAGGGCGTCGGACTTTTTGCCGGAGCAACCGAAGAGGCTCGAGGACAGTGCCGTTGCGGCAAGTCCGCGCAGAGCATCCCTGCGTGACGCAGAAAAAGATCCGGACAGGGGCGAGTGCATGCTTGAGGGCTCCCGGGCGCCGCGGGCGCAGGCCCACGACTTACGCTTCGCATTTGCGAGCGCACTGATTGTCAAAGGGTTTCTGCACGGCCCTCGAGCGCGTGCTGCGCCATGAATATTGCGTGATCGTGCCCGGCAAGGCAACCCCGGGGCTCAGAGTCGGGCGAAGCTCGTTAACCTTTGCCGGTCCAGCTGTTCAATGCTTTGCGAAAAGCTGCGGAATCGCCAAAGCCCAGGAGCGTCGCGATGTCATCGGCGCTCATCTACGAGTAAGTGCCTACTGTCGTCCGCAACATCAGGACTGATAATTCCCCGTAGCTGAGCTCCAAGCTGGAGGGCAGCGGCGGGTAGCGGGTATTTTGACGACTGGTTACTCCATACATGGGACTCCAAACTCATCTGCGCAGCTGGGCTTTGATTGTCGGATGCGGCGGTTTAGGTGTGACCTCCTGCGCAACGGTGCATACGACGGCACCGGGAGCGGTCGGAATCGCGCGCGAGCAACGGATGTTGGTATCCGAGCAAGACGTGGAACAAGGTGCGCAGAACGCATATGCGCAAGAGCTGCAAAAAGCCCGAGAAATGGGCAAGCTCAATGAGGATTCCCGCCTCGTAGCGCGCGTCCGTGGCATCACGGAGAAGCTTATCCCGGTCACTGCTGTGTTCCGTCCAGATGCTCCGGCGTGGAAATGGGAAGTCAACACACTCACCACGGAGGAAATGAATGCCTATGCCATGCCGGGCGGCAAGATCATGGTTTACAGTGGACTCGTGGAGAAATTGCAGCTGACTGACGCCGAGCTCGCAGCGGTGATCGGACATGAAATTTCCCATGCGCTCCGGGAGCACACTCGCGAGCGCGTCTCGCGCATATATGCACAACAGGTAGCCCTGGCAGGCCTCGCGGCGCTGACGGGTGCTGGGCAAGGGACTCTGGATGTCGCGAACGAGGTTGCCTCTGTCACCTTTCAACTCCCACATAGCCGGGAGCAGGAATCCGAGGCGGACATCATGGGACTCGAGTTGATGGCTCGGGCCGGATACGATCCTCATGCGGCTGTGCATGTGTGGGAGAAGATGCTGGCGATGGAGAAGAGCAGGGCGCCACAATTCTTGAGCACGCATCCGTCTCCGCCGAACCGCATTCGCCAGTTGGAAGCTGCCGTCCCGAAGGTCATGCCGCTATATGAAAGTGCCCACGCGGGTAGCTGATACAGTAGTGCTCGCGCGGGCAGGTGCTGCTCGCGACTGAGGAGGTGCTACAACCCATTCATTGGTTGCAGCCCGCGAGCAGATGGGCGAGCGCAGCGGGATCCACGGGTTTTGTCACGTGCGCGTTGAAGCCGGCTTCAAATGCCCGGCGCTTGTCTTCGGGCTGTCCCCACCCGGTCACAGCGACAATGTATGGTTTGCTACTCCCAGTCGCCGCCCGCATCCGGCGCGCAACGTCGTAGCCGTCCATACCCGGCATCCCGATATCGAGAAGTACTACCTCCGGCGTCGAGTTGGCGAAGGACGCCAGAGCCTGATGGCCGTCGAATGCAACACTCACCTGACACCCGGACGTCTGCAGCAGCATCGCGAGGCTCTCTGCAGCGTCGCGGTTGTCGTCCACGACGAGTACGCGGCAGCCGGGTGCATGGAGATTCGCGGGCTGGTTCGTTTGAACCGGGGGCGTGGGCGAGCTCTTGGGCTCGAGAAGTGGCAGGACCACGGTGAACTCACTGCCTTTCCCTAGCCCACCGCTGTGCACCTCTATGCGGCCACCGTGTCGCTCAACGAGTTGCCTGGCGAGTGCAAGCCCAATGCCCAGGCCTGTCACTTTGATCGATTCGCTGGGATCGACTCGTGTGAAAAGATCGAAGATCCGCCTCTGCATTCCCTTCTCGATCCCAATACCATTGTCTCGGACAGACACGAACACCTCACCCTCACGCCGCTCGGCATGCAGAGCGATGCGGCCCCCGATGGGTGTGTACTTGGCAGCGTTGTTCAGCAGATTCTGAAACACCTGGGATAGACGCGTACTGTCGCCCTCGACATAAAGCGCAGATGCCGGCAAGTGCACATCCAGGCTATGGTCGCCAGCTTCAATAGCAGGGCGCGAGGATTCCAGCGCATCGGTGATCACCCGGCCGAGATTCACCTTCTCATGACGCAAATTGATTTGTCCAAGCGTGATGCGTGACACGTCCATCAAATCATCGACGAGGTGAACCATGTGCTGAACCTGCCGCTCGATGATCTCGCGGGCGAAATTTGCCTGAGCTTCACCGATCCCGGACATTTTCAGCAGCTGAGTGGCGTTTTGCAGGGGCGCAAGCGGGTTGCGCAGCTCATGGGCCAGGGTGGCCAGAAACTCGTCCTTGCGCCGATTGGCCTCACGGACCTCCTGCTCCCGACGTGCGCGCTCGAGCGCTACCCAGGTGCGCTCGGCAAATTCTTCGATCAACGCGACCTCTTCACCGCTCCAGCAATGTGGTTCGGCATAGTGGACGGCGAGAGCCGCGACCGGGCGGCCGCCGCGGATCAATGGAACCAACAGGTGTGCGCCGATTCCGAGTGCTGCCGTCTTCGCCTTCTCCTCGTCACTGAGGCGACTGTCCTCGGCCGTGTTTTCGACCAGCAACGTGCGTCCCGCCCGAAACTCCTGGAGGGCGAGTGAGCCGTAGTCGTCGAGTCTGTGACGGCCGATGACTCCATGCGTGCCTGACAGGTTGTCCGCCAGAACGACGCCGTATTGGAGATCCGGTGTGGTTTCCACATACAAGATGCGCAATGCGTGGAGGTATCCATTTAGAATGCGAGTCGCGGCAGATTCTATTTCGGCAGGGTCAGTCAGGGGGCGGAGCGTGTCAGCCAGGCGGACGCGGAGCGCGTCGCGCGCGGAAGCGGCAAGCGCCGCTTGCTGCTGAAGCTTCTGTTCCGTGACGTCACGTGTCGTGCCCGCGACTGCTTCCACCTGGCCGTCGGCGTTCAGTACGGGTACCAGGAGGTAGTCGTAGATACGCCGTCCGAATGTGCCTGTGAACGGGACTTCACCGCGAACCGATTTTCTGGTCGCAACCACTTGCTCGATTTCCCGATCGTGCATGGCGGCGTGCCAGGGCTCGTATCCGAGCTCGAGACAGTTTTTGCCAATGGCCTGGTCCCAGGTTTTTCCCCACATGTTGAGGAGGCCTTCGTTGGCATAGATAAATCGATGGTTGAGATCGAAGATATAGGCCAGGTCCGGCGTGTTGGTCAGAATGGCTTCGTAGAGTCGACGCTGCCGCTCCAGCCGTTCTTCCGAGTCCACACGCTCGGTCACGTCCCGTTGTACACCCCAGACGCGCACCAGCTTGCACTCCTCGAAGACCGGCACGATGGAATTCAGGAAATGGCGCCGCCGCCCCTGCTTGTCCACCCCGGCCGAATCAACATTGTTCAAACGATAGCCCGATTCGACCAGGTGACGCAGATAGGCTCGAGCGCCAGGGTTCGCTCGTGGAAGCGTCTGGTCCAGGGAAGCGCCGATGAGCTCTTCGGCGCGCTCGTAGCCATACATGCGCGCTACCGCATCGTTCGCCTCCGCGAGATATGCGTGCCGATATATATGGTCGAGTTGTGTTTCCGCCGGAAGTGACGGATCCAACGGCTCGCGCAGCTCATACCTCCAGATCCCTTCGGAGCTGTTGGCTACAAACGCCCGGTAGCGCTCCTCGCTGCGCCGGAGCGCCGCTTCGCTGTCGCGAAGGGCCGCCTCGACTTGCTTGCGCTCGGTAATGTCACGGAAGGTGACCGCAAATCCTTCCACTGTCGGATAGATGTGCAGATCGACCCAACGCCCGGAGAAGGGAGAAAGCGTTTCGAATGACACTGAGCGTTGCTCGCGAAGCGCTTTCCTGTAGTGCTTCTCGACGTCGCTGCCTTTGGTCTCCGGGAACAGGTCCCAAACGCTCTTGCCCAGGACTTCCTCACGTGGCTTTTTGAAATAGTCGAGGGCGAGCTGATTGATATAACGAAAGCGCCACTGACGATCTAGTGTGTAGAACGCGTCCGTAATGCTCTCGAGCAGAATGGCACGCTCGACGATCGCCTTGCGTTCGGCCTCAGCGAGAGTCTCGCTGCGCGTCGCTTCTGCACGCGCGTGAGCCATGCGCAACAGGCCTCGAATGTATGCACGAAGCTCCTGCTCTGTGTAGGGTTTGGCAAGGTAGCCATCTGCCCCCTCTTCGAATGCCGTGAGCCTCAGCTCCTCGGACGTACGGTCCCAGATCAGAAGCACCGGGATCGTGCGGGTGCCGGGCGCGTTGCGAAGCGTTCTGAGCAGCTTGATTCCATGGACCTCGGGCATGACCACGTCCGTGACGACCAGGTCGGGCTGGGCGTCGAGCACTTGCCTCAAGGCCTGTTCGCCGCTCTCGGCCATTTCGATGAGAAATTCGTCGTCGAGCGCACACGTCAGCTGATCGCGAAGGAGAGGGTCTTCTGCGACCAACAGCACCCGAGGACGGGGCAGGGGATTTTCTTGTGACCGGATCAAGTCCGTCGGCCCATGCAGTGTCACTGAGAGTGTACAGTGCGGCGTTGAACTTCAGCTATGGAGGCGATAGAAAAATACGACTATGCCCAAGGCAACGATACCGCTTGCGGCTCTCACGCGAGCTTGCACAACAGCCAGACGTTCACTGCGATCAGGAAGGCGGCTATCAGCCACAATAGTGCGGCGCTAAGACGGCCGAAGGCGTTTGGACCGAGAAACTCACGGCGGGTTGTAAACCAGAGTAGCGGAACCACGGCAAACGGTAGCTGGACGCCAAGGATGACTTGGCTGACGAGCAGCAGCTTGCTCGTCCCGCTGTCACCGAACCAGCTTGCCGCCACGACCGCCGGGAGTATCGCCAATCCCCTCGTAAGCGCCGCGCGCAATCCGCGTGAGATGCGGATATCGAGAAATCCTTCCATGACGATCTGGCCAGCCAGAGTGCCGGTAATCGAGGAGCTCAATCCCGAGGCTATCAAGCCGATTCCGAATACCGCGCTCGCCGCTCCGACCCCGAGCACCGGGCTGATGAGTTGGTACGCGTCTGTCAGGCTCGAGACCTGGCGCAGCCCGGGCCGGTGGAAAGCGCCCGCAGCCAGCACCAGTATGCCGACATTCACCAGCAACGCGACCCCAAGGGCGATGTTCGAGTCTTGGGTTGCGTAGCGGACCATCTGCCGCGTCATCCCGTCACGCGGAGCACAATTATGCGATCGTACGATCGAGGAGTGGAGGTACAGGTTGTGGGGCATGACAGTTGCCCCGATGATCCCTACCGCAAGGTAGAGCATGTCTGGATCGGTTGCGATTTTCGAGCTGGGCGTGAAACCTGACATCACCGCCCCGACGGAGGGGTGCAGCCACCAGAGCTCGACCGCGAAAGAGCAGGCGATGATCACTGCCAAGGAGATGATGAAGGCTTCGAGGCGCCGCACTCCCTTGCGCTGCAGGCCCAGTACGAGCAGGACGTCGAGCGCTGTAATACCTACACCGACGGCGATTGGAATTCCAAACAGCAGGTGTAACCCACAAGCCATTCCCAACACTTCAGCCACGTTGCAGGCGATGATGGCGATCTCGCACGCAAGCCAGAGGATCCGGTTCACTCGTGGCGCGCAATGGAGGCGGCAAGCTTGCGCCAGATCCATCCCCCCGGCGAGCCCGAGGCGCACCGCAGCCGCCTGCAGCAGCATCGCCAGGACACTCGACAACACAACGACGCAGAGAAGGGCGTAGCCGAAACCCGAGCCCGCCGCAAGGGCAGTGGCCCAGTTTCCGGGATCCATGTAACCGACTGCGATGACGTAGCCGGGACCGATGAACGGCAGCAACCGTCTGTACCAACGGGCGGGTGGACTGGGGTCGTGCCGGGCGCGCTCGTCCTGAATGTCCCACGCGCGCCGGGCTGTTTCAGAGGCGATTGAATTCATCGGTGCGAGGCATTCCTCCGCTCCGCCACGTCCCGGCGGACCGGGGCCGGAGCCGGAGGAAAGCCACTAGCCTGAATCGGTTCCTTCCATCAAGGGCCTGATGGGCTACTGCTGCCGCGGTTGGTTCTTCGCTCCTTCCGTTTTTTTACCAGGCGCAGCAGCCCCGACGGCCGTAGCGTTGCCGTTTGTGCCGAGCATGGCACCCGTCATTGGATCACTCGAGGTGTCGGATTTCAGGCGCCGCGCTGCGGCTTCCAACAGCGAAGCATCGGCTGGGCTTACCTTGACCTGCGCGAGCCCGTCGCCGCCGTCGACGGCTACCTGCGCCTCCCGCAGCTCGAACGCGGGCTGCCAGTTCCAAGGTCCTCTCTGCCCCGTATCGCCGTCGGACATCTTGAAGTAGACGTTCGAAAACTCGCGCATGCCAGGCAGCTTGCCCGGCGGGAAGTTCTGGTGAATCGAGTACAATGCCTTTTCGAACGATTGCTGGTGCGAGATTTCGCGCGTCATCAGGAAGCCGAGCGCTTCCTTCACTCCCGGGTCATCGGTACAGTTGATGAGACGCTCATAGATGATCTTGGCACGGGCCTCGGCCGCGATGTTGGATCGCAGGTCGCACGTGGGATCGCCTATCGTATCGACGTACGCCGCTGTCCAAGGCACACCGCCGGAGTTCGTGAACGCCACGCCGCCGCCGTAGAGCACTTGCGTGACATGGGAGTCATTACCCGACTGGGTAATCCCCTTGTACAGCTCCGCCTGCTGCTGGACACCTTCCGCGATACGCCCCTTGGCTCCTTTGTTGAGCATGGCGACGATGGTCCCGATGACTTCCAGATGGCTGAGCTCCTCGGTGGCGATGTCGATCAGCATATCCTTGCGCCCAGGGTCGTCCTCGGCAAGGTACTGCGAAAAATAACGACATGCGGCGGCAAGCTCGCCTTGCGGACCTCCGAATTGCTCGAGCATGAGGTTCGCCAGGCCAGGGTTGGTTTCGCTGACACGTACCGTGTATTGAAGGCGTTTGCTGTGCGTAAACATTGGGTTCCTCGTCTCGCTGTTGGTTGACCGCGCCAGTGGTTATCACCTACTCCGTCCAGAGCTTTCGAGGCAGCGTCGGCCGCAAAGTCACCGCTAACCGGCCCTCACGAGAGGATGGCGCGCGTGAGTTCAGCACTAAATGTGCCGGTATGTTTGTTCCCGCCCGGCGCGCGAGCGGCTCCGGGCGAGCGCGCAGTCTCTGCCTGAGTAGTACGCGCGGACTACAGGAGGACACGCGGTATCTTGCGCGTCAGGATTGAGAGCGATCGCTGTTGAAGTGCAGGGCGACCTGTGTCCCCGGGCCACGACCGGTCGTGAGCTCCGCACCAAGCTGAGACGCGAGATTGCGAATCAACTGCCAGCCGAAAGTGGTTGCGCGGGTGGGGTCGAAGTCTGCGGGCAGCCCAGTGCCGTTGTCGCTGACAGTCAGGTTGACGCGCTCGCCCGCAGTAGCCAGCGCAACGCGAATCTCGCCTTTTTGCTTTTCCGGAAAGGCATACTTGATGGAGTTGGTCAGCAGCTCGCAAACGATCATTCCGCAGGGGAGCGCGGACTCGATCGGCAATGCAATCGGGTCTGCATCGACAAGAACCGAAATGCGCCCGCCCACGGCAGCGGCGTAAGAACGGCGCAGGTCCTGAACGAGTGCCTGGATGTAGCTGCCGAAATCGATCCGCGCGAGGCCCGGTGACTTGTAGAGTCTCTCGTGCACCAGAATCATGGCGCGCAGACGATTTCGCCCCTCGTTGAACACGATGAGGTCGGCTGGGTCTTTCACCTTCTTCGCCTGGAAGTGCAGGACGCTGGAGATGATCTGCAGATTGTTCTTTACGCGGTGGTGCACTTCGCGCAACAAAGTCTCCTTCTCTCGCACGGAAACTCGCAGCGCCTCCTCCGCCTCTACCCGGGCGGTGATGTCCACCATCGCTCCGATGGTTCGCCTTGCGTAGCGCGCGCCCGGCTCACCCGCGAAGAACGTCTTCGAGCGCGTATCGAGCCACTTGACGCGACCGTCGCGCGTGACGATTCGATGCTGCATGGCGTAGCGCCCGTCGCCGGCTGGGTCGAGCGCCCGTCGGATCGTCGCCTCGACCGTCTCGAGGTCTTCCGGATGGATGATCTGGCGAAGGGCAGCCGGTCCCGCATTCCCACTCGGGAGTCCGAGGCAGTCACGCAACTCCGGTGACCAGTATGTCGCGTCGGAGACATGGTCATGATCGAACACACCGATGTTGTAGACCAGGGTAACCTGCTTCAGCCGTTCCTCGCTCTCGCGCAGCGCTTGTTCGGATTGCATCCGGCTGGTGATGTCGCGGACGTAGGCGACGTGCAGGGAGCGGCCTGCAGGTGTCCGGATGTGCTGCCCTAGCGACTCGATCGGGAAGCTCGTGCCGTCCTTGCGGCGGTGGAACGATAGCGTCCGCCCTTTGGAGTCGTCAGAAGCAACCTCCCACCTGTTCCAGGCCGCAAGCCACTTCTCTTCTGGAAACACGTCATCGATGTCCCATAACTTCAAACGCAACAGCTCCTCGCGCGTATAGCCTAGCGAATGGCATGCCTGGTCATTGACGTAGTCGAAGCCCCCGGATGCGTTGTTCCAGAAGATGGCATCGGAAGACCGATCGGTGCAGTCGCGGAACAGGCCGAGAGACTCCTCCGCGCGCTTGCGCTCGGTGATGTCCTGGGAAAACACGAACATCTGCTCTTCGTCCTCGTAGGCAACGTAGCTGCCGGTTACCTCGACCGGAAAGATGCTGCCATCAGGGCGACGATGCCGCCTTTCGAGGCGCAGCGACCCACGCGCCTTCACCTGGTCCCATACCTGCGCCCATTCTTCGGGTGAGAGGTCAGGGTCGAAGTCCCACACCCGAGACCCGAGCAATTCCGGGCAGGTTCGGCCGAGGCTCGTGCAGGCCTGCTCGTTGACATACGTCACCTCGGCCATCAGATTGATCCAGAAGATCGCAACGTTGCTCTTGTCGATGGACGTTTGAGTCAACAGCAACTGTCGCTCGGCGCTCTTGCGATCAGTGATATCCTGGACCGCACCGATGGTGCGTACGGGTCGGCGCGCGGCGCCGATGCCCTCGAAAAATGTCTGAGCTCGGACGGACAGCCACCTCACGGCCCCGTCGCGTCGGATGATCCGATACTCAAGATCAAAGAGCCCGTCCGCGGATTCATGCGAGTGCCTGACCGCCGCAGCCGTCCGCTCACGATCGAGTGGATGAATGAGATCCCATGTCTCGGGATCGCGGCCGGAGGGGTCGCGCAGGATGACCTGCTCGTCGAGTCCCCATCCGAATATCTCCCGCTGCTCTGGCGACCAGTAGATCGAGCCGGTCAGGTGGTTGTGATCGAAGATGCCGATGTGGGAGACGCGAATGACCTGGCGCAGTCGCTCCTCGTTTTGGCGCAACGCCATCTCTGCTCGCTTGCGGTCTGTGATGTATCGCGAGATGGCTAGCGCTGTGGTGTAGCCTCCGTCGGGGTCGCGAATCGGTTGTACCACGATGCTGGACCATATGCGCTGCCCCTGGAGTTCGAAAGATACTTCGGTCGTGCTGGATTGGCCCGTGCGGAGAGCTTCCCCGACGAACTGGCGATGTTGGGCCGCCGTCTCCGGCGCGAAGAAGTCATCGACGAGCTTACCGATGACCTCGGACTGCGTTTTGCCCAAGCGGCTCGCACCCACGGGATTCACGTAGAGATAGCGGCCCGCGGCATCCGAGGTGAACATCGGATCCTCGGCACCCTCGACGAGGGAGCGGAACATCTCCTCGCTCTTTTGGCGGGTGCGGACCTGCCGCCGGGCGGCATGCACAGCAAGGGTGAGCGAGGCAAGCCCAGCCACCAGAAGGGCCGTGCTGAGTGCTCCGGCATCAATCTGCTTCAATGGTGCCTCGAGCTTTGCCAGCTGGGGCGCTATCAACGTAGCGAGAATTGCACCGCCCGTGAGCACGACCGAGCTTCCCCAATAGTAGTCATAGAGCCGACCCGTCTTCATTCGCACCTCTCTCCTGCATCAGTGAGGCAGCCGTTGCCGTTGCCGGCGTGGCAGCCTGATGGGCGCTGCGAGGCGTTGGCTCTTCCTGTGTGCTCCTTCTATGTCTGCTCGCGGATGCCTGATGCGTCGGCTTTCCGCAAATCGCGGCTTCCTCCTTCAGCCGCGCAGCGCGATTTGCGCCCATTGTTTGCCCGCGGGCACCGGCTGGCAATGTGACTTGCCGCGACGCCGACGCTCAGACGTGGCCCAACGTCATCGTTGGCTGGCGCATTCTGCGTGCTCTGACGCGGGCTGATGCCGTGCCTCACACCCAAACTTGCAGTACGTAGTCAAAAGGAGCCTGACCGTTTAACAGATCCACGCGCTGAAGGACAATCCTGAAGTCATCCCCCGAGCGTCGAAGCTTGTGACGATACGTTCCGGCGAAGTGCCTGAGGTCGTCGCGCCGAAGCTCGATCATCTGGAATCGGGATCGTACAGAGACTTCGTCGCCTTCGACGGATTCGATCACTACATTGGAAACGACATGGCTCGTCCCCCATTGCGCCGCTTGCGACCACGCATTCGGGTGAGACACTCGTCCCATGCGGATTTCCATCAGCCTGCGGTCCTCGACGAAAATCGACGGAGAGTCGAGCCATTCAGTTTGCTGCGGTGCAGCCGGCATCCAGTAGATGCCGTCGTCCGCGAACAGATCGATGTAGGCGGCCCAGTGTTTGCCGTCCAGGAGCTCGGACTGATAGAACAGAAACTGCTCGACCTGGTGTTGAAGCGAGGACGTCTGACTGGAGTCCTGGCGGAGGGCGCGCTTTGGCAGCTCGCGCCCGGCCGCGTCGGCTCGCGCGATATGGTCGGGAGCAAGGAGCTGCGCTCCGCTTTGCGCGGTGGCGCGGTTGTCGAAAATAACAACCTCTTCGAGCAAGCGCTCTTCAAGCTTGTCGTTGTTCACCACATTCATACGCTCATGTATTGCGTCCAGGCCCTGAACTGGCTGCGCATGACTGCTTCGGAGGTGCCTTTGTTCGAGAAGATCACGTCTCCGCTGCAAGCATCACCGCCGTAGTTGCGGTGAAAGCTGACCCAGTCGCCGCCGTCTGACTCGAGCCCCCACTGTCCTCTGGTCCAATTCTCCAGGTCATCGGCATTGATCAAGGTCGCGGGGGAGTTTACCAGGTTGAAATACCACAGTGCCCTCCGGTAGATCGCTGCAGAGACCCCTTTCAAGCGGAAGTGCCATATCTCGGAAAGAGTTTTGTTCGGAGCGAGCGGGCGCAATACCCGAAGCTGCTGCAGCGGTGATTGCACCGACAGGTATGGGTAGATCAGCACGTGATGGATGCTGCGGCCCAGATACTCCTCGGCCTTGCTCTCACCATACGCCGCGTACATTGCGGCGACGTATTCCTTCGTGTCGGGATCATCCGGACGAAGTCCCATGTAGCCCTTCAAAATCCCATGGCCCCGCGGAAAGCTCACGGTCTGAACGGAGTCCCACTGCTCGAATGATGAGGCGAACGCCGAGAGATAATGGTAATACAGCGGGGGTGTTTCACCTCCGTCGCGGAGCCGGCGTTCGACGCGCGCCGCGGCAACGCCTGTGGACTGATGGGTCACCGACGGATGCAAGGCATCGAGTTGGTTCTCCATGAAGAATTTCCAGTTTGAATGCTGAACCATTCGATGGCAGACCGGAACGATCTCGACTTCACCCAACGGCGAGCGGTCGCACATGTCGTCAAATGCGATCCGGGCATCTCCCAGGAACTCCAGCAGTGTGGGTCCCTCCGACACGAGACTGGTGAAGACGAATCCGCGATAGCTGGCGACACGAGCTGCCGCCTTCATCGAGCAGTCAGGATTGTCCTTGGTCATGCGGGTGCCCTCGTAGCCGAGCGGCAGGGGAATGCCTTTGATCCGGCCATCGAGGTGGAAGGTCCATGCGTGATAGGAACAGACGAAGGTAGACCCGGTATTCCCGATCCTGTTGCCGCACAACTGGACGCCTCGATGAGGGCAGCGGTTGTAGAGCACCCGAATCTGGTTATCCAGGCCGCGCACCATGATCAGAGGCTGACGGCCTACGCGCACGGTCAGGTAATCGCCGGCGTTTTTGAGCTGTGACTCGTGACCACAGTACACCCAGGTCTTCTCCCAGATGTGCTGCATCTCGAGCTCGAATATCTCCGGGCTCGTGTACACCGACTTGTGCACGCGATCGGGCTCCACCAGGGCTTGTAGCGATTGCACGAGTTCCTCCGCTGCGATGAAGAGCCGGAAGCAGGTCCAGGGCGCGCGCACGGGCTTTCCCTGCCCGGTCCGGGGAAACTATATTACCCACGCGACGCCATTGCTGCCGATCGCGGGCGAGCGGTTGCGTTCCCGGCGGGCGGGCGTTCGCCCCAAGTACTCCAGTAGCTTGACAGCGCATCCTGCCGAAGGACCACAATCACTCCATGAATGAGCTTCTTGCGCGCGAGGGCGAATACCTCGATCAGCAATACAATCCACGCCTGCACATACCAGAGCATCCCTCCATCTTCACGCGTTGGAGGAATTCGGCACTGCTCGCGCGGGAAAGCAGTGAGATGCGGCGTGACTTGCCTTATGGTCCTGGGGCGGCCGAACGCCTCGATTTCTTCCGCTCGAGCCGGGGTACGAGCCCACTTCTGATCTTCGTGCACGGCGGTTACTGGCGCGCGCTCGACAAAGATGATTTTTCCTGGATCGCTCCGCCGTACCTGCGGGCCGGGGTGTCTGTGGCGGTGATCAACTACGGGCTGCTGCCGGCAGTCCCCTTGACCCGGATCGTGGAACAAGTCCGCCGTGCCTGCGCCTGGTTGTACAACAATGCGGCCTCTCTCGACGTTCGTGTCGATGAGATCTTCTGCAGCGGCCATTCTGCCGGCGGACATCTGACCGCGATGATGTTAGCCACCGATTGGCGGCAATTCGGCAATGGGCTGCCACAAAGGTTGCTCGCCGGCGGCATCGCCATCAGCGGAATCTTCGACCTGGAGCCTCTCACACGAGCTCCCTTCCTGCGCGGCGACCTCAATCTGGATGCCGAAGGCGCCCGGGAGCTTTCGCCGGTCTGCCTGGCACAGTTGAATCAGGGGCCGTTGCTGCGCGCCGTGGGCGCGCTCGAAACCGATGAGTTTCATCGGCAGTCGGCTCTGCTCGAGCGGGTCTGGGCCGAGGGCTGCCAACACGAGCTCATCCGGGTCCCGGAGCGGAATCATATCACCGTTTGCGAAGCCCTCGCGGAGCCACAGTCCGAGCTGTTCACGGCGGCGCGCTCATTGATAGGTTGACGAGTTGGCGGTTGCGCTCCTTCAATGATGAAGGCGGTGCCATCCATGTTGCCTCGTTGCGCAACCACTATTGCTTGCACGAGCGCCCTGGCTTTGAGCATCGTCTCCTCGAATTCGGCGACCGGGTCGGACAAGGCAACGACCGCGCCGCCGATGCCGATCGAAAGCTGATCATCCGCCGCTACGATCGTACGGATCACAATGCTCAAGTCGGCCGCGCCGTTGAGGCTGAGGTAACCGATGGAGCCGGAATAAGCGCCACGCGCGGCCCCCTCGAGCGTATCGATGATCTGCATTGTGCGTATCTTGGGCGCTCCGGTCATCGATCCACCGGGAAAGGCCGATTTGAGGCAGTCGATGGCCGTGCGGCATCCGGGCAGTTTGCCCTGCACGGTGCTCACCAGTTGATGGACCGTGGCGTATGTTTCCACGTCCATCAATTTCGGCACACTCACACTGCCAGTCTCGCAGACGCGACCCAGGTCGTTGCGCAGCAGATCGACAATCATCAGATTTTCGGCGCGGCTTTTCTCGTCGGTGCGTAGATGGTGCGCCAAGCGCAAGTCCTCGTCGGAGCTCGTCCCGCGCCGAATGGTTCCCTTGATAGGTTTCGCCTCGACCCGGCCGTTTCGATCGACACTCAGAAAACGTTCCGGCGACGAGCTCAGCAGCGAGACTCCGGGAAATCTCAGGAATGCGGAAAACGGTGCCGGATTGATCTGTTGCAATGTCCGGTAGAGAGTGAAGTCATCCACCGCACCTCGCGCAGTCACGAGTTGATTGGTGAGGCAGACCTCGTAGGTTTCGCCGGCCTTTATTTCGCGCAATGCGGCTTCGATCCGCGCCAGATACTCGCTGCGGCTGTGTTGCAGCTTGAAGACCACCGGATCCCTTTGGCGTCCGTGGCCCAGGGCAGGGGCCGGGGTCAGGTCCATCGTGCCGAGACCCGCTTCCATGGAATCAAACCACGAGTCCGGAGGCGCGTCGCCGTCCTCGGCCACAGCGACCAGGTACATTTCCTTCGCGACGTGGTCGAAAGCGAGGAAACGATCGGAAAATACAAACATGGCATCCGGTTGTGGGGAGCGGTGGGATCGCAGGCCGCCGCACTCATCCTTCAACTCATAACCGAAGTAGCCGACGAATCCCCCCGCAAACTCAAATGGCAGGCCCGCATTCTCGCACCGGTGCCGCGCGATCTCGTGAGATAGAAAATCGAAGAGGCTTTGCGCCCGGACGGTTTCGCGGCCGTGTCGCGTTATCTGCAGCCGGCGCTCGGCGCCGTGATACGCGACCACATAACTCAGCGGCCCTGAGCTGTCGCCCATGAATGAGAAGCGCGATACCCCCTCGCGGACCACCGCTGAATGCAGCCAGTACGCCTGCGGGGAATCGGCGAAATACCGGGCGAATACGGCTTCGGGATCTGCGAGCTGCTTCAGGCGGCGATAGTGCAGCTTACAGCGGGCACGCGGCTCGGGATCCGGGCGCACCCACGTGGGCGTCGATGTCCGCGGCCGCGCTGTCCCAGTAAGATCCCGGAAGTTCTTCAACAACGTGAGTCCGTGCTCAGAGCAGATCGATTCCGGGTGAAATTGCACACCCCAGATCGGCTTGGAGCGGTGGGCCAACCCCATCAACACACCATCCGGTGTCCAGGCGATCGGGCGCAAGACGTCGGGCAGCTTCGGGGCGACCACGAGGGAGTGATAGCGCACAGCGCGCAGGGGCGAAGGCAGGCCGCGAAAAATGCTGTCTCCATTGTGCTCGATGTCGCTCAGCCTGCCGTGCATGACGCGCGGTGCTGGCTGAACGGTTCCGCCGAAAAAGTGGCCGATCCCCTGGTGTCCGAGGCATACGCCGAGTATGGGCAGATTGGATTCGAGGATGGCCTGCCGGCAGATGCCGAAGTCCTTCTCCAACTCCGGGCGCCCGGGTCCAGGGGAGAGCACGATGTTGTCGACTTCCAGGCGTGAGGCTGCGCGCCAGGTCATCTCGTCGTTGCGTACCACGATCGGCGGCTCACCGTTGATCTGAGCGAGATACTGGTAGAGATTGAAGGTGAACGAATCGTAGTTGTCGATGAGTAGCGTTTTCACGTCAGCAGCTCGAAGCGCGAGTCACTCATACTTGCCGCTCGGCCGGCCGATGGAGACCGAGGAAGTCACATCGCCGCGACCACATTCCCAGAACGTGACATCAACCGCGGCTTTGGTCGGACCATACAGGCTATACAGAGGGATATCGAGGATCTGTTGAAATCGCGTCCACAACGCAGCGGGAAGCGCCTCCCGCCGCACACCTCGTGCTCGAGAATGCGGCAGGCACGCGCCGATCTCCGGGTGCTGTCCCATGATGCGGCAGACGATTGCGCCATCGATACGCATTCGGTGTGCTCATAATTGCATACGCTTCCAGCAGGGGATAGCCGCTTGCCCGTCCGCAGTACGTCCTGCGACCATCCGCTTGATGATGCGCATCTAATGCGCATATACTGGATGCGGAGGGATCAGATGAGTCCTGGATACAATGTCGATGCCCGCAAGCGTGCCGTCAACCTGACGCTCAACGAGGATCTCCTCGCTCACGTGCGTGAGATCACAGATAACCTGTCCGGTGTCGTCGAGTCGCTGCTCGCGGAGTATCTGGCGAAGAAGAGACAGGAACGGGCCGCGCAGGTCAGTGTCGTCAAATCCACCGTCGCATTGTGGAATCAGTTCGCTGACGAGAACGGCTCCTTTGCCGACGATCATTCCACGCTCTGAATGCCGCAGTTCGACGTCCATCGGAATCCCGGGCGGCACCGCGATAGCATCCCATTCGTCGTCATCGTCCAGTCAACGCTGTACGATGACTACCGTCGCCGGGTGGTGGTTCCATTGGTGAACAGATCGTCGATTGGAAAAGTCGCCAATCCCCGTCTCAATCCGGCTTTCCGGATCAAAGGCCAGTGGGTTGTCCTGCACCCGCTCGAGATTGTCTCCGTCTCCACGGAAAATCTTGGCGAGTGGGTGGACTCGCTGCAGGAAGAGGGCGATACGGTCATCTCGGCACTCGATGAGCTGTTGACTCGTTGGCGTTAGCGATCCCTCGCTGCTTCGGCCCTCAGAACCTCATTCCAAGCTGCGCTTTGAATGTCCGCGGTACGCCGAGGATATTGCCCACGGTGTTGTAGGTTACCGCATTCGCAGGGAGCACTCCGCTCGAGCCGTAATTGGTGTTGTAGTCCGAGAAGTTGTACCAGTTGAAGACATTCAGCACGTCCACCCGCGCATACAGGGTCAATGACCCGGGAAGCGTGAAATCCTTGGAAAATTGCAGGTCCAGCTCCCGGTAGCCGAAGAAATTCCTGGGCGCGATGGAAACCGGCGTGCAACTGCTGCCCGTGGGGAAATACTCGCCGGACGGCAGGTAACAGGCGAGGTTGGCGTCCGGAACAGGGGAGGCGAGTGTCAGCTTTGCGCCGACAGTCGTGTCCCACGGACCGCGCACCACCCCCGTGCCAACGAAGCGATGTACCGAGACGGCGTTGTTGCGTATGAACGGATACTGTTGAATGGTCGCCTCGTCCAAGGCGTAATGCTCCTTGATGTCCCTGTTGTTGAATGCATCCGTGAACGTGTACGCCAGCGTAGTGCCCCAGCCCGACTCAGCGGTATACGGCTTCTCAACCGAAACCAATACCTGTGTCGTGCGCGTCTCGATGCCGTTGTTGCCGAGAATGAGCGAACCGAACCCGGGAACTCCGTTGTTGAATGCCTGAGTGCCGTTCTGAAAGAATGCCCCGTTGGGATAACGATTACCGAGGGTGAACACGAAGCCGTCGTAACTGAGGATGCGCGCCACCGTGACGCTGGTATTCCACTCACCTACCCGATTGCGCATGCCGATGCTGAACTGGTCCGAGTACGGGGCCTTCAGGTGATTGTTCAGCATGTCCACTTCCTGGCCCGCAGTAGTAGCGGCGACCAGCGACTGCAGGTTGGTAAGCCCGTTCAGATACACCGGATTCCAGGGCACGCACGTCGGCGAAGGCGTGCAGGGCCGCTCGGGCACATTGAAGAAGATCTCGTCCTGGGGCAATGACGCCTTGGTGTCCTCCAGTTGCAGGAAGTTGAACAGATCCCGGTCGTAGGAGCGGCCAGCCCCGCCAAAGATCACATGCTTCTGATCGGCGTTCAGATCATAGGAGACGCCGAATCGCGGCTGAATCTCATCGGTGGGAGCGGATCGGTTGTGGCCATTGCTGATGTAGTCGTTGATATTGATGCCTCCCTTGGCCAGAGTCTGCGCGTACGTCTGGCCGGCTGGCGCGTTGGGGTCCTGACTATTGAAAGCCTGGACCACGCTGGCCGGCGTTATGTGATCCAGGTATGCCGGCGTGCGCTCGTAATCCCAGCGCACGCCCAGATTCAAGGTCAGCTTTTCGTCAGGAGACCAGTCATCCTGCAGATACACCCCAAGCTGGGTGTTACGCGAGCGGACCTCGGGGTCCAGGCCCGGGACCGGATTGGTGAAGAAGGCTTTGTAGGGTAGGGCGGCCGTACCGGTGGGGTTCACGTCGTAGTAGAACAGCGGGTTGATGTTTTCCGCATCCTGCGCGGCCAGATCGATCCGTTTCAATTTGATGCCGGTTTTCACAGTGTGCTCGCCGGCCCACTGAAAGTGACTGAGGGTGAGGTCGTCCTGGATGGACGGTCCCCGCTGCGCCTTGTTCTGCGCTGCCGTGCCACTTTCCGCGCCAACCGCCAGGATCTGTTGATCCTGCTGCGGCTGGTAGGTATACACAAAGCCATTCCCGAAGTTGATGGGCATCGGCGCGTTGACCACGTCCTCGAAAGTCAGCAGCAGCTCGTTGTACCAGCGATCGGTCGTGTGCTGCCAGCGCAAATCGGCCCGCGTGTCGTCGTTCTCGACCTGAATGCCGGCCGAGGCTGCCTGGCCCTCACGGATGTTCTGAATCTGGGTTTCACGCCGGACCTTTGTCGAAAGCACCAGCCGATCCTGGTCGGTGGGCTCGAAATCCAACTTGCCGAAGTAGAGATCTTCGCTGAAGGGCAGAGCGCTCGGCCCGAACTGCGCGGCGACATCGGCCGGCAGCAGCGTGGCAATGTTCGCGCCGCTCGGCGTCACCCCCGGTGTCACGGCGATTGGCGTGGTGAATCGCTTGCCTTCGTAAGTGACGAAGAAATGCAACTGATCTTTCAGGATGGGGCCGCCGAGAGAAGCGCCGAACTCCTTGTCCGAGGAGGCGGTCTTGGTGGCCGCTGCGACTTCGGCCGGTGTCTCCGCCCTGAAATTGTGTCCCGTGTACGTCCCGAAGGCCTCGCCGTGAAACTCATTGGTGCCCGACCTGGTGTCGGCAGTTACCGCGGCACTGGTGATCTGGTCATACTCCGCCTTGTAGTTGGAAGTGATGACCTTGTATTCGCCGATGGCGAGCTGCGGAAAAGGATTGCCTTGGCTGAAGAACTGGCCGCTGACGCCGCCCTCGAGAACGTAGTTCTTCTGGCCGACACCGTCGATGAAAACATTGACCGAGCTTTCGGTCTGCCCACCGCTGCGCAGGGTGGTGTTGCCTTCGGAATCCACCGTGAACTGCATTCCCGGCACAGTATCGGCGAACTCCAGAAAGTTGCGCGTGAGCTGTGGGGTCGTCTCGATCACGGTTTGCGACACAGTGGTCGCCACTTCCGAGGTCTTTACCTCCGGCCGCCTCTTGCCGGTAACCGTCACCGTAGCGAGTCCAGACGTCGTCCCGGCCGCTGGTTGCAGATCCAGAGTGGTCGTCGACGCGACGGTCAATGTGACCGTGGTTTCGGTTCCGGGTCCGGCATCGACCTGGTAAGGGCCGGCCGGCAATCCGACGATGGCATAACCTCCGTTTTCGTCGGCCTGGGTACGGCGTGTGAGGCCGGTTGCCGTGTTGTGCGCCGTCACTTGAGCCTTTGGAGGTGCCCTGCCGCGCAAAGCGGCCTCAGCGGATTGCGCGAATACCCGGCCTGACATTCCCTCTGTAAATGCAACAGCCATTGCCACGGCCGCAACCAGGCAACGCTGGGCGCGGCGTCCATACATACGTTCCATGTTTCCCCCTCAGCACAATGACCCCTGTATGAAGTCGGAGTCTGCTCATGCGTCCCATCACCCTCGCGGCAAGAACCATTCCCGCCACGAGCTATGTGTCTTTCTGGATGTTGGTTTACCTATGGCAAGGATCGTTGGTCGAAGCAGGGAGTTTGCAACACCCTCTCGACTGCCAAGATAAAGGCCGAGCGTTGGCGGCGCAAGCACCGCCCGATCTCGCAGCCTATTCGTACAGCGCGCGCCCGACGAGCTCCTCGATGAGCGACAGGTCCGGACCACGATCCCCGATGTTTCCAGCGATCCGTCCGGCAGGCAGGTGAACGAGGCGGGGCGTTCCGTCTCTGCGCATGACCCTGACAGCTATTCCGCTGTCGCGCGCATGGTCGACGGCCGGATCAAACTCGTGCACGTCCCCGGTGCATTCATCCAGGATGAAGGACGGCACATTGTAATAATAGACCGAGATCAGGTCCTGCGGAGAGTAGTACTGCGAGAAGTACTCTTTCGATTTGCAAGGATGGGTATGGTAGAGCCCGACGAGTGTATCGCCGGGGTTGAGCTGCCGCTCCGCATCCATGGGCACTGCATCGACCTTTTTCAGTGTGCGCGGAAAGGCGTTGTTCATGATCTCGCCATTGTGCAAGACCAGAATACCGCTGTATTCCCAGCGATGGCCATTCGGCGCGTAAAACGCCCAGCGTAGCGCATGCACCGCCGCCGATTCCAGGGAAGTAGAAGGCTCGTCGGCGAGCGCATCGAACGGGTACGAAACGGTCAGACTCAGGGCGAGGCCCAGGAAGCTCAGTTTCAGGGATCGCATGATCATTGGAGCTCCGATTTCGCATCCTTTTCGCGTGTAGCAAGATCCCTTCGCGTTCTTATCGGCCATTCACCTACACGCCGGCGCTACAGAGATCGCAGTTTCGCAAGGAGTTTGTGAGGCGCACATCACGTTTGGAAAAGGACGGCCGCCTGGGGACGCGGTCAGTGTAGAGCCGCCGGGCGTAGCTGGCAAAGGCTGGGGAGCTTTCGGATGGGGCACCCGCGCCAAGGCGATCATGGGTCGGGCAGTTTCCGCTTACTCGGCCGTCACTCGCGATGATCGATCCAACGTGTCGTTGGCGATGAGACCGTGGCTCTGGCGGCGTACGAGCGAGGCGTAATAACCGTTCTGCTTCAATAGCGCGCTATGGGTACCGATCTCGGCTATATGACCGTTCCTGAGTACGACGATCCGGTCCGCGTTGGCGACCGTAGCCAGACGGTGCGCGATGACAAAGGTGGTGCGGCCTTCCATGAGCCGCTCGATGGCCGACTGCACCAGTTCCTCGGATTCGGCATCCAGGGAAGCTGTCGCCTCGTCCAGCACCAGAATCGGGGCGTTCTTGAGAATGGCGCGCGCAATCGTCACGCGTTGGCGTTCTCCCGCCGAAAGCAACGATCCGCGCTCACCGACCTTGGTATCGTAGCCGTCAGGCAAGCGTTCGATCATGTTATGGATGCTGGCTGCGCGCGCGGCGGCCACTACCTCGTGCATGCTGGCCGTCGGCCTGGCATAGGCGATGTTCGCGCGGATCGTGTCGTTGAAGAGTAGCGGGTCCTGAAGCACGACACCGATGTTGCGCCGGATCGAGCTTTGTTTCAGGGCGCGCAGGTCCTGGCCGTCGAGTCGGATACATCCTTGCAGGGGATCGTAAAAGCGCATGAGCAGAGCCATCAATGTCGTTTTCCCGGAGCCGCTGGGCCCGACGATGGCAATGGTCTCCCCAGCGGACACCTCGAGGTTGATTCCGGCGAGCAGAGGTCTTCCGGCGGATTCTTCATACCGGAAGTGCACGTTCTCGAAACTGACATCTCCGCGCACGCCCTCCAGGTCCTGCGCATCCGGAGAGTCTCCCAGGTATTCCTGGACGTCGAGTATGCGGAAGATTTCCTCCAACGACACGGATGCCTTGCTCAATGTCTGGTACAGCCCGCTCAGACCCTGAACCGGGCCGAACAGGCCACCGACATATCCGAGAAATGCAACCACGGTGCCGACGGTGATTTCGCCGTGGATGGCCAGATATCCGCCCGCTGCGATCGCGGACAGTCGCGCGAGCGCGATGACCAGATTGCTGGTTGCTCCATAGCCGGCATCGGTGGCTACACCATGGATGACAGCCCGGTTGGCCACGTTCACATCGTCGAGAAAGCGCTTCTTCTCGATTTCTTCCATGGTGAAGCTGCGCACGATGAGAATGCCCGAGAGGACCTCGTTGAAGCGGGAGTAGATGCTGGCCCAGCGCTCCAGCAAGGCCCGCTCGCGTCGCACCTGTTCTGGAGCCGCGCGGACTGCGATCAATGCGGGCATCGGCGCGAACAGCAGGACGAGAAGCGCCATGCGATATTCGAGCCTGAACATGATCGTGATGGCGATGACCAGGAAAACGGCCGCCGGCAGGATGTTGAACAACATCTGCGTCACCGCCGCTACGAACCCCTGGATGCTGCGATCCAGCCTGGTCATGATGGCGCCGACACCCTGGCTCCTCTGCAGCCGCAGTGGCATCTGGTGGAGCTTCCCAATGGTTGCCTCCAACAGCGCATATTGCAGGCCAATCCGCGTTCGCCAGATCAACCAGTCTGACATCGCATTGGCTCCCTCTCGTGATAACGCAAGCGCCGCCAGGACGCCCAATCCCGTCCAGAGCGCGGTGACGGCCATCGGCCTCTGCGACAGGCTATCGATGATGTACTTGAGGGCAAGCGGCTCAGCCGCATTGAGGATTGCCATCAATACGGTGAGCCCGAGGATCAGCAGGATGGCGTTCCGCTGCGGGAGGGCGAAGCGGATCGCGCGGTGGAAGTTGCGGAGGAGCTTGAGTTTGGAACTCACCCGCTAATGTTGCCTTCCGGACGCGTCCCGGTACAGCGAAGCAATATCCTGCGCGGCCGAGCTGACGATTTCCGCGTCTGTCGCGCCAGAGCTTGCGACGCTCCGCGCCCGGACCAACAGGTTGTGTCAGGCGTGCGCGGGGCGCATCACAGCTTCTGCACGACCACGCGTCCGTTTGCGTCGACGAAGATGTGATAGCGATTGCCGTCCTTGCATGTAGCCGTGTAATCGCTGTCGGCATTGCGCTTGGAGTCGACCACCTTGTCGCAAGGCATGCCATGGAGGGCGATGGTTGCACCCAGGTCTTTTCCCATGGACGAGTCGTCGGCGAACACTACCGCGGTGTACGCGACGATGCCGATCGTGGTGACGTAAGCGGATGTGCGGCAACCCATGATGTCTCCCTTGTCTCCGGTCAGAGTTTCGCAAATTTTGCGGGATCTGTGAGGATGTCCCACAGCGCTTCGCGCGAGCTCGAGATCTGGGCCGCCAGCGATGGGTCGCCATCCTGCAGCAGGCTCAGCACCTTCAACAGCAGCAGATCATACCGCTGCCGTAGCTCGCTCAGGGGCGGCACCTTCCTGGCGTGAAAAGCGCGGAACTGGCCCAGCAGGTCATCGACCTGATTTTTCAATGAGAGCTTGGTGAACAGGCCGATTGCCCGCGTGTCTTTCAGCCGCTCCTGCAATGAGGCCAGGTCCAGCGATGGCGGCGTCCGCTGAGCGGACCCGGACGCGGCATGAGCGGCCGCTGGCTGATTCGGCTCCGGTAGTACAACCGGAGCGCTGTTCACTTTTCCGCCGTTGGCCGAGCTCGTCGAGCCTGGGCGGGTGCCGTTGGGTGATACCCGTTCTGCGTTGCCCGAAGCTGTCGTGTCCGCGTCGGGATTCTTCATCGTAGATCCTTTGGTGCGAGGTGGCGAAGTTGGACCTACCGCGGTAGGCGCAGAGGTCGCGCCAGGCTGCCCTGAAGGCGTGCCCGCGTGCCGGGGCGCGGTGGCGGACTGATCCGTAGGGCTACCGGATTGCGCCGGCGCGGTTTCTGAACGCGCGGATTCCGCACTCTCTGGCTCTGCCGGGTGGTCCCGTGTATCTGCGGTTCCTGGCGTACTTGCCGACGGGGGTGGCGCGGGAGTCCCCCGATGTCCACCCGAGGAAGAGGGCCTCAGATATGAGCACCCGCTCAGAATGAGGGCCGCGGACATTCCGGCTATCGCGAAGTAACGCATCGGGCCCCCTTGGGTAGTCAATCGCGGTATCCGATCAGGAATTGTAGTCCAGCACGATACGTAACCGTGCGAATGGCGCGGTCGATGCGGACTCTGATGGGCGCACACGCGTGAGTCTTCCATCGAGTGTAAGAATTCTGTAGCCATCGCAGCGCAACATCGCGGGTTTTTTCAGGGAACCCACAAAGATGCCAGGACGTCCGAGGCTCGCTGCAGTCCTTTCAGCCATTTCTCTCGCGATCTCCGCTCTTCCCGCCATTGCAGAGGAAGCAAGCGCTGAACCTGCTGACAACAACGATCTTCAACAGATCGTGGTCACAACCGACAGAACCACCCGCTCGTCCGTGTCTCTCGTCGGAGCCGAAGCACAGAAGTTGTTGCCCGGGATCAGTCCACTGAAAGCGATCGAGACCTTGCCGGGTGTGGTCTACGAGACCGCCGATCCCTGGGGCAACAACGAGCAGAACGAGTCTCTGGTCATCCACGGGTTCACCACACAACAGCTCGGGTACACGCTCGACGGTGTGCCCTTTTTCCGGGACAGAATCTCGTGCAGACCTTCGGCGGCACCGGCTACGAGGTCCGCACAACGGAGTACGAGATACATCGGGCTGGAAGGCCAGCCTGCAAACGGCGGGCGACAGGCTGCCTGTGCAGCAGCGGAATCTGCCGACCACGAATCCGCCGGTGCAGTACCCGGTCGGCTCGATAACTTCAAACAATTGGCTGCTGCCGCAGGCCGGTGCGGTCTGGGACGTGACCAACGACGAGCATCTGTTCTTCAACGTGCAGAAGAACCTCCGGCAGTTCATCGCGTATGGCGCGGGCAGCAACTACTTCGGGTCTTCACCCTGGAGCCTCGGTAGCCAGGCCGCGTTCGAAACGTTCAAGGCCACCGGGCATCCGGAGACCTCGGTGACCTACGAGGTGGGCCTGCGCAGCAAGCTCGACTTCGATCAGGCGTGGCTCAGCTCCATGGAGGCGCAGGTCAACGGCGACTACGTCGGCAGGCGCCCGGTGACCTATCTGGACGATATGTCCGTAGGCGGCACCTTCCTGGCCGGTCTCGAGGCCAGTTACAGCTTCGACAGCCCGTTCGGCGCCGGCGTAGTCAAGGAGATCAAAGTCAGCGCCAATGTCACCAACCTGGGCGGCATCAGAGGTGTGTCGACCGCGGTCGTAACGAGCAACTCGGGTGGGTATCAGGCTTTTCCGATCCCTCCGCGGATGGCATTCATCACACTCGCGGCGCTATTCCAATGATCTTTCTGGCTACGGCAATTCCTCGTACTGGGGGAGCCCGTCCGTGATCTGGAACCAGGGTGCCTTCGACCCGACATAGATGTGATGGTCGGGTAGGCGGTTGGGAGTTCCGGAGAGCACGCCGAGGCTGATGTGCACGTAACGCCGCTCTCGAGTCGCGGCGAATAGAAACACATGACACCGGCTGCAACGGGCTCCATAACCGTCGGCGCATTCCCCCTCGTGCAACAGATGATCGCTACCTGCCGTGACTTGCACCTTGTCGATGCCTATCCCGGCGATTGCCGCGAAGGCCGAGCCGGTGCGCAGGCGGCAACGCGAGCAATGGCAGTAGAAGGCGTACTCGAAAGCGTTCTCGACGAGAAATTGCACCTCACCGCAAGAGCATTGACCGCGCAGATTGTCTGGCTCATCGTTCGTCTGAGCTGGGATTTGTTCCTCGGGCTCATCGGTGATCACCGTGCCATTGGCGCGGAAGAATTCTGGCCGTGAGCTCACCAGGTCGCGGAGATCCATTCCGCCGAGCATGGCAGGGATCTCGGGGTGGGCTGCCGGATCGGCAATGCTCGGGTGATAGTCACCCCCGGGCACGGTCGAGATTACATAAGCACGCAGGTTCACGACGCTGCTGAAGTTGGTATCGTCGACTTCCAGTCCGCCCCACGCCAGTGAGCCGGCATCTGCTCCCGACTGCCGCCGCGCTTCGATAGATGTGATCGCCGCTGCGACTTCGCGCGCCGATGTCTCAACATGCGCGGCAGTGAATGCTTTCTGCAGCTCAGCAAAGTCCTGGGCGGACAACGCGTCCTTGCCCTGGGTGAACACCAGGACGCCGTTGGATATGGAAAATCCCCAATCCTTCTGCTGCAGTTGTGCGGGCAAGGATGATACCGCCGCATGAAACTGGGCTTTCAGTGCTGCCGTGGCGTTTCCCAGATCTTCGGTCAGGAGGCGCGCGGATTTCGCATCCGTCTCGCTGCCTGCGAAAGCATTGAGCAAATGGATATAAGCGCCTATACCACTTTGCGACAGCAGGCTTGCCGACGCGGGGGCACCTGAGCCGTGGTAGGTGTCCGTGGGCGCATTGAGCACAGAGCGATTGCCGGGAGCACTGCCGGATTGCAGCGGCACGATCGACCCGGCCGGGGCGGTGGCCGCCGTGGCAGAAAAGGGAACGCCGGGGGGCGTCGCTAGTGAAGTGGTTGCACCAGTCTGGACTGCGACACCCGCTCCAGGGGGTTGGCCCGTGCTCAATACAGGTTGATTGCTCCCAGCCTGGGCGGAGAAGCTGGGTTGGGCGGAGAAGCTGGGGACTCTGAGCCCGGGTTGGCTCGGCATCGTCAGTCCCGATTGGCTCGGGACCCCGGATGCGGATTGTGCTGCTCCGGTGAGGTCAGGCAGAGCGAGGGGACCCAGATCGGTTGCAGATACTGAACCGGCTGATGGAACCGGGAGGCCCAGTCCGGGCGGGCCGGGGATGTTGGTACCTGGCTGGGCAGCGGCTCTGGGCTCGGCTTGCGCAAGTGTTGCTGTCTCGCTCCCCTGAACCAGTGCGTTGAGCAGGCTGCTGAGCTCCATCGGGAGGTACTTCCGCAAGAAGCGAAGCTTTCAGTCTATAGCGGCGTGGCAGAGAAATCTTGAAACCTGTCCCAAAGTAGATTGATCGCAAGTCTGGAGTCCTCGAGCGGCCGGACCAACGACGGACGTGCAGGGCACAGGAGGGCCAGCAGCGCACGGAACGCCCCTCACTGCGCCTGCGCTGTGACAGGCATGTCGGTTTCAAGGCCGATGGTCGTGGGCATCCCTACGGCTGCCCGCAGGGCTTGCCGTACGAAATCCCAATGTATCGCGGCAATGTGGGCACCGAGGGCCTGGTCGAGTGTCTGCGAAAGCCATTGCAGGTCTGTTTCGCCGGAGCGACTGTCGCCTTCGAGCGCCGGGTGTGCTTCGAGCAACAGGATGCCCCGGACATACGCGACCTTGACCGGCTCGTTGATCACACTTACCCGCGTACCGACCGGCACCTGGGGAAACAACGCTGCCAGATCCTCCGGATACATAAGTATGCAACCGTGCGTTACCGCCATGCCTACCGCAACCGGCATGTTTGTCGCATGGATTTCGTAAGTGCCGTTGCCCCATCCCAGGCGCATCTTGAATCCTCCCAATGGATTGTCGGGGCCGGCCGGAACCATGCGGGGCAGCGGATCGCCTGCGGCGGCGTGCTCTCGCCGGATCTCCAGCGTCGGATACCATTTGGGATGCCGCTCTTTTGCCACGATCCAGGTTTGTCCGATTGGCGACCGCCGATCCGGACTGCCAATGCCCACCGGATAAGTGAGCACCACGGCCTTCTCGCCGTAGCGACGCTTCGGGTAGAAATAGAGACGGTGCTCGGGAAGATTGACCACGATGCCTTCGCGGGGGCCCGGCGGAAGTATGTGCTGCCCAGGCAACAGGATGCTGGTGTTGTCCCCAGGCAACCAGATGTCCACTCCCGGGTTGGCCCGCACGATCTCTTCGTACCCAACGCTGTAATGGCGGGCGATATCCAGCAAAGTCTGGTCACGAGTTGAATGGGTACGCGCATCGTTGCCGACGACCGCCGAGCCGTCCGTCGGCAGCTCGTATATCGTGGCCCAGGCGCAGCTGAATGCATTTGCGCAACATATCACGACTGTTGGCAACCATTTCGCCGTACGAGCATCGGAAGCGGAGCGCTTGGGACTTGCTTGTTTCATGCCACACCTCACGGCGGATGACTTGATCCTCGTTAATCCGCCGAGCCGAAAACCAACATGGGGAGACCGTGGCAGCCTGTCTGGCGCCTGGGCCCGACAACAGCATCGTTCGGACCTGCGGCATGTGCGCATGCCGCACAAGTGCGGCTGAGCGGGTCTCGATGCGGAGGAATCCAACTTGCTTTCGCCTCGCGCGAGGTGGTTTTCATCCTGACAGTCGAGCTGATGGGAGGCATGTGATGGATGCAGATTCACAGAGGGGCGGGAACGGGACGGTACAACGTCAACATTTCTGGCGCAGGCGGCTTCCCGGTGGTCACTTCGGGCCGCAGATCGCCAGCGGCAGTCCATTCGCGCCGATGGCCCAGCTATCGGGGCGCATCGAGCGCGTGATGGACTCCTTCTTCGATCATCGTGTCTCCCTCTCGTCGGCGGCCTGCGCTATGCCGGTGCGTGGGAGCGAGGGAGCCGCTTCATCGGAGCCGGACCGCGCGGTTGGATCGACGCCAGAGTGGTCTCCCAATATCGATGTACGCCAAGGCACCGAATCGATCTTCATCAGCGTGGATCTTCCCGGTGTACATCGGGAGGATCTCCGGATCGAGGCCGACGGAGAAGCGATCGCGATCTCGGGAGAGCGACATCCCGGGCGCACATCGAGCTCGGATGACGCGGCGGGATGCCGCTATCAGGTGATGGAATGCAATCACGGCGGCTTTCGTAGAGTGATTCCGCTGCCCCAGAGCGCCAACGTGGAAGCGGCCAGGGCTGGGATGCGCGCGGGCGTCCTCGAGATCACGATCCCGCTGCTGCGGGGCCGGCCGCCCAAGCTCATCGAAGTGGAGCTTTACTGACCTGCCGGCACATCGATGCGGTTGCCGGGAAGCGCAAGGAGAGATGCCTCATGCCTGACATCGATGCGGATGCTGTGCGGCTAGCCAGCAGCACGCCAGGTAATTTCGAAAGACTTCGAGCGGAGCTCGGTGTAGGAATTCCTCACCAAGGCTGTACGCTGGTCACCGACACCGATGGCGATCTCTCCGACCCTGACACTGGCCAGCGTTCCCTCGAAGCGTATCCGGGGCCTCGCGGTGACTGCCAACTATCGCCCAGCTCGTCGCGCTGTCGGGGGCCATGGCGCCCCCTCCAGCGAGCTCATTCCGGCGGATGCTCGGCAGGGACCGGGGCATCTTCCCACTCGTGAAAGAATTCGGCGCCAGGTGGACGGCCGTTATCCCACATCTCCGACGGGTCCCAGTGCTCGGCGATCAACCCGTGGTCGTCGACACGAAACACATCGAACCACGTCATGTAGTAGATGTGCTCGGGATGCTCCCGCTCGCGCACTTTCCGTACGGTGCTTACCATCACGATGTCCCGCTCGGCGACGATCGAAATGACAGGGGCCTTGATTCTCGGTGCCACGGGCCTGGGTGGCCGCACCTTGCTGAACAGCTCGACGAAGGCTGCGCGTCCGGTTGTGACGTTCGGGTTGTGCTGGATGTAGGTTTCCGCCATGTACTGTGGCGCCTTGTCCAGATGACCGCCTTCGTACACGATGCGCCAGAAATCAAACACCAGCTTCTTGTTGCGTGCCAGATGGGGATCGGAGCTCTTCAGCATCGCGAGCTGGTTCGGGCTGGCGACCGGGGGCACCTGGGCATGAGCGGTGGTCAGCGCGCAGGCGAGGAGCAGGAGAATTCCCAGCAATAGGTTCGGCTTTGTCATCCGCAATCACCATCAGACAGGCTCCACACCAGTATAAGGTGGAAGCCGCGGTAGTCCCTCTTGGAGTAATGGAATGCCCGCAGGGCAGCCGCTCACTCTGCGTTGCAGAGTACTTGACAACGTTTGGCTCCCACCGCTAGCGTGAGGTCCTTCAGTGGCCAGGGGAGGGAGCGGAATGCAGTCCGCCAACGCGGTACGGATCGATTCTCATGCGGTGGCCACGTTGCGCCACATCCGTGCTTCCATGGATGCCGCTGCCTCGGTTGTGGTACCCGGATCCGCCGGAATCGCCATGGGCGCCGTCGGGCTGCTCACCATGGTGCTCTCTTCCGCGCCCGGGCTACGCGAGCACTGGCTGGGTATATGGCTGGCTTCGGCACTCCTTGCGGGAAGCATCGGCTTTGCGCTGATGACGCGCCCGGCCTCGCTGCATGGGTTGTTGCTGTCCGGGACCCCGCTGCGGAGGTTTGCGCTGGGGTTGTTCCCGGCCTTGTTCGGCGGAGCGGTCATGACGGTGCTACATTGGAGCAACGGCAACCTGCATGCCATTCCCGGAACCTGGCTCCTGCTGTATGGCTGCGCGTTGATATCAGCAAGCGTCGCGGCGACCCGCCTCCTGGCGATCATGGGCGGGACGTTCATCGTCCTCGCGCTGGTCGCATTGCTGCTACCTGACAGCCTGCAGATCTTCATGTTGGGCGCCGGATTCGGTGGCCTTCATGTGCTCTTCGGGCTCTTGATAGGGCGATCCCGTCGTGAGCGCCAAATCTAAGGCGGCCGCCGCGTCGGAGGAGGCGGCTCCGCGGAAGCGTCCGAAGTTGGCTTCCGTTGCCGGGGCGGGGCGCGACAATGATGATGCGACATTTGATCGGCTCGTGTACGAGCGCGTTCGCCTGGGGATCATGAGCGCTCTCGCGGTACGCGAGGAGCTCACATTCAGCGAGCTGAAAGCCTTGTTCGACGTGAGTGATGGGAATTTGAGCGCGCACGCGCGCAAGCTCGAGGAAGCCAAATACCTCACCTGTACGAAATCCTTCGAGGACCGCCGCCCAAAGTCGGTCTATCGGCTTACTCCGCGTGGGAGGACCGCGTTGAACCGTTATCTCGATCACGTGGAAGCGGTGATCAAGGCAACCCGGGGTACGTGAGCTTTGTGTACCCACTAACTCTGAATTGCAGAGTACTCTAGAATGCACGTGGCAATCATCATGGACGGTAACGGCCGCTGGGCGGCGCGGCGGCACTTGCCCCGGACTGCCGGGCATCGCGCCGGTGCCCGGGTAGTCGATTCGATTGTCACCGCGGCGGCGCGCCAGGGAGTGGCGACTCTGACCTTGTATGCCTTCTCCGCCGCGAACTGGAACCGACCGACGGCCGAAGTCAACGCGCTGTTCAGGCTGCTGTGGAGGCATCTGGTGAACCAGACACAGCGTTGCCTGGAACAGTCCATCCGGATCAACGTGATCGGCCGCCGCGACCGGCTCGGCGCCCGCTTGCTCCAGTTGATAGAGCATAGTGAGCAGGCGACTGCCCATGGCTCCGGAATGCATCTACGCATCGCGGTGGACTATTCCGCGCAGCACAGCCTGCTCGAGACCTGCCGCTGCCTGCAGTCTCAAACCAACATCGACCGGTCGCGTTTCATCGAGCAACTCGCGCGCGTCGATCATTCCAGCACGGCGGCTCCGGACGTCGATCTGTTGATCCGCACGGGTGGCGAGAAGCGCCTGAGCGACTTTCTACTATGGGAGTGCGCGTACGCCGAGCTGCACTTCGTCGACTGTCTTTGGCCGGATTTCGATGCGCGGGCCTTCGAGGATGCTCTCGCGGAATACGCAAGACGGGACAGGCGATTTGGCGGGCTCAGCGCGGCTGCGGAGCCTCGAGCCCAATCCGTTTGAACTCCTCCGCGACCTTGGAGTCCAGAGCCGTCGCGGCGGCGAAATCGCTTTCTGCAGCCTTTGTATTCTGTTTGTGCAATTGAGCCTGCGCCCGGCCATAGAGCGCCCAGGCGCTTCGGGGGTTGATCTGGAGGAAGGCGTCGAAATCCGCCAGTGCGCGATCATACTCGCCTTGTCGCAGCCGGATCGTTCCACGGCCGTCAAGACCCACCGCGTTGCGCGAGTTGAGGTGGTTCGCTTTGTTGCAATCGGCTATCCCTCGGTCGAGATCCTGCCCCGAGATCGCTCTGGTCCAGCAGCGTGCAGCGTAAGCCTCCTGTAGGCGCGCGTCATCCTGATGCGCGTCAATCCATAGAGTATATTGCGTGATTGCCCTTGGCGGCTCATTGGCGAGCTGGTACAGACTTCCTAGCTCGAGGCGGATATCCGCCTGAGCGGCTGCGGCACGATCCGCTGCGTCGAGGTCCGCGAGCGCTCCAGCCCGATCCCGCCCGGCGAGACGCAGCCGAGCGCGTATGGCTAGCGCGGGTAGGTCATCGGGCTTGAGTTTGAGCGTCTGCTCGAGGTCGGCTCTGGCGAGATCCGCTTGCCCATTGGCTGCATACGCCCGTGCCCGTTGTAAGAAGAATCTGGGCTCCTGAGGGGACAACTCGCATGCTCTTGTCAGATCCGCGATCGCCTGCCCGTATTCGTGACGGGCGGCCAACGCGGCACCGCGCCGCGCGAAGCCCTCCGCATCGAGTGGCCGATCGTCGTTGGGATGCGCGGCCTCGTCCGGGGGCGCCGTTTTGAGGTTGAACACCGCTCCGCCGTTGTAAGTGAAATAGAGACGCTGCTCGCTGCTGGCAACGTAGATCCGGTGTGACAGGAAGAAGTCAGCTCCGATCAGCATGTCGATGTTTGGCAGGAGCGCCTCGCCCAGACGCAGTCGCGTGTTGCGAATTTCCTCATCCCCGATCTTGAAGCTCTTGAAGGGAGCCACCCAGGTTTTCACCAAGCCTCGCCCGAGGCCGCGAGAGACTCCTCCCGGCTCGACGCCTGGGCTATCCGGCTTGATGCCTGCCCGTTCGGCGGCATGCATCGTCAGCATGGAGGTCGGCGAGCCGGTGTCGAACACCACGCGGATCTTCGCGCCGTTCAGATATGCAGCGCCGGTAGTATGCGGCTCGACCGGCGTTGCCGAATCAATTGTCATGACGGAGTAGGCCTGTCCCGGTGTGCCCCAGTACACCAGATTGGCGGAGGAGGCGCAGTCGCGCGGACGTAGCAGCCTGATTGCCCCGTTCGCAAGATCGTACTCGACGTCGGCAATCCTGAAGACGTTTTGCCCGACTACGCCGGCGATTCCCCCTTCGAGGTCGCTGCCGCCGACAATGAAATCCACATACTTCATGGGGATGCCGGCGAGTGTGAAGTCTTTCACCGTCGCGACGGAGGCCGACGCCGAGCCGCCGACACCGTCCAACACCAGGGGAGCCTCCGGCGGGCGCAGGTGCAGCTTGAATTGGGCGGCAGTGGCCGGGGAGAGCATGCTGAAGAACGCGCCGCTGTCGGCCAGAAGACGCACATCGGAGCCGTTGATTTTCGCATCCACCAGAGGCCTCAGGCCGTCCATGGTGACTGGCAGCTCGGCAAGCTTCTGCAGCCTGCAGGCTCTTTCGGCCCAGGCGCTGCCAGATACGATCGGCAGTCCAAGGACCCCCAGGAGGAGGATGCGTCCGAGCATGTGGAAACCGTACACCAGGAACCCACCCTATGGCTAGCACACGAGCTTGGCCGATGTGATCAAATCGCACCCAGCGGAGCGCGATGCGGCGTCACTGGAGAATACGTTTGGTAAGCAGTCGGATCGAATTCCTGTGGCGTCATTTGAGTATGATGTAGCCGTGTCACCCCTACCCCCGTTACGTTCCAAGTTGTTGCTGCTCGCGGCCGTCGGTGTCGTGCCGATGCTGATTCTTTCGCTCGTGCTCGGCTACTTCCTCATCGATCATGAGAGGGCAACTTTCCGCGAGGCCGCGCTCGAGCGTGATCAGACACTCCTTGCGACGGTGGACGCCCAGATGGTCGGGTACCTCGGAACGCTACGGGCGTTATCAGCCTCCGCGAGCCTGGAAGCGGGCGATTTGCAGGCCTTTCAGACGGAGGCTCGCCGCGTGTTGGACTCTCAGCCCGACTGGCGCAATATCCTCTTGCTGGACACCTCCGGCCAGCAACTCATGAATCTCCGCTTTGCTTATGGCGCGCAGCTTCCCAATGAATCCCAGATCGACAATCCGGGATTTCGTGAAGTCCTGGCGAGCAGAAAGCCGTTCATCGGCAACCTGAACCCTTCGCCGGTATCGCGGCTTCCAGGCATCGCGGTGCGCATCCCCGTTACCTTACGAGGCGATCTGCGCTACGTACTGGAGTTCATCGTGAAGCCCGCGGCGCTCGTAGAGCTGATGCGGGCACAGGGATATTCCCGTACCTGGGTGGCTGGGCTGGTGGACAGGAATGGGCGATTCATCGCCCGGCTGCCGTCGCTTCCTGCCGACAGTCTGGCGTCACCTGCGTTCCGTGCCGCGATCCAACGTGCCTCGGAGGGGTGGTTTCGTGGCAAAACGCTCGAAGGCTGGGATACCTACACCGCGCACAAGACCTCGCTGCTGACAGGCTGGACTGTCGGACTCGCCATCCCCAGCACCGAAGTCAATGCTGCCGCCTATCGCGCAGCGGCCTATCTCGCCCTGGGCACATTGGCCTCGCTGCTGTCGGCCCTCGGGTTCGCCTACTGGCTATCCCGCTACATAGCCGCGCCAATTGCACTGCTTGCTGAAGCCGCAAGGCGTATTGGCCGCGAGCCGCGCCCGGCACCGCTCGGAGCCGTCAAGAGTGATCCTCACGTGCAGGAGGTATTCGAGGTGGCTTCCGCCCTGGACGAAGTGGCCGCATCATTGCAGGAGCGGGAGTTGTTGCAGCAACGAGAGCAGCAGGCATTGCTGGCCGCCGACAAAGCCAAGGACGAATTTCTGGCCATGTTGGGTCATGAGTTGCGTAATCCTTTGAGCTCCATCGTCGCCTCCGCCCACGTACTGCGACTGTCCAAGCCGGGAGCGGCCGCCGCTCTACAGGCACACGAAGTCATAGACCGGCAGGCGCAGCAGATGGCACGGCTCGTCGAGGACCTGTTGGATGTCAGCCGCCTTGCGATGGGGAAGGTGACGTTGCATCGCGAGCGGCTGGATCTGGCTGTCATCGCGACGCGCGTTCTGCAAGCCTGGCAGCAAACGCGGCGCGGCCGGGCGGCGCGTGTCCAATCCGACCTCCACAGCGTCTGGGTGCACGCCGACCGGGTCCGGGTGGAGCAGATTCTGTCCAACCTGCTGGACAACGCCGAGAAGTTCTCGGCAGCCAACCAGCGTATCCATGTCCGGGTGGCCGCGGAAAATGGCTATGCCATTCTGCAAGTCCGCGATGAAGGCCAGGGGATTGCGGCGGAGGAAGTTCCCCATATTTTCAAGCTCTTCGTGCAGGGACCCCAGAGCATCGAGCGCCCGCAGGGCGGCATCGGGCTGGGCCTGACTCTGGTGAAGCGCCTTACGGAAATGCACGGCGGAGAGGTGACGGTGTTCAGTGCCGGCCCTGGGCAGGGCGCCTCGTTTACAGTGCGCCTGCCCATGGTGGAAGCGCCCGCTCAACTTCCAACGGCAGATGTGCCCGCGGCGCATGCGCAGCGCCGCCGGATTCTGCTGGTGGAGGACAACGAGGATGGCAGGCGTATGATGGAGGCCATGCTGACGCTGGAGGGGCACATCGTGCGCGCGGTCTCGACAGGAGAGGCCGCCGTGCAGGCATCCCTCGAATGGAGCGCGGACATCGCGCTCATCGATATAGGGTTGCCGGATATCGATGGCCATGAGGTGGCCCGCCGAATCCGTGCCCTCCCGTTGGACAACCCTCCGAAACTGGTCGCTTTGAGTGGTTTCGGGCAGCCGAGCGATCTGCATAATGCATACGAGGCCGGTTTCGATCTGCACCTGACCAAGCCGGTTGCGCCGCAGTTCCTGCACGACATCATGAATGCGCTCACCTCCAAGGGCCAGGTGAAGAATTGAATGGCGCCGCACCTGAGGCAGGGCTGTTGCGAAGGAGAGGGGACATGAAACGGTTCGTGCTTTTTGTGAGCTTGCTTCTGGCGTCTGGGGCCGCAGTGGCGGGCGCCAGACAATGCAGGAATGTCGATTTCCCCGAGCACCTGCAGCTCAACAGCACCGAGCTGACTCTCAACGGGCTGGGTATACGCAAGGCGACCTTTCTGAAGGTGAGCGTGTATGTGGCGGCCTTGTATGTCACCAGCCCCTCGCGGGATGCGCAGACACTCATCGATCCCAGCGCGCCGGCGGAGTTGATTCTGCACTTCGTGCGCAATGTGGGCGTCGGTGACCTCAGGAATGCCTGGCACGAGGGATTCGAGCGCGCTGCGAAGGAGCAGATGCCTGCGCTCAGCGCTCGGGTTGCCATGCTCAACAGCTGGATGTCAGATATCAAGACGGGCCAACGCCTCACTTTCGTGCGCAGGCCGGGCATGGGCACTCAAGTGAGTGTCGACGGCGCTCTCAAGGGCACGATCACCGGGGATGATTTCTCGCGCGCGTTGTTTTCGATCTGGCTCGGCCCGGAGCCGCCGAACGCGGAGCTGAAGAGTGGGCTCCTGGGCGGCTCCTGCGAGTAGCCGGCCGATGCGCTCCTACACCAACAGTGTGATCGACATTTCGATCGATTGCACGCCGCCAGGAGCGACTATGAATACTCCCGGCTTCGTCGTGAGCTCGCCGGAAAATCCGTCGGGATCCGCGAGGCCGTGCCACGGCTCTATGCAGATGAAAGGAGCGCCAGGCTTCCTGGTCCAGACGCCGAGGTAAGGAGAGTCGGGGTACTCCACCCGGATACGAGGTCCCGAGGCGGCCCCGTAAGTCACCGAGCGGCTGCGCACCCGATCGAAAATGATGGCGTCGTGCTCGAAGAGAGCATCCGTCAATACGAGCCGGTTGCCGGCGACCGGTGTTGGATCGGATTCCGGTCTCAACAGCCCGATGGCGTTGAGTCGGCGGATGGGTGCGGGCTCATCGCTCGCGAATTCGATGACATGGGCGCTTCGCTCCCGGCCGTACGGCAGCGGCCAGCGAAACGCCGGGTGATAACCGAAGCTCGCCGGCATCGGAGTATCGCCGATGTTGCGTACTGAGGACGATACGGTGAGTGCGGCACCATGGATCGCGAACCGGACGTCGAGCTCGAAGTGGAAGGGATAGATCGGCAGAGTCGATTCGTCGGCCTTCAGCCTGAAGAGCGCGGTGGTGGTCGTCGAGTGCACTACCTCGAAACGCTTTCCACGCGCGAAGCCGTGTCGGGAGAGGTGGTAGACCTCTCCGGCCAGCCGATATTTTCCCCCCGCGAGCTCTCCCACGATTGGAAACAGGATCGGGGCGCGCCCGCTCCAGATCGATGGATCACCGTTCCAGAGCAGATCGAGTCCGCCGCGGTCTTTCAGGACGGAAAGTTGCGCGCCGAGAGGATCGACTTCCGCGTGGAGATCGGCCGAATGTAAAGGGATCCATGTCTGTGGGTCTGGCATCTCTACGGTTCTTCCGAGTGATCGCGATAGGGCAGGCCGGTGCGGTATTCTGCCAGGACTCATGTTCCGCAGGAGAGAGCAATGGGCAAGAAGATTCTGATGCTCGTCGGCGACTACGTCGAAGATTACGAAACCATGGTGCCGTTTCAGGCCGTGCAGATGGTCGGCCACACTGTCCACGCGGTGTGCCCCGATAAGAAAGCCGGCGATTACGTCATGACCGCCGTGCACGATTTCGAGGGCCAGCAGACCTACTCCGAAAAGCCGGGCCATCGGTTCACGCTCAATGCCAGCTTCGAAGAGGCTCAGCCCGAGCGCTATGACGCTCTGTTGATCCCCGGTGGGCGCGCACCCGAGTATCTGCGTATGAATCCAAAAGTGATCACTCTCGTCCAACATTTCGCGCGCGAGAACAAGCCGATCGCCGCGATCTGCCACGGTGCGCAGATTCTCGCTGCCGCGGGTGTGATCCGGGGCAAGCGGATTTCCGCTTACCCAGCGTGTGCCGCCGAGGTCAAGTTGGCAGGGGCGGAGTACGCCCAGATCAAGGTCGATGAGGCGGTCACCGACGGTATGTTCGTCACCGCGCCCGCCTGGCCGGCTCACCCGGCCTGGCTGGCACAATTCCTGGCGGTGTTGGGAACCCGGATCACGGCCTGAGTGCTCTGGTGGTCGCGTCCGCCGACAGGCAGGCGGTAAAATCCAACCTGCGCCCGAGCGCAATGCGCTCGGGTGTTGGTTGATTGTCAGGGGGAGGACGGGCTCGCTCATCAACTCCAACTTCGCCCATCGCGCGCCAGCGGCGGCTCTTCCGGGCGTGGATACCTCAACCTGAATAATCGAAAACGGCTTACCTCGGCGCAGGTCCTCTCTCTTTTGGTATAATTGCCAGTTTCCCGGGCAATGCCTCTGCAAAGGGGCGTCGGCCGGGCGCATGGAGCGTCGGGGGTTGGTCGGCTATTCGCCTTTTGCTTCAAGGACTTGAGCTCGAAGGGCTTGGATATGCCACGCGACCGGCGCCTCGTTTCCCTTGGTTCTTAATCTTCCAACTATCCAGCTAAAGACCCATGCTTCAGAGCATCCGCGACGGTCTTCACCGCCATAAGTGGCTCGGGTACGTGGTATTGGGCGCGCTTGCGCTCGTATTCGCGGCCTGGGGTGCCTACGGCATCGTGAACCTCAATATCGACAACGCCAATTACGCCGCCGAGGCGGGCGGGCAAAAGATCTCCATCCAGCAGGCGCGTAATGCCTGGAGCCACGAGGAAGCCCGGCTGCAGCAGAGCTTCGGTGGCCAGGACATTCCTGCGACTTTGCGGGACCGCTTCCAGGACCAGGTCCTCGAAGGTCTCATCCGCGATGCCCTCATGACCCAGCGGACACATGACCTCGGTTATCGGGTCACCGAGGCGGACGTGCAGGAAGCGATCCGGAATGAGCCTGCTTTCCAGATCGAGGGAAAATATTCGCCCGAGGCCGCCAAAGCCGCCCTCGCGCAGGCGGGTCTCTCGGTCGAGCAGTTCGAGACCGAGCTGCGTAGCTCCTTGCAGAGGACGCAGCTCGAGAACGGCATCAGGGCGTCGGACTTCCTTACGCCTCGGGAGTTTGCGCAGGCGCGGGCGCTCCAGAACGAGCAGCGTGAAGTCCGATATGCCGTTCTGCCGGTCGATAAATTCCCGGGCGCGCCTGTCGACGATGCCGCTGTGCAGGCCTACTACAAGTCACATCAGGCGCAATTCATGACCCCCGAGTCCGCGCATGTGCAGTATGCCGAGCTGCGCCTCGATCAGCTCGCGGCGCAAGCGCAGCTCACCGATGCCGAGCTGCACGACGCCTACGAGAAAAACAAGAACTCTTACGTTGTTCCTGAGCGACGCCACGCCCACCATATCCTGATCGCGCCCTCGAAGGATGACGCCGCTGATCGCAAGCTGGCGGACGACGTGTACGCGCAGGCCAAGGCGGGAAAGGACTTCGCGCAGCTCGCCAAGCAGTATTCGAAGGATACCGGCTCGGCGGAGAAGGGCGGTGATCTCGACTGGGCCGATCGGACGAGCTTCGTCGCACCGTTCAGCGACGCCTTGTTCAGCATGAAGGTTGGCGAGATTCATCCGCCCGTAAAGACGCAGTTTGGCTATCACATCATTCGTCTCGATGAGATCCAGCCGGGCAAGACCAAGACCTTCGAGGAGGCTCGTCCGGAGCTCGAAGCGGAAGTGCGGCGAAATCGGGCGACCGACAAGTTCGGTGAGATCCAGGAGCAGTTGCAGACCCGACTCGAGCAGCAGTCCGGCGCTGACCTCGATGCGCTCGCGAAGGAATTCAAGCTCCAGACCGGCGATGTACCGCAGTTTCTGCGCGGCGTGGGTGCGGCTCCCCTGGGTGCGGCTCCGCAGCTGCAGGACCTGGTTTTCGGCGATTCCGCGGTCGCCCCCGGCCACATCGGCGGCCCTGTTCTCCTGGGCGACGATCGGCTGGTGCTCGTCAAAGTACTCGACCGTAAGAAGCCGGAACCGAAGCCCCTGGCCGAAGTGCGTGAGAGCATTGTCGCGACCCTGAAGAAACAGAATGCCACCGAGGCGGCGGACAAGGCCGCTGAAGCCGCCAAGGCAAAACTCGAAGCGGGGACCTCGTTCGATGAGGTCGCCAAGGGGTTGGGAGTGACTGCGGAGCCGGCCCGATTTGTCGGGCGTTCAGACTCAGCGGTCCCAGCACAGATTCGCACGCTCGTATTTGATGTTCCCAAACCTGCACCTGACAAACCGGTGTTCCGCACCGTGAAGCTCGATACGGGTGGCGCAGCGATTGTTGAGGTTACGAAACTTCGCGTCGACACCAACGGTGAGGACAAACAGCAGGAAGCGGCGCAGCTGAAGCAGGAAATCGAGCGCCAAGGGATGAACGACGCGATGGCCTATCTCGAAGACGTACGGCGCACGGCGGACGTGCGTAAGAACCCGAAAGCGTTCGAATAGCGGAAGTCCCTTTCAGCAGGCGCCGGGACGACATTCCAGATGGCCGGCGCCGACTCTCTCTCGCACTCCCGCGGCCCTACCGCTGCGCCGATTCTCGTGGCGATGGCTGCGGGCGCCGTGATCGGCTGGTTCCTCGGGCCTTCCGGACGCCTCGGAGGTCTCGACCTTCTACCGCTGTTCGATTTCCTGGGCACGATCTTCATCAACATGCTGAAGATGGTGGTGGTGCCCCTGATCTCCGCATCGATCGTCACCGGCGTTGCCAGCCTGGGATCCGGCCGCGATCTCGGCAGGCTCGGGGCCAAGACGCTATTGTTTTATATCGTCACGACCTTGCTCGCCGTTCTGACTTCCCTCACGTTGGTGAACCTCGTCAGGCCTGGCGTGGTGAACGGCGAGCCCGCGAAATCTCTCCTCGCTCTCGAAGCCGGGTCGGAAAGCGTCACAGCGGCGGTCAAGGGGCACTCCTCGACTGGGGTGCTCGATACACTCTTGAGCGCGGTGCCCGCCAACATTATCCACGCCGCCGCCGACAGCCAATTGTTGGCTGTCATGTTCTTCAGCATTCTCTTCGGCTTTTTCCTGGCGCGGATCGAGATGCCCTATCGACAGGTCGTTCTGGACTTCTGGCAGGGCCTGTTTCGCGTCATGATGCGCATCACCGAGTTTGTCATGAGGCTCGCTCCCTTCGGAGTTTTTGGCCTGACGGCTCGAGTGGTCGCCAAGTCCGGCGTGCACGCGGCGGGGCCGATTCTGGCGTTCGGCGCCTGCGTGGTGGCGGGTATCGTGTTGTATGCGCTCATCGTGCTCCCTTTGCTGTTGCGGTTGGTCGGTGTATCACGCCCGTATCGGCTGTTTTCCGCGATGAGTCCCGCGCTCGTTACGGCTTTCTCAACTGCTTCATCCGCCGCTACTTTGCCGCTGAGTCTTGAATGCCTTCAGAAGCGCGCGACTGTCTCGGAGCGCATCGCCAGCTTTGTGATGCCACTTGGCACGTCGATCAATCACGTAGGAAGTGCGCTGTATGAGTGCGCCGGGGCGATGTTTTTGTGCCAAGCGTATGGCCTGCATCTCACCTTCGGTACTCAATTCACCGTGGTCATTCTTGCGCTGGTTACTTCGATGGGTGTCGCAGGGATTCCCGCGGCCTCGCTCGTTGCGATCGCGGTCATTCTGGCGGCGGTAGGGTTGCCTACCGAGGGCGTTGGTGTCCTGTTGGTTCTAGACCGGGTTCTTGACATGGGGCGCACCGCACTCAATGTGTTTGCCGATGCCGCCTGTTCCGTTATCGTCGCTCGGCTCGAGGGAGAAAAAGACGTTCTAACTGGCGTCTAAGCATGACGTACTTGCGACGTCCGTTTCCGCGCAGGATCTCGCACGCGCATTACGCGCTGTTGCACGCACAGCCGCAATATAGACGACGATCCCGATATGGAGCCCGAATACGACTTCTCGAACGCTGTCCGGGGCAAATTTGCCAACGCCCGTTTCCCGGTTTTCGTTCACAACTCGATACTGGGTTATTTTCACGAGCGCTCGATCGCGACTGGCATTCCGGGCGATGAGTTGATCAACCAGGTTTTGCGACGCTACGTCGAAGCGACCGGCTACGTTCTTCCTGCGTGGGGCGAGCCGCGATAGTCCACCGAGAGATCTGCAGTCTGTAGCTCGTATCGTGCCGCGCGACCGCTAGCCCGCGGCAGCAGGCACCCCTTTTCGACCAGGTCGGCGAGGTCGCGCTGTGCGGTGGCAGGACTGGCCCCCGTCAGGCTCTGGTACTTCTTGTTGGTCATGCCGCCCTCGAAGCCTTTCGGCCATGCGTCCAGCATCCGGTTCAGTACCTGCGCCTGCCGCTCATTGAGCTCATGACGAGCATGCGTCATCCAGAACCGGGCCTTGGTGAGCACGGCATTCACCAGCAATTCGCTCGAGCGAAGCGCCTGTTCGACCTGCTCGACGAACCAGACGAGAAAGGGTGTCACGTCGAGCGATCCCGATGAAATCTTTTCCAGGGCCGAGTAGTACTCATCACGCCTGTCCATGAGTCGGGCGGACATGCTGTAGAGGCGAACTGAACGCTGTTCATCTTGCGCGAGGGCCAGCTCGAGGATCGCCCGCCCGACGCGTCCATTTCCATCCTCGTACGGATGGAGGATTTCGAACCACGCGTGGGCGAGTCCCGCCCTGAGGAGGCCGTCTAGATTCCTGGGCGGGTGGTTGAACCAGTCGAGGAAGGTGCGCATCTCCTTCTCGAGTCGCGAGCAAGGCGGTGCTTCATAGTGCACGCGCTCTTTTCCAACCGGCCCGGAGACAATGCGCATCGGATCTGCGCCACGCAGCTCCCCGACCCTGATCTCGAAAATCCCCGAGCGTCCGGTGGGAAGGAGCGCTGCTTGCCATGCATTCAACCGTTTGAGAGTCAGGGGCTGCTCGTGTCTCTGCGTGGCATCGATCAGTACTTCCACCAGACCCTCGACCGCGCGAGAGGGCGGAGCAAGTCCCGCCGTTGGCAACCCCAGGCGACGGGCGATCGAACTGCGAAGGCCAGCTGGATCGAGCCGCTCTCCCTCGGTGGCGCTCGTCATGAGCCCCTCGATCGTAAGTGCCTCCGCCTGGGTCAACTCAGCCCTCCGCCTCTTGCGGAAAGCTCATGCCTACCGTACTGAAGCCTCCATCCACATACAGGATTTCACCCGTAATGCCGCCGGCAAGGTCCGAGCAAAGGAACGCCGCGGCGTTACCGACATCTTCCAGAGTCACGTTCCGACGCAGGGGAGCAACCTCGGCGACACGATTCAACATCTTGCGAAACCCGGCGATGCCTGCCGCGGCGAGTGTCTTGATAGGACCGGCGGAAATCCCGTTGACCCGGATTCCCCGCGGTCCAAGGTCCGCGGCCAGGAAACGAACGTTCGCCTCCAGGCTCGCTTTCGCCAGACCCATGACGTTGTAATTCGGAATCGAGCGCACGGCTCCGAGATACGACAGAGTTAGAAGTGCGCCCTTGCGCCCTGTCATCAATGGGTGCGCGGCGTGGGCGAGCGCCGTAAAGCTATAGCTCGAAACATCATGTGCGATACGGAACGCTTCGCGGCTGGTGTTGTCCACGAAACTTCCCTTGATTGCCTCGCCGGGTGCGAACGCGACTGCGTGGATGAGAATATCCAGCTCGCCCCACTCGCGCTTGAGCAGATCGAACGATGTCTGGATCTGATCGTCCACGGTCACGTCGAGCTGCATGGTCAACTTCGATCCCAGAGAGCTCGCAAGCGGCTCGACCCGCTCTTTCATTCTGTCGTTCGGATAGGAGAAGGCGAGCTCTGCCCCTTCGCGATGCATGGCTTGTGCGATGCCCCACGCGATCGAGCGATCAGTGGCAACGCCTACAATGAGCGCACGCTTACCGACGAGAAATCCCATTGCAAAGTCTCCACACCCCGGGGTCGGGGCCGTACCCAGGCGCGGAGTTTAGCGAACGTGGCACATCTCGTGGTCGTAAAGGGGCGGTGAAGTCGCGCCTTTCGGCCTGCTCACCCAAAGCACCGTGAGGCACTCCGGAACATTGGATTCGAGGCGGGAAGCTCTTCAGCCGCCTCGCGAGGCGACCCGGATCGTGAGCTTCTGGCCCTTGAGAATATGGGCGTCGGAGCTCATCCCGTTCCAGGCCAGAATCTGGGAGACCGTCACCTGGAAGAGCTTGGCAATCTGCCTCAGCGTGTCGCCCGCGCGCACAATGTAGACCACCCGGCGGCCGCCGCTTGCCGCGCTGGCATGCGGTACGGTGCGGCCAGCGGAAAACCGGATTTTCTGACCTGCCCGAAGCGGATCCCCTGGTTGCATGCCGTTCATGGAGGCGAGCGTATTCACGTTGATGTGATGACGTCGCGCGATGGTCCACAGGGAGTCCCCCGCATGCACGACCTGAATGCGCACGCGACGCTCGCGCCTGTTCTCCCGGACCTTTCCATCGACCCGCGCTGCTGCCAGCACCACTTTCGCGGGAAGTTGCACGGCCGTGGCCGAAGGCACTCGAAGGTCAGTACCCACTGTAAGGCGGCCTTCGGGCAGGCCGTTCAAGTCACGAATCACCGTCACTGTCGTTCCGAAGTGACGCGCGACCGACATCACCGAGTCGCCTTTATGCACGATGTAGTGGGCGAGGCCGATGCGCTGGTCATCGGTGAGCTGCGTGATGTTTTCGTTGAAGACCTGTGCTCCGTCCACCGGGAGAAGCAGATAGTGCGGCCCGTTCGGATCGGTCGCCCAGCGATGGAATGCCGGGTTGAGCTCGTATAACTCCTCGTCGGTGACGCCGGCGATCTGCGCGGCGAGCTTGAGGTTGATCTGTCCGTGGGTATCGACACGCGCGAAGTAGGGTTGGTTCGGGATGGGGCTGATGGACAGGCCGTATGTTTCCGGATCGGAGACCAGGCGCTTCAGGGCGAGCAACTTCGGAACATAAGCGCGCGTCTCGGCAGGCAGCTTCAGGCTCCAGAAATCGATCGGCTTGCCGGCCGCGCGATTGAAGTCGACCGCGTGCTCGACGGCCATCTCACCGCAATTGTAGGCGGCGATGGCCAGTAGCCAGTCGCCGTTGAATTCATCGTGGAGGGCTTGCAGATAGTCGAGCGCGGCTCGTGTGGACTCGACGATGTCGCGTCGTCCGTCGTACCACCAGTCCTGCTTCAGTCTGAATCGCGAACCGGTATCCGGGATGAACTGCCACAGTCCCGAGGCGCGCGCCCGGGAGTACGCATACGGCTCGAAAGCACTCTCGACAACAGGTAACAGAGCGATTTCGAGCGGCATGCTGCGCGCTTCGAGCTGTGTGACAATGTGGTAGAGGTACAGCTCGGAGCGGCCGAAGGCGCGCTGCAGGTAATCGGGATTGGAGGCGAACCAATCGAGCTGCTGATCCACGTCGGGCTGCTCTGGATGATCATCCAGCTTGAAGCCCGCACGGATGCGATCGAACAGATCGGCGTACTGGGCCGGTGTGATACCCGCGACTTGCTGTGCAGGCTCTTCCGGCCCCTGTGGCTCAACCACGAACGGAGACTGGGCCGCAGGCGGGGTGAGTGCCTGGGGATAAGTACTGCTCGGGCCTTCAGGGAGAACGGTTCCGGTTGGCTGTGGCTGCACGGCCGCGTGCGCGACGGCGGGAGCGGCGGAGCGCTCGGTCGGAGTGTGGGCGCACGCTGAAATCGCGAGGATTGCAGAGGTCAGGCAGACATGACGCGCACGTCGAATCGCTTCTGTCACCAATTTCCGAAATCCTCTATCGGCGTGTTAACTTTCCCCGGGGCCGCGCCAGGGCGCCGCCCGGGCCGTATGGGCCAATGGCCCAACGGACCCCAGATTGTCAAGGACCCTACTGGATCAGGCCGACGAATTTAACCGGTAACTTCACACTATTGCCAGCGCTACGTCATGCCAGTCCGCAATTCAGCCATTCAGGACCGCAACGCCGCCCTTATTGCGTGGTGGCGCACCCCGCTCGGACGAGCGTTGCTGACCGCCGAATCGGAGCTGTTGGGAGAGGCGCTCGAGGACGTGTTTGGCTGGGAATTCCTGCAAGTTGGCGCGTGGGGAACCTCCCGGGATCTACTGTCATGCTGCCGCACACGCCGGCAAACAGTCCTGGCCGCAGAGGGTTTCCCGTCGGGCGCCGACATTATCGGCAGACCGTCGCAGTTGCCGATCACCAGCGATTCGATCGATGCCGCTCTTTTGCCGCACACGCTCGAATTCGCTACGGATCCGTATGCCATCGTCCGGGAGGTGGATCGCGCTCTGGTCGCCGAGGGACAGTTGCTGGTGCTGGGGTTTCGGCCTTGGAGCCTGTGGGGTATGCGGGCCCGCTGGAGCCGCGACGGCTTCCCCCCGGGCATGCGTCGCGTCCTGTCCGAAAGGCGTCTACGCGAATGGCTGGTATTGCTCGGCTATGAAGTTGTCGCAGAGCACAGCTATTTGTACTGCAGCCCGTGGAGCCGGGGCCTGTCCAAAGGGGAGGGCACGGGCAGGATTTTGCGCAGAGGAATCACTCATCCGCTGCCTGCAAGCGCCTACCTTCTCAAGGCTCGTAAGCGCGTTTACACGCTGACTCCGATCCGTCCGCGATTCCGTGAAAAAACCGCCGTGCTCGGCGGCCTCGTCAAGCCGACAACACGCTCGGGTCTGGGACGATCGCCGCTTCATAACGATTCATGAGTGTCATCGAGATCTACACCGACGGCGCCTGTCGCGGCAATCCAGGCCCAGGCGGCTGGGGTGCTTTTCTGAGCCTCGGGGAGCGCGAGAAGGAGTTGTCAGGCGCGGAGCCTCTGACGACCAACAATCGTATGGAGCTCACGGCGGTCATCCGTGCACTGGAAGCCCTCAAGCGCCCATCGGAGCTGCGTATCTTCACGGACTCCGAGTACGTCCGCCGCGGCATCACCGAATGGGTGAAGAATTGGAAGTCGCGTGGCTGGAAGACCGCCGACCGCAAGCCGGTCAAGAACCAGGATCTGTGGGAGCGGCTCGATGCCCTGGCCGCGGGACACAAGATCGAATGGCGCTGGGTAAAGGGGCACTCCGGGATACCGGGAAACGAGCGGGTCGACCGCCTGGCCAACGAAGCGATCGACGCGATGCAGTCGATACGGGTGTGACGGCGGGCGCCGCAGGCGTCTTTTGATCATCACCGCAACGTCAGGTCTGAAAGCTGCTACGTGGGGCCGGTTATAACAATCGGCATCCTGTAAACTCGCGCCCATGCGCCAGATCGTCCTTGATACAGAAACCACCGGCCTCGAACCCGAGCTCGGTCATCGGATCATTGAGATAGGCTGCGTCGAGATCGTCAACCGCCGTGTGACGGGACGCACGTTCCATCGCTATCTGAATCCGGAGCGAGCCATCGAGGAGGGCGCGATGGCCGTGCACGGCATCAAGCGGGCCGACCTCGATGACAAACCAAAATTTGCGGACATCGCCTCGGAGCTCGTCGAGTTCATCAAAGATGCCGAGCTGGTGATCCACAATGCGGCGTTTGATGTGGCGTTCCTCGACGCGGAGCTGACTCGGCTTCCGGGCGAGCCGGCGCGCGTCGCGTCACTCTGCCGTGTGTTGGATAGCCTCGCTCTGGCGCGGTCGATGCACCCTGGGCAGCGAAACAACCTCGACGCCCTCTGCAAGCGCTACGAAGTCGACAATTCACGCCGCGACCTGCACGGCGCTCTGTTGGACGCCCAGATTCTCGCGGAGGTCTACCTCGCGATGACGGGTGGGCAGGTGGGATTGGAGCTCACCGAAAGTCCCGCGCTTGCCCATGCCGCCGCCAATGGACAGCCCGTTCGGGCTATCGTGCGCACCGAGGTACCGTTGGTCGTAATCATGGCCAGCGAGGAAGAAGCGCGTGCCCACGAGGCAATGTTGGCCATTATCTCGAAGGCGAGCGGTGGACGATGCCTGTGGCAACCGGCAACCGCACCGGCGCCCGCATCCGTACCCACACCCACACCCACACCCCCATCAGCACCCGCACAGACTCTCTCAAGTGCCTAAGAACCATTCCGCGCCCATTTTCGGCGCAAAGTACTGGAAGGATATCGTGCTCAATCTGCGTAAATGCCGCATAGGCGTGGTCGGTCTCGGTTATGTCGGTCTGCCCCTCGCGGTGGAGTTCGGCAAGCACTTCGACACGACCGGATTCGACGTCAAAGCCGGCCGCATCGCCGAGTTGAAGGCCGGCCGCGACAGCACTCTCGAGGTCTCCAAACAGGACCTCAAGAGCGCTACCCGCCTGAGTTTCACGACGGACCTGGCCGACCTGAAGCGCTGTCAGGTCTTCATCGTTACCGTGCCTACACCGATCGACGAATACAAACGCCCCGACCTCACCCCGCTGGTGAAGGCCAGCGAGAGCGTCGGCAAGGTGCTCAAGCGAGGGGATGTGGTCGTATACGAGTCGACCGTCTATCCAGGCTGTACCGAAGAGGTCTGCGTGCCGATCCTGGAGCGCGAGTCCGGACTGAGGTTCAACCGCGACTTCTTCGCAGGCTACAGTCCCGAGCGTATCAATCCAGGTGACAAGGAACACCGGCTGCCAACGATCAAGAAGGTCACCTCCGGCTCGACTCCAGAGGTCGCGGAGTTTGTCAACAAGCTGTATGCGGCGATCATTACCGCCGGCACCCATAAGGCTTCCAGCATCAAGGTGGCGGAGGCGGCCAAGGTCATCGAGAACACACAGCGCGACGTCAACATTGCGCTCATCAACGAGCTGGCGCTCATCTTCAACCGCCTCGGCATCGATACTGAAGAGGTTCTGAACGCGGCGGGCACCAAATGGAACTTCCTGCCGTTCCGGCCCGGGCTGGTTGGTGGCCATTGCATCGGTGTAGACCCGTACTACCTCACCCACAAGGCGCAGGAGATCGGCTACCACCCCGAGATGATCCTGGCCGGGCGGCGGCTGAATGACAACATGGCGCTGTACGTTGCCGACCAGATCACCAAGCTCATGGCAAGCAAGCGGATCCATGTGAACGGCGCCCGTGCGCTGGTGCTCGGTATCACCTTCAAGGAGAATTGCCCCGACATCCGCAACTCCAAAGTAGTGGATGTGGTTACGGAGCTCAAAAAGAACGGAGCCGACGTGGATATCTACGACCCTTGGGCGGACAACGCCGAGGTGAAACACGAGTACGGCCTTCGTGTCATCCGTGACCTCCGGCCGCGGACCTACGATGCGGCTGTCATTGCCGTGGCGCACCGGGAGTTTCGCGAAATGGGCGCCGAGGGTGTGCGCAAGTTGTGTAAAAAGAGCCACGTGCTCTATGACATCAAGCAGGTCTTCCCCGCTTCGGAAGTGGACGGACGCCTGTGAAAGTCCTGGTGACGGGGGCCGCGGGTTTCATCGGGTCGCATGTCGCGCACCTGTTGATCGCGCGCGGTTACGATGTCGTGGGACTCGACAACCTGAATGAGTACTACGACGTCACATTGAAGCAGGCCCGGCTCGCGCGGCTGGAGAAGCTGCCCACCTTTCGATTCGTCAAGCTGGATCTGGCGGACAACACCGGCATGCTCGAGTTGTTCGCGCGGGAAAAGTTCCAGCGGGTGGTGCATCTGGCGGCGCAGGCGGGTGTCCGCTACTCACTCGAAGCTCCCCATGCCTACGTACAAAGCAACGTGACCGGCACGTTGAATGTCCTCGAGGGTTGCCGCCATAACGGTGTGGAGCATCTGGTCTATGCGTCGACCAGCTCGGTATATGGTGCCAACACCAACATGCCGTTTTCGGTCCACAACATCGCCGACCATCCACTCTCGCTTTACGCCACGACGAAGCGCGCCAACGAGCTCATGGCGCACAATTACTCGTCGCTTTTCAAGCTGCCGACCACCGGCTTGCGCTTTTTCACGGTGTATGGCCCGTGGGGCCGCCCGGACATGGCCTTGTTCCTCTTCGCTCGTAATATTCTCGAGGGCAAGCCGATCGACGTCTTCAACAATGGCCATCACAAGCGCGATTTCACGTTCGTGGAAGACATCGCGGAAGGGGTGGTGCGTGTGCTAGAGCGCATTCCGCAGCCCGACCCCGCATGGAACAGCAACGCCCCGGATCCTTCCTCGAGCAACGCCCCTTTCCGGATCTACAACATCGGCAATCACCAGCCGGTGCCCCTCATGCATTACATCGAAGTGCTGGAGGATTGCCTGGGACGCAAGGCGCAGAAGAATCTGCTGCCGCTGCAGTTGGGTGACGTGCCGGACACGTTTGCAGATATCGAGGATCTCGCAAGGGATGTCGGATACCGTCCGGCGACGCCGGTGGAAGTCGGTGTAAGGCGTTTCGTGGACTGGTTTTGCGACTATTACGGCTACAAGCGCTGACCAGCCTCTCGTCAATCGGGTGATCGGCTGACTTTCAACATTTCGACGACGTCCGACAAGCGACTGACGACTGCGTCGGCGCGGTGAGCGCCTGGCGGGGAAGCGCGGTCGCTCAGGAGAAAACACCGACCCACCCCGGCTGCGCGACCTGCTTCGATGTCGGAAGGCTTGTCGCCAACAAGAAACGAGCGGCGCAGATCGATATCGAGCTGACGTTGGGCCTGGAGTATCAAGCCGGGGCCGGGTTTACGGCAATCGCAGGCGACCCGCAGCCTGTCTATTTTCGCCTCAGGATGGTGCGGACAATAATAGACTCCTGACAGCGGGGCACCGGCTTCCGAAAACCGGGCCTCCATCCATCGTGTGAGCGTCTCGAAATCGGCGGTGTCGTAGTATCCGCGAGCGATGCCGGCCTGATTCGTCACGACTACCAGCAGATAACCACGTTCGACGAGCTCGCGGCACGCCGCCAATGCACCCGGCAAGAATTGAAAGTCTTCTATCCGGTACACGTAGTTGCGCTCCTCGTTGATCACCCCATCGCGATCGAGAAAGGCCGCCGGACGATCAGACATGGTGGGCTGGCTCCAGTCAGAGTAACACCCTGATTTGCACTGATCATACTCCGGCGATCGACAGAGGCGACCCTTGCTACAATCGCTGCATTCACAGGTAGGAGATCTGAATGTCGGCGACCCCTCCCCAAGCCAGACCCGCCCCCGCGCAGCCGGCTATGCAAGTGCCATTGCTCGATCTCAAGCCGCAGTACCAGCCCCTGGCCGACGAAATCCAGGCTGTCATCGCCCGGGTCTGCGCCAGTCAGGCATTCATCCTCGGTCCCGCTGTGAAGGAGCTCGAGGCGGCGATCGCGGCTTACAGCCAGTGCCGCTACGGGATCGGTGTTTCCTCGGGTACCGACGCGTTGCTGCTTGCCCTGATGGCCCTGGAAATAGGGCGGGGGGATGAGGTCATCACCAGCCCGTTCACCTTCTTTGCTACGGCGGGAACAATCGCTCGCGCCGGCGCCCGGCCTCTGTTCTGCGACATCGACCCCGTGAGCTTCAATCTGGACCCTGGCGCGGTCGACGCCTTGATCACGGAAGAGTGCGAGCGCAGAGGCGGCACCCTCGTCAACAAACGCACGGGCGGGCGCGTAAAGGCCCTGATGCCCATTCACCTTTACGGCCAGACCGCGGAAATGGGTCCGCTGATGGAGCTCGCACGCAAGCATGGGCTCCGCGTGATCGAGGATGCAGCCCAGGCGATCGGAGCGGCCGATGCGAACCAAAATCGCGCATGCAGTTTCGGAGACATCGGCTGCCTCTCTTTCTTTCCCACGAAGAATCTTGGAGCGTTCGGCGACGCTGGCATGTGCGTAACGAACGATACGGCACTGGCCGAGCGAATGGACGTCCTGCGCGTGCACGGTGGCAAGCCGAAGTACCATCACGCGTTTGTCGGCGGCAATTTCCGGATTGATGAGCTTCAGGCCGCCATTTTGAATGTCAAGCTGAAGCACCTCGACGCCTGGACGGCGGGTCGACAGCACAATGCAGCCTACTACGACTCGGCTTTCGCACGGGCGAAGCTTGGAGACGCCGTCACTACTCCCAAGCCAGCGCCCGGAGTGCGGCATATCTACAATCAATACGTGATCCGAGTGCGTGATCGCGATCAGCTCCGGACCCACTTGACTCAGTCCGGCGTGGGCTCGGAAATCTACTATCCGATTCCTCTGCACCTGCAGAAATGCTTTGAATATCTCGGATATGAGCAAGGCGATTTCCCACAGTCCGAGCGCGCGGCTGAGGAAACGCTGGCGCTCCCGATTTTTCCGGAGCTCACCGAGGTGCAATTACAATACGTGGTAGATACGATTGGAGCGTTCTATCGCAGGTAAGGGAGAGCCAGATGATCCAGCCGACGACACCCGGGCCACGCACATCGATTTGGGCCGAGTTGACCTCCCACGCGGCGCGCCTCGGTAGCGTGGCGACGCGCGAGCTATTTGCCCGCGATCCGGGACGTTACGATCGGTTTTCGCGAGAGCACATCGGGCTCCTGATGGACTTCTCGCGGCAACGCTTCGACGAAATCGTCTTCAACAAGCTGTTGGAGCTCGCCGATGCCGTAGGGCTGCGCGCGCGGATCGAAGCCATGTGGCGCGGCGACAGAATCAACACGACCGAGAACCGCGCCGTGCTCCATGTGGCTCTGCGTCAGCCACCCGGCGCCAAGGTCGGCGGGGCGGAGATCGAAAAGGTCGTCATGGCCGAGCGGGCGCGCATGCTCGAATTTGCTGAGAATGTGCGCACCGGCCGCATCACGGGCAGCTCGAACAAGCGGTTCGAGCGGGTGGTGAACATCGGAATCGGCGGCTCCGACCTCGGGCCTGCCATGGGAGCACTTGCGCTCGAAGAGTGCACTCGGGGGGCTCCTATCTGCGAGTTCGTCTCGAACGTCGACGGGTGCCATCTGATCGACTTGCTGCAGGCCGCGGATCCCGAGACAACCCTGTTCATAGTTGCTTCGAAGACGTTCACCACACTCGAGACGCAGGCGAACGCTCGTACCGCACGCGCCTGGTTGAAGGACAAGTTGGGAGAAAAGGCCATTCCGGCGCACTTTGCCGCCGTCTCGGTGAACAATCGCGCCATGGACGAGTTCGGCGTCCACAAGGACTACCGGTTCGACATGTGGGACTGGGTTGGCGGGCGCTACTCCCTATGGTCCTCGATCGGTGTATCGCTCGCGATCGCCATCGGGCGTGAGAATTTCCTGGAACTGCTCGCCGGCGGAAACGAGATGGACGAGCACTTCCGCACGGCTCCCTGGTCGGAAAATCTGCCGGTCCTCATGGCGCTCGTGGGCATCTGGAACATCAACTTCCTGAAGCTGCCAACACTGGCCGTACTGCCGTATGACGATCGCCTGAAGCGCTTTCCGGCCTACCTCCAGCAACTCGAGATGGAGAGCAACGGCAAGTCTGTCACCCAGGATGGCAAGCCGGTTGAAAGTGAGACTGCCGCGGTCATATGGGGCGAGCCGGGAGACAACGCGCAGCATTCGTTCTTCCAACTCCTGCACCAGGGGACGCCGCGCGCCGCCCTGGATTTCCTGGTCCCGGCAAAGTCATCCTGCGGCGACCAGCTCCATCAGAATCTGGCGATAGCCAACTGTATCGCGCAGGCCGAGGCTTTCATGAACGGCCAGTCCGCGGAGACGGTCCGCGCTGATCTCGAGCGGCAGAATGTGCCACCGGAGCGGCTCGAGCCCCTCATTCCGCAGAAAGTTCATCAGGGCAGCCGGCCCAACACCATCGTGCTGTTCCAGAAGACAGACCCCAGGACGCTCGGCAAGCTCATCGCCCTCTACGAGCACAAGGTGTTTACACAGGGTGTCATCTGGGGCATCAACTCCTTCGACCAATGGGGCGTCGAGCTGGGCAAGAAGCTCGCGGAGCGGCTCATCCCGGCCGTGGAGGACCCGGCAGCGGCACACCAGGTGGGTGCCGGAGTGCTCAAATTGCTGGGGAAAATCGCGCAATGGCGTGGCCGGTGATCGTCCCGTCACAGCAAGGCTGCTGTGACGCGCGCCCATGGCAATTGCAAAGCTCGTGAAGTGTTTGGCAGCGCGCGATTGCACGGCCTGATTATCATGGTGAGATCCGGCGTTCGGACCGGTGCTGCGGTTTGGGGCATGCACAATCTGACTCGCATGGGCTTATCGTGATGGAAGCCTCATTCAAGAGCGGACTCGAAGAGCATCTCGAGCTTTTCAATCGTCTCGCCAGCGTGGCGGATGCGGTGGAAAAAGCCGCGCTACTGATCACCACGGCGCTTTCTGCCGGGCAGAAGATCATGCTATGTGGCAATGGCGGCTCGGCCGCGGACAGCCAGCACCTCGCCGCCGAATTTGTCGGGCGGTTTGTGAAGGACCGCAGGCCGCTCGCGGCCATCGCTCTCTCCACGGACACCTCCGCCCTGACGTCTATTGCCAACGACTACAGCTTCGACGATGTGTTTTATAGACAGGTCCTGGGGTTAGGCAAGGCCGGCGATTGTCTGGTAGCCATCTCCACATCCGGCAACTCCCGCAACATCATTCGCGCGACCGAAGCGGCGCGTTCTGCGAACATCCGGGTCATCGGCTTGCTGGGCCGGGACGGCGGCGCTCTCCGTGGCCTGTGCGATATCCCTATTGTGGTGCCGAGCGCCACTACAGCCAGAATCCAAGAGGCGCATATCTTCATCGGCCATACGTTGTGTGGGATGGTGGAAAGGGCACTGAGCCTCGCGTAAGCGGCTATGGGCTGCGGCTCTCGGAACTTGCCGTCAGCGCCTACGTTCTAGCAGCAACGGACTGAGCGAGCTGCTCATGACGAGGACGTAGGGGAGCCAGCGCTTGCCAGCAAAGAGACCTGATTTTCGGGCACTCGCGCGAGCCATTGACGGGGTAGTGGTTACCCGCGGCACTCCGGATTTCCTTACTGCCTGCGATGCAGTTACCTGGAATGCACGTAAGCCGATGCGGTCGCCGGACGCAATTGTCACGGTGGCGTCGGTGGAGGACGTGTCCCGATCGGTGAAGTTTGCGCGCGAACAGGGTCTGAAAGTCGCTGTCCGCGGAAGCGGGCACAACTACTTCGGCGCGCCTCTTCGGGACGAGGGCCTGCTGCTCAATCTCGAGCGGCTCCAGAAGATCGAAGTCCATGCGGAAGGCCGCCGCGCACGCCTGCAGCCAGCGGTGAAAAGCGGCCGGTTCCTGTCGGCTCTGATCCCGCACGGCCTGGGATTTCCTGTCGGCCATTCGGCGGATGTTGGGCTCAGCGGGTTCCTGCTGAATGGTGGCATGGGCTGGAATATCGGGCAGTGGGGACCGGCGTGCGCGAGCGTGACAGGTGTTGAAGTCGTGCTCGCGAGCGCCGAGCCTGTGTATGCGGATGCGCAGCAGTATTCCGACTTGTTATGGGCGGCGCGTGGGGCGGGAGCTGGTTTCTTTGGGGTCATTACGGCCTACGACGTCGCTGTGTACCCGCTGCCGACTGGCATAACCGTGGAGGCCATCGCGTTTGATATCTCGTCGCTCGAGACTGTCGCTCCTTGGCTCGACGTGATCATTGCGACCGCGCCTCCCGATGTTGAGATTACGATTACTTTGAGTAGAGCAGAGGATCAGTTGCTGGCCGTCAGCGCCCCTGCACTCTCGGTAGAAGCGGTGTCGTTTACAGCCACATCCGATGCGCAAGCGTGGATGTCAGCTCTGCACGAATCGCCGCCGGAGGCGCAAGTCATTGGGCGTGAACGCCGGGACAATGTCGCTTTCTGCGAGCTGCTGAGAGAGAGGGCCGATAAAGACGGCAAACCGCGCATGACAGGTGACGCTTTCTGGTCAAACACGACGATAACGCGTTTGATGGCGACGGTGCGACCGCTCATGTCGCGGCGACCGCCGGAGCATTCATACCTGATGATCCAGCCAATCAAGCGGGGCGCGGCACAGATGGATGGTGGAGCATTCTCCATCGCCGGCCCCTTGTACATCGCCGCCTACAGCTATTGGAAGGACGCTGCACAGGATCGCCAATGTTGCGATTGGATCGGCGCCGTGAGATGAGCGGTGGAGCCGCTCAGTACAGGCAGCTATGTCGGCGAGTCAGATCTTTCGGCCGGCCAGGATCGACTTCGGCGCTGCTTCTCCCCTTCAGCCTGGGACAAGCTGCGCGCGCTCAAGCAGCAATATGACCCGGATGATACTTTCTTCTGGTACCTTGGCGCCCCAGCTTGACGCCTCAATGTCCCAGTTGACGTCGAAAGCGCACGACGGAGCGGGACGAGGGTGTTATGGCCCGCCGAGGCCGGGCCGTCGGTAGCTCGTCTGCAATGTCAGCCCCCCATTCGCGGATGAGGTCAGGATTTCGCCAATCACCGGTTATGGCGCAGGTAGGCAACCCTGGAATGTCGGCCAGGAGTCTGCCGCCGAATGTGCGATGCCCTTGGGCGCCCACACTGTCCATCAGCGCTTGAACTTGTCGTACCGGTCGAATGGGTTGGTGATCGGCGGAGTCGTCGAGCGGTCCGCTCGAGAAGAACCAGACGGGAATTTCGCGAAGCCCCTCCTGCTGACGCTGAACGAAGTGTCGTGCAGCCTTGAGCCAGCGACTCGCATACAGCGCACTGCCCACGACGACAGCGTCGAAGGCGGTGACTTTTGCAACCAGCTCCACCGGCATCAATTCCACCTCGAAGCCGCGCTGATGGAGAGTCTCTCCAATGGTTCTGGCAATACCCTCGGTTCCACCTCGCTCCGAAGCCCATGTGATCAGAACTCGCATATACGGGTACCTCGTCCTTTTCCAACGTCCCGTGTCCGTTGCAAGCAATTCAGCGCTACGGGCGCCCATCTGCGCTCAAAAAGTGATCCTTGCACCGTGTGGACCCGGAGAACATCCGAACAAATGCTTATATCGAGCCCACGCTAGAGAGCCCTGCGCCTTTAGGGTATTTTCGGGGCGTGTCATTGCCGCTTCCGTCTGCTGCCGTTAGCCTTGGTTTTCGGTATCGGGCCTCGAACTGAATGCAGCTCAGTGGATGTATGTGCTCCGAAATACGCAGAAGGCGAGTGGCGTCCTCGCGATATGTCATCTTCGCCTGCGCCCTGTCGTGGCTGAGTCCCGGCAACTCACAGGAGCCCGGTCGCGACATGCCGTCGAATGCTCATTACACCGCCGGCGAGCAGGGCTGGGCCTGCAACCACGGCTTCACACAGGTCGCGGGGCTTTGCATGCGGGATAGTGATGTCTTGCCGAGCGACGGCGCGTTCGAGTTCTTCGATGGACAGTGGCGATGCCGCTCCGGTTATCACCGCGCCGGCGGGTTCTGCGTTCCGGGTATTGCGCCTCCCCACGCAGCCTTTGTAGGTGATGGAGATCATTGGGAGTGCGATTGGGGCTTCCAGAGGATCGGATCCCAATGTCAGGAGATCAAGCCACCGCCTCACGGGTACATCGAGGCATCGGGGCATGATTGGGTGTGCTTTCCCGGGTTCGGGCGAATGTCGGATCGTTGCGTTCCGATAGCGAGCCCGGCCCCGACAGGTGAAGTCACAACGCCGCTCGGGGAGCGGACGCCGACGGGCTGATTCGCGGCAGCGGCCTATCTTCGCATCAGCATTCGCCTGAAATCCGCTACCCGCATCAACGCGCCTCCGTCCGAGCACAACGCCCGGACTTCCTTGCGAGTTGGCCAACTCTGGTAGGACCCGCCCGATTCTTGCGGGGTACCGCGATCACCGCGCGCCAGTCGTTCGATCTGGTCGATCAGCAGCTTGGCTCCTTCGCTGAACAGGGTGGCTGTCATTTCGAAGATACTGGCCTGTTCGTCATGCGGCATCGAGCGTTGTGCCAGTATGTCGCCCTGATCGAGCTCGGGAGTCATGTAATGGACCGTGACACCGACGTTGGCGCGGTACAGCCTGGCCTGCAGCACGGGGTCGACGCCTTTGAAATAGGGCAGCGGTGATGGATGGATGTTGACGCAGCCACGCGAGGGCGTGGCCAACGCGGGCTCGTGAAGCCGCTGATCAAAAAAGGCGCTGACGAGCAGGTCTGGTGCGCAGTCGGATAGAAACTTCAGTGATGTCGGATCGTTGATGTCGGAAGTGGTGTGTACTGGCGGACCGCCAGGACGGGAGTGGGTCGGCACACACGAGATAGAGCTGAACTTGCAGAGCAGGTCTGCCAACGTAGTCGCGCATAGCAAATAGAGTGCGTAAGAGATGCCGCTGCTGCGGACATAGGCCAAGGCGCCGCGAAAGGGGTCAAGCCGCGGATGGAACATGCGCGAGGAGCGCACGATGCCGCATATCTCCACGCGCTCGCACGCCTGCAGCCGATTTAGCACCACGGCGCCGAAGAGTCCCCCGCGTGTACAGTAGAGCACCCGAAGCCGTGGGCGTGCCGCGTTCGGCCCCACCGAGTCAGCAAGAATCGCGGACGAGCAAACGCTCAAAGGCGTTGCATCTCTTCGGCCAGAGCGTCGATTGTCGAACGGATCTGCTCCTCGCTGTGCTCACTGCTGACGAAGAACCGCAATCGAGCGGCGCGCTCCTGCACCGCTGGGTACACGATCGGTTGCACGTTGATGCCACGACGATACATAGCCTCGGACAGTCGCGCGGCTTTGACAGAGCTGCCCGTGATCGCCGGGATGACAGCTATTCCGGCGCTCCGGCCGGTGTCGATACCGGCGGCTCGCGCCAGTTCGAGAAAGGTCTGCCCTCGCTGTTGGAGAGTCTGTGCGCGCCACGGCTCACTACGAATGAGGCGCAATGCCGTCAGCGCCGCTGCTGCGGTTGGGGGGGCGATCCCAACGCTATAAACGAAGCCCGGCGCCGCGCATTTCAAGTGCTCTATGAGCGCTGACTCGCCGGCAATATAGCCGCCGCAACTGGCAAGCGCTTTGCTCAAAGTACCCATCCAGATATCGACGTCACTGCCGCACAAGCCGAAGTGCTCCTGGATGCCGAGGCCACCTCGGCCCAACGTGCCCAGGGAGTGGGCCTCATCCACCATGAGGAAAGCCCGGTGACGTTGCTTGATTTCGACGAATCGGGGCAGGTCGGGAAAGTCCCCGTCCATGCTGTAGATGCCTTCGATGATGATGAGCACGCGCTCGTGTTGCATCCGGCGCTGTGACAGCAACCGGTCGAGCCCGTCCCAATCGTTGTGTGCGAACGGCATGCGCTGGGCGCCCGAGAGCTGGATTCCCATCATCGCGCTGTTGTGGATCAACGCGTCATGAAGGATCAGGTCCTTCGGGCCAAACAGCTGACCGATGGTCGATACGTTGGTGGCATGTCCACTGACGAACACCACGCAGTCGTCCACTCCATGAACCTCGGCCAACTCGCGCTCGAGTTGCCGATGGATCGGACGTTCACCGGAGACCAGCCGGCTGGCGGAGGCGGAGGTCCCGTAGCGGTCGATAGCCTGCTTGGCAGCGTCGTTGACCTCGGGGTGCCCGGCGAGTCCCAGGTAGTTGTAGCTCGAATAATTCGTGAACGTCCGGCCTTCGATCACCGTCGTGGCGCCGGCGACGCCCTCGTGCGAGCGAAAGTACGGATTGCCGATGCCGAGCCGTGCTGCCCCCTCATTCAGCAGGCGCAGCTGCTGATACCCTGGGTGTTGGTCGAAGCGACACCAGCTATCCGGGATGGGGTCTTCGCGATCTCGCACCCCCGCGAGTGGCAGCGGACTCGCGGGCTGCTCCCGCTCGCGCTCCGACTTGCGCAGGCGTCGTTGTAGCGACTCCTGGATGAGCCGTTCCTTCAGGGCCGTCGTGAGTCCCTGCAAGGGCTTGCGGCTGGCGCTCACGAGCTTTGCCCCGCGGTCAGTGAGATGGGCGCGGCAGTTTCCAGCTCGGTGCTCAATGCGCTCGCTTCCTCGTGAGTGATTTCGCTCGCGTGCAGTGATGCCATCATGCGTGCCTGACTGGCCAATGCGACGTCATTCGCCGCCGGTGCCTGCTGTCCCTCATCGTTCGGGCGCAACCGCTGGGCGATTCGGGCGGCAATGCGCTCGATGGTCGGTGCGTCGCTCAATGCCAGCGCGGAGAGCTGGATACCGAGCCGGCCTTCGATCGAAGTGGCAAGCTCCACGGCCATGAGGGAATCCATCCCCATGTCAAAAAGTGAGGTGGCCGACTCGATGCGCTCGGGAGCGATGCGGAGAATCTGCGCGATTTCCATACGGACAATGTCCGTGACCTCAGACAACAGCTCGGCCTCCGGCAACTCGGTGAGCCGGCGACGCAGGTCCTGGGTCGTTTCCTGACTGCCGGAGCCGATGTCGCGGCATTCGAGCTCGGAGAATTTCGGCGCTTGCGAGGAGGGCAGGGAGCGTCTGAGGACATTCCAATCGAGCTGAAGGAAGCCGAGCCGAGGCGAGGGATTCGCCAGCAACGCATCCAGGGACGATAACGCCTCCGCGGCGCGCAGCGCGCACCCACCCAGTCGGCTGACCAACGCATCGCGCACCCTTTCATTGCGCGCCAGATAACCACTATCGCCGATCGGGCCCCACCCGATGCATGTCGCGGGAAGTCCCAGATGACGACGCTCCTCAGCGAGAGCCTCGAGGGCCATATTCGCGGCGACATAGGCCGCCTGTCCCGGATTGCCGAACAAAGTCGTCGCCGAGGAATATAGAAGGAAGAAGTCCAATTCCCGAGCACGGGTGAGCTCATGCAGATTCAGGGCGCCTTTCACCTTGGGCGCGAGGACCCGACTCAACTGTCCACGATTCATGTCCCGGATGAGGGAGTCTTCTATGACCATCGCCGCATGCACGATGCCCCGCAGAGGTGGCATGCTGGCATCCAGCGCAACGAGGCAGGCTTGCAGAGCGTCGCGGTCAGAAATGTCACAGGCCATCGGAGTCACGGTCACGCCGGCCTTTGCAAACTCACACAGCGCATCCTGGGCTTCTGGTGTCGCCGCCCCCCTGCGGCCGATCAGGACGAGGTACCGTGCCCCTCGACTGACCAACCAGCGTGCGGTGCTCAATCCGAATCCGGTAAGACCGCCTGTGATGAGATAGGTCGCGTCTGGACGCAATGACACCGGGGCGAAGCTCTCCGCTGTTGACTCGGTCGGAGCCAACTCGCCAGGGAAGGTCACGACGATCTTGCCGATGTGACGCGAAGCCTGCATATGGCGAAACGCCATTTCGACGTCCGCGGCGGAGAACGAACGGTGTGGCAGGGGATGCAGGATCCCGTCGGCGAACAAACCCATCAACTCTCGGAAGACCCGCCGCGCAACCTCGGGACGATGCGCGATGAGTTGGTCGGCATCGATTCCAAAATAGGCGATGTTGTTGCGGAACGGCCGCAGACCCACCCGGGAATTCTCGTAGAAGTCGCGCTTGCCGAGCTCGATCATACGGCCGAACGGCCGAAGCAGGCGCAGATTGCGCCGCATGGATTCGCCGGCGAGGGAGTTCAGGACGACATCGACCCCGGCGCCCCCAGTGGCGTGCAGACATTCGTCTGCGAAGCTCAACGACCGCGAGTCGAACACATGATCGGCACCGAGCAGCGTCACGAAATCACGTTTTTCCGGGGTCCCCGCGGTCGCCAGTACTTCGGCGCCGAGATGCTTCGCAATCTGGATTGCCGCAATACCTACTCCACCCGCCGCGCCATGGATCAGGACCCGCTCGCCGGGCTGCAGGCGGGCCAGCTCGACGAGCCCGTAGTACGCGGTGAAGAACGCCGTGGGTATAGTCGCCGCCGCCGCAAAAGACCAATCGGGAGGCTTGCGTGTTACCGCAAACGCCTTCGTACGTGCTCGGGTAGCGAATGAAGCCGGCGCTATCGCAATCACTTCATCCCCCGGGGCAAATCCAACTCCCGGGCCGGCCCGTAATACGACACCCGACAGCTCCATTCCCAGGGTCGGGCCACAGAAGCCATCCTCGATCGCTTCGTCCGGCAGTAGTCCCATCGCGTACATGACGTCGCGGAAATTCAGGCCGGCCGCTTTGACCTCGATTTCGACTTCTTCTTCCTGCAGGGCACCGCTTTCAACGGGCGTTGCCCGCCACGTCAAATTACGGAAAGGACCGGGCGTGGAGAAGTCCAATTGCACCGGTGCGTGCTCGACTTCGGCAGTGGGCGCTTTCGTTCCGACCGCACGCGGGAATGCGCGCTGCGCTGTCATCCGCGGCACAAAGCGCCCGTTCGCAGCCAGGATGATTTCGTCCTCAGCATCCGGATGCAACATCTCATGGGCAAGCCTTGCGCCATTCGTATCACACGGGAGAGGGTCGGCAAGATCTATCCAACGCAAGTCCCAGCCGGAAAATTCCTGCATGGCGACCCGTGTCAGTCCCCAAAGAGCCGAATCACGCAGCTTGTCGGCCGGCCTGGTGTGCTCTGTGTGCTCGCCGCTGGATCCGTGTGTGGGCAACAATGCCGATCCGGCCTGGGCACCAACGACCCAGCAATCGGTGCGCAAGGACTCGGTCGAGCACGCCTGCAACCAGGCGATCAAAACGCTCGCGCGAAATTCCTGTACGGCGGCGCGCACGGCGCCTGATGCGCCACCCGTAGTCAGATCCAGTCCGGCGAGGTGAGCCCATCCGTCAGGCTTCACACCGTCTTGTTGAAGATCTGCCAGTAGCTTTCTCCATTGGTCTGCTGACGCAGTGTCCAATGAGAACTGGTTCTGTCCGTGAGCAGCATACTCAGGCGCTGTAGTGACCGTGATCACATGCTGCGCTTGATCTGAAAGCCGGGTGGCGAGTATCGCAGCCAGGTCGGCGGAATATCCCGACTTGTCATGCACGACGAGCCAGGTGCGTCGTGCGGCTGACTCCGCGTGAGCTGGAGCGGCTTCGCCTTCTTTGACCGTGCCGGCGCACGCCATCAACAGGTATGGCCCGCTGGCACTCTCGGGTGCGTCGCAGACTTGCTCCAGGTTCTCAAACCCGGCGTGCGACAGCGTCGGACCCCACATGTAGGGCGTGCGGCGAGGCGAATGTGGCGCGCTCTGATCCTGCCCGTCGAGGCGCCACCAACTCGCGTTCAAACCATAGGTGAGGTCTTCGGCTCGAGAGGCGTGCTGCTCGAGCATGATCAGCAGGCCGCCCTCGAACAGCAGCTGCCGGAGGTTGGCCAGGGCTCGATCCGGATCCGGTGCACCCGCCAGCCCTTCGCTCAAAACAATCAGGTCAAAGCGACCTCCGAGCGCCTCGGCCCCCCCGAATGGGTGGCTATCGAGGTCGAGCACATGGCCGGGCAGCTTGGACAACGCTGCTGCATGCCGAATGCGTAGCCCGTCCAGGGCCTCACGCGTTCGCGCAGCAATGAAGATGTCGCAGTGATCGTGATCCAGCTCTGGTGGCAGAGTCGCTTGCTCGGCTTCCTCCCGAGACGTACTGCCCAGAACGTACAACACGCGCAGACGCGCCGTCGCAGGCTGGGCGGCAACGGCGGCCCTGACTATCTCGTGCACCGAATCAAAGACTGCTGCAGCTTCCTCTCTCGTAGAGGACTCGATCCAGGAGAACGTGCTCTCGGCATCGTGCCGTTCGCGCGGCTCCGCTGGCATTCCCGCACGCAGTCGCTCGGCCAGCCTCAGTCCTGCCGCGCCTGTTCGAGCGATGACACCCGCGTATTCAGGATAGTCGGCGATCAGGCTGCTCCAGACATCCTGCGGTTCGGGGAAGTGGGGCTCTGTCGATGCGTTAGCCCAGCGCCATCGCCCATCGGCTGTCTCCAGCACGCCATCCTCGGCGAGCATTTCAAGAAGATTGCGCAACAGTGGCGCGCCGTCAGGGCAGACGTGTCCACCAGCGAGCAGCGCCGCAGGATCCAATATCGCACCGTCCGCGACTTTTCGGAGTGCCCGCTCGGCGAAAGACGCACATAGAACGTCGAGAAGCGGCTCAAACTCTCGTGCAAAGCGCAGCCGCGCTGCCGTTCGCTCCGGAGTGTGCAATCGTTGCGCGCACAAACGGGCAGCTTCGGTAGGTGACGGCGTGGCCGAAGCACGATCGTGGTCGCGACGAGGCATGGCTACTGCGCGCGTCGTAATCCAACTTGCAGGCTCTGCGGACCCACTCTGCAGATTGGTTGCGCGGAATCGTACGCCCCGTGCAACCGTAACCGCCGCCCCGGTCTCATCATAAAGAGTGAAGTCAGCGTGGAGTGCACGCCGGCTGCGATGACGTGACTTTCCCGGGTCGACCTTCGCTGCCGTAATGCG
>CAZBTV010000002.1:26387-53356 GCA_964494895.1 uncultured Steroidobacteraceae bacterium | reverse complement strand
CCCCCTGCGGGGCCGTTTGGGGGGGGGGGGGGGGCGCCTATCTCGAGTCGGTCAATCCGTACGGGTAGGAAGGTCAGTCCATCGGACAGCTCACTCCCGTGCTCGTGGGATGCGAGGTCCAGAAGCAGCTGGAAGGCGCCGTCCAGATAGGCAGGATGTAGCAGGGCGGTGCTCGACTGTTCGGCGACACAATCCGGGAGTCTGATCGCGCCGATCAACCCTCCATCGCAAAACCAGGCCGAGACCACGGACTGAAACGCGGGCCCATATTGCAGACCATGGGACCGAGCCAGAGCGTAGTGGGCGTCCGCTGTAATGTCCGGCGTCCCGGAAGGTTGGGCTACCAATTCTGCGTGCCCAGGCACGAATTCATCGACGAAGCGACCGACGGCGTGCGTCCGCCAGTTGTCATCGCGTCCGTGATCGCGGCTGACGATGGTGAAGCTGCCGTCCTCTGGCTCGATCCGCAGGCGGACCACCTTCGAGTGCTCCGCTTCCAGCAGCAGTGGAGAAAGTATCTCCAGGTCCTCTATCGCCAGTCCCTTTTCCGGGCCGCGTGACGCGCCGGCTGCAAGAGCCATTTCCACAAACCCAGCGGCCGGAAAGACCACCGAGCCTGCGACGGCATGGTCGGCATACGCTGGCAGCTTGCTCAGGTCGAGATGGTTTTCCCAATGCAGCTTATCGCCGGCCAGAGCGTACCCAAGCAGCGGATGCACCGTGTGCCGGGCGAGCAGCCCCAGTGAATCCGCCGTGCTCGGATGCCAATATCTCTCGCGCTGCCAGGCGTAGTACGGCAGGTCCACCAACTGTCCAGCCGCAGGGAAAAGGCGTGTGGGATCGTGTAGCGCCCCGGACAACTCCAGTTGCTGAGCCACCGCACGGATGCGCTGGGCCCCGCATTCGTTGGTGGTCAGGGCAGGGAGTACAAAACAGGACGCCCCCGCCGCCTTACCGATGTCGTTGAGGTAAGAGGTCAGCACAGGGCGAGGGCCGATCTCAACGAAGGTGTTGATGCCGGCCTTCACCATCTCCCGGATTGCCGCATCAAAGCGCACAGGCTCGCGGATGTTGCGCCACCAGTAGTTGGCATCCAGGCTGGTGCCTTCCACCAGAGATCCGGTCACGGTCGAATAAAGCGGGGTTTGGGTCGATTCCGGGGTGAGATGGGTCAGCGAGCCCAGGAGTCCTTGGCGGATGGGGTCCATAGCGGCGCTGTGGAACGCATAATCGAGCGCCAGACGCCTGAACACGATTCGTCGCCGCCCCAGAGCCGCGCCCAGCCGGGCCATCGCGTTACAATCGCCGGCAACGGTCACACTTCTGCCGCTGTTGATTGCGGCCACGACGAGGTGCTGTTCGAGCCCGAGAGTGGCCAGCAGTGAGCTGATCTCGGCTTCCCCGAGCTCCACGGCAGCCATGCAACCGGTGCCGCGGGTCGCTGCCTGATGCTTGCTGCGCTCGTAGATGACATGGACAGCGGCTTCGAGTGTGAGTGCGCCGCTCACCCAGGCCGCGGCTACTTCTCCTACGCTGTGACCGCATACGGCAACCGGGTGGATTCCCCGGCTCTCGAACAGACGCGCAACGCCAACCTGCATCGCAAAAAGTGCGGGTTGTGCGATCTCGGTCCTATCCAGGCCGCCCGCCGTCGGAGCGCTCCGCAGGTCTGCTACGATGGAGCGGTCGGCGTGCGAGGCAAACAGCACGTCGAGCTCCTCGAGCGCTTCCCGGAAGACCGGCTCTTCGTCCAACAGGCGAAGTCCCATTCCAACCCACTGCGAGCCGTTGCCGGAGAAGACGAATGCCGGAGCCGAAGCATCACTTCGGTGTTTGCCGGTCACGATCCCGGGCGCTGCACCAGCATCGGCAAATCGATCCAAAGCCTGCACCAGAGTGGAGCGGTCCTCGATTTCCGCGGACAGCCGGTGTGTGTGAATGTCCCGGGCAAACCTTGCGCTGTACGCGATGTCGTAATCGCTCAAGTCCTCGCGTTGCCGCAGGAGCTCGGCCATGCGGCGCGCGCCTTCCTGTAAGGCTGCCGGACTACGCGCCGAGAGCATCAGAGGCGGCCGCACGGCTACCTGCTGCCGGGGTCGTGCGACCGAAGCCTCGAAGCTAGTGAGGACCGCATGAGCGTTGGTGCCGCCGAAACCGAAGGCACTGACACCTACAACCAATCTGCCCGTGGTATTCAGGGGCAGAGGCTTCCGCACTGGAGCGAGGTTCCAGTCCGCAAAATCGATGTGCGGATTGGGCTTGTTCAGATGGATGTTGGGGGGGACGCACCGGTGGCGCAGCACATGCAGGGCCTTGATGAGTCCGGCCATGCCGGATGCGGCCTCCAGATGTCCGACGTGGCTCTTCACGGAGCCAATGGGTAATGGTCGCTCGCGAGACCGGCGTTGGCCGATCGCCTCACCGATAGCACGCGCCTCGATGGGATCACCGACGGCCGTGCCCGTCCCGTGAGCCTCGAAATAGTCAATTTGCTCCGGGGTGATTCCGGCCCGCTCGTACACCTCGCGTAAGAGAGTCGCCTGGGCGACGTGGCTGGGGACCGTCAGGCCCGTCTTGCGCCCGTCGTTGTTCACTCCGGTTTCCGCGATGACTCCCAGGATCCGATTTCCGTCCGCGATCGCCTGCGTGAGAGGTTTCAGGAGGACTACCGCGCCACCCTCGGACCGGACGTACCCGTCTCCCTGCTCATCGAATACGGCGCAGCGACCGTGTCGGGACAACATCGACGCCTTCGAGAAGCCGATGAACGCGTACGGGTGCAAGTGCAAGCTGATGCCGCCCACGAGCGCGGTGTCACTTTCTCCATGTCGGATCGATTGGCAGGCCTGATGCAATGCAACAAGAGAAGAAGAGCAGGCGGTGTCGACCGTCATGCTCGGTCCATGCAAGTCGAAGACATATGAAATACGGTTGGCCGCGATGCTTCCCGTGTTACCTGTCATCGTAGTCGCATCGATGGAGCCCATGTCATCCGCGCGCCGGTAGGCGTAGTCGATGCTGGACAGACCGATGTAGACGCCGCAGCGGTGGCTTCTCACCGACGAGGGGGGGATTGCCGCGCTCTCAAAGGCCTCCCAGCTCATTTCCAGCAGCAGCCGCTGCTGCGGGTCCATCTGTTCGGCCTCGCGCGGGGAGATTCCGAAGAAAGCCGCATCGAAACCGGAGACATCGCCGATGGAGCCAGCGGCGAACGTGTACGTCGTTCCGGGCTCGCTTTTGCGGGAATGGAGCAAGGGCTCCTGCGCCCAACGCGAAGGTTCGACGCTCGAGACGAGATTGTCGCCGGCTAGCAGAGCTTCCCAGAAGCCGGCGCTTCCGACTCCAGGCATCCGAAACGCCGCGCCAATGATGGCGACGCGGGCGCGGTCGCTGCGGAACTTCATTCCCGGATCCAGAAAGGTTGGGTCAGCACTCCCTGTGCGACCGGCTGCGGCCGTTGATCGATGTGCAAATTCGACTCCCCGAGGTCCTTGAGTTGGGCCAACAGGCGCGACCAGGCCCTAACTCGTGCGTTTGGCGCGCTATTGTATGCATTTGATACAGGTCTTGTGTGACGGGTTGCGTGATCGGGCTCGCTCTTTTTCATTGGAGCCCTTGCTCGAGCGCGGCACTTTGACTAGTCTGCGTTCCAACAAAACGGGCGGGCCGAGTCGACAGGGTGGCGGTAAACAGATTCAACGACAGCGCACTCGGCGCGCTCGAGCGGCCGCTCCTGGCCTGGATGGCGGACCGACTGCCTCTCTCTCTTTCCCCGGACCGGCTGACACTCATCGGCATTGCAGGCGCTGCGACAACCGGCGCGGGGTACCTGGCAAGCCGCTGGTCGCTGCAGTGGTTGTGGGTCGCTTGCGCAGGTCTGGTAGTGAATTGGGCGGGAGACTCGCTGGATGGCACGATCGCGCGTCTGCGCGGCATTCAAAGACCGCGGTATGGCTTTTTTGTGGATCATACCAGCGATCTTTTCTCGCAATCTTTCATCTTTCTGACGCTTGGCCTCTCCCCCTGTGCCCATTTCTCGATTGCCTGTCTGGGCGTGATCGCATTCTTGATGGCGTTCGTCTATTCCCTGATCTGTGTGGAAGTGCGCAATACCTTGCGCATCACGTACTTCGGCTTCGGTCCCACTGAGATTCGCGCGCTGCTGATTGCCGGCAACCTGATCACTCTGCGGCTAGGGGTGTTCGATGTCGGGCAGGAGCTCGCTCTTCCGGGTTGGTTCGGGCCGGTCACTCTCTACGAGGCTGTCATTGTGACTCTGGTCTCGATCGCGATCCCGGCACTCCTGCTGCTGGCGCTGCGCGAGCGTCGTGAGTTGGCCGTCGAGGACCCTCCCAAGGTCCCGTTGAATGATGCCGGGCTGCCTTTGAACAGCGCCGTTGGTGCGGCGCAGCGATAATGGCCATTGTGATGCACAGACCGACGTCAAAGTCTGTGCTCCTGCTGGATATCTCACGGCTCATCTGGCGCGCACGCCGCAAGGGACCCACTGGCATCGATCGAGTCGAGCTGGCCTACGCTCAACACTTCATCGCGACCGACAGCCAGCGCCCCGCGTTCGCGGTGCTTCATCTCCTGGGATTTGTGTTTGCGATCGGTCCGGCCGCCGCGCGCGCATTCATTCTGGAGCTCTCGGCGCGGTGGCAGGGCAACGCTCCACCGACGAGATGGGCGAACCTCCGAGCCATTCTTAGGATTTATTCACATTTGCTCAGAGGACCCTGGGTTGTCGGTCCGTGGTTGCGGCACAAACTCCGCGACTCTCCGGGCAAACCGGTGTTTCTGGTCGTATCGCACCATCATGTGTCAAGAGACCACACGATTGGTCGAATTCGGTGCGTCCTGGGCGTGAAGACCGTCTGCTTTCTCCACGACCTCATCCCGATAGATTACCCGGAGTACTTCAAGCCGGGTTGGGAGCAACGCTACCACCAGTTGGCTGGCAACGTGGGCCGGCTATTCGATGCCGTCATCGCCAACTCGCAGGAGACGGCCCGCTCTCTCAGGAGCTGCCTGGACGATGGGCAAGACAACGCCGCGGCACGCCTGATCCGTGTTGCCGCGCCGGGGGTCCGTACCTTTCAAAAGGATCCGGTCGATTCGTTGGAGCAGCGTGACCGACCTTACTTTGTCGTCTTGGGGACGATCGAGCCCAGAAAGAATCATCTTCTCCTGCTGAACCTCTGGACCCGGCTCCCAGCGCTTCTCGCCGAGCCTCCGCGGCTGTTGGTGATCGGCCATCGAGGCTGGGAGAACGAGCAGGTGGTGGACATGCTGGAGCGTTCGCGCCGCCTGCGCGGACTGGTGGAAGAACACAACGGCCTCAGCGACGCGCAAGTCGGTGCTTTGGTGCATGGCGCCCGGGCATTACTACTGCCTTCGTTCGCCGAAGGTTTCGGCTTGCCTCTCGCCGAGGCCCTGGCTTCCGGTGTACCCGTGATCTGCAGTGACATCCCCGTATTTCGTGAGCTCGGTCGCGATGCGCCCGAGTATCTCGATCCCCTCGATCTGCAGCTCTGGACGGATGCGATAGTCGAGTACACCCGCCCCGACTCGGTTCGACGGGCCGCGCAAATTGAGCGCCTTGTCCATTGGCGCGCACCCTGCTGGACCGAACACTTCACCACAGTCGAACACCTACTCGGTGAGCTCGAGACGCGTTTTCCCCCGAAGCCGGCGCCCGCCATCGAAGTCGAGTCCGGCGTGGCGCAGGTGTTCGAGTCTCCCTGAGTCAATCTGACGTTGCGGTTGCATAGTGAATGTCCGCGTGGACATTCGCGGCAGCGATGGATCCGACATTCAGTTGTGTGAACCGCATCCTCCAGCAATACGTTGACGCTCGCATATGTCATAAGTAGACTGCCGCTCGTTCAAAATTTGAACGCTCCTGACCGCCGCTGGTGACGTCGCACGACATGTTGGCTGACGAGACGCACTACAAGGTCATGCGGCTACTCGAGACAAAACCCGAGATCACACAGAGAGATGTGGCTCGCGAGCTGGGAGTCAGTCTGGGGAAGGCCAATTACTGCGTGCGTGCCCTGATCCAGAAGGGGTGGGTCAAGGCCACCCCCTTCAAGAACGCCCAGCAAAAGGCCGCCTACCAGTACACGCTCACCCGCGTCGGGCGACAGGAAAAGGCACGCCTCACGCTGCGGTTCGTGGCGGGAAAGATTCGCGAGTATGAGGGGTTGCTGGTGGAGATCGATGAGATGCAGCGCGGCGCGCAACGCCGTGCTGGGCGTTCGACGCGGACGAGGTAATTTCGACCCTGCAGAGTCGGGACGGTGCGTGTGGAGCACTCTTGGTGAATGACGTTGAGTCTTTAGATTCGAAATACGCGCCTGGTTCGAGCGCGCTTCTCGCGATTCTTGCGGTCGTAGCATCGATTCTGCTTGGCGGCTGTGCGGGTTTCATTCCGGGCATCGGGCCCAGCCGCTCGAAGATCGAAGCTGCCGGAACCTCCACGCGCGCCTCCGCGATCCAGGTCATTGATGTCGATGATGGCGTGACACGACAGTTACTCGCGCAACGCACGCAGCGCTTGTTCTCCGAGACTCTGCACGATGGGCCTGTGTCGCGCACGATTGGTGCGGGGGATCTGCTGGAAGTGTCGATATGGGAGGCGCCTCCGGCCACCCTGTTTTCAGGAGCGGCAGTTCAGCAACCAGGCGCGATCTCGACATCGCACGCTACTACGCTTCCAGATCAAATGGTGGACGACCAAGGCTTCATCTTCGTCCCGTTTGCGGGCCGTATCCAGGCCGCGGGCAAGACCTTGCAGGACATCGAGGCGGAGATTGTCCAACGTCTCGTTGGTAAGGCCAATCAGCCGCAGGTGCTCGTGCGGCTGACTCACAATTCATCTGCCAATGCTACCGTGGTGGGGGACGTCAACAACAGCACGCGAGTGGCCCTGATACCTGGCAATGATCGATTGCTGGACGCCCTGGCCGCTGCCGGCGGAGTGCGGCAGCCCGTGACGAAGATGACGATTCAGGTGACACGTGCCAAGAACGTCTACTCGTTGCCGCTGGAGACCATCATTCGCAATCCGGAGCAAAACGTAACGCTCATGCCGGGCGATGTGGTGACTGCGCTGTTTCAACCATTCAGCTTTACGGCTCTCGGCGCAACCGGGAAAAACGACGAAGTCAATTTCGAGACGCAAGGTATCACACTCGCCCAGGCTCTGGCGCGATCTGGTGGGCTGATCGACACCCGGTCGAATGCGCAGGGCGTTTTCATATTCCGCTTCGAGCCCAAGAGCGCACTCGAGTGGCCGCGGCAGCCCGTTCTGGCCACGCCCGAAGGTATGGTACCCGTTGTTTTCCGTGTCGATCTGAGCAAGCCCAGCAGCTTCTTCCTGATGCAGAGCTTTCCGATCGAGAACAGAGATGTGCTCTACGTATCCAATGCGCCCGTCACGGAGCTGCAGAAGTTCTTGAACCTGCTGTTCACGGTGGCTTACCCGGTGTTGGCCGTCAAGCAGGTGGGGTTCTGACCATGGATCAGGCCGTTCACCCCGCGGACCGAAACCTTGCGACTGCGGATCGTGTCAGTATGGCCGTGGATGCGCGACCGCATTCCAGCGTGTGGCAATGGGTCAAGCGCCATCTGGTATTCCTCCTGACTGTGCTCGTGCCTACTTTGACGGCGAGCATGTATTACTCACTGATCGCCTCGGACATCTATATATCGGAGTCACGATTCATCGTACGCAGCCCCCAGAAGCCTGTGCAATCTGGGCTGCTGGGAGACTTGCTTCAGAGTACCGGGATCACACACTCCCAGGACGATACATACGCAGTGCGGGACTTCATTCTGTCGCGGGATGCCGTGAAGGAGCTCGACGAGAAGCTCGGGATCCGCAAGGTTTACGCGGCAGGACATGGCGATGTCTTCGCGCGCTTTCCGGATTTCGATCGGGATCGGAGCTTCGAGGCATTTCTCAAGTATTACCGGAAGCACGTGGGCGTCGACTACGACCCAGTGACGTCAATCTCCGTGCTGACCGTCCGTGGGTTCAGCGCCGATGATGCATATCGCATCAATAACCTGTTGCTCGACATGAGTGAGCGGCTGATCAACAGCCTGAACGAGCGCAGCCGTAACGACCTTATTCGGTTTGCGGAGAACGAAGTCAAGATCGCCACAGACAAGGCGCGCGACGCCTCTCTTGCCATGCTTACGTTCCGCAGCAAACAGTCTGTGTTCGAGCCGGACAAGCAGGCCGGCATTCAGCTGGAGGGTGTGGCCAAACTGGAAGCCGAGCTCGTCTCCACTGAAGCTGAGCTGGCGCAACTGAAGAAGCTCTCGCCAGGCAATCCACAGATCGTCGGCATGGAAAGCCGCGCCGAGACCCTCCGCAATGCAATAGCTGCCGAGGCTGCGAAAGTCACGAGTGGCAAGGGATCGCTCAGTGCGTACGCTCCGGAATTCGAGAGATTGACCCTGGAATCGACTTTCGCCGATAAGCAGCTGGGTGCAGCGCTTGCCTCGCTTCAAACTGCCCGGAGCGAGGCGGCGAGACAGCAGCTGTATCTCGAGCGCCTGGTACAGCCGAATCTGCCGGACGAGGCCATGGAGCCGCGGCGCCTGCGCTCGGTCTTCACGGTCTTTTTGGTAGGCATGATCACCTGGGGAGTCGTGAGCCTCGTTCTCGCCAGTATTCGCGAGCACGCTGACTAGGTCTCCCCATGGACACACGCTCCCGACTTCTGCCGTCGCTAACAATCCAAACGCGGGTTATCCACGCCTTGCTCATGCGTGAGGTAATAACGCGCTTCGGGCGCAAGAACCTGGGTGTGCTGTGGCTGGTGGGCGAGCCAATGTTGTTCACGGTAGGCGTCGCGACATTATGGACGCTCTCTGGGTTGCACTCTGGGTCCGCGATCCCGATCATCGCTTTCGCTGTCACGGGCTACTCGTCTGTTCTCATGTGGCGCAACTCAGCGAGTCACGCGACTGGCGCCGTCGATCAAAACAAGCCGCTAATGTTCCACCGCAACGTGCAGGTCATCGACGTATTGCTGACGCGTGCGATTCTCGAGCTCGGTGGTGCGACCGGATCTTTCCTCCTCTTGTCCCTCGTCTTCATCTTTATCGGCTGGATGCCTCCTCCAACCGATTTATTGGAGGTTGTGTTCGGCTGGATCATGCTGGCCTGGTTCGGCGCTGCGTTAGGGATACTGATTGGCGCCGGCACCGCATTTTCAGAGGTGGTAGAGCGTATATGGCACCCTGCCGCCTATCTGATGTTTCCGATCTCGGGAGCTGCATTCATGGTTGATTGGTTGCCCGAAAACTTCCGCTGGGTGGTACTCACGTTGCCCATGGTGCATGGAGTCGAAATAGTGCGGGAGGGTTGGTTCGGCGGCGTCGTCCCGGCGCACTATGATGTCGGATATATGGCCGGCTGCTGCCTGGTGCTATCGCTGGGCGCGCTCTACTTACAGCGGGAAGCTCGTCGGCGATTGGAGTTCTGATGTTATCGGTTGAGCACGTCTCGAAGACTTACGCCACTCGCCAAGGACGGCGTAGAGTGCTACAGGACGTCAGCTTTCAACTCGAGCGAGGGAATCACCTCGGCATTCTGGGACGAAATGGGGCGGGTAAATCCACGCTGATTCGCTTGATATCTGGCGCTGAGCGTCCGACATCCGGCGTCGTCCGTCGCGGAATGACCGTGTCCTGGCCACTTGCGTTCGGCGGCGCTTTCCAGGCTCATCTCACCGGTCTGGATAATCTCAAGTTCGTCTGCCGGATCTACGGCCTTGACCATAGGCCGCTCGTATCCTACGTCGAGCAATTCACGGAGCTGGGCGAATATTTCCGTGAGCCCGTGTTGCATTACTCGCATGGCATGCTCACGAGACTTGCGTTTGCATTGTCAATGGCGATTGAGTTCGATTGCTTCCTGATTGACGAGGCCATGGTAGTGGGTGATGTGCGTTTTCATGAGCGATGTCACACCGAGCTATTCCACAAGCGCAAGGATCGCGCGTTCATCCTGGTCACGCATGATGCCAACTCAATCAAGCTCTATTGCAAGAATGCCTGTGTGTTGCACGAAGGGCACCTGCTGACTTTTGCGAACGTCGATGAGGCCTACGATTTTTACCTCAGGTCGCTGGCCGAAAAACCAGTGCCCGTCGAGCTCTAGGGTTACCGGCGGATCCTCAAGCCATGGACATGACCGTAACATCAAACAGGCCGATAAAGGTGCTGCTTGAGATGCGCCCCGCGCTCGACAAGCATGCGGGCATTCCGCAGCAGACGCGGTTGCTGTTTCGTGGACTCCGCATGGCCGATGGGTGCGAGGTCGAAGGATTGATACAGAGCAGCACGCACGCCCTGGGCAAAGGATTGCCACCCCACAACAGAACGTGGCTGGGTATGTTACCGAAGCATCGGCAAATCGATCGCCTCGCACGGATCGTAATCATGCTCGAGCAGAAGTTTCTCCGGTCCTACACGAGCGCGTTGCACGTTGCGTTACGCCGGCTCATCGGCGGATCCGAGAGGCTATTTCACTTCGATCCTACCCACTATCGTGATTTCATCTGGCGCCGCCTGTTCGCGCGCACACTTCCCGCGGCGGACTTCGACCTGGTGACTTCCGCAGGCTTCCGCGTCGCTCGGGCCCACTGGACAGCGATGCACGTCCTCGCTCTCGTGTCCAACAAGCTCGGCTACGCGTTATTCCCGCGGCTGAACACCAGCGACTTTGACGTCGTTATCAGCGAAACGCCATATCCGGCGACAGTGTCGAAACGGACTCGGTTGGTCGTACGCTATCACGATGCCATTCCGCTGTTGATGCCGCACACAATCTCCGACCGGCGCCACCACCAGGCGTTCCACTACCGCGCACTGCGCCGTAATGTCGAGAGCGGCGCATGGTTTGCCTGTGTATCGGAAGCGACACGTAAGGATCTGCTGTCGGTATTCCCTCAGGCGGAGGCACGCGCGGTCACGATTCATAATATCGTATCTCATGACTATTTCGACGAAGACTCGGCACCGACGCGCGTGCCGGAAATCATCCAGGCCCGCCCGAACTCCAGGGCGTACCGACTGACTGCCCGTCCATCCCGCGACACGCTTTCCGCCAAACCGCTCGAGTATCTGTTGATCGTGTCCACGATCGAGCCTCGTAAGAATCATTTGACATTGCTTTCCGCGTGGGAAAGGTTGCGTGCGGAGCGCCTTCCGGGACTCAAGTTGCTCGTGGTGGGCTCTCTGGGTTGGCACAACAGGCCTATCCTGCAGAAGTTTCACCCGTGGCTGGAGCGCGGCGAGCTGATCATGTTGGAGGAAGTTCCATCAGCGGAGCTGCGGCTGCTGTACAAGCACGCCAGAGCGGTTGTCTGTCCGAGTTTTGCGGAAGGATTTGATCTTTCCGGCGTCGAGGCGATGTCCTCGGGGGGCGTCGTGGTGGCTTCGGACATCCCGGTGCACCGCGAGGTCTATGCTGATGGCGCCCGATATTTCAATCCTTATTCCGTGGAGCAGTTGGTCGGAGCGCTCGCGGAGATCATTGATCCGGCCAATCCGCACCTGCGAGCACAACTGATACATCATGGTGCCGCGATCGGGCGGCGCTATCAGTTCGATGCAATTCTGCCGAAGTGGCAACACTTTCTGACTTCTGCCTGTGCAGTTTCCACCTGATAAAACGCATGCCGACGATCAGACACATTGATGAGCTTCTTGAACTGCAGGATGCTGTATTTGTCGAGGCCGCTTACCAGGTGGTGCTCGGCCGTGCGCCTGACCCCGCTGGGGCGGAATTCTACCTGAAGCGACTGCAGAGCGGCATCGAGAAGCTCAGGATTCTGAGGGAGATGAGGCGCTCTCCCGAAGGCAGATCGCGTGCAGTCCGTGTCGCTGGGTTGGATGCGGCGATTCGTCACCAGGAAAGGTTGGAGTCATCGCCGCTGTGGAGATTGTTGCGAGAGCTCGGTTACCGGAGCGCGGGGCGGCGCGCGCCGCGAATTGTGCGGTTGATCGGCGACGCGCTGTTCCCCTCGGATGCTATAAGCCGAATCGACGAGCCGGATTTACTGGCTCAAACAGGGGTGCCGCTCCATGCGCAGGAGCTGGTACGTCAACTCACTACACTAGCCCGCGGGCGTCGCAATGACTGAGATCGTCACTCCCATGCGTGGATCCATTGTAAGGCAGATACCGGGTCGCAAGCGGCTGTTTATCTGCGATCCTGTCTGTGCCCAACCATTCGGTCACAACGTTACAGCGTTGCAGTACTTTCGCTCAGTGTTTGCCGATAGGTATTCCGAGGTCATTCCCGTTTGTTCCAGGAGACTGCCTGCGCAGATCGCTGCGGAGAATAACTTCGTCGCGCATTATGACTTCTACTACCAGAAATACATCCCTCTTCCTGACGACGGTGAGGTGGTGCCTGAGTCTTCGAGCGGCCCACTCTTGCGTTTCATAGATAAGGAAGAGGACGTGGCGACGTCCGATGCCGTTCGCCTTCTCGAGGAGTTTCACATTGGAGAGCATGACACTTTGATGTTCCCGAGCGTCGACTTCTATGGGCTGGTCGGTCTGCTGAACGCCCTGCAGATGCGCCAAGGGCAGCCCATGCCCAAGCTTCTCCTGCGCTTTATCGCAGTGATGGAACGGGCGACACCGACTTACCCGGATCCCCTGTCCGAGCTCGTCCACAGGATGGAAGATGCCCGGGAAGCAGGAATTCCCATGGCCATCAGCGCCGAGACGCCACGGTGGGCGGATCACCTCGCAACTCTGCTGAACACTCTAGTGTCGGTCGCACCTTACCCGGACGTCGCCTCGCCCCTTGAAATGTCAGAAGCCGGACCGTTCGTATTCTATTGCCCGGGCTCCGCACGCCACGACAAGGGATTCATGAATCTGCTGCAGATCTTCCGAGGCGTACGCGAGCGCGATCGAGCCATGGAGATCCGATTCGTAACCCAAGTCCTGCCTTATCGCGAGTCAGCACAGTTTCAAAACTACATTTCCCAACTATACGCGCTGCCCGGAGTCGAGCTGCTGGAACCCACCATCAGTGCGGAAGAAATGCTCGCCAATTATCGCAACTGCAATGCGATCCTACTGCCTTACGATGCAGCTATCTACCAACATCGGGGCTCCGCCGTTCTGATGGAGTCCGCTTGCCTCGGCAGACCTGTCATTGCCCTGGACGGATCGGCCTTTTGCGAGCAGGTACGCTACTACGGGCTGGGAATTGTCGTGCCAACGATCGAGGCGATGATCGAGCAGGCATGTGCTCTGGCCGAGCGTCCGAGGCGAGAGTTGATTGACCGCGCCAAGCAGGCGCGCTACCGATTTCTCGCAGATGTCGAAAGTGGCTACGAGCATTGGCTGAGGGTGTTGGAATGAAGATCCTTCTCGTCGATCATATCTTTCACAAGAAGACGCACTCCAGCAATTTCTTTACGACACTACTGCGGTCGTTCTCTGAAGTCGAGATCCGTTATGTCGATCCCGATCAGCCCGCCACTATCGCCGGGCTCGAGGTTCAGGACGAAGTGGATCTCGTCATACTCTGGCAGATGGATTATCTTGCGCCGATATTTCTGGCACGCGGATTGCGGACGGTCGTCATTCCGATGTACGACGGCTCGAGCCAGATGCCGGATCTGCATTGGCTCTGGTCCAGACATGCGCGCTTCGTCAACTTCAGCAGGCGCCTGCACGATCGCACGCGCCGCCTTGGGTTGTCATCCCACCTGATAAAGTACTTCATGCCGCCGGTACGTGAAGATCTGCGGGTGAAGTTTGACAACCTGCGCGTGCTGCTCTGGCAGCGCCGGCCTGAGCACGGCATCAATCTCGCGCTGGTTGAACGGATGTTCGGTAAGCAACTTCATTCCGTTCATCTTCATGATGCTCCCGATGATCCGAAGCTGAACACGAAACCCTATAGTACGCGGTCAGTTGATGGCTATGAGCTGACGGTCAGCAGATGGTTTGCAAGCCGGCAGGACTATTACAAGGTCATGCAGGCGTGCAACGTCTTTATCGCCCCTCGAAGGAGCGAAGGCATCGGGATGGGGCTGCTGGAAGCGATGAGCCGCGGAATGCTCGTCCTCGCAGCCGACGCACCTACGCATGACGAGTATATCTGCAACTGGCTGAACGGAATTCTCTTCAACCCGGAAAACATCGGTTACGTTGATGTCGCGCACGCGGCTGCCCCGATAGGTGAGATGGCCTGGAGGACGGTGAAGGCGGGCTATACAGGCTTCAAGAGGTGCGAGCCGCGGCTGCTCGAATTCATTACCTCGACACCGCAACCTCCCAGGGCACCTTCTCTGGATGACAGTGCCTTTGCCTTGAGTCTCGTAAAAGCGTACATGTCAGGCCTCGACGCCTACAGGGGATACCTGCTCAACAATGTCTCCCTCATCGAAGCGATGAGTCAACTCTCCCTGCGCGGGAAGTTGACAGTGGACGGCACTTACAACCCAGAGGAGCAGACACGACGCTCCGGGCTCTCTGACCTCAGGTCGCAGATGCCATGGTTGAAGCAGAGCAGACTGGATCCCGCGGCGATCGCGGCGGGCGGCTATATGCGGGCCGGGCAGGTCATCAAACATGACGGCGCGGCATGGGTGGTGGGCGAGCAACTGCAGTTGGGTTTCCGGCTCGATCCGCGACTGGGTCTCACCGAGCGTCTGTCGATTGAATTCCGCAAATCTGCGTCCGTGCCATCGTTTCAGTACTGCGTCATGTTGAACGGCCGGACGCTGGGAATGGGTGAGAAGAGCGGCGATGACACGCGGGTTGCTTTCGAGATTCCCGGCCGAATCATGTCTGTGGAGAATGTGCTGCACCTGCAGATCAATGCTCCAACGGGTACACCAAGCTCACCGTCGCGCGCAGCGGTCGGTGTAGAAGCGATCGTCTTCGAGTAGGCACGGGGAGATTTACCGCGATGTCGTGGCTCCATCACTTGCTCGATGCGACCCGGTCAAAGGTCTTCATTAGTCACTCCGGTGGAAGCGAAGCGATTTCGCGCGTGGAACTCAGTGAATCTGTGTCAGCAGATGCGGTTTTGGGAAAGGCGCGCAAGTTGCTCCGGCAGTGTCGCAGGGAACTGGCGATTCAATGGTATATACGCTCGTTTGCGGAGAAACGGGCCAGGAAGAGCACTCTTCACGAGCTATTTGCAGCGGGGTTCGCAGCGGATGTTGTTGAGCGACTCGCGGCTGTCATTTTGACCCAGACCAGGACGTGCTTGCCTGCAGGCTCACCAGAGCTTCTGTGGGACGTAACACCGCTTTGGCTGTCCTGTCGTGCGGGTCGGCCGGCGGATCGGGAAGCGCTGTGGTCCTTCAGGTGTGGTCTGGCACTGGCTCGGGGGATGCCACTCAAATTTGCCTTTTTCGATGTCACGGGCGGTGAGATAAGGGAGCTGACGGAGCACGGGACGGCGTCGCTCACGCGCGGGTCCGAAGCTACTGCCGACAGCTTTCCGTCAATCAGTGACTTCGAAGGGGCGCGCCCGATCGCCGCCAAACCAACAGTCTTGTTCAGTTCGCCTCATTGGTCGCTGCCTGCGGATCGCGTAGACTGCATTTTCCGACCCTATCTGCAGAAGAACGCCGCCCTGATAGCGGTGCTTCGCAACCTCGATGCGTGGACATGGCCAGAGTGGTTTTCACCATCACGCCACGCCGCGTTGCGGGCTGTTCAGAAGCTATACGTTGCCAACGCAAGCTCGATCTTCGTTGAATCCAACCTCGGCGTCGCGAGCGTGCACTCGGTCATGAAGGCGGCTGGCTTACCGGCACATCCACTCGTCGTGCCGCTTCCGCTCGCCGCCACCGTATCGTTTCCGGCAGAGCGGACCAGGGAGTCGGTTGGGAAGACAGTCCTTGTCTTGACACCCCATGATCCTGCCGAGCTTAGATCCATACTCGCAGCCTACAAGCTCGCTCCGACAGCCGCGCTGAGGTTCCTCGCTGATGATGATGGCGTTGAGCCGGACCAGACGATTGCGCGTTTTGTCGCAGACAATCCTGATCTGGACGTTAGTGAGATCCCCGCGTTCGGATCGCGAGTCCAGAACGAGATGCATTCGGCTGCCTCTTTGCTGGTGCCGAAGTCGCGCAGCGACGGAGAACTGTGGATCAAGGAAGCCGCGGAAGCGGGCGTCGCGGTGTTCTGCATGGTTGGCCGTCCAATCCCGGAGTGCTGGAATGGTGCCGTCAGCGGGTTCCTGAGCAGCTCAGATCCGCGCAATTTTGCGCGCCAGTGGTTGCACGCTCAGTCCCGCAGAAAGCAAACCGGGATCCGCGCGCAGGTTGCAAGAGAAGCGGTTGAAGAGATCAGGCGCAATATGACCGAGGCAGCGGGGAGGGCAACTGTTGCGCAACAGTTGGATTTTGCTCACCAGGGCGTGTTTTATTGCCTCAGCTCAGCGGAACGGGCTCCCAAAGACCCGCGTATTGCCAGTGGTATTCGGTTTCGGGAGGGCACCGGTTGGGGGGAGCCGACACCGGACGGATCTCCAGTCACTGGAGCTGCGGGTATCTTGAGGTTTCGCTTCTGGAGCGTGCATCCCGGACAGCATCGCTGCATGCTCCTCGTCACTTCCTCGGGGGGGGGCGCCTGCAGGGCTCATTGCGAATTGACTCTGGGCGGCCAAACCGCCGCCGCCGAGCTCCGGTTGTCTGCCTCCGAAGTGCGCTGGATCAGAGTGGACTTCGATCCCGGCCCGGAACTCCGCCACGACGCGCAGCTGGCAGTCCGCATGGTACCTCATGGTCCGCAGCCAGATGGCAACACGTCTCTCGTGGTTGTCGGCTGGTTCAGCTACCCGGACGCTGACGATGTTTGCTGGTTTGAATTCCTGGACACGGTCTCCGCCGGGAAGCTCCCGGTGCTGACTCGCGCATACCGACGCAGCGTAATAGACAGTTTGCGGAGCTCCCGCGAGCACGCGATCGAAGTGCCTCCCGCGGCTGTGGAGCTTCGCACTTCCCGTGTTTCAGACAGACGATAGGGTGAAGCGTGCAGTACTATCCTTCGGGGAAATTTCTGTTGGCAGTGCCTCCCGGACACAAACTCAGGGAATACCAGAACCAGGCGGTTCTTTACGACCGTTCGAGCTCGGATCTGATCGACGTGATCTGCAATGCGTACCCGAGCAGACCCTTACTGGATATCGGTGCGAACATCGGCGACACGGCTGCATACATGAGGACCTTTTGCAACAACGAAATCATATGTGTCGAAGGGAGCACGGACTACTGGCCCTTTCTCGAACATAATTCGGGGAAGATTGGTTCGTGCTTGCTCCTGAAGAAGTTCATACGCCCGAGAGGGCTCGATGGACTCGAGCTCACTTATGAAGCTCGCGATGGGACTGGACAACTATCGGTCGCTCGCGACGGTGCAGGCAGCAGTGTTGCCAATGACGACTTCATCACCCTCGAGCAGCTCAGGGCGATTGCGAACGATCACGGCGGTAGCCCGATCCTTTTCAAAGTCGACACAGATGGCTTCGATGCGCTCATCATCAACGAGGCCCTGGTGTCGTACGATTCAGTATTCTCCTTCGAGTGCGACCCATTCAATTTGAGTCCCAGTCATGGAGTTTCCTGGCTGTCCGTCTTCAAGAAGCTGGAGCAGTTGAACGCAAGATGTATTGTCTTCGATAACTTTGGACTGCCGATGTGCTGCCTTACGAAGAATATTCCCGACGTTCTTTCCGACATGCTCGGCTACCTGTATTTGCAACGCGCGGTTGGAAGCGTGCGGGTGTACTACTTCGATATCTGGGCATTTCCGGAGCCGTTTCATTCTCTTTATGAGGAGTGCGCGCGGCGACTTCGCGCCGGGCTGCTGAAAACCGGCCTGCCCTTTTAGTGACATGTTTTGACTCGGAGAGCCTATGCGCAAACGAGCCTTGATTACCGGTGCCACAGGACAAGATGGTGCCTATCTAGCCGAATTCCTGCTGTCCAAGGGATACGAGGTCCATGGCATCAAGCGACGGGCGTCGTCATTCAACACTGATCGCATTGATCACTTGTATCAGGACCCACATGAATCCGACGTCCGCATGCACCTGCATTACGGAGAGCTTACCGACGCCACCAACCTGATTCGCATCGTCCAACAGGTTCAGCCGGATGAGATATACAACCTGGCGGCCCAAAGCCATGTTGCTGTTTCCTTCGAGACCCCCGAGTACACGGCAAATGCCGATGCGCTCGGCACGCTGCGCCTCCTCGAGGCGATCCGTATCCTGCGACTGGCGGGCAAGACACGTTTCTACCAGGCATCGACTTCGGAAATGTTCGGCAAGGTGCAGGAGATTCCCCAGCGCGAAACGACCCCATTCTATCCGCGTTCCCCTTACGGGGCGGCGAAAGTTTACGCTCACTGGATCACTGTCAACTATCGGGAAGCCTACGGGCTGTTTGCCTCCAGCGGTATTCTTTTCAACCACGAGTCCCCGATCCGCGGCGAAACTTTCGTTACTCGCAAGATAACTCGCGGGCTCGCACGCATTCACGAGGGCCTTGAGAGTTGCCTGTATCTCGGCAATCTGGATTCTCTACGTGACTGGGGTCACGCTCGTGATTACGTTCGTGCGCAATGGCTGATTCTTCAACACAGCGAGCCGGATGATTTCGTGATTGCCACTGGGGAACAACATTCCGTGCGGGAGTTCGTGTCCCGTGTGGGATCTCAACTGGGAATGAATATCGAATGGCGCGGAACCGGTGCGGCTGAGCACGGAGTGAACACGAAGACCGGCCGCGCCGTGGTCAAGATTGATCCGCGCTACTTCCGCCCCACGGAGGTCGACACATTACTAGGGGATGCTACAAAGGCACGTACCAAACTGGGATGGAAGCCGGAACTGAGTTTCGACACGCTTGTAAAAGAGATGGTCGCCGCCGACCTGGAGATTGCCCGACGTGACGCACTCATCGCCCGGGAAGGCTTCAAGACGTACAGGTACCGCGAATGACCCCGGATTCCGCAATTTTCGTCGCCGGCCATCGTGGGCTGGTTGGCTCAGCCCTCGTGCGACGCCTGCGTGCGGCCGGGTTTGACAATCTTCTGCTGAGAGATCGGCGCCAGCTCGATTTGACGGATCAGATCGCGGTAAACGATTTCTTTTCGCAGTCGCGCCCTGAATATGTGTTCCTCGCCGCGGCAAGGGTAGGCGGCATCCAAGCGAACAGTACTTATCCCGTGGAGTTTCTACGGGACAACCTGATTATCCAGACGAGCGTGATCGACGCTGCCTATCGCAGTGGTGCGCGTAAACTGCTGTTCCTGGGCTCCAGTTGCATCTATCCGAAACACGCGCCGCAACCAATGCCGGAGGACTGTCTGCTCACTGGGCCCCTGGAGCCTACAAACGAGTGGTATGCCATCGCAAAGATTGCGGGACTCAAGATGTGTCAGGCGTACCGCCGCCAATATGGATTCAACGCAATCTCGGCGATGCCGACGAACCTGTACGGGCCCGGTGACAACTTTGACCTGCAGAGCTCCCATGTTCTGCCGGCATTGTTGCGGAAGTTCCATGAGGCGAAGCAGCGCGGTGATGCTGAAGTCGAGGTTTGGGGTACGGGTACACCACGCCGGGAATTTCTGCACGTCGACGACCTCGCTGATGCATCTATCTTCTTGATGCAAAACTTCGAAGAAGACAGGTGGATAAACGTCGGGTGGGGCAGTGACGTGACGATATCCGAGTTAGCACACACAATAGGCCGGATCGTGGAATTCGACGGTAGCATACGATTCGACGCAACCAAGCCCGACGGAACCCCGCGCAAGCTTCTCGACACCTCACAGTTGAGCTCTCGTGGTTGGAAGCCTCGGATCACACTTGAGGCCGGCATTCGCTCCACCTACGAGTGGTTTCGAGCCAACCAGTCCAACCTCGAGACGGCCTAGCGCCTTGAGGGTAGCCGCGGAGGCGAGCGTCCGCGAACAACGAATGACCTATGAGCGCTGATAGACGGTAGCCTCGACGCCCTGTCATCTTTCAGTATGTCCCCAAGGACTCCCGGGTCTGAGCGGCGCGCATTTCGAACTCGATTCTCAGCGCATCTCAATTGTTACAAATTGTGTCCAATTACGGGCGATTGTAGATTCTGTTGGGATTTACCTACACGAGCCAGCGCAGAGTCGCGATCTGGATAATTAAGGCAACTTTCTAGCCACCTTTCTGCTGCCTTTCGGATATTCTTGGCCTTGGCCGTATTCAATAGTTGATCTCACCGGGTCAGCGCGGGCGACCGTGCTGCGCTCGGCAACAGTGTTCCCGGTTCATCCGGATTGTGTAACAACATTTCCAGGGAGGAAAAAATGAAAACGATTTACGTTGGCGGCTACGGGGCTGGCAACTTCGGAGACGACTTGATCCTTTCTTCCATTCTGGACTCCGATCCGGAAGCAACATTCGTTGCTTATGGGCGGCCGTTACTCGAGCGTCACGTCAACTATATCACCTTTGAGTCATTTTTCCGAAATGCCGATGCCGTCTTGCGAGAGTTTGACGCGCTGGTGTTTGGCGGCGGCGGAGTGTTCTGGTCTCAAGCGCACATTCACGAGATGTTGGCACTGGCGCTGATCGCAAAAACTCTCGGATTGAGGGTTGAATTCAGGCGCATCGGTCTGCACGGCTTTCATCAGGCGCTTGATGCATCACGCCACCTTCTCAGAATCGCAGACACCGTGACTTTTCGCGAGCATGACTCGCTGGATCTCGCCAGGCAACACCTGGACTGCACAAAAGCCATCGTCGAGCCTGATTATGTTTGCTTGCACATCCGCTCCGCTCCCCGGATAGCCGGCGAGCGCGCACGAATTGCGATCAATATCGGCACTACCCGGTTCATCGATGACCCCTCATTCTCCAATCACGTGCGATCGATTTTCGCAGAGCTTGCCCGTGTGTTTGCAGACGTCGCGGAGTTCTACTATCTCCCATTTTGCTCCCACGTGTCGGCCCATAACCAGAACGACCTCGCGAAGGCGGATCTGCTGTTTGCCGCATCCGGCGGAGCAATCAAGTGCACCGGAGTCGCATTGACCGCCAAGCAGCTGGTTGCTGAATGTGCGAACACCGATGTCTTCATCGGCGAGCGCTTCCACATGCATATCGTTGCTCATGCGCTGGGGCGTCCTTACATCCCATTCATTCACAACGAACAAAACAAGTATCGCGCCCTTGCATATGAATATCGAGATTTGCCGGTCTTCTATGAACTCTCCCAGGCTTTGCTCATAGACGTGCTTGGTGAACGGCTCCGCTCTTGCATCGCCGAGATGAAGTCCGCACGTCACTCTCGAGTGGCCAACGACGGCGATCAGGCTGTTTCCTTTACACCGGCGGAGGCTCGGGTCGGTTAAGTGGAGAATCTACTGCCAGCCATCTCGCTCTGCTCGCATCAGCTCTCCGGAATGCACGTGAAGACCGGTGCGGTGGTGGTCCAGGTAGCGGTGAACGTTTTGCCAGCCTTGATGAAAAATGCCGCGTTAGCGCTTGTCTGAAGAGAAACCCCGTTTGTTGAGAGTGCGCTCAACCCTCCGGCCTTTGTTATGACGTCGAGACAGTCATAGTTCTGCGGAGGGGATGTCCACGGTGATGTCCCTGCCTTCATTTCGATGTTGGGTGATGAGCACCCCCGCGAATTGTGAACCGTAGAGTACGCGCCGGTGACTTTGCAACCTTGGTTTGCGGTGTTGTCGGCGAAATCATTGTTGTTCGTGCCGTTACTCTCGAGGATCGAGACGGACGTGGCGTTTGCCATGTTCGAATGGTTGCCGATCACCCGGTTGGAGTTGCCGCCGGAGATCCAGATATCTCCGACTCCGGGATGCGCACCTGTGTTATTGGCCTGGAGCTCGGAATTCGCGAGAATGACGTTTTTCGAGTTGTTGAGGTGCACGCCCCCAGCGCCGTTATTGCCAAACTGCCCGTTGCTGATGTTGATGGAGCTACAGCCGTCGCAATAGAAGCCGGGGCCGTTCGAGGTGGAAGCCCAGATGTTGACGAACTGCATGTACGTGGCTGGTGAGGAATTCAAGCCCTGCTGTACCATCCAGCCATAGCCTGAGTTCGTGTCGGCGAGATCGTTGGCAAAATGGGCGAACTCGATGGGGTACACGCCAGCCGACGTTGTGCCGATCCACCACCCAAACTCGCCATTCTCCGCCTCGTCATTGATGAACTTCGAGCCGTTGGGATTCAGCAGCCGGAAACCCGCAAATAAAACGCCCTGCGCGACACAGTTAACCGCCTCCACGGCATTGCTCGTGCCAACAGGAAAGGTAGTCGGCAGCTGATCCAGGTAGAAAGCGATGTAGCTCTGCTGGCGACCGGCGCCGTCGACATGGACGTTCTCCCACTTGACCTGCCAGAGTGCTTGGCCGTACATCCCGTGGTATGTACCGTGGATTCGTACATTCTGGTGGATGCTGCGGTTGGTCCAGCTTTCGGAAATGCCAGTCGACCTGATGTTAGCATGGTTAGCACCCCACGTGCCGTTTAGCGTGATATCGCGGACGCCTCCGTTGTTGACGACGTTCGCTTGCGTGCCCGTCGCTGCGATGATCGCGCAATTGCAGGTGGAGGTTATTGAAGAGAGTTCCGGGCCAGCGCCCTGAATGAGGACGTTCGCGGGTCGCGTGAGCGTCGCGCTCGTCTTGTAGTTTCCCGGAGGGAAGGTAACTGTGCCACCGCCAACGCGGGCAACGGCATCAATCGTCTTTTGGGTGGCTGCCGTGCTGTCCGCGGCACCTGTGGGATCGGCGCCAAAGGTCACCACCGAAACGATGCGCGTGCTCTGCGCAGCGACGAGCGCCGGAAAGATCAGTATGACAGGAGCGAGCTTTTCAAACATGCGGCTCTGACAGTTCAGGAGCGGCGACAGTGGGCGATGGAACCGGGCACCGATCGGCGCGCAGCACACCTTCCAGCCGGATACCGCGCTACTCTTTGTAAGTTATGGATCGAATCAGGATCCCAAGCGATCTCGTGTCGGAGGCCCTGAAAATGTAGTCCTGAGCGGGGATAAGAGGCGAGGTGCTGATCGTGAGCTGAGGCGATTTTCGTGTGGCATCGATTACTACGGTCTTACGCTCCCCCGCTCTGAATCGAACTGTCGTGATCGAGTCTCCATACCGAAATTCGACGGGTTGTGTGAAAGGATGGTGATTTTGGGCATCGATCTCGAGCTTCTGAAAGGTAGCCGACGTGTCGAGCAGGATTCGGGCCTCCGCCTTGGTCCACCGTCCGTGCCCCTCGGGGTTGTTCCAGCCGGAATCGATGTCATCTGGAAACCATTGCTCCGAGAGATACAGAGTTGTTCCCCGAGGCCTGAAAATATACCCGGAGCCATGGACGGAGGCCGCGCAGTCGATGCGCTCCGCGCTAAACCCGGCGTCCAAGAACAAACGGAGGAGGAAGTCTTCGGTAAATCCTAACTCCATCCAACCGTAGCGCCTGATCTGGGCGATCGGTTCAGCGTCGAGGCGCAGCCCCCAAGGGTACGGGAGGTAGCGGTTCTGCGAACGCGAGATCGGCTCGCCGACCAACAGGACGCGTCCTCCAGGGGTGAGATGGCGCTTGAGGTCACGAACTACGGACTTGAAGTCGGCGCAGTGATGAAAAGCTTCGTAAAAAAAGATTAGGTCGTACTTCTGAGTCCCTCGGGGGTTCCAGCCGAAGCGGCCTTCGAATGGCGTTAGTGGCACCTGAAAGAATTCAGCCTGCTCGCGGACGTACTCGCAAAAGACCTTGGAGATGTCTACTGTATCGACCTCAACTCCCAGGCGAGCGAGCGCCAGCGCCGTCTGTCCGAAACCCGCGCCATATTCGAGGGCGCGGCACCCGGGCCTGAGGCCGCTGTGTTTCAAAATCATTCCGGTGGCGATGATATGGTCAGCCGCTAGCCTGACGCTCTCCGCATCTCGGCGCATGTAGTAGGCCGGCCTTCTAAGCGCATCAACGTTGGCGAGGGGCGCTTCTTTTTCATCAAGCTCTGGTTCATAGGGGCGCTCGTGCCGCGTCAACAAAGACCAGAGTTTGTATTGCTGTCGAGCGTAGGTTTCCGAATACGGGTTCAGCCCCGTTTTGAACCAGCTTGGGAGCCGCAGGTTCGCAGTACGAAAATTATCCCAGGGCGACCCATATACGATGTCGTGCTCTGAGATTGCCTGCACGACCAAGTCCACATCATCCAGAGTGAATTCACCGGTGGCTCTGATACGCTCGGCGTCGCTCGTGAATTGTTGCGATGGAACGCTCTGCGCCCCGGGGCGTGGCTTGTGTTCGCCGGCCAGCGAACGAAACTTGTTAAGGGCTGCCCTTATCATTGCACAACGAATGGATGATCCAGATTCCTACGGCAAGGCGTGTTCTGGTTCCAGGCTGTGATCGGCTTCCTGGAATCCCTGTTGGGTAGGTTGCGGCGATTCACCCTCGCTCCAGGGTGAGCTCTTCAGGGCCAGCTTGTAGCGATACACGAGACGCAGTAGCGTCCATTCATCGAGCTTGTCCGGAAGGAAAACACCCACCGGGTTGAACGAGGATGGCGTGAAGCGGTAGAGAGCGTGATGACCCATTTTGGCGACGGGGACGACTGCGCTCAGGCCGGGCTCGGTGGGGTCCAACAGATCAACGCCGAGCAGCGCGAAGTTGGTCGTGGCGCGGGCGAGTGCTTCGAGCAGAAGGGCGAACTCGTTCTGCAGGTTGTGGCTGGCGCGTCCGATGATCAGAAACAACTTGGCATCGTCACTGCGCATGAGCTGCCGGAATCGCCCAACGCAACGCGTGAAGTGCAGATAGTCGGCTTCCCGCGTGGGATCGTGATGGGCAAAAAGCTGCGTCAGACCGTAGCGTTCTCGAAACAGGTCGTGCTCAGCTCCCGGCTCGCTGCGGTCGTGGCTGATCGAGCGGTGGTAGCGCCGATCCAGGAATGCCGCGAAATCATCAGCAAGGCAATCTCGCACCATCTGCGGAGTCGAGAAAACCCAGTCGAAGGGCAATGAGTATCGCCGCAGCCCATTATCCCGGAGGATCATGCCAGGCAGGCAAAAGCTTCCCAACGATACCAGGTGACCCACAGGTCGCCCATGGATCAGCTCGTGCCCCTGCAAGGCCAGTGTTGTGTTGACGTGAGAAGCAGCCAATGCAGCCGCTCGCTCGCTGTATTCCGCGGACTTGCGGAAGGCCTTGAGCATGGCCCGGATTGCCCTCTCCGGCCCGATCCTGCGAATGAGGTTTTCGTAAGTGCGAGCGCCCTCGGAATCAGGCTCGCGTCCCAGGATTGCCCAATAAAGGTCGCGTACGATGTGCTTGGCCCTGGCCCGACCGAAGATCTGCATTGTGCGACAGCTTGCCCCTGCCCCCATTTTGAGCCGCCCGGCATGATACCGCAGGGCCAGGGCAAAAGCAGGAACAAGCGCACGGAGCGATGATTTCGGTCACGCCATTGCAGCGTTGCGCCCATATCGCGCTGGGAGCACCGATCGTGATCCGAGGCTACGATTCCCGCTTGACCGAGAGCCGTCCGACGCTGACCGCGGGCACCGAGTCCCCAAAGCACCGGCGACCCGGTCTGCGATCGGAGGCGGTGGGCGTGGAGGGACGCGGCAAACCCTATGCCAGATTACCCCAATACACCTCGGCCTGCCGTGACTCCTTCCTCAATTATACCGGTGACGTTTCTAGGGCGGCGGGGCTCTTATGCGGGTACCATCCGTCGGACATTGGGTAGGAGGAAGTTCCTTGATCTTTCTGCACTCGAGCTTTCGTACATCGAGCACGTGGCTATGGGATCGCTTCAGAAAGCTCAGTGGAGTCACAGCGTTTTGCGAAGTATTCCACGAGTCACTGGCTTCCATAATGAGACCCGACATATGCGCAAACACGTATAGCGTCTGGCCATCCAAACATCCGGCAGGCGCCGCATACTTTCTGGAGTTCGCGCCGCTCGTTAAGGATTCCGGAGGGGTCGCCAACTACGATGAATCAATGGCGTACAGAAGGTTCATCCCCGAAGACGGCGTTCGGGGGGACATCAGCAAGGAAGAGAGAGAATATCTCTCCGGGCTGGCCGCACATGCCGGGAAATTAGGAACGATCCCGGTTCTCAGCTGTAGCCGCTCGGTTGGACGTCTCCGCGGGATAAAGAGCGCGCTTCCCGGCCTTCACATCCTCATTTATCGCAATCTATTTCGCCAGTGGTGCTCGTACACTGAGCAGTTCGCACAAGGCAACCCCTATTTCTTCAACACTATCAAGATATGTATCGACTATTGCAGCCACGATAGTTTCTTCAGGTGCTTGAAGGAGACGTTTCAACTGGGAGACCCGAAGATTGATAGCGGGGAGTATTTTTGTGCGTTCGTTTTACTCCACATCTATCTCTATGCGCAGGTATGCGACGCGGCGGATGTCATATTCGACGTCGAAAGAGCCATCGGCGACCAGGACTACAGGACGCGCATGGAGCACGAAATCCGATCGAGAACTGGTCTGCCGATAGATCTATCCGGCATAAAAGGCACAATTGCATTCTCGTTTCTGGACAGCAACCATGACGTCGAGTTGAGAGACAACATCAGAGTATTGGCTGATATTGCGATCGCTAGCGCCCATTCGCCGGGCGCCCGTCAGTTTGCCACAAAGGCACTTGCGGACCTTATGGAAGAGTGGGACAGATACAACTTCTATGCGGGTGTCCTCTCGGCCGCTGCCGGGCCGCGCGGCTTGATGGGGGCACGTGGTAGCCATGCAGCCGAGCGAGAAGCTTTGGTAGTGGCGCGAGATAAGGCCGTGCGAGGGTGCAGTGAAGCAACCACTGAGTGCAATGCGGTAGTGGCACAGCGTGATACGTTGCGAGCTGAGCGAGACGCGTTGGTGAAGGCGCTAGAGTCCTCCGCGCAGGAGC
>CAZBTV010000002.1:0-26287 GCA_964494895.1 uncultured Steroidobacteraceae bacterium | reverse complement strand
GCGAGACGCGTTGGTGAAGGCGCTAGAGTCCTCCGCGCAGGAGCACAACGCGGTAGTTGCCGAGCGCGATGGATTGCGAGCTGAGCGAGACGCGTTGGTGAAGGCGCTAGAGTCCTCCGCGCAGGAGCACAACGCGGTAATACAGAGTGCGATGGTTGCGAGCCATGATCCGCTTCTCAAGCCCCGCAGTCGGAAGAGGCTCTGAGCTGGCCACCACTCACGTTTGGCGATCGACCGCTCGATCAATTCACATCCTATCTCGTCGGCCAGCGTGTCAACGCAATGGCTTCCGGGAGGCAGCTCGGCTCGGCACCAGAAGGGGGCGCGCGTTGCGGCTGTTGATTCGGTCAGACGGCGGAAACCTTCCGCCCATTGACCATCCTTCCACGCCAATCAACAGTTCCTTCGCAGTTGGATCAAGAACGACGCCGCCCCCATAGTGCACGTCCGCCGGTGATCACGCATCCCGATGCGGTGACCCGCTGATGCAGCGAGCCGCCTGCGAGAATCATCGGTGTCGTTCCGCTCAACGGCAATCCAAGCGGGAGCGCTCGCGTGACGGGTAACGGAAACAAAACGCCCTCGAACAAGCCCCGGAGCTCGGCACTTTCATGCTCGGCTCTGGGCGCTCTACAGCGGGCGCTTTCGCGAGCCCAAGGCGCATCGCGGGGTCTTCTTGTCTTTGCGGGTCAGGCGGTAGTTGTAGCCCCCTTGCGTCGTCTCCTGAACCGGCAGTGTGGGGGAAACATAAGCTGGTGCCGGCACAGGATCGCGATAGAGGGCCGCCTCGAGCGGCGGCCCTTCGCATGAAGCGCTCGACGTCTGCGAGTGTTTATCCTCCAGCTCGATACCGACATAGCGGCAGCCGGAAAGCGCAGCGGCGACTAACGTGCTGCCCGATCCTGGCTCGGAAAAAAACAAACCGGGCCTCCCGAGACGCCGTTGCTTGCTTTCCGGACGATATACGTTGGGTCGTCACTTGCCTCGGTAACGGGCGAGCACCAAACTTCCCACTTGAGTCGAGCTATCGGTGGCGGTGCCTATTTCAACGATGTCGCCGTTCGGCTGGATCAGCGTGGCGGCGCCCCGGGCGGGATTTGCGAACGCGGTGGTCACCGTACCCCCGTTACCGAATGTAGTGTCCAAGCTGCCGTTTGGGGTAAGGCGTGCCAAGGCAAATTCCGATGCCCAGGTCCCCCAGACTTGGTGAGAGCCGGCGACGATGATTGAACCGTCGGGTTGGATCGACACACCGCCAGAGTCGATGCGCGAAGGACCGCCCGAGCCGAAATCGAACGGCGAGTTGCTGAAGCTCGTGTCCACCGCACCGGTGGGAGTGTAGCGAACCACGCGCTCGTCTTCGTCATGTTTCATAACCGTGACAACATTCGACGCCAGGTACCTGCCGTCCGGATAAAACGCATTGACGTCACCGTGGCCGCTGCTGGCGATGATTGTTGCAGGCTTGACCGACGCACTGAGGACCCCGCTCGGGTCGAATTCAGCGATGGCGCCCTGATCGAGCACGAAGATGTTACCGGCTGCATCCAAACCGGCAACGGTGGTGCCGACGTGGGAATCGCTGGTGACGACCGTCCCGCCCTTGCCGAAGCTGGTGTCCAGGATGCCGTCGCGGTTGTAGCGTGCCAGCGCCGTGAACGTGCCACCGCCCTTGTACTGGACTATCTCGGTCCAGCCGGCCGCGAGGATCTTCCCGTCGGGCTGGATCAAAACAGCGCGTACCGCCTGAAAGCCATTCGCGAACGCCGTGATGACCTGGCCGGACGTGCCGAATGTGGTATCCAGCGTGCCGTTAGCGGTCAGGCGCTGGAGTGCGAACCCGGAGCCGCCGCCTCCTATGACAATTTTACCATCGGATTGCAGAGCGACCGAATAGGCTGGTCCGGGGGCATTTGACAGCGGGATCAGGCTGATGCCGCTATTGCCGAAACTGGTATCCAGCGAGCCGTCCGGCAGATAGCGCAGCACGACCGTGCCGCTTGCGGCAAGGGCGACAACAACAATATTGCCGTCCGATTGCAGTGCCACATCGCTAATTGCAATGACTGAGTTGCTTGCGCCGAGATTGGTAGTAACAGTACCTCCGGCACCGAAGCTCGAATCGAGACTTCCCGCCTGAGCGAAAGCAGATCGCGGCACGAAGATCAGGCTCGAAAGCAACAGGACCGAAAGTGTCAGGACATGTCGATACATAACAGCGGTCTCCTTTCCACTGCTGTGCCGCACGGCGGCAGGCAGATCAAACAACCACACAACTTTGTTCCGCTCGTTTCCGGGAACAGCGCCTTGCAGCGGCCCCAGAACATCAATGGCCACCAGTAAGTACTGCGCATGTAGGAAAAGGGTTGCATACGCAGGCAGAAAAAAATGTTCTGCGCACCGTTCCTCGCGCTAAGTCCACGGATCGAGCTCCAGGGTGTGCGATCCGTAGACGTGTTGGTTGCCAGAGCCGCCGGGAATATCGGAAGACCGTGACTGGGCTTGCCGATCCAGTGACGGGGTTTAGCCCATCCGGGAACCGAGGTGCATACCCGAGCGTAAGTGCTTGGCTTTCCAAGATTGAGCTGTCAAAGGTCTGTACTACATCGAGGTGGCTATTTTTGCAGCTGTCGCTGTAGTGCGTGGTGGAGACTGCGGTGGCAACGTCCAGCCGAGCTTGGCGAGCGGCAGTTGCTGGTCGACCTCGGGTGCGGTGTGGCGGGTAAGATCAGCTCGCGCCCATCGGTTGTTGGAAAGTGCACGTCGAGCAATTTCTCGAACGCCTGGCGGACCGTGATGTGTCGGTGGAGAGGGATTCGTTGATTTATCTGCTCGACACGGATGCGTTCAGTGACGGTGGCAGTCGGCGATGCGGAGCTTGAGCGCGGCGAGGGAATTGACTACGACAAGACGGTGTTGGAAGACATCACACACGAAGCGTTAGAAGGCCTGCATAACGAAAAAAACGATAGATCCGGATGTCTGCCCCTGAGTTTCGCCTCAAGTAATCGCCACGGGCGCGCAGAGACTGCACGGGTATTCTTATCATCCAGTCCGGTGCCGTCGGCGCACCGCAAACCCCAACGCCCCCATAATCCATTCCGCCACCCACGCCGGCAGCACACCCAACCACGGCATCCCCCAAGCCAGCCCCCGAGGGAAAGCAATCCGCGCGCGATTACGCTCGAGCCCCCGCCGGATCAACAACGCGGCCCGCTCTGCCGACATCATCGACGGCTTACGCCCCGACAAACTGTCAGTCATCGGCGTGTCCACGAACCCCGGCAACACCACACTGACAGCGATCCCCTCAGGGGCAAGCCACACGCGCAAGGCTTCCCCGTACACCTTCAGCGCTGCCTTGCTCGCGCAATAGGCGGGTGTTCTGGGCAACCCGTAATACGCCGCCAAAGAGCTCATCAGCGCGATCTGCCCGGAGCCCCTGCGCCTCATCGCAGGCAGAACGCCTTCGAGAGTGGCCAACGCGCCTTCCAGATTTACCGCCAGCACGTTATGGGCAGTTTCGAACGTCTCACCTTGCTCCCCGCGCCCAATCATCCGCGTGATGCCGGCATTCACGACCACCAGGTCCGGGCAATTGCGCTCCGAAATGTCGCGAAGCTGCTCTATGACGGTGCGGCTGTCGTGGAGGTCGAAGGTCACGCCGAGCACCTGCGCGCCGCGCTCCTCGCAGCTCTGGCGCAGTGCTGACAACCGCCCCTGGTCGCGACCATGCAAAATCAGCGTTCTATCCGAGCTCGCATAGGCGAGCGCCAGCGCGCTACCGATTCCTCCGGTAGCTCCCGTGATGAGCACTACGCGCGGGTTTTTCCACAGCGGCTCTGAGCTCGATTTCACTGCGGATTTCCGGATACAGCAGATCCCCTTAAAAGTGATAGCTGACCGAGAATATTGCACCTATGACGTAGTAGAAGCTGTCCGGCCGCGGGGCCAGCGGCGGATCTCCCGGGAGGAGGTGATCGCGGGCGAGAGTGTCGTCATAGCGCACATCGACGCCTACATCCCAGCCGGGAAGGATGTTCCTCCATTGCGCGCCCAAGCCGTAATAGAACCCGTAAGCGGGAGTGCCTAGCGCGTAGCGTGCCGCCCCAAGAAACGCGTCCAGCGCGATCGGTCCCCGGAATCGATATCGGTAGTCGACGAGTCGAACGCCGATCAGATTGTGCCCGAGGACATCTTCCAGCTCCACGCGGGTTCCGAGGTCGTTGTGCTCCGAGACGGCCCGCCGCGCTCCAATCGCGAAGTGGTATCCGGTTTTCTGTGGCTCCGTGATCTTGTTGGCGCTGTTCTCCAGGTCAACCGTGACCTGGTAGCGATGGACTCCGGCGTCGACGAAAATCTCACTGGCCCTGTCGGGCCGTCCGCTGCCGTCGGAGTCACCGGCCAGCGCCGCGCCGAGTCCTGAGCCCAGGTCGTCGTAGCGAACGAAGCCGGCAATCCGGCTGAAGCTCGCGCCGAAGGAGTCATGCCCGTAATCGACTTCCCCGCCGACCACCATTCCCTTCCAGGGGCGCGAATAACCGAGAGTCGTTTCGAAATAGCGGCTGTAGTGTACGCCGGGGTGGAGGTCGAGGTAGCCCCGGGGGTAATTGTCGTTCTGGAGGGTGCGAAAACGGAGCTCCAGGAGCCCGCCAAACGTGGCGTCCCATCCGAGGCGCACCATGTGCGTTCTTGCGATGATATCGTCGTTGAATGCCCGCTGGTCCGCGCCCCAGTTACCCGTTACGAGGCCATAGTTGGTCATGCCGTCCTGATAGAGCGCGTGGACGTACCATTGATTCTGCCATTCGGATGTTTCGTAGGTCAGATCGAAGCGTTCGAACAGGCGTGGAAAGTGGATGCCGACGGACAATGCGGAGTTGCCGAGAAGGTAGGGTTTGCTGTGCGAAGTATCTTCACCCGCATATTCGATGTAGGCGACAAACGGTACCTTACCCGGGAAAAGGAAGCTGCTCGTAACCGAGGCTTGCTGATTTCCGAATTGATTGTTGAAGGAGAGGGTGGGGCCGATGTTGTCGGCTTTGTTGGGGTTGAAGAATCCGTTGAACAGGTCATGGAGACCCTGGGGGCGCCCGGCGCCGCCATACTGCAACAATCTGCTGAAGCCCAAAGACCAGCCGCTGGCCGGCTCGATGGATACATGCGCGCCGAACAACTTGGGGAAACCCCTTTTGCATACATAGGGAGTGCAGGGAGAGTTGAGGACGGGACCGGTGGGCTCCTGGAATGCGATGTGATCCGATTCCGTCATGCGCTCATCGAAGAGCTCGTAGCGAATGCCGAGGCGGGTGAGCGGCTGATAGTTGGAAAGACTGATCGAGGGCACGGTCGGCGCCTCGGTACTCATCAACATGCTGCTGTCGTACAGCGGCGACCACCAGTGAGGCTTGTAGCCTAGATCGATCTGGGCGTAGCTGCCCCCGAGGCTGAGGAGCGAGCCGGTCAAATTCGTACGGCCCTCATATCCGACTGCGCCCGCCTGCATGAGGAGATAGTCGCTGGGCTGCCAGAAGGCGTCCGCGGACGCTTCCCAGGTGCTCTGGCTGCTCATTCCATAGCTATTCGGCAAAGTGGTCTTCGCGCCGCCGCTCGCCGCCGCCCCGATGCTCGCATGCGTGAGGCCTGAGCTGCGTGCATACCTTGCCAGGTAGCGCTGAACGTGCTCGCAGAGTACTTCGTCGATCTTGCAGGCCTTTGGCAGGGCCTTCAGGACGGTGGCCGCGGGGATCGGCCGGGTGAGCACCGGCTGGTCTCCCAGGATCAGGACGCGCTCGATCTGGGATTCGATTTCGGGCTCGAGGTTCAACGGAAGGTAGGGCGTCACGCCTGCTCCGAAGGCGACCCCCTGAACCCCGAGCGACAGGCACATGGCGACTTTTCCCGGCTTCCTCATGACACTCCTGAAATCACGAGCCACTCGCAATTGACACGCGTATCGTGGAACATTCCCAAATTATTGCATGCAAGCCGGCAGGGGCCGGGGAGTTTTATGCCCAAGAAAGCTTTGATCACCGGCATCACCGGGCAGGACGGTGCTTACCTGGCGGAGCTGCTGCTCGGTAAGGGTTACGAAGTCCACGGCATCAAGCGCCGCTCTTCCTCCTTCAACACCGATCGCATCGATCACCTCTACCAGGACCCCCACGAGCGGGGCGTGCGGATGCACCTTCATTATGGCGACCTTACGGATGCCACGAATCTCATCCGGATCGTCCAGCAGGTACGGCCTGATGAAATCTACAATCTCGCGGCGCAAAGCCATGTAGCGGTATCATTCGAGACGCCGGAGTACACGGCCAATGCCGATGCCTTGGGGACGCTGCGCATTCTGGAGGCGATTCGCATTCTTGGAATGGAGAGGAACACCCGCTTTTACCAGGCTTCTACTTCCGAGATGTTCGGCCAGGTGCAGGAAACGCCTCAACGTGAGACGACACCTTTCTATCCACGCTCGCCCTACGGCGCGGCGAAGGTGTACGGCCACTGGATCACCGTGAACTACCGTGAAGCTTACGGACTGTTTGCCTGCAGCGGCATTCTCTTCAATCACGAGTCCCCGTTGCGGGGCGAGACGTTCGTAACTCGTAAGATCACGCGGGGCCTGGCGCGTATCCATCAGCAGCTCGAGAGTTGTTTGTATCTTGGCAACCTCGATTCTCTGCGGGATTGGGGACATGCGCGCGATTACGTCCGGGCGCAATGGCTCATGCTGCAACAGCCCGAGCCGGAGGATTTCGTCATTGCGACCGGTGAGCAGCACTCGGTCCGCGAGTTCGTCACCATCGCGGCAGCACAACTTGGGATGAACATCGACTGGCGGGGGCGAGGCCTGGATGAGCAAGGGGTGGACACGAAGTCCGGCCGGGTTGTTGTGAAGGTCGATCCACGATACTTCCGCCCCACGGAGGTGGACACATTGCTCGGGGATGCGACCAAGGCCCGGACCAAGCTCGGTTGGAAGCCGGAAATCGGCTTTGAGCAACTCGTGAAAGAGATGATTGCGGAAGACCTGGAAATCGCCCGTCGCGACGCCGTCATTGCGCGTGAGGGCTTCAAAACCTACAAGTACCGCGAATGAACCCGGACAGCTCGATTTTCGTCGCTGGCCACCGCGGCCTGGTCGGCTCAGCAATCGTCCGCCGGCTGCAGGCTGCCGGATTTCGCAACCTCATACTTCGTTCCCGCGATGAGCTGGATCTGAGGCGGCAGCGCCTGGTCGAGGATTTCTTCGCCACCCAGCGTCCCGAATACGTGTTCTTCGCGGCTGCGAAGGTCGGTGGCATTCTCGCCAACAGCAGCTATCCGGCGGAGTTCCTGCAGGACAACCTCGTCATCCAGACCAACATCATCGATGCCGCCTACCGCAGCGGAACGCGCAAGCTGCTGTTCCTGGGCTCGAGCTGCATCTATCCGAAGCATGCTCCGCAGCCCATATCCGAGGAAGCCCTGCTGACAGGGCCTCTCGAGCCGACGAACGAATGGTATGCCATCGCAAAAATTGCCGGCCTCAAGATGTGCCAGGCATATCGCCGGCAGTACGGATTCAACGCCATCTCGGCGATGCCCACCAACCTGTATGGTCCGGGCGATAACTTCAGCTTGCAGACCTCGCACGTGTTACCGGCGCTGCTGCGAAAGTTCCACGATGCCAAGGAGCGCGGCGCCAGCGAGGTGGAGGTGTGGGGTACCGGAAAGCCACGCCGCGAGTTCCTGCACGTCGACGATCTCGCCGATGCCTGCCTGTTTCTCATGCGAAGCTACGAGGGCGAGGGTTGGATCAACATCGGCTGGGGCCGTGACACCACCATTGCGGAGTTGGCGCATACAGTCAGCCGTGTTGTCCGTTTCGAGGGTGAGCTGCGTTTTGATACCACGAAGCCGGACGGTACACCGCGGAAGCTTCTGGACACCTCGAAGCTGAGTGCTCTGGGGTGGTCGCCGAAGATCGACCTGGAGGACGGCATTCGCTCTACATATGAATGGTTCCTGAACCATCACGATTCTCTGAAGGTCTGACGCCCGAGCGAGGATCCGAGCCGGCGCGGATACAAGCCGATACGCTCACCTCCCGTCGGCTTCAGTACAATCGCCATTTCGCGTGGGCGAGCTGGGGTTGCACCAGGCTGGATGAGCCGGTGAGCTGCCGCGGAAGGACTCGGACGCGCTCTGCTTCGGTTTACGGCGAAAAAAAGGGTTCTCATGCGCGTGTTGCGACGCCGGCTCGTCTGGCTGTTTTGCTGTTTCTTTGCAGTGGTTTGTGTTCTGGGTACCACGGACTGGGTTTATGGTCAGGCGTCGGTGACGCCGACTCCCGACCAGATCCAGATGTTCCGCAATCTCAACCCGGATGAGCAGCAGGCAATCCTGCAGTCGCTCGGGATAGGAGGCGGGGGAGGCGGCGGGCTGGGGGGGCTTACCGGCCTGGGCTCATCGACCTCCGATCGGGTGTCCCCGCGGCGGACTGAAGCCCTGGACAATAACGCCTCTCGCAATCGTCGGCCTTCCGAGGAGGATGAGGAGAACGAGCCACTCGTGCCCGTGCTCAAGGGCGACGACTGGGTCATCATCGAGATCGACTGGCGGTTGGGTCCACGGCAAATCCCTTCACCCGGCCAGCCTTCCTCACCGCCGACGCAGGCCAACGCACAGAGTCTTCAGGCCCTGCAGGCGGCCGTTGCTGCGGGACAGCAGCCCGGGCAACAGCTTCCGGCGAACGGTCCTACACCACCGCAATCCGTCCCTGAGAACACGCCCGATCAGCTGTCAGATTCCGACGTGCGTCGTTTGAAGGATATGATGATGCTGATCCGGTCGAAGAATCCTTATCGGCTCTCGCACGACGGAGCGCTGACCCTTCCCGGATTCCCCGACATTCCTCTGGCCGGTCTCACCGACGATCAGGCGACCTTGCGATTGAAGGTTGAGCCTGTCTTCCGCGACGTCGATATTCGCCTCACCCGGCTGCCGCTGAAGAAAACGGGCGTCGACGCTTTGAGACCTTTCGGATACGACCTGTTCGATCGGGCTCCTTCGACATTCGCCCCGATGACCAACGTGCCGGTGCCATCAGATTACATCGTCGGCCCGGGCGATGAGCTGATGGTGCAACTCTACGGCAGCCAGAACCGCACGCTGCGGTTGGTGGTGGGGCGGACTGGCCAGATAGGCTTCCCCGAGATCGGTCCGATTACCGTCGTCGGCCAGCGCTTCAGTAGCGTGAAGGAGGCCATTGAGTCACGGGTCGAGCACCAGCTCATCGGCGTTCGGGCGAATGTCATCATGGGCGACACGCGTACCATTCGGGTGTTCGTGCTGGGCGAAGCCCGGAAACCGGGCGTTTACACCATCAGCAGTCTCGCCACGATCACATCGGCTCTGTACGCGGCCGGCGGTATCAAGCCGATCGGCTCGATGCGTAAAGTCCAGCTGAAGCGCCAGGGCACGTTGGTACGTACTCTCGACCTGTACGATCTGCTCATTCGAGGCGACACGACGGACGACAACAAGCTCGAGCAGGGTGATGTCATCCTGGTCCCGCCCGTGGGATCGACCGCTAGCGTCGTGGGTGAGGTTCACCGGCCCGCGATCTACGAGATCAAGAATGAATCCTCAGTCGGCGATCTGGTCAGCCTGGCGGGCGGCCTCACGCCGCAAGCCGATCCGGTACAAGCCATGCTGGCCAGGGTGGACGAGAACGAGCGCCGCGTGGTGTTGCGAGTCGATCTGACCGGCCCTGCCTCCAGGGCGGAGCCGCTGCGTAATGGAGACGTACTGCGGGTGAGCCGCTTGCGGCCCACGTTGGACGCGGGTGTTGTGCTACAGGGGCATGTGTTCACGCCCGGGAACTACGCGTTTCGGGAAGGGATGCATCTCACCGATGTGATTCATTCCGTCGATGAGCTCCAGCCCAACGCCGATATCCATTACGTGCTGATTCGCCGCGAGCTGCCTCCCGACCGGCGGATCACCGTTCTATCCGCGGACTTGGGGACGGCCCTGGCAACACCCGGTTCCAAGGAGGACGTGCCGCTGAGGCCACGCGATCAGATCACGGTGTTCGACCTCGCTTCCGGCCGCGATCACATCATTCGCCCCCTCTTGGATGAGCTGCGGTTACAGTCCGACATCCGTCAGCCCACGCAAGTGGTTCACGTCGATGGCCGGGTGAAGGTGCCAGGCGAGTATCCACTCGAGAGCGGAATGACGATTGCCGATCTCGTGCGCGCTGGTGGAGGGTTGTCAGACGCGGCGTACGGAGGCAAGGCGGAGCTGACTCGCTACAAAGTCGAGGACGGGCAGACACGTCGTACCGACTTGATCGAAATCGATCTCGCGCAGGCGATGCGCGGCGATCCGAAGGAAAACATCAAGCTCGAGCCTTTCGATATCCTCAGCGTCAAGGAGGTGTCGCAGTGGAATGCGCAGGAGACCGTGACTTTGCTGGGCGAGGTGCGCTTCCCGGGGCGTTATGACATCAAGCGCGGTGAAACTCTGGTGTCTGTGCTAGCGCGCGCCGGTGGCCTGACACCCTATGCCTTCCCGGAAGGAAGCGTTTTTACTCGCGAGGAGCTGAAGAGGCGCGAGCAGGAGCAGATGGATATGCTCGCCAACCGCATGCAGACCGATCTTGCCGCGATGGCGGTGGCAGGTGTGGCGGCGGGTACGCCGAATTCCGCAAGCAGTGCCAATGCCGTTGCCGTCGGGCAGTCCCTTCTCGGGCAACTGCGATCGCAAAGGGCTGTTGGCCGCCTGGTCATCAACCTTTCCAGGATGCTACACAATCGAGCGGGGTCGCAGTATGACGTGATCCTGCGCGATGGCGATCAGCTCATCGTGCCGCGGTTCCAACAGCAGGTGACCGTGATCGGCGAAGTGCAAAGTGCAACCTCGCACCTGTACAGTCCGGACTTGACGCGCGACGACTACATAGCCCTGAGCGGAGGGGTGACCCGTCGCGCCGACCGCAGCAAGATCTACGTTGTACACGCCAACGGCAGCGTGGTGGCGGTCCAAGGCCATCGTTGGTTCGAGTCGACGGGAAACTCACAGAAGATCAAGCCGGGAGACACTATCGTGGTACCTCTCGATACGGAGAAGCTCCCGCCGCTCCCCTTCTGGACAGCGGTCACCACTATTCTCTATAACGTGGCAATCGCAGTGGCAGCCGTACACGCTCTCTGATATGACTCTGAAAGGTATCGTACTGGCAGGAGGGGCAGGCACCCGGTTACATCCGGTGACCCTGAGCATCAGCAAGCAACTCCTGCCGGTGTATGACAAGCCGATGATCTATTACCCGCTGGCGGCCCTCATGCTGGCGGGTATTCGGGATATCCTGGTGATCTCGACCCCGGAGGATCTGCCGCTCTTCGAGCGCTTGCTCGGTGACGGGCACCGCTGGGGCATTTCCCTGACTTATGCCGAGCAAGCCAGGCCGGAAGGCCTGGCACAAGCGTTTATTATTGGTAAACGGTTCGTGGGCCACGACCGTGTCGCCCTGGTCCTGGGGGACAATATCTTCTACGGTCATGGCTTGCCCGAGCAGCTGCGCGCTGCTGCAACGCGCTCTGAGGGTGCAACCGTTTTCGCGTACCGGGTCAGCGATCCCGAACGCTACGGAGTCGTTCATTTCGATGTGCAAGGCAACGCCCTCGGGATCGAGGAGAAACCCAAGCAGCCGAAGTCCCACTACGCCGTGACGGGACTCTATTTTTACGATAACCGGGTGCTCGACATCGCGGCTGTCCTGAAGCCATCCGCCCGCGGCGAGCTCGAGATCACCGACGTCAATCGCGTTTACCTCGAAGAGCGCGCACTTCGCGTCGAGCTGCTGGGCCGCGGCATCGCCTGGCTCGATACGGGTACGCATGGCTCACTGTTGCAAGCGTCGATGTTCATTGAGGCCATCGAGAACCGCCAGGGCTTGAAGGTCTGCTGTCCAGAGGAAATTGCCTTCCGCGCCGGCTACATCGATGCCGCGCAACTCGAGCAGCTCGCATTGCCGCTCGCGAAGACCGGCTACGGCTCCTATCTGCTCGAGATAGCGCGCGGCCAGGTGTCTTGACATGGAGTTCGAGCCTACCGAAATTCCTGACGTCGTGCTGATCCGCCCGAAGGTGTTCGGGGATGCGCGCGGTTTTTTCCTCGAGTCATGGGAAGAGAGAAAATTCGCGGCCGCCGGGCTCGACGTGAAATTCGTGCAGGACAATCATAGCCGCTCGGCGCGCAACATCCTGCGCGGACTGCATTATCAGATTCAACAGCCGCAGGGCAAGCTCGTCCGGGTCGTCACGGGCGAGGTGTTCGATGTTGCTGTCGACATCCGGCGCAGCTCGCCGACCTTCGGGCGCTGGGTGGGCGTCACCTTGACGGCAGACAATCACCATATGTTGTGGGTTCCGCCGGGATTCGCGCACGGCTTTCTGGTGTTGAGCGAATCGGCGGATTTTCTCTACCGCTGCACGGATTTCTGGGCTCCGGCTCACGAACGAGCCATTCAGTGGAATGACCCCGATCTCGCGATCGAATGGCCACTGCACCACGGCGCCGGGCCGATTCTGTCCCCCAAGGACGCCGCGGCGAAGCGCTTCAAAGAGGCGGAATACTTCTCATGAGAGTGCTCGTCACCGGCGCGGGAGGTCAGGTAGGGCGCAGCCTCATCAGTACGGCGCCGACGCAAGTTACTGTGGTACCCGCCTCGCATAAGGAGCTCGACATTGCAGACGAGGGGGCCGTGCGTGCGTATGTTCGAGCGCATGCCCCCGAAGTCATCATCAGCGCCGCGGCGCATACGGCGGTCGATCGTGCAGAGTCGGAGACCGAGGTCGCGCGTCTCGTGAATAGCGAGGGTCCGCGGCATCTGGCTGTCGCTGCTCGCGACGCCGGCGCCCGGTTGATCCACATTTCCACTGACTTCGTCTTCGACGGTGCGGCGTCATCACCTTACCGGCCGGACTCTGTGACGAATCCTCTGAGTACATACGGCAAGACAAAGCTCGCTGGCGAGAAGGCGGTACTCGAGCTACTGCCGGAAAGCTCGGTGATCGTGCGCACCGCCTGGGTTTACGCCGCGGAAGGTAACAACTTCGTACGGACGATGTTGCGGATCATGAACGCCAACCGCTCGGTTCGCGTCGTTGCCGACCAGGTCGGAACTCCGACTGCCGCCCGCGGCCTTGCTGAAACCCTCTGGATGATCGTTTCCAAGCCCGAAATCCATGGCGTTCATCACTGGACCGACGCGGGTGTTGCGAGTTGGTACGACTTCGCGGTGGCGATTTCGGAAGAGGGCGCACCGCTGGGTCTCGTTCCGGAAAATGTCGTCGTGACGCCGATTGCCACCGCGGACTATCCGACTCCGGCGCGCCGTCCACCGTATAGTGTATTGGACAAGACTTCTCTGACCTCGATCGGCTTCACACCGGTTCACTGGCGCAAGCGCCTGCGTGGTGTGCTCCAGGAGATGAAACATGGCTAGACTGCTCGTTACCGGAGGCGCGGGCTTCATCGGCTCGAACTTCGTGCATTATTGGCTCCGCGAGCACACGACCGATCGTGTCGTTGTCCTGGATGCGCTCACCTATGCCGGTAATCTGGCCAATCTCGAGCCCGTCATCACCCATCCCCAACTCCGATTCGTGCAGGGAGACATTGGCGATGGCGCGCTGGTCGAGCGTCTGCTCCGTGAGGAGAAACTCGACACGATCGTGCACTTTGCTGCTGAGTCACATGTGGACCGCTCGATCCACGGCCCGGATGCATTTATCGAGACAAACGTCGTCGGGACGCATTCTCTACTGAAGGCGGCCCGTAAGGTTTGGTTGGAGGAGAAGACGGTTCCGAGGCACCGCTTTCACCACGTCTCCACTGATGAGGTCTACGGCTCTTTGGGACCCACAGATCCCTCCTTCCATGAGCGGACGCCGTACGCTCCGAACTCGCCGTATTCGGCCAGCAAGGCCGCTTCTGATCATCTCGTGCGGGCATACCATCACACCTACGGGTTGGACGTCACCATCAGCAATTGCTCGAACAACTACGGCCCATATCACTTTCCCGAGAAGCTGATTCCGCTCATGATCGTGAACATCCTGCATGGGCGCGCTCTACCGGTGTACGGCGACGGCCGTAACGTCCGGGATTGGCTTCACGTGAGCGATCATTGCAGGGGCATCGACCTGATCCTGTCGAAGGGATCACCCGGCGAGGTCTACAATATCGGGGGAGGATCCGAGAGCGAGAACCTGGAGCTGGTGAATACACTGTGCGCGATTGCCGACGAGATCTTTCGCGCAGAGCCAGCACTGTGCTCCAGCTACCCGGAGTGCGTCGCCGGGCGCGGCGAGCGTACGGCTTCCTTGATCAGGTTCGTCAAAGATCGCCCGGGACACGACCGGCGATACGCGATCGACTGCGGAAAGATCGAGCGTGAGCTGGGCTATCGGGCGGCCGTCTCCCTGACCCAGGGGCTGCGAGAGACATTTTCCTGGTACTTGCAGAACGAGACGTGGTGGCGGCGGGTGATGGACGGAAGTTACAAGCAGTGGATCGATAAGCACTACGGACACTCGGCCGCGCCGGCCGCGCTGCAAGCGTAAGTACGGGCATCTCGTGCCATTTCTCAGTCGGTCCTGGTGAATTCCACAGCGTTGGAACTGCGGAGAGCGGATAAGCTAAGGCCGATCTGGAGCGGTCTCGACGCCGCCGCCACCCCCTTGGCGTCGCTGCTGACGACGGCGGGCCTCATGCGCTCGCTCGGGCAGGGCGAATTCGGCGTTCTGGTGGTGGTGCTCGCCGCGTCCGCGCTCTCTATGGCCGTAAACCCGGCAATCGCGGCAACTACGACAAAGCTCGTATCGGAGAGCATTGGCTCCGGCCAAAGTGATCCGCGCTCTCTGCCAAGGCTCATTACAGCCTCCGTCAGCGCGGTCGTCGTCATTGACGCGCTGCTGCTCTGCGCGACCTACCTTTTCAAGGATCGGCTGTCGTTCCTCATATTTGGCAGGGAAGTGGTCGCGAAGAACCCCGATGCCGGAGGCATCCTCGCCCTGGCGCTTCTCGCCGTCTGCATCCAGCAATTGGATGGTGTGTTCTCGGCGTCGATTCGCGGGCTGGAACGATTCCGGCAACAGGCTCTGCTTGAATTGAGCTTGCGCATGATGACTACGGGAGTAGTGGTTCTGGTCGGCTGGATGACCCGAAGGCTCGAGCCGGTGCTGCTGGCCAATTGCGCGGCGTGCGCGGCATCCGCCATCGTCCGCTCGCTTGCGCTGCGGAGCCTGGTTCCGCACGGACGCCTGTTTGCAGTGCCGTTGATGTCGGATGTCGCCCGAGTGTTCGCGTTCGGAAGCTGGATGTGGCTCAACGCGTTTGCAACCGCCGGATACGGGACGCTCGACCGGATCATTGTTGGTCGGGTGCTGGGGACAGCGGCCGCGGCAGAGTTCAACGTGTATGTGCAGATCGCGCAGTTGATTCACTACATCCCGAGTAGCCTTTTCGCTTTCATATTTCCGGTTTTCAGTCGCCTCAGTGCAGAGGCGGCGGCCAGGAAGCTGGTCGCTTCAATGTATCGCAAGTACCAGCGCCTGATTATCGGGACGGCCGGGCTCATCACGGCTGGCGTTATTCTGTTCCATCGAGCTCTCTTCCACGCTGTCGCTGGATCTCGGGCAAGTGAGAGCCACGAGACCGCCTTCATCCTCCTGACGCTCAGCTTTCTGCTCTTGTCATGCAACGTTGCGGCCTACTACTTGTTGCTGGCCATGGGTAGATCGAAGCAGGTGTCCGTCCTCACGACCACCGCGATGCTGGCGGCACTCGGATTGACCATCCTGCTTGCGCCCCCCTATGGGTTGGAAGGAGCCGCGGCCGCACGGTTCGGATACGGTATCGGGACCTTGTTCCTGTTGGTCTGGGCCAGAAGACCTGGGCACGACCCATGAGCTCGCCGGCCTGCCGCGTCTGTCGCGGTGAAGAGGTTGAGGACCTTGGCGCGCTGCCTGATGTCGCCTACTTCGCTGGAAGACCGCTCGGCGCGCCGCTGCCTGGAGGAAGGCTATGGCGTTGCCGGGACTGCCATTTTGTCTTCCGGCACCCGGTGTTGACCGACGGTGATTACGCGCGTCTTTATCGTCAGGGAAGCGCCGAGGTGTGGGGGGCGGAGGAGGAACGAGAGGACTTCAACCTCGTTTCAGCGTATCTGGCCAGAGTCAACGGCACGAAGGGTGCCGATATCCTGGACGTGGGATGCTACACTGGACAGCTACTAACCTCCCTTCCGAAATGCTACAGGAAGCACGGGGTAGAGCCGGGTGTCGAGGCGGCACGGATTGCGAGGGAGCGGGGAGCCGTCATTGTGGCGGAAACCGTGCGACAGCTCGGAAGCTTGACTCAGCAATTCGACGTCATTACCGCGTGCGACGTCATCGAACACGTCGTGGACCCAGTGGACTTCCTCGCCACGCTGGGCGATCGCGTTCGGGAAAACGGAAGAATTTTGATAACGACCGGAAATGCCGATTCCTGGCTTTGGCGCCTGGCCGGCTCGAGATACTGGTATTGCTATTACCCTGAGCACATCAGTTTCACGGGGTTTCGGGCAATGCCTGCCATGGCAGCCCGTTGCGGTCTCAAGCTCGCGGACCTCATTTCCTTCAACTATGCGAGGAGGGGAGGTTTGTCGCGTGCCCGTGCCTTGTTTGGCGCGCTTTTGTACGGTGCAAGCCCGCGCATCTACCAGTCCCTGCGACAACGCGGCCGTGACGCCGATGTTGCTCCGTTCACTCCTCCCGGTTGTGGCGCAACCAGAGATCATCTTCTCTGCGTGTTGACGAAGAGTGGAGGTGCCTGATGAAAAGCGGCATCAAGCAGATCATCAAGCGCTGCGTTCGGATGTGTGGACTCGAAATCCAGAGCGTCAAATATTCGAACAGCGAAGCGGCAGTACTGCGCGACATGCTGCGGGCTCTCCAGCCAGCCATAGTGCTCGACGTGGGCGCCAACGTAGGACAGTTTGCCGGCGCAATCCGCGAGGCCGGATTTCGGGGGCGAATTTTGTCCTTCGAAGCGGTACCCGCCATTCACGCCCTTCTCGAGGAGAAGGCGAGGCGCGATCCACACTGGATCGTCGCACCTTGCGCTGCGCTGGGTGCGAGCAGCGGCTCCATCGAGATCAATGTGTCGGCCAATGCGGTCAGCAGCAGCGTGTTGCCGATGCGGGAAGCTCATCTCGACGCGGCACCGAGCTCTGCCTATGTGGAGCGCCGCACTGTCCCGCTCGAGAGGCTCGATGTACATAGCCTGAATCGCGTTCCGCCGCAGGGTGACATCTTTCTGAAGATCGACACCCAGGGATACGAGATGGAGGTACTGAAAGGCAGTATCGGCTTGCTTCCCCGCGTGACGGGTATCCAGGCCGAGCTCTCCCTGATCCCCCTTTACGACGGAGCCCCGATGATTGCCGAGATGATTGCCTATCTTGACAGTCTGGGATATGCCTTATTCAATCTGGTGCCGGGCTATAAGGACCTGCGCACCGGCCGGGTGCTGCAGGTTGACGGTTTTTTCGTCCGGCGCGACAGGCAGCCGGCGGTCCATGCGTGAGATACTGGACGAGAATCCCCCAAGCATCGGCTTGAGCTTCGCGCGTGGGTGGATCTCGTGCCCTCTGAGAACACCTGGGGGGCGCCGTCCGTCGTCCGGGCTGCTAGTTGAACCCAGCCGTCATGAGCGTCAACTTACCTGATATGCAAGACTGCGATCGATGACGAGCCCCTCGATCTCGGTTGTTACTGTCACGCTGAATTCCGCGAAGGATCTGCCGCGGTTGATCGACTCATTGCGGGCACAGGAGGATCGTAGTTTCGACCATGTGATCATCGATGGGGGCTCGAAAGACGGTACCTGGGACGTTGTCCAGAAATCCAGGGACGTGGTGACTTACGCTGTCAGCGAGCCGGACAGGGGCCTGTACGACGCCTTGAACAAAGCGCTGCGCGCGGTCCAGACGGAATTCTACCTGGTCGTGGGTGCCGATGATCTGCTGTACCCGCAGGCGATCGCCAATTTCAGGGCTGTTGCGCGTGAGACGAATGCGGATGTGGTGGTGGCTGCCGTGAAGGCGGGCGATACCGTACGGCGAGGCCTGCACGTCAGGCGTGCCTGGTTAGGACACGCGGCGATGACCACTTCCCATAGTGTAGGGATGTTGTTCCGCACGCGGTTGCACGAGCGTTTTGGCGAGTACCCCCTCCGGTATCCGATTCTGGCGGACGGATATTTCATCAAGCGCGTATGTACGGCCGACGATGTGAAAGCCGTCGCCGCGGACTTCATAGCGGGAGAGTTCGGCATGGAGGGCTGCTCTACCAGAAACCTGACGCGTGTCCTGTGTGAGTCCTGGCAGATTCAGCTCGACACAGGCGAGAGCCCTCTGGTGCAGTACCTCCTGTTCCAGCTTCGGTTGCTCCGGAATCTGCCACGCATCCTGGGGCGCCCGCACTCGCGGGCTTGAGTCATCATGCATAGTACGACCGTGTCTGAATCGAGCCTGCATCGCCACCTGCTGGTCGCTGGCGCTGCCTTGGCGATGCTGGTCGGTATCGTCGTGCTGCGCGAAAGCTCCCAGCTGCTGGTCCTGGGTTGCGTGGCAGCTTTGTTCGTCGTGGTATTCGCGTACAAGCTGGACTACCTGCATCCCGCGGTGACTTATCTGGTCCCGTGGCTCACCATCTTGTTCTTTTCGACGGTTCCGATTTCGAAGTACTCACACGATCTGGAGCTTTCTACCGCTCGTGTACTGATGGTGGCCATTCTTGCGTGGCTGCTGTCGACTACCGCGGCTTCGCCGGTGCCTCTGTTCGTACCCAAAGTTGCTGACGACGCCGGGTACATGCGCGAGAGACCGCAGCTCGAGGTGGTCAGTGGGTTCGGTACCGGGGTCTTGATGGGATTCATGATCCTGTACGCGTTTGCAGCGGTCAACGTCGCGGCAGCGGGCTACGTCCCGCTGATCTCGCTGATCGCAACAGGGGACAGTGGCTATGACACTTTTGGCCTCCCAAGTGTGTACGGCGCCTTTCTCGCATACGCCAACGCACTCGGATGCCTTGCCTTCTATGCTTACCTATGCGGACGCCGTCGAATCTACCTCCTGCTGTTCCTGAGTGTACTCGCTCTGCATATTGCGTTCGTTACCCGGCAGAACATGATCACCCTGCTGGCTGAAGCGTTCGTCATCCGGTGTTTGACGATAAGTCGGATGTCCAAGAAGGCCATTGTCGTCGTCGTCGGGCTCGGTCTGCTGGGCTTCTCCGCCTTCGGCCAATTGCGCGGCGCCGATATCACACAAACCATCGGTGTGACGCAGGATTACATGTGGGTTCCCTTGAGCCTGATATGGCTATACGCGTATAGCTATTTCAACGTTCTGAATCTGAACAACATGGTCGTCGTTTCCGGCGCTCCGTTCTTCGACGGGACGATGTGGCAAAGCCTGTTGCCGACCGTTCTGCGGCCAGATGTAGACCATGGATCCTTTCTCGAGATCGAGTCGATGACCGTCTCTTCCTATATCTACCCGGTTTTCATGGATATCGGCGCCATCGGTGTTGTGATCTATACGGCCCTGTTCGGGTTCATCACCACCGCCGTCTATCGGCGTGCGTTGCAGCGGCGCCGCTTCGTCGACAGCGCGACCTATGCATGTCTGTTCTGTTGTTCCTTGCTCAGCTTTTTTTCAAACTTCTGGCTCTACCTGCCGGTGATCTTTCAGCTTTTTTTCTTCTGGCTATTTCATTTCTTCCTGTTCAGGCCGGCAGCCGCCCGATCCCGCTGGGCGAGCCGGATCCCGGTGAGCGCCCATGGCTGAGCCAATGACATCGGGTAGCGCACCGCCTGTGTTGTCCTCAGCGTCGCGCGCTCGCCCGCTCAACTTGCCCTCGCAGTCGGATATGGACCAAAAAAACCCGTTTCTCCCGCCGCCGCCGGACACCATCAGCGTGCGAGACCTCCTGTTGGAGCTTTGGCGAGTCCGACTCGCCGTCGCCTTGACGGTCGTGCTGTGCACCCTGGCCGGCGGCCTTACCGGCTTGCTCATGACCAAACAATATGAGGCCTCGGTGGTTCTTTCACCGGCTACGGACAACATGAGCACAGGCCGGCTCGGCGGCCTCGCCTCACTTGCCGCGCAATATGGCGGATTGGCCTCGCTCGCGGGCCTCTCGATACCGGGGCAGGGGAAAAAAGAAGAAGTCCTGGCGGTTCTGCAGTCGGAGCTGCTGACGGAAAGCTACATTCGCGAGAACGATCTGCTGCCGGTTCTGTATTCAGACCGTTGGGATCCGGTTTCCAAAAAGTGGAAGACCACCGATCCGAAGAAGACTCCTACCTTGTGGAAGGCGTACAAGTACTTCAACAAGCAGATCCGCCAGGTAAAAGAAGACCGGAAATCCGGGCTGGTGCTCATGACCATCAAATGGAAGGACCCCAATGTGGCGGCGAAATGGGCCAACGATCTGGTCAAAAAAACCAACGACTATCTGCGCGCCAAGGCGATCAGCGAGTCTGAGCGTCATATTGACTACCTGAATGATCAGCTCAAGAAGATCACGATCATCGAGGCCCAGAAAACGATCTACACCTTGCTTCAGGAAGAGATCAATTCGCAGATGATCGCCAAAGGCCGCGAGGAGTATGCATTGAAGGTCATAGATCCCGCCGTTGCGCCTGAGTTGGCTTCGTCGCTCGGCGCGAAAGCACTCGCGGCGGTGGGTTTTGCGTGCGGGTTGTTCCTCGCTGTGGCTGGGGTGGCGGCCATCAGGACGTTTCGGGGCTGAAGGGAAACGCACCATGCATCGTCCGCCTGAGAGATCCTCATCTCCTGGCCGACAGCTTTCAGGTTGGTTGTTGGCAATCCTGTCGACTCTCCCGGGATACCGGCAACCGGCGATCGCTGGTTGCCCCCAACGAGCCATTGTTCCTCATCTGTCCGCCTCAGTCGGCCCCGCACTGAGGCTGAGTATCTCGCAGACAGCGCCTCCTGCAACGGCGTATTCAAGCATGATCGACCGGGTCCAACCCGGTGCTCGCCAGAGATCCTCGACGTACTACGTTCCGGATGGATCCAGCGGACCGGCTTACGCGCGCTTTTCCGGCATGGAGCCCGTACTCGACTGGATATCAGGTGGGGGAGTCCTGGCGAAATCGAATCTCGCAGCGGGCTGTGCGTTGTGGGAGTGGTGGTGGAATGGGCGTCAGTTCATCAACGATTATGACTATGGGCGCCAGGTGCAGGTGGCCATTTATCCCGCGGATGGTGATTCCGCGCTCGGCGAGGCGGGAGATGCCTATGGTATTCCGTCGATCGCAGTGAACATGCGACACCCCTCGCCGTGCGTGGAGTTTTCAGCCGACCGCTCGAGCCCAAGCCCGAGCCAGACTACTGCGGCGGCTCCACTGGAGTGGTGCCCGGAATACTACGGCGGCGGCCCTGATCACCCTATCGTCTACCCCTCGGTGCGGGTGGGCAAGGCTCTCACGTTGAACTGGAGGGGGCCAGACGGCGTCAATCGCAACTGGCCTGTCGCGCTGTTCGAAACGGTGATCAATTCTCCCGCAATCCAGCGCGCGACGGTGGAAGCACCTACAGGCTACCTGAATTCGGAATTCAACACCTACTATCACTACAGTCCGGCGACACGCACGCTCACGAGGGATCCCCTGCGTGACATACGAGCGAAAGCCGCCCAAGGACTCGGGTATAACGTGATTCTACCTGCCGGACCGAGGGCAGTGATTCTGGCTGCAGGCACCGGAGACACGGCGCCTGCGATGGGCATCTACATCAACGAGCCACATACGGGGTTCGTGTTCTATGACGGCTCGATCGGCTCGTCTCATGGGCAAACCGGCAGCAACTTCGTCAAGTGGGAAGTTCATTATGACGGGCCGATATCCGCCAACGTATGGATTTATCACGCCTGGATCATCACGGATTCGGTACGCAACATCCTCCAGGACATGAATCAGCTCTATTCCTGGCGTGTTTCTTCCAGATGACCCGTTTTGGCGCGATGGATCAGGCGATGGCGCAGCATTGCGCCAACCAACCTCGCGCGCTCCGCGGCTATGGTCTTCAACGCACGCCGGTGTCCGGTAGCCGTCACCGAGAGGGCGCCAGAGTGGCGTCGATAGAGAATCAGGGGTGTACGGAGCACTGTCAGCTTGCCGTCGACCGCCGCATTGAGTGCAAGCCAGAAGTCGTGTGGAACACGGTCAGGGAATGGCAGCAGACTTTCGAGGTACTCCCTTCGGCAGGCCAGTGTCGCGCCAATAATGGGGGGTTTGAGATAAATCGACAGCCAGGAAAAGCTGCGTGCTCCGCGCAACTCGAAAAAAGATGGGTGCACTGTCTGCAGATGCTCGTCCACGACCGTTGCATCGGATGCCACACAATCACTCGTGCCCATCGCGGATTCCAGAGTAGCCACCTTATGGGGTAGCCACACGTCGTCCTGGTCCGAGAAGAAAACGTAATCGCCGCGGCTCTGAGCGATCGCACGCTGAAAGTTGACGACGTAGCCGACTCGCGTGTCGTTGGCCAGGACGCGAATCCGTGCATCCTGACGCTGAGCAATGATTTGCAGCGTGCTGTCCGTCGACGCGTCGTCGGATACGACGACCTCGTCCTCGGGTGAGAGCTGCGGGAGGATGCTGTCGAGCTGCTCGCCGATGTATCGCGCACCCTGACAGGTGGCCAGGACGACACTACGCATGCCCAGGTCCAGGGTCAGTGCTCAACCGGCTCAAATGTTGCGACACCCGTCGTAGAAATGTGGACTCTCCCAACACATCAGATCCACCCACACAGAGCCGCCAACACCACTATCAGGTTGTCACGAGTGCGTCGGCGCCCTCCGCGCAGGCAAAACCCTGCGATCCGCAGCCGCCTGCGCCAGCTCGGCCGGCGGCCCAATTCGCAGTGCCACTCGAGAACCGTGCCGTTGGCCGGTGCGGCGGCTTTGCATGATTCGGCGATCGCTTGCAGCTGGGTTTTATACCAACCCTGCCGGATCAGCCGGAAGCGTCTGATGATACCCTGGAGGCTCCCGCGAGCGCCTGTATCGTTTCCGCTATGCTGGCGATATCGCATGGAGGGCCGGGGGTCGAAGCACCAACGCAACCCCCACGAGCGCGCCAGCGCATAGATCAGCCAATCGTGATAGTGAAGCCGATGCGTGAGCTCCCGCCGGGACCCGACAAAACGGCGCACGCGCTCATAGAAGTCGCAACGTAAGACGAAGGTGCAGCCCTGGCCCGCCCCTTCGAAGAGGAAGTCCGAGCGGGTGGGCGCGCCGGAAGGCTTCAGCACTCGCTGCCGCCCATCTTCCCAGGTGGCCAGCGTGGCGCTCGAATAAGCGGCTGCCCCTGTCGCGGCGAGCATCTGGCAGGCTTTCAGCAGCTTGTCTGGATGCCACAGGTCGTCCTGGTCAGCCAGAGCCACGAAATCGAAGCCGGCCGCCGGGCTCTCGGCGATCAGGGTCAGGAAATTGCGTGCGGCCGAGCCTCCAGCACCGGCCAACGTCACTATCTCGACTCTCTCTTCCTCCGCGAACCGGGCCAGCTCCCAACGCGTATCATCCGTAGAGCTGTCGTCCCTGATGGCGATCCGCAAGTCCACATCTTTCTGGCGCAGGATCGAATCCAACTGCTCCCGGATCCACCTGGAGCCGTTGTACGCTGCCATGAGTACCAGGATCCGAGGGCGAGCCGCATCGGTCCTCCCCGCCACCGGAGGCAGCGGCAAGGACTTTTCGCCATGAGACGCGGCAGAGGGCGGAAGCATAGTGGAGCCGGTTCTGAAGGTTGCTCGCGACGTCTCGACGATAACGCGCGCGTCGCCTCAGGGAACCTGAATCATCGCAAGGGTGTGGACGATCCGGGCGGTCAGTAGGCTCCACTGCCTCCCAGGACGACTCCTGTTGTCTTTGCGAGAATGTACAGGTCAAGCAGTAGAGTCTGGTTGCGCACGTAGTAGGTGTCCAGGACGACCCGCCGCCGGTAGTTGGTGTCATTACGGCCGGTGACTTGCCATAGACCCGTGATGCCGGGCTTCGCCGCAAGGTATGTTCCAACGCTGCGCCCATAGCGCAGCAGCTCTTCTCGCACGACCGGTCGTGGCCCGACCAGGCTCATCTCTCCCCGCAGAACGTTCAGCAGTTGCGGCAGCTCGTCGAGGCTGGTGCGGCGCAGAAACCGTCCCAGCGGCGTCACGCGTGGATCGTGTCTCAGCTTTCGATCACGCACCCATTCCGCCCGAAGCTCGGGGTTGTTCTCGAGCAGCTCACGCAGGACCTGGTCCGCGTTCGGGACCATGGTCCGGAACTTCAAGCAGGAGAACATCTGGCCGCCGCGGCCGACGCGCCGGTGCCGATAGATCACCGAACCGCGGTCTCTGCGGTGCATGAGAAAGACGATCGCAATGATCAGAGGAGAGAAGACCAGTCCTAGAATGATGGCCCCGACCACATCGACGAGGCGCTTCACTACCGCCGCGGTGCCCGTCGGGGCGAACGCAACAGTGCTCGAGCGAGCGACCGTCCGAGCATGCGCTTCGGTAACGTTGATGCTCGTCCGTGACAGCTCGGCGCTGCCTTCGACCTCCACAGCCATGTCGACGACCGGCTCCGTCTGTATGCGGATATCCGTCGTGCTAACCAGATGTGGCCGGCGGGGTGGCACCCGCAAAGTCGCACGTTGAGTCGAAGTCTCGTTCGCTTGCTGCGTCGACAACTCAAGTCCCCTTCCGAATTTTCATTGGTTTCACGTCGCAAACAGGCGACAATGCCTAGCATGAGCTGTTAGTCGGACCATACGTCTGCGCGAAGTGTTCGCTCCATGCCCAGGTGCTAACGCCGCCCGACCTGTCGAGTTGACTTGTGGCCGCCTTTCGGCCCCGACGCTATCGTGAGCTGGGATGACTGAATCGGACGTGAAAATCGGTAAGCAAATTGTGGACCCGTGTCTCGAAACACGACCGGGGCGGCGACGGCCGGTCGACGCCGGGGAACGGACAGAGGCCAGAAGTTGCGGCCGCGCGTCTGGCTCATCACGGATGAGCGCTCGGCGAGCGGGCCATTTTTCGTCAAGGGGGCGCATAAAGTCATCGAATCCGTCCAATGCGATCCGGCTCCGCAGCGCGGCGCCTCTCCTCGGCACTATCAAGCACTTAGGAGAGAGTATAACGAGAGCTGAGCGGCTTACTGTAAAAAAAATTTGCGCCTCGCGCGTTATCACCGATGACGACAGAGTGCCAGCGAAGGTAGGGTTGAATCTGTAACACTTTGTCGCACTTTGTCTGTGTGTTGGCGTGCGGCAGGCGACCCGAGGTCGCTGATCGCACATACGTCCCGAACCTGACTCGAAGACCGACCCCGGAGGTCCCGGAGGGCGTCGCCGGTTGCACCTTGCGCTGCCAGGGGCACATCTCCTTGAGAGGCCGGGGAGCTTCCGTTAGGCTCAAGGCCCATTTGTCCCATAAAGTTCAAAAACTTAAATGCGCGTTACGATTTTCGGCTCCGGCTATGTGGGCCTCGTTACGGGTGCCTGTCTGGCGGAAGCCGGCAACCACGTGATCTGTGTAGATGTCGATGGCCGCAAGATCGAGCGGCTGAATCGCGGCGAAGTGCCCATTCATGAGCCAGGCCTCGATGCACTGATAAAGCGCAACGCCGAAGCCGGACGCCTGGAGTTCACCACCGACGCGGCCAAAGGGGTCGAGCACGGACTGTTCCAGCTCATAGCCGTAGGTACCCCGCCGGACGAGGATGGTTCAGCAGATCTGCGTTATGTGCTATCGGCGGCACGCACCATCGGCCTCCACATGAGTCGGTATTGCATCGTCGTCACCAAGTCCACGGTGCCAGTGGGGACCGCCGACAAGGTACGCAAGGAGCTGCAGGCCACCCTTGCCGAGCGCGGCGCGAGTATCGAGTTTGATGTCGTTTCGAACCCCGAATTCCTCAAGGAGGGGGCAGCTATCCAGGACTTCATGAAGCCGGATCGCGTGGTCGTCGGGACGGACAACCCACGGACCACGGAGTTGATGCGCGCGCTCTATGAGCCGTTCATCCGCAATCACGACCGGCTGATCGTGATGGACATCCGCTCGTCGGAGCTGACCAAGTATGCCGCGAACGCCATGTTGGCCACGAAGATCAGCTTCATGAACGAGCTGGCCAACATCGCCGAGCGCCTTGGCGCCGAT
>CAZBTV010000001.1:80526-280096 GCA_964494895.1 uncultured Steroidobacteraceae bacterium | reverse complement strand
GCTGGGCATCCAGGCGCAACGGGACCGCAGCCCCTTGGAAGGACTGCACGGGCGGACGCGGCCGATCGGTGGGCAGCTCGAGGACATCGGGAGCCGAGCTGAGGGTCTCTCGCCAGTACTGGGCCTGGGCCTGCAGGCGCTCGCCGGTGAGGTATTGGCGCTGCCAGGCGGCGTAGTCGGGGTACTGGAGGGACAGGGGTGGCAAGGGGTTGGGCTCCCCTTGAGAGAAGGCGCGGTAGAGCGTGCTGAGCTCCCCGAACAGCAGCCCCATCGACCAGCCATCGGAGATGATGTGGTGTTGGTTGAGGAGGAGAACATGATCCTGATCGCTGAGGTGGATCAGACGGACGCGGATCAGGGGGCCGTGCGCCAGATCAAACGGTGCGGCAGCTTCCTCGGCGCTCAGACGCTGTAACTGCTCTTGAGCATCGGCCGCCTCTCGCAGGTCGTGCTCGATCCAGGGGATACCCTGCTCGGGAGCCAACAGCTCGACATGAGGCTGGCCATCGACGGAGACAAAGACCGAGCGCAGGGCCTCGTGCCGGGCGAAGAGCGCGTTGAGAGCCTCCCGCAAAGCCAACCCATCCAACGGCCCATGCAGGTGCAGGGCCAAGGGCGTGTGGTAGCTCTCGCTGACTCCCTGCAGGTGAGCAAGGAACCACATGCGCTGCTGGGAGAAGGACAGGGGTAGATCGTCAAAATTCATTCAATGCCTCCCAGGCAAAGCCGCGGGCTTCTGCAAGATGTGAGCGCCGCAAGCGGCTATACCAGACGTCCTGACATACCACTTCACTGCAATGTCTGGTTTCGAAACTGTCATGGCGTCCAGGTGTTTCTTTCGTCGATGATAGATACGGGCCGTGCCGCCCAACGGAGCAATGCTTCTGAGGTTATGGGCCGTGCTCCAACGACTCGCAAGCGCGATACGCAACTGTATCGCGGTCCCTGATGTCCTGGGGTCCAGCAGAGAAAACATTACGTTGAGCCAGTCCGGTATGGAAGGCTGACGCCGGTTCTCATCCTCGATGGAGCAGTGCCGGAAGCGAGTATGTTCTAGCAGCTTGCAGCATTTCATCGTGAAAGATGGCCCGCAAGGCGCGGAGGGATGGCGTGCGTACGCTACGGGAGAGACAGGCCATTTGACTCGAAATCAGAAACTTGCAGGTTTTCGGCATGCAACTGCGCAACGATGCAGCCTGTCGACCCCTATGAGACAGGACCGTCAGAGACATTCGCCGGAGGCGAAAATCTCCCCTTCGCGATTGACAGGAGGAACCGACATCCAATTGAATGCGACTCCCATCATCGTATGTCAGGTCGTGGCTTGCACACACGAGGTTTTTGGCAAACAAGGAATCATGAGAATCCTCGCGTACAACCCTTCGCATGACGGCGCAACGGTTCTTCTGGAAGACGGCGCCCTTGGTTTCTCCGTAGAGAGCGAAAAAGACAGTGGCGTGAGGTATTCTTCTCTTTCCCTTCCAGCGTTTGTACGCTCGCTGCAGCTTTCGGCACATCCTGATGCGGTAGCTCTATCAGGATTTTTTGACTTCGAAGCTGGATATTTTGACGAAGGGCCAGGTGGAAAGTCCGATGGCGAAATGCTGCTGTTCGGCCGGCAGGTGCGTCGATTTTCATCATCCCATATTCGCTCCCACGTGATGTGTAGCTACGGATTGTCGCCTTTCCCACAAGGCCAACCGTGTTACGCACTCATATGGGATGGGGCTGTGGGTGCCCTGTATCACGTCGATGAGTCAGTCGCCATCAGAAAAGAAAGTGACGTGCTCTCCGCGCCGGGCAACAAGTATGCACTTCTATACGCTTTGGCCGACCCGACGCTTTCACCCACCCAACCGCATTGGCTCAAGAATGAGCTCGCCGGCAAAGTCATGGCCCTGGCCGCGTACGGCCGTCGCGGGAATCCCACTCCGGCGCAGACGGCAGTCATCGAGGCGATACTATCATTGCCGGGTGAGCCGGAGAGCTTTGGTATCACGCCACACAAGGCAAGCTTCACAACCAGCCCGTTTTGCGACATTGGAGTCGAGAGTCAGGAATTCAAGGATCTTGCGTTTCAGTTTTCCAACGCGCTATTTGACCGGTTCCTTGGATACGCGCAAGAACACTTGACGCCGGGGCTGCCACTGCTCATCGGGGGTGGGTGTGGATTGAACTGCGACTGGAATACCCAGTGGAAGCAATGTGGCCTGTTCAGCGATGTGTTCGTGCCACCTTGTACAAATGACTCCGGAGTTGCTCTAGGGTGCGCGATCGATGCTCTTCATCACTATACCGGCAAGGCGAAAATCGAGTGGAGCGTATACGCTGGCGATTCATTCATAGAAGATGCGGATACGCCACCGGACTTCAGGTGCGTGCCGCTTGATCTGTCTGATGTATGCCGACGCCTTCTCGAGGGGCAGGTTATTGCATGGGTGCAGGGTCGTTATGAAATCGGTCCACGGGCGCTCGGGAACAGATCGCTGCTCGCGGCGCCGTTTTCGGCGGCCTCCCGGGATCGACTCAATAGCATCAAACAACGTGAGGCGTTTCGGCCGATAGCGCCGATCTGTCTGGAAGAGGACTTTGGACGTCACTTTGATCATCATGGAGCCAGTCCGCATATGCTTTACTTCCAGAGGGTGAAGTCCCCTGAGTTGATGGCAGTAACGCATGTCGATGGCTCTGCGCGAGCACAATCCGTAAACGATGCCGAAAATCCGGCAATGTGCGCATTGCTCCGCAGGTTTCGCGAGTTGTGCGGTGTGGCGGTCCTGTGCAACACCTCCTTGAACTCCAAGGGTCACGGCTTTGTCAATCGCTTGAGTCACCTGTTTGTTCTGGTGCGACAGCGCGGAATCGACGCGATGGTGGTAGGAAACAGATTCTGGACGAGAAGATCTTATGAGTGAGCTTGCTCGACGACTCGTTTTGCCGGGCTCCCCTTTTGAGCTCATCTCGATGGGATCCATCCGGGTCTTCCGACACGCTCCGCTGTCATTGACTGGTGTATGGCGTCGGATCCGATCCTCGGGTACACGCCCATGTCTGATATTCCGCGGGCACACTCTATCGTACGCGGATATATTGTACTGGGCGGACGGACTCGCGCTGACGTTGCGCGAGCGGTACGGAATCGCCGTCGGCCAGAGAGTTGGCATCGTTTTGCCAACCTGTCCGCAGTGGCTGATGGCGTTCATCTCCATCACCTCGATTGGCGGTGTCGCGACGCTGATCGAGCCGAATGCCTCACCGGAGAGGATGGTCTCAGCGTTGGTCGCCGCGAGCTGCGTTGCTGTGATCGCCGACGAATCCGCAGCCAGGCGGCTCGCGGATTTCGGTCTCCGCTGCCCGATCATGGTTGCTCGTATCGGCGAGCGGGGCCAGGAGCTCTTCGGCGCAGGAGCGCCGTTCGATGATGTAGAACCTCAGGCGCACTGGCCAGACCCTGACAGAGCCATCGATCCCGAGCAGGAGGCGCTGATCGCGTTTACTTCCGGATCCACCGGAAACCCGAAGGGTGTCGTCTCGAGCCACCGCGCGGTGATCACGGGGATGATGAACATGATGCTCGGTGGCGCGCTTGCTGCCGCCCGCAGCAGCCCTCCGCAGCCTGGCTCCGGCCAGCCGCGGCAACTTCCGTCCTCTTTGCTACTCGCGCCTCTCGCACACATCGCCGGTTACTCACATTTGCTTCTGATGTTATGGGTGTCCGGTAAGGTAGCCATGCTGCCCACCTGGCAATTGGACGAGGCCCTCGAGCTCATCGAGCAAGAGAAGCTGCGTACGATCACAGGTATCAATGCTGACCTGCTGAATCAGCTGTTGCGCAGCGACCCGCGGCGACACGATCTGGGCTCGATTTCTGCTGTGGGAGTGCATGGGTGCGCTCTTCGCCCCGCTCTGCTGCGAGAGATCCAGGAGCGACTGCCCGGCGCGGCGCCGGTGACTGGTTATGGCACAACCGAGTTGAACGGATCAATTTGCGTTGCCGCGGGTCGCGAAGTCATCCTATCGCCGCACAGTTGCGGGCCGGTTGTGCCATCAGTCGATGCTCGGATCCTCGATGAGGACGGGCGCGAGTTGTCCGCTGGTGCCGTGGGCGAGATATGGGTACGAGGGGCGATGCTGATGTCCGGCTATTGTCCAGCGCCGACGCAGCAGCCCACCTTGCAGGATGGTTGGTACCGTACGGGGGATTGGGGGAGTCTCGATGCCCACGGAAATCTGGTACTTGCCGGACGCCATCAGGATTTCCTGTCTGTATGCGGAAGCCGACTGTCGTATGCCAGCCTCGAGCGGCTGGTGTGCGAGTTTGGCAGCTTCGACGACGCAGCGGTACTGTTCATGGAGGAGGGGCATCGCAGTCGTCTTGTGGTTTACGGTCTTCCGGGCCGCTTCTCAACAGCCAACGCGGCTCAGGTCGCGGAGCGACTGTCTCGAGAGGATGGCTTGCCGGACTGTGAGATTGATGTACGTATCGTCGGGGATCTGCCCCGAACGCTATCCGGTAAGATCGACCGATACGCGCTGCGCTGCCTCCCCAACAATATCCCAACGTGACAACGTCATTCCGAGCTATGCCTGGCCAAAGTACGATAACGCTTGATACTGCGAGTGCTGCCATCCTGACCCCGTCCGAGCGCAAGATTGCCGGCCTTTGGGCAGAGTTTCTGGCGCCGTCGGCACCCCTGAAGCCGACCGACAATTTCTTTTCGCTAGGTGGCGATTCCCTCGCCATGACCATGGTGCTGTTTCGCATAAAGGAGGAGCTTGGCGTTGACCTGCCCCCCGCGACGCTACTGGAATCACCCGAGCTGCGCGCCTTCTGCACGCAAGTCGACTTGCTGTTGGCGTACCCCCGTTGACCAGGTCGGTCCGACACGCTGGCGGCCACACATGAGCCAGTGCGATGTTCAGGCGCTCATTCACGAAGCGCAAAAAGGGGGGGTGTGGCTGTGGGTCGAGGGTGGGCGCCTTCACTTTACTTCCAGCAAGGGGGCGCTCGGAGGAGATCTCCGCAGGGCTCTGGAGAACAACAGATCAGCGCTCATCGAGCAGCTTCGCGGGCCGATATTCAGCCGCCGCTGTCCGTGCGCCTGCACGGTGGATTTGCCACACCAACTGGAGTGGTGGAACGAGACGAATGCCACCGTGGTCGGCGCAAACCGCGCACACAGGGTCTTCAAGATATCCGGTCCCATGGATACCTCGATGTTGGAAAAAGCATTGAGGACTGTGTTGTTCCGCCATGATCTCCTGAGAGCACGTGTGGGTCTATCTGATGGAGTGCCCAGCATTGAATTTTCACCAGACACTCCGCTTTCCATGGAAGTTCTTGATTGCACAGCCTCTGCTGCATCAGAGTCGGAGCTGGCAACTACCATGGTCTGGACTGCGCTGGAACCCGGGATTCTATTCCGCAGCTTTATCGCGAAGCTTTCAAAAGACCGCCACATCGTGGGATTTGTGCTGCACCACTTTGTAGGTGATACCTGGTCGTGTATGACACTAGGCAAGGAGATCGTGGAGGAGGTTCACGCGATCGCGCGGCAAACCACGGTCTCACGTCAAGCTCCACTGCAATACTCAGACTATCTCCTTGCATCAGAAGAGTGGTTGGGTAGTGTGAGCGTTGCGGCGCGCTTGGCCTATTGGAAGGATACCATGCGGAATGCGCCTGCGATCTGCCTCCCGGGTGATCGTGACATGGGGCCGGACGTCACTTCGTCGCTGACGGCAACAGGCTTTCAAATTGGCTCGCCGCTGCGTCGCGGCATGGCGAGGCTTGCCGGGCAATGCAAAGTCACAATGCTTACATTGATCCTGGCGGCAAAATTTGTCGCACTGTACCGACTGTTGGGGTCTGGTGACCTGGTCCTTACACCTGTTCTTGCCGGGAGAAAGGATCCCGCGCTGCTCGATATGGTGGGCAGCACAATGAACCTGGTCCCGTTACGTATTGCGCTGAGCGGGAACATGACGTTTCTCGAGCTCATTTCACGGGTCAGCCATGCTCAAACCATGGCGGATAGATATGAGGTTCCCTGGAGGTTGATTCTGCAAGCAACGGCGGAGGCCGGTGGCAGCATAGTGAGTCCGACCGTCAACTATTCATTTTTCGGTGAGACGCCATTGTCAAATCGGCACATTGATCGCTGCGATGTTGCGGTCGATAACGTCCAAGTTTTCCCGGCGCCTGCGGCGACGGGTCGCATCTCCTGGCATTCGAGTCATCAGATGTATATCTGGGACAGTGGACGAGAGCTCGGAGGTACTGTCAATTTCTTATCGTTGAGATACGAAACCACGACCATAGATGCTCTGATCAGGAGCTTTGTCGGATCGCTGTCCTCCTGCGTGGCTACTCCGCGCGGAAAAATCAGCGATTGTCTGGCAACTGAGTGAGGTCGCGGCCGGCTCCCCGGACATATCCTGCAAGAACGGATGGGTTACCCCCCCTAATTTGGCTGTCCGATCGCATCTCTCATATGACCCCCTCTTCTGTATTGGCCGGAGTTTCAGTCCCTTCCTTCTGACTTGCAGACCCATCACCTTGGATGTATGAGGTGATTTGAGCGAGAGTTGGTGCGTCAAACAGGATTCGAAGTGGAACATTCACCTGGAATCTCTCGGAGAGAAGTCCAATGCTGCGCATCCCAATGAGGGAATGTCCACCCAGCTCGAAAAAGTTGTCATGTCGGCTGATGGAGGACACTGCCAGCAGCTCCTCCCACAAGGAGGCGAGGGTTTGCTCGAGGGGTCCTTGGGGGGCTTCGTAGGCACGCCGGGCATAAGTAGCTTCTTGCGGTGCCGGCAGGGCATTGCGGTCGAGCTTGCCGTTGGGAGTCAGCGGCATGGCATCCAACTGCACGTAGGCCGTCGGCACCATATACTCGGGCAGCCTTGCGCGGAGGTGCTCGCGCAACAGCGAGGCGAGCTCCCCTGGAGTCAGCTTGGAGTCCCTGGCGGTGGTGATATAGGCCACGAGACGCTTGTCCCCAGGGTGGTCTTCACGGGCGAGCACTACCGCCTCACGCACCGGCGAATGCGCCGTGAGATGTGCCTCGATCTCGGCGGGCTCGATGCGAAAGCCGCGGATTTTTACCTGTTGGTCACGGCGGCCGATGAACTCGAGATTGCCATCGGGGAGGTAGCGACCGAGGTCCCCGGTGCGGTACATGCGAGCGTTGGGGTGAGGGCTGAAGGAGTCTTGGACGAAGCGCTCGGCGGTGAGCTCGGGGCGGTTCAGATACCCGCGCGCCACCCCCGCGCCGCCGATGTAGATCTCACCGACCGCGCCCAAAGGCACCGGCTGACCTTGTCCATCCAACACGTAGATGCGCGTGTTCGCAATGGGCCGCCCGAGAACGGGATGGCGCGCACTGTCCTCGTCCACCATGTTAGCGCAGGTTGACCAGATCGTAGTCTCCGTCGGGCCGTACAGGTTCCACAGGTCTCGACCGTGGGTCTGCAGTCGCACAGCCAGATCGGCTGCCAAGGCCTCCCCACCACACAACATCCTCAAAGCGGGCGAAGTCCCCCAGTTGGCGTCCAGCAAGGCTCGCCAGGTAGCTGGGGTTGCCTGCATGAAGCTGATCGCGTGTGCCGCGAGCAGGCGCTGCAGTTGATACGAATCAGAGCTTTGGTCAGAGCGTGCCAGAACGACACTGGCCCCCTGGATCAGAGGCAGATACAGCTCCAAGGCCGCGATATCGAAGGAGAGGCTCGTGACGGCCAGCAGCCGATCCGCTGGTTCGATGCCGAGCGTCACCGCCATGGAAAGTAGAAGATTCATCACGCTGCGATGCTCGACCATGACGCCCTTGGGAGTACCGGTAGAGCCCGAGGTGTAGATGATGTAGGCGAGGTGGTGTGAAGTCAGACCGAGGGCGGCGACCGCGATGTTGGTATCGGGCAGGTGAGCCCAGAGAGCCGATGGCGCATCGAGGTTGACGATCGGCGCTGCCTCGGCGTGTTCCCCGAGGGCGGCGCGGCCTGCGGTGTCACAGAGCAGCAGACGTGGCGAGGCATCCGAGAGGATGTGAGCGAGGCGCGCACTGGGGTAGCCCGGATCGAGCGGGACGTAGGCGCCGCCGGCCTTGAGGATGGCGAACAGGCAGATGACCATCGCGGGACTGCGTTCGAGGCACAGTGCGATGCGGTCCTCCGGCTGGACGCCCAGATCAATGAGGTAGTGGGCGAGACGGTTAGCCTGGGAGTTGAGCTGGCGGTAGGTCAAGGAGATCTGCTCGAAGACCAAGGCCGGTGCTTCGGGAGAGCGCTCCACCTGTTGCTCGAAGAGCTGATGCACACACAGGTGCTGTGGAAAGGGGGTGTCAGTCTGGTTCCAGGTCTGGAGCAGCAACTTGCGCTCCGGATCATCCAGCAGCGGCATGCGGGCCACAGGTTGTTGGGAGTCTGCGACCATGGCGCGCAGCGCCCGACGCAGATAGCCCACCTGCCGCTCGATGGTCGTGGCATCGAACAGTGCAGTGGCATAGCTCAGGGACCCGACAATGCTCTCACCCGCTTCCAGCAATTCCAGCTGCAGATCGAACTTGATGCGGTTGAAGGGTGTGTAAGCCGGTGCCACCGTCAGGTTGGGAAGAGCGAAGCTCCCTCCGGGGTTGTTCTGCCACGCGAACATCACCTGGAACAGTGGGGTGCGATCGAGTCGGCGCGTCGGCTGGACGATCTCCACCACCTGCTCAAATGGCAGATCCTGGTGCTCCTGGGCCGCGAGGGCGGTCTGACGTACGCGTGCCAACAACTCGGCCACACTGGGATTACCCGACAGATGGATGCGTAAGGCCAGGGTGTTGACGAACAGGCCGATCAGCGGCTCGATCTCGGGACGGTTGCGGTTGGCGGTGGGGGTGCCGATGACCAGATCCTCCTGGCCGCACAGGCGCGCCAGGACGGCGGCCCAGGCGGCCATGAAGGTCATGAACAGCGTGGTGCCGTGCTGCTGGCTGAGGTGTTTGAGAGCTGCGCTCAGCTGAGGATCGATCCGTACCGGGACACTGCTGCCCTCGAAGGACTGCTGCGGCGGACGCGGCCGATCGGTGGGTAGCTCGAGAAAGGCCGGAGCGCCGCTGAGAGTGCCTCGCCAGTATTCACTGTGGGCGTGCAGGCGCTGCCCAGTCAACCATTGACGCTGCCAGGCGGCGAAGTCGGGATACTGGATGCTCAGGGGTGGCAGCGGGTCGGGACGGCCCTGGCGGAAGGCCGTGTAGAGGGAGTTGAGCTCGCGAAGCAGGACCCCCATGGACCAGCCGTCTGAGACGATGTGGTGTTGGGTGAGCAGGAAGACGTGGTCCTGTTCACTCAAACGGATGAGGCGGGCGCGGATCAGCGGTCCGTGTGCCAGATCAAACGGGGTTGCAGCCTCCTCTGCGCACAATTGTTGGAGCTGCCGCTGAGCATCGGGGAGCGGCTGCAGGTCGTGCTCGAGCCAGGGGATGCCGGCATCGGCCGGCAGCAATTCCACGTGAGGTTGTCCCTCGATCGAGACGAACACCGAGCGCAGGGCCTCGTGGCGGGCGAACAAGACATTCAGGCTGCTGCGCCAGGCGCCGACATCCAAGGGGCCTTGCAGACGCAGGCTCAAGGGGATGTTGTAGGTGGTGCTGACACCCTCGAGCTGCGTCAGGAACCACATGCGTTGCTGGGAGAAGGACAGCGGCCGGGGGCTTGTGTGCTCGATGGCCAGGATGGGCGGGAGTGCGGCGGCGGCGTGTTGCTGTGCCGCGACTATGGCGGGTGCCAGGGAGCCAATCGTCGGGTGGGCGAATAAGGTGCTCTGGGGCAGCTCAACGGCCAGGGATTGTGGCAGGCGGCTCATCAAGCGCACGGCCAACAGGGAGTGTCCACCCAACTCGAAGAAGTTGTCGTGTCGACTGATCGGGGAGACACCCAGCAGCTCTTCCCACAAGGAGGCGAGGGTTTGCTCGATGGGCCCCTGGGGGGCTTCGTAGGCGCGCCGCGCATAGGCGTCATCCTCCGGTGCGGGCAGGGCATCGCGATCCAGCTTGCCGTTGGGAGTCAGCGGCAGAGCCTTCAGCCGCACGTAGGCTGCGGGCACCATGTACCCGGGCAGCCGAGCGGAGAGGTAATTACGGATTTCTGCCGTAGAGCGTCCCGGAAGAACCTTCACTGTGCCCTGCGGAAACAACTTGCGATAGAATTCGCTGCCACGGAATGTCCTGCTTTGATGCGCTGAGAAAAGCTCAAAGGGTCTTCTGCCCATGCATCGGCTGAGGATTTCCCCGCGAACCGCGAAGTCCGGGACTTGCCCTGTCTCGTTGAGCTTGCGTTCGACCCTCGCCACGATGCGGTCTGCGACGTCCAGCTGGATCCCTTCAGGGAAAGCGGGTAGGTAAATGGGTTTCCAGCTGCTCTCGTCCTCCAACACGTCGAGGACGTTGAGCTCGTTGATCTGTAGACGTAACCAGACGATAAAGCCGTTCAAAACACCCGCTTTCGTGGCGCGTATCTCGATCTCGTGGACCGACTCCAGCGCCGTGTCATGACAGAAGTCGAGGTCTTCGAAGACGGCGTGACTGGTGAGGATCCGCTCGCGCGGCAGTCCTTTCACACAAATACGAAGATCAAAAGCGCCGCGGGCCGCAAAGATGGCTTCGGTGTAACGCGCACCCAGCTCCCGGAAACCGTATTCGAAGAGTCCTTCTGGCATGGCAACGCCAGCAATCCAGGTGGTTGCGCGCTGCGGCAGCATGTTTTGCGCAGCGCTGAGCTGGCCGCGCATCTGATACATGATTTTCGCAGCTCCTTCGGAGCCACCGATATTGCCGACGATCTCCGAGATACAGTAGTCGGGTTGTTCGGGGAGGGTGACCTGACAGGCATCTCCACAGATTATTTCAATCTGCCCTTGCAGCTTCAGGCGCGCGATTTCCTCTCGAGCCTGACGGGCAATGTCCTCGCGCATCTCAATGGCGTAGACCCTCTTGGCACCGGCTTGAATGGCGAGCTGGGAGAGAATTGCCTGAGGCCCGGTGCCTACATCGACAACGACTTTGTCTGTGAGGTGTTGCCGGAACGCGTTCAGATATTTCTCATTGCGGCGCTCATGAGTTGCCATGGCGCGATAGGCGATCTCATCATAGACGTAGAATTCGGCGATCGAGGGCCACAACTCTACGGGATTGAGCTCTTCCACCAGATAGGCGACGAGGCGCTCGTTCCCGCAGTGATCCTCACGGGGTAGCACCACCGCCTCGCGCACATCCGGGTGCGCGGCGAGGTGTGTCTCGATTTCGGCAGGCTCAATGCGAAAGCCTCGGATCTTGACCTGTTGGTCATTGCGACCGAGGAACTCGAGATTACCATCGGGCAGGTAGCGGGCGAGATCCCCGGTGCGGTACATGCGCGCGTTGGGGTGAGGGCTGAAGGGATCTTCGAGGAAGCGCTCGGCAGTGAGGTCAACTCGGTTCAGGTACCCGCGGGCGACCCCGGCTCCGCCGATGTACATTTCCCCGGCCGCCCCGAGGGGCACGGGCTGACGGTGGGCATCCAGCAGATAGACCCGCGAATTGGCGATCGGGCGGCCAATGGGAATCCGGTGCTGTCCTTCGGACACCCGGGCTACCGTGAAAGTCGTAGTAAAGGTGGTCGTCTCTGTCGGACCGTAGCAATTGACCAGCTTGCGCGGAGGAGACGGATTTCGTTGCACCCGGGCGATGGCATGGGTGTCGGCTCGGTCACCACCGAACATCAGACAATCGAGTGTGCCGAAAAAATCTCCCAACGCGCCGTGATGGTGATTGAAAAGAGCCGTTGAGAGGTGCAGCAGGTTGACTCCTTCCCTGTGCAGCACAGCCTTCAATCCATTGCTATCCAACAGGACGTCGTTCGGAATGATGACGAGCTTGGCACCGTGCAGAAGCGTGCCCCACACTTCCCACGTCGTAGCGTCGAAGGCCGGATTGGACGCAAGGGCGGTGATGCTCGATGAAGTCAACTCAGGGGGCGCACCGTCGATCGCCAGATGCACCACATTGCGGTGCTCGACCATGACGCCCTTGGGGGTGCCAGTGGAGCCTGAGGTATAGATGACATAGGCGAGGTGGTGTGAGCTCAGGCCGACTGTGTTTGGGTTGGGATTGGCATCGGGCAAGTGAGCCCACTGGGTCGATGGCTCGACGAGGTGAAGGATCGGCAGTGCCCCAGAATGCCCGCCGAGGGCGGAGCGCCCCGCGTCATCACAGAGCAACAGACTTGGCGAAGCATCCGAGAGGATGTGGACGAGGCGCGGGCTGGGGTAGTCTGGATCCAGTGGGACGTAAGCGCCGCCAGCCTTGAGGATGGCCAACAGGCCGATGATCATCGCGGGACTGCGCTGTAGACACAGAGCGATGCGGTCCTCGGGACGCACTCCGAGGGAGATCAGGTAATAGGCAAGGCGGTTGGCCTGGGAGTTGATCTCGGCATACGAGAGGGAGAGCCGCTCGTGGACCAGGGCGGGTGCCTCGGGAGAGCGCTCCACCTGCTTTTCGAAGAGCTGATGCACGCACAGGTGTCGACTCTTCACGAGGCATGGCGCGGCGTCCCCGATGCTGGGGTCATCGTGCTGCGTCAACATCAGGAATGGGTTCATCCAGAATAGGTATGTATTTGCAGATTAGATAGCTCGCCTGTCCTGGGTCAAGGAGTCGACGCCGGCGGTTGTACCTGAGCCCTTCGCGCGTGACGCTCACATGACCTGATCCCCGCAGGCAGGCCTCGGCAACGGCAGATTCGGCACCGAGTCAATAACTTATGGTCCTTTCATTCGGCAAGATATTTCCCGGTCGCGTGTTGGATATTGATCGTGACCGTGACGCACGCGACGCGCGTTCGAGTGGACGGGCTCGGGGAGTCGGATCGCGCCAATGTTGACGTCCATACAAGAGGGCTTCAGGCTAATGGCCACTGGCAGCGCTAATCGTTGGTCGTCAGATTTCGGGAGCGCTCGCAGTCATCCGATGAGAAGGGCCTTGGAGCGACAATGTTTCACCTGAAGAGCGTCTTCTCCGCGGAGCTCCTCGAGGAGTTGGCCGAATCCACGGTCCAAGGCCTCGCGAGGCGTGATTGCTTCTATGACCAATTCCATTACGTGAATCGTCGCTTTGTCGAAAAGCACTTCGAGGAGCTTGCAGGGCTGGTCGTGGAGTCCGTGAGAGGATTGCGTCCCGGCATCACGACCAGTGACCTCACCTACGTCAACGACTTCGTCGCCCCCGTCAATCTGACAAACGCGCAGATACACACTCAGGTAAAGGAAAACAAATACGGATGGCACAACGATGCCATCGATCGCGTGTTGGGGCCATGTTATAATATCTGGATACCACTTTATCGGAAATCGGCAATCACCGGGCTCGATGGCCAATCCGTGTTTGATGTTTTGACACCGGCATCGTGTCCGGGGCTCTACCATGCGGGCGGGGGCCTGCGGTGCGCCTATTTCTGGAGCACTCGCCGGCATTCTCCATGTGATCGTGAGATCGTCTCGAAGCTCGTCGGAGTTCCGCTGACCGACCTTGATGACTATGTGTATTTCAATGTTGGCGCGGGAATCGAGAAGATGTCCCTCTCGGCGCTGACTCCCGTTTCGGTTGTGCGTCCGCAGCTTGGCGATTGCTACGTTTTTGACTCGAGCCACTTCCATGCCAGTGGGCCGTCCACGTTTGAGCGTGTTGGAATATCCGTGAAGTTCCTGGTGAACAATCCAAGACTTGGGTTCCGCGCCTTGCCCCACGGCTTGATGCCGAACGGCTGGTGTGGGATGTTCATTTGCTGGTACCACCAATCCGGGAGCTTTTCCGCCTACCAGGACGTGCTTGATACGTACATCAAGGGTGAGCAGCCGCTGCTCGAGCGCAACGCCGACAAGCTGGAATGCGTGAGTGAGGTCCTCGAGGAAGTCTCGGATGAGCTGAGGGGCGGTATGGGACGCGTAACCGACAGCGGAGCGCTTCAGGCATGACAAAGGCCAGTCAGCATGCGTGGTACAACGGCGAGATTGTGCAACGGGAAGTCGGTGCGCCATCTGTGGCGAGTATCAGCTTTCATCTGGGTACAGGTGTATTCGACGGGTTGATGGCCTACTGGAACGGGAATCACTACTACCTGCATCGTGCGGAGGAGCATCTCGTACGCTTCAGGGCGGGGGCGCAGCGTATGGGGATGAGCATTCCCTGGACCGTGGAGCAGCTGTATGGCGGCATCGAGACACTGTTGACTTACGAGGAAAGGGGCGATCAATACGTACGACCGATCGTTTATCGGGGGGCTCCAGAGCTCTGGGTGACGGGGAGCGAGGGTCGTCCAGTGGACGTCAGCATATTCACGGTACGTGTAAGCCGTGAGATCGATCTCCCGGTCCGGTGCCACTTGTCACCCATTGAACGGATCTCGAGCCGCGCGATTCCCGGCCAGACGAAAGTCAGCGGTGCGTATGTCAACAGCTTCAATGCGCGCCGCTGTGCGGAGCAAGCGGGGTTCCAGGATGGAGTCATGCTCGACAGGGACGGAAAGATCGCCGAAGCCTCGGCAGCCAACTTTTTCGTAATCCAGGCAAACGGCATATACACCCCGCCGCTCAATGCGGACGTGTTTCCTGGAATCACGCGTAGCGTTGTGTTGAGAATGGCTGCATCGTGTGGAATTCCCTGGAAGGAACGTGACTTGTGGCCCGATGACCTGCGCCACATCGAAGGCGCGTTTCTCTGTTCGACTCTGATGGAGATCCGTGGCATATCGCAGCTGGGAGATCGCACTCTCGACACCTTCGCGCACCCCGTGTATAGGCAGCTGGTGAACGAATTCGAGAGGATGGTGCGAGGCGGGTCAGCGAGTCGCCCGGTCAACAGTGAGCGTGTGGACGAGTCGGTATGCGGCGAGTGGAGGCGAGGCTAGTGACACTTCCTGCAGGCTCGGTTCTCGCAGTTGACCACCTGGCCATCGCAGTGCCTGACCTCGAGCAGGCGATAAAATGGTATAGCCGCGGGTTGGCTTTCAAGGTTGGGCAAATCCGCGAAACAAGAGGGAAGCGCACCGGCATGCTCTCTGCGGTACTCACCGCCGGAAATGTAGTCATCGTGCTGGTCCAAGGCACGGAAAAGGGATCGCAGACGTCGAGATTCGTGGAGCGCTTTGGGCCCGGGGTACAGCATTTCGCTCTTCTGGTAGACGATGTTGGCGAGGCGCTGCGTCGGGTGAGTGTGTCCGGTGGCGTGGCGGATACACGCATCATTCAGGGAAACGGCATCCGACAGGTGTTTCTCAGGCGGGACGCGGGATGCGGAGCGCGCGTGGAGCTCATTGAGCGGCGCGGCGGCGATTTCAGTGACCAGACGGTCCAGGAGCTCTTTCAGGAGTTCGAGGATCGAGATCTATATTGAGGGCGCGGGTGGAGTGTCCGAGGTACGCAATTCCATTCTGGCGGTGCTTATCCGACAGGGGAGATGCTATTGCGTTGGTCGACGTGGAGGCACACGTCACTTGGACGTATCGGAGGCTGGGTGAGCGCATAAGGGAGGTCTCGGCACGACTGCGCGGCTGGCCCAGGTCGCTACTCATGTTATTCGCTCACAATGACGTAGATAGCGTAGTCTCCTACCTGGCCGCCTTGGACGCGGGACACGCGATCTATCTCTCACCGGTGCCCATACGACATGCATCCGCGGCGGCCTTGGTTGCAAGGTATCGACCGGAGCTCATAGTCGCGGCAGCCGACACACCTGAAGTTTTTCTCGACAAATACGACTCCGTCTGTATAGAAGAAGGCGGTGCGAGAGTCTTCTCCCGCCGTTTGCGTGACGATCTGCCTCCGAATGAAGCGCTAGCGCTGATATTGTCAACTTCGGCCTCGAGCGGTAGCGCAAAGTCGGCGCGTCTGTCTGCCACCAACCTGGCCGCGAGCGCGGCGCAGGTGGCGAGCGCGCTAGGCATTTCCGAGAGCGACAGGCCACTCCTCGGTCTCCCAATCTCCTATGTGTACGGTCTTTCCGTACTCAATTCAGCCCTGCACGCGGGTGCATCGCTGGCGCTGGTCCGAGGCACGCCCGCGGACCGCGCGTACTGGGATACTGTTGCGAAATCGGAGGCGACGATGATTGCGACAGTGTCCCAAACGCTCGAGTACATGCGCTTGCTGCGGATCGATGCAAGTGCATTGCCGTTGGTCAGGAAGGTAACCCATTCGGGTGACGCGCTCGATCCGGGCCTTCTGCAGTGGATGTGCAAGCATCTGGCGGGCAGAGGTATTGCGCTGTATCTGATGTACGGCCAAACCGAAGCGTGTGGCCGTATAGCCGTTCTGCCGCCGGATTGGGTGACACAAAAACAGGGTTCGGTAGGAAAGGCGATACCCGGTGGCCACATTGGTGTGGACCCTGGCGGAGAGATCGTCTATCGGGGACCAGGCGTGATGCTGGGTTATGCGACTCGACGTGAGGATCTCACGTTGGGCGATGCGCTCAACAGCGTTCTGTACACCGGGGATACGGGTCACCTCGACACCGACGGGTTTCTCTACCTCACGGGACGATTGACACGATACCGCAAGGTTTTTGGCCACCGCATCTGCCTGGACGACATCGAGTCTTATGTCCGGACTCGATGCGCCGTAGCGGTCCTCGAAAAGCAAGGTGTCATCGTCATCTTCGTGGAGAGATCCCAGGCAACATCGTTGGTTTCGCTCACGGACTTGGCGCGCCGCTTCCAGCTGCCGCCGCAGTGCTTCCGTATAGAATCGATCGACTCATTACCCCGCACCGACCGCGGGAAGATCGATTACGCAAGGTTGCTGGATCGGGCGTAATCGCGCCAGGCTTCCTGCAACGCTGTCTTGAATTCCACGCATCCTTTGCGAGCGCCGCGGGCTGCGGCGCCCGGCAGGCCATCTCACTTCCACTGCGAAACGAGTGCATCGATAAATTCGAACTCCGCACCCACTGAGCGAAAGATTCGGTGCTCTCCATGGATGACCGAAGTACGCCCTGGCTGAAATCGTGAGCAGCACGACGAAAGCGCATCGGCAATTGCCTGTGGACTCAATTCGCTCAGCGGCACCACGTTTGGCGCCATCGCTGCGGGCTGTCGGGTCTCGCAGGCGTTTGTGATGGACCATGCGCCGAACTCCGCGGCCTCCTGGATTACCTGGCCGGGATGCGCGCTGAAGCTCAAGGATAACCCTACCCAGGCCCTGGCCAGAATGGTGGCATACTCCTCCAAGGTGAGCTTGTTGAGCGCCTCGATGGTGACTCCCCGAGGTAGATATAGACTCGGATGCTTTCCCCCTGCGGACACGACGGACCATTGGTCGGCCTCAGGGTATGTGCGCGCCCAATGCTTCATGCCTTCCACCAGCAGGCGAAATCCGTTGCGCAGGAAAGCAGGCCGGGCGTAGAGGAAGATCAGGCGTTTCTTATGAGTCTTCCGGTGCACCAGCCGCTGCGCCTCCAGCGTAGGATGCAACATCGGCTCATGGATGAAATAGTTCGGGAATGTGAGGCCGCGCCGGGTGAAATAGTCGGCGAGCGCCTTTGTGTTGAACACGGCTATCGCACCCTCCCGGTTGTCATAGGAGGCCTGCGCCAGACAGTATTGCGGCGAAGCCGGATAGAACAGCGGCTCATACTCCTGGATGAGATAGACATAACGACGAGGCTCCATTGTAAAAAGTCGCCTCTGTTGCGACAGAACGGACTGTATGAACATCACGGCCGTCCAGGAAGTCGCAATGAAGAATTCGTTCTCGGCAACCGTAATGGTGACCTCGTCCATGCGTCCGAGAAATACGATGTTCTGCGGCGAAAATTTGCCTTGGCCGACCGTCCATGCGGGCCAGTGCTCCACGGCCGAGGGTTCGAATGCCTCGTGTGTCACGATTATCCGCGCAAAATCGAAGTGCTCAATCAATTTCCTGAACAGACGCTGTGCGGTCACCATTCCCGCAAAGCTCAACTTGTCCGACAGCACCGGGATCACCAGGTTCAAGCGGGCACCGTCGCCTGGAAGCCGGCAAGCCTGAGCAGTCGGCGGGCTGATCTCGGGCATGCTGCACATCATCAGATCGGATTCACGCTGTCTTGCCAGAGCCGCATCGTTGCGAGCGTCCGAGCTGCGAGGTACGGTCGACGCATCCACGGGAACACCTCCATCACCGGTATGAGAGAGCAACATAACAGTAGTGGAGACAGGAGATCGAGAGGGCGGCCCGTGAGGTCACAGAGGTACGTGCCGTGGAAGCTTGCAGCGCGAAAGGTTGTAACAATCTGATTGTGCGAGCGCAGCCCGGCAACAACAGCGCTCACCCCTCGAGGACATAGGCCGCCCCGTTCGTCTACACACCCACTTGTGAAAATCAGCCATTCCGATACACCCTTGAGTCGACAGCCGAGCAGGGTGCAACTGCCTGGAGGGTTGATCCGTCCAGGTGAGCGTTACGGGAGCTTATTGATGCGCACTGATATTCAGATACGGGCGGCTTCGATCCTGGAGGATTTACAGCGATGCACGGTAATTGCACCGGACGACAAGGCGACGGCTCTCGATGCGCCCAAGATGTTATACCTCCTCGAGCTGGGTCTGGCACGTAGGCCCGTGCGGGTGCTCGAGATCGGATTGGGCTGGGGTTTCAGTGCAGCGGGACTCCAGCGCCTCGGATGCGTGCAACGACACGTCATTGTTGAGTGCGACGTGGAATCCGCGCGCGCTTCGCAAGGCGAGCGGAACGTCCGCGCTGTTGCCACTCATCCGGCGTCCCTTGAGTTTTGCTGGGGGGACAGTCACTGCGTGTTGCCGCGACTGTGCGCGAGCGGCGAACGTTTCGATCTCGTCTTCATAGACGGAGGGCACCGGTACGACGACGTTTTTGTCGATTTCCATTTCAGCCGGCGCCTGGCTGCTCCGGATGGAGCCGTAGTGTTCGATGACACCTGGCTACCCGCGATCCGGACTGTGGTTTCCTGGGTAGAAACCAACCTTGCGGACCAATGGCAGCGCTTGCCCACGTCTCCTGACATGACTCTCGCCGCCTTTGAAGCGCGTGCGGCGCCCGATCGGCGCCGCTGGGATCACTTCATGCCCTTCGCGGTAGGCTGACTGACGATCGCAGGCCCAGTGGTCTCGCTAACACTGGCCCAACAGGGCTAATAGATCGCTGTCCACGAACTGCGCAATGTCCTGCAGCTCTTCTTGAGTGAGGCATGGCTCTGGCGCCGCAGCCGGGCCATGCTCTGTGTTGGCCTGTGGGATATCTGCGGTTCCCTCCTGGGTATCTGTGGTCAGGGTGGCAGTTGCCGTCTCTTTTATCATCATACACTTGCCTCGCTACTGTTGAGGTTGTCTCGCCGGAATGCATTGAGCCCGACCATCAAGGCCGGCTCGTCCCCACCAGGGGGAACGAAAAACCCGACGGATAAATGGGATGGATCAGATATGGCATCCAGCGCGCCGCTCCGACCGTGTCGTACCATCACGCTGCCGAACCGTCGGCCGCCCACGTGAATGCGACACTCGAGTGAACCGGCGTCTGCAGTCGCCTCCACATGTGTGTTCCCTGTACCAATGTAACGCCCGGCGAGCTCTCCAAAGTTCCAGTGCCCCATCGGATCCGAGGGTTCTGGAGGCGGGCTGCCGGACGTGACGCGTACGAGTTTGTCGCACAAACTGTCTCTGGCGTATGGATTCCAGGCATTCAGAGCCACGACGACGACAGTCCGCGTCGAAAGATCGAACCGCAGAGCACAGGTCTGTCCCCGTGCTGAGCCGTTGTGTCCAAACACGGACTGCCCATATTGCGCGCATCCGGCACCGAAGGCGACGGGCAGTCGTTCCTGGTGAGCACCTCCGAGGACGGGAGGTAAGCGAACTTGCGTGGAGCGCAGTGCCTGCACGGTTGCTGTGGAGAACGGAGGGGTTCCGAATCCGGCAACAGCCTCTCCCAGGGTTACCAGATCGGCAACGGTCATGGTCAAATTGGAGAGTGAAGGCATCCAGAAGGGCGAGTAGGGAATGGCGCGCACGGCACGATGCGCGTGTGTGCCCGGGCTTATGACGTGATCCGAAGTATGGCAAGCCGCATCGCCGTGATCGCTGTGGAGGTCGCCGCAGCTGATCTGAAGCGGCTCGAAGATCATCGTCTGGAACAAGGCATGCATTGGCTGACCCGTCGTCCATTGAGCCAGCTCGCCGAGTAGCACGTATTCGGTATGTTCGTAATTGAACACCGTTCCAGCCCTGAAGAGGCGTTTTGCCACTCGCATGGCATCGGTAAACCTGGGCCAACTGTAGCCATGGCGCACGGTGGCATCGGCAAAGTCTGGTCCCTGATACCCGCCAAGGTGCGCAAGTAGCTGCCGGGCGGTGACCTGCCCAACGAGCACGGGCAGATCCGGAACGTAGCTGCTGACAGGCTCGTCCAGGTCGACGCGATTCTGTGCTGACAACTCCAGTACGACCAGGGAAGTCAGCAGTTTCGTCAGACAGCCGAGCTGAAATCTGGACCGGGAGGACATGGGTATCTGCTCGCCCGCCGTAGCGAGGCCTGCGAAACTCTCCAGCCGCGCGCCATCGAGACTCAGCGCCACTGCGAGACCCGGTGAGACTGCAACGCCCAGCGCCTGGGAGAGCAGATGATCGAGGTGTTTTGCGTCCAGCCGCGACCGGCCTGCCGCAGTGACCGGTGGTCGGCTCGGCAAACCGGCTGCAAACGGCTGATCCATTCGGTACCTGCAATGAGACATACTGACTTGTTTGCATGGGAGCACGATCACAACGAGAAACTCAAGTCTGACGAGGCACGCAGGGACGCCACGGGGTGTGTCGGGTCAGGTACTGGTCAGTCTTCCATTGGACATGCCGCCGTCGCCAATTTCCTTGGAATCAACGGTGTAGGTTGCTTGCACGACGCACGACGCCGCGCGCAGTCACCCCGCGTCGATGCAGGTGAGGCCCCTGTTTCTTGCGCTTGCGGTTGCTCACAGTCGGTGTAGTAATGGTGGCACTATGACCGACGCATTCAACGCCGCACCAGGTCACGACATGGTATTGCCGCCGGCCGCCAGGGCGGAAAATTCCCAGCATCACGTGTCACTGATGAGCGGGGTGCTCGTCTCGACAACCGTCAAAGGATCGCCGGTGCGATTCTTCGTCACCGATCGCGATGACTCCATTCAGGGCTTCCACGCGCGAGGAGTGTTTTACGAGCAGGAAGAGCTGGAGATCATCACCCGCTACTTCCCCGTCGCAGGAGTCTTTGTCGACGTTGGGGCCAACGTGGGCAATCATTCAGTGTTCGTTGGCAAGTATCTGCGCCCGCGGCAGATCATCGTGCTCGAGCCGAACCAGCCCGCAATTGACATCCTACGGGCGAACGTCGAGATCAACGGGCTGCAGTCCCTGGTCGATATGTCGCGCCTCGGAGTAGGGCTTTCCGACGTCGCCTCCACCGCAACAGCTGACACGCCTCCCGGAAACCTCGGCGGGACCAGATTGCTCACGTGCAGGGCCGACAACGGTACCATACCCCTCATACGCGGCGACGTGATTTTGCAGGACCGGCCGGTCGACTTCCTGAAGATCGATGTGGAAGGAATGGAGATGAGGGTTCTCGCCGGTCTCGAGGCGACCATAGCACGCTGGCGCCCGCCCATGTTCATCGAAGTCGATGACTCCAACGTTGCTCCCTTCCACGACTGGATGCGATTACACGACTACGCAGCTACCTGCCGATACAGGCGCTATGACGTCAACGAGAACTATATGACGCTTCCCGTAGAGAAGTTGGACCCGGGTCAGCTCGGGTGAGTACTGGAGGATGGGCTGCTACGCAAGCGTCGGCGCCTGAAACGGGTCGAGATTCGCGTTTTGCCGCGGCGCGCCGCCTCATCCAGGACGCCAATCGAGCGGGGTTGAGGCTTTGTCTGGCGGGCGATGACTTGCGCTACGAGGGCGAGATCGCTTCTGTGTCCGACGCCATCAGGTCCCGGCTACGGGACTTGACCAACGATGTGGTCGCCGAGCTCAGCCGGCCGAGGTTCGGCCTGGAGAACCGCTCGACCGCTGCCGTGACGCTACCAGAGTACTGGGTCGGCTGGTGGTCAGAGATGAACGTGAACACGCTGTTGGCCAATGGGACCCACGTGGTATGGCGGTTGCGAGGCGCGCTGTGTGCGGATCGCTTCCGCGCCGCGCTGGCGGCTGTCGTTCCACAGCACCCTCTTTTACAGGCGAGAATTGTCGAGGACGAGAGGGTGTTGCAGATAGAGTTTGGTCAGGAATGGGCGCTCGTCAGCGCATCGGTCGCTGACTGTCAGTCCGGCAACCAGAGTGGGGTTGCCGATCGAGCGCAGCGGTTGGCGGGGGAAATACTCTGGGCTCCCATGCGGGATGGGCAGGTCTTTCGGCCATTCCTGGTGGAGATTTCAGGGACCGAGGTGATCTGCGGATTCGTGCTACATCACCTCGTTGCAGACTTCTACGCGTGTCATCTGCTGGCGCGTGAGCTTTGTCGTCACCTCTTTCCCGCAATCCAGACGGGCATCGAGCCAGGCGGGCGCTGGCTCGAATATTCGGATTACGTCCACGCAAGAGCTCAATGGGAAGAGGGACTCGCCGGGCAGTACAGGCTTGGATACTGGAGCCGTTATCTGGACAGGGCTCCTGCAGTCCGTCTCCCGGGAGCGGTTGAGAGTTCGACACAGTACGTCGCTCGGCTACAAACCATCGAGTTCGCAATCGATCAGGATCTCAGGACGCGGCTCACCCATGTCACAACAGCGTTTGCCACTACCTTGGCTCAAGTACTTCTGGCGGCCAAGTTCGTGACTCTTGCCGCGCTCTTGCGGCAAACTGACCTGCTGGTCACGGTGATCGTCTCAGGTCGCGATGACCCCGCGCTGCTGAGGTTCATCGGCAACACCGCGGACTGTCTGCCCATGAGGCTGGAAGTCCAGCCGAGCCAGTCCTTTCCCGGGTTTCTCGAGCAGCTGCGGGCGGCCTACACGCTCGGGTGCAGATATCGGGTCAAGTGGGAGCTGGTACTGAAAGCTCTGGCCATCCCTGCCGCCGCCATCGTCGCGCCGACATTCAACTTTGTCAGTGCGGGCAGAGCTCAGCGCGAGCAGCGCGACAACGAGTGCGCGCGCGGTCAACTGCCCATGGAGACCGTCAGGCTGGCAAGACCACTGGAGCATGGCAGCGCCATTCGGCACAAGAGCTATGAGATGAATATGTTTGATACCGGGTGCAACATTCGCGGTTACATCAAATACATGCCTTGGCAGCAAGACGCCGCGACCGTGAAGAAATTCATACAGTGCTTCGGCAAATGCCTGCTGAGGATAGTTGAGTGTCCAACCTTGCCAATAGTAGAGCTCATCTGAGCTCATTTGCCAATCATGTGTGGTCAGTCCCGGCTGGGCTTTCCTGAAGTGGGCAAAGTTGGAGAGAGCCATCCCGTCAAATAGCACAGAGAGACGATGGCAAGCAGCAGATCCGCTACGGCGAAGATCTCGACAACCGGGTTCAGCTGTGGCGACAGCAGTCCATGCAGCCTCAGGGCCGCCGCGGTAACGACTCCGTTTGCCGCGAGCCACACCGAAAAGATCAAATTGCGCCAACGGCGCAGCTGGCTTCGGCATCTGTCGCTGGCCACTGTTGCTTTGAGTCCTTTCGTACCCCAACTTGCATCATGCAGGTTCCAGAAAGAGTAGCACGACAACACCGCTGCGGTGGCGAGGTGGGGTAGATAAAAGACCCGCGTCTGCATAGCTGAGATCAATCCAGATCGGGGTAGGACCAGGCTCATATTCGGGAGGTACAGAGCCGGTGCCAGCAATATCAGACAGCATGGGAACGGCATCGTCAGAAGAGTCGTTGCTACGAACAGTCCCGTGCTCGTCCAATGTAGGATTCGACGGAGCCTGCCTGTCCGTGCTGCCCTATGCACAAGTGGCACGGCAACCAGGAATTCGAGCAGGAACCATGCGCCGACGGCTATCAGCCAAGCGGTAGTCAGCATGGCATGAGCACTGGCCGGCGGACCCCAGCTCCACGGAAGCATCACGATCAGGATGGCGATGACTTGTGCCGGCACAAGAAATTCACGCGCGGCTAGAACGGCTTGGGTGCAGACCGCCAGCACGAAGCGACGGTTTTGCGCCGTGGTCCGATCCCTTCGTCTCAGGGTATTCGGTAGTTGTCGCAGCAGCCACCATCGGGTGGCCATCTCGCTGTTGTTCCAGCGCCGGCGCTGCCTCAACAGCTCCGCCCAACGGGTGCAGGAATCTGTCTCGGCAGAAGCGTCAGGCGCGTAGCCGAGTTTCCATCTGCTGCCGTGAGCGAGCATGATCTGATTGCCGATCACGCGGTCCTCGGCAAGATACATGATGCGACCGAGACACCCGAGTGTGTCTGCGCCGCACAGATAACTGCTCAAGGGATCGGCCTTTCCTGTCTCAGGGTCTGCCGAGTGTGCCCGGCGCAACGCCTCCCAGCGAAATACGCACGTTTGTCCCGGGATGACGCCGAGATGGCCCGTAGCAAGCTCAAACGGCCACAGGATTCCTTTGCGCGCCGCGAAATCCGCATATTGCCAGTGGGCGAGAAACCCCGCCTCAGCCGCAGGGATGGGAGGCATGACTCGCGGCGCGAGCGCGGCCAGCTCTGGTCTTTCGCGCAGCCGATGAATCAACTTGATTACGGCATCGTGCGCCAGGGTGGTCCCCGCATCGACCTGGAAACAGAATTCCGGCTGCACGTGTTGACAAACTGTGCCGAAGAATAGCGCGTGGGAGTGAAGTTTTCCGAGATTCGAGTTCTTGATGCAGACGATGGAATGCAATCCCGTCGTGAATGCTCCCGATGTCACCGTATCGGGCGCGAGTTGCAGCGCGGGAAAGACGCTCCCATGTGTCGGAAAATGTAACTCGGTGTTCACCAGGCGAAGGGGAGCGGCGTTCAGAAGCCGCATATTTTGCAGCCATGTCAGAAGCTCGGGGTCCAAGGCTGCCTTTCCGTCGGCAATCAGGCACAGGACAGACGGGCCGTGGAAACTTGCGTCTTCGCGCCGACAGTAGCTTACCGCGGTTGCAATCGAACGCACCGTCGCCTCGACGGCTGACCGCTTCTCATTGTAGACGGTGACGCAGAAAGCGCTCAGAGTCGCAGACAGTTTGTACCGTCTCCAAGGGTCTGGATCCACAGGACCTGGGCACGGGAGCTGCTCGCCGTGACTTGCGAGCAACTCTATATCCTCAACCATGGCGATTCCACCACGGGTTTCGGGAGCATCCATCAAGGCCTCCGCTGTCGGCCAGGACCCGGACGTGGTGGTCCGCCTCACGTGAATGTGTAGGCCTTGTGCACGATGGCAGGTACTTCCCGCGTCCTGAAGTCGTATTGCTCCAGACCCTGTGGAAGCGCATCACGTAGCACGACGTAGCTTTCCAGGACCAGAGCGTCGAGTCCTGAGCTTGCGAAACACAGGAGCGCGTCTTTCGGGGTGCATACGATGGGTTCGCCGCGTAGATTGAATGATGTGTTGAGCAGAATCGGACAGCCGGTAAGTCGCTCGAAGGTCCTCAGCAGGCGCCAGAATCGGGGACTGGTGCTCTTGCTCACCGTCTGAACCCGGGCGGAGCCGTCGATATGGGTGATGGCGGGAAGCGCGAGCTCAGAACATACTTGCGTCGTCTCGAGCATGAATGGTGTTGGGTGGCGGCTCTGGAAGTGCTCGGAGGCGCGCTCTTCGAGCACCGCCGGCGCGAACGGCCTGAAGACTTCTCGCTTTTTCACCAAGCGGTTGACCCGCTCGCGCATGTCCGGCACCCGTGGGTCCGCCAATATCGAGCGCGCCCCAAGAGCTCGGGGACCGAACTCCATCCGCCCATGTAGCCAGCCGATCACTTGACCTGCGGAGAGCCGGACCGCAACGTCCTCGAGCAGCGACTCTTCGTCCGCAAAATACAGCGCTCCTATCCCTGCGCAATTGAGCAAGCCGAGAATCTCGGTATTGGAGAATTGTGGCCCCAGGTACGTGTGCGACAGTCTCTTGCGTGGCACGATACGACCGCACAGTTGCAAGTGCGCAAGTGTCGCTGCGCCAAGGGAGCTACCAGAGTCCGACGCTGCGGGTGGAATGAAGATGTCCTTGAAAGGGCCCTCCCTTCGCAGCAATCCATTGGCAACACAGTTCAACGCGACTCCACCGGACAGGCAGAGGTTGTCTGCGCCGGCCTGCGAGTGCAGATAGCGCACCTTCTGCAGCAGGGTGTCTTCGAGCACCACCTGGAGACTGCGAGCGAGATCCTCGTGGAATGGCTCAATCTCGCTTTCCGGCGAGCGCGGCGGGTGGCCGAACAGCTCGACCAGGGCTGGCGTATGCATACACTCCATGTTCCCGAAGTCGAAATATTCCAGGCTCAGCTGAAACTGACCACGTCCGCCGACGTGTAGCAGCCGTTGGACCTTATCGGTGTAGCGAGGTTTGCCATAAGGCGCCAGACCCATCACCTTGTACTCAGCATCGTTTACATCGAAACCGAGGTAGGCCGTAATCGTGCTGTAAAACAACCCGAGCGAATGCGGGAAGTGTATTTCCTCGAAGAATGTCATGACGCCATCGCGAGCCGAGCCGTATGTGGTTGATGCCCATTCGCCCACGCCGTCGATGGTCAGCAACGCGGCATCGCGAAATCCGGAGAAATAATAGGCGGCCGCCGCGTGCGATTGATGATGTTCGAACCAAAGCACGGGTCCACAGTAGCCGAGCTGCTCGCGCAGCTCGTATTCCGGACGAGTAGGATCGACACGCTTCACAATGTCCGAAGTCGCGTGTGGGTGCATGGCAGCGGTCCAGATCTGCCGCGCGGCCTTCTTCACCGGCGATTCATAATACGCCACGGCATCGATATCGGTAATCTCGAGGCGACCCTCCCGGAGGCAGTAGAGAAAGGCCTCTGTTGGGATCCGAGGATCGTGCTTCCTGCGGGTAAAGCGCTCTTCCTCCGCGGCCGCAACGAGCTCTCCGTCCTTGAGGAGACAGCAGGCGGAATCATGGAAATGCGCTGAGACTCCGATGATATTCATACCTGTAGACGCCCTTCAATCAAACAGGACCATCGCGCCTTTCGACACGCAGGGTGTGCAGATGTCCGTAAACTGGATACGCACCGCTGCGGTGTCTCTCGAGTTGCGCGTTTTTCACCATCTGTCGTAGTCGGTCACGCCAGGAAGTGAGCGGCTGCGGCCAATGCACCGTGACGTCGTTGATGCCTTCGCGAAGCCATGGTGGGTCGAGGCTGGCATGCGCCGTCTGCCATGCCGGTCCGCCGGTCAGATTCAGGACGCCCCGTCCGTTGACCCGAATCTCTATACGACCGTCCTTGGCAATTTGCTCGGGTGTGCGGTACGTGATGACGAGCGCCAATGCGTCTCGAGCTTCACACACGAAAAAGAAGGCAGATGTAGATGTGAACGCGCGATTGTAGGCGCGCAGGCTCATGTCTTCGAGCAATGGACCGCCGAAGAAATCAAATACAGGCCGCACGCTGAAATAGCGGTCCAACAGATTGGTTCCCCGACAGGTCACTCCGTGCGCCTGCCGCAGTCGCCTGCCGATCCTGGCGCACTGGCCGGGCTCATGCGCTTCGAGAGCCACGGTTGCGTTATGTAGGAACTCCAGATCACAGCGTTTGCCACGATAGTCGGCCAGAATTGGCAGTGTGTACCGGGCCGATGCGCCCAGCCTGTCACTGAGCCGCCGAAAAGATTCGCACAGTCCCAGATGGCCGCTACTCGTCTGGTATTCGATGAGATCCCGCACCAGATCCGCGCCGCTGGGGTGCGCTTCCAATGCCTGCCGGAGGTACTGCTGCTGGATCTCGGCGCTTTGTCCCCAAGCCCAGTTGATGTAGCCGGCCTGCAGGTTGGCGATGGCGACCGTCTGCGCTGCAGGCTCGGGAGCTTCCTTCAAGAGCAATGACACCGAAGGCTGGGATTGCCCTGTGAAATGTGGCAGGAGCCACTGCGCTGCCAGGGCCATCGACAGTCGAATGCCTGTCGAATTCATGTGCACATTGTCCAGGAACAGGTTGCTCCCCGGGAGAGCCCCCGCGAGCCAGGCGGAGAACCGTTCCGGAAGATCGATGACGCCGATGTTGTATTTCGGAAGCGCCCCGCGGAGCGCTTGCTGTGTGACTCTTTCGCAACGAGGCGAAAACTCGCGAATCGTCCCGAGTCCCGCGTCACGTGCCCGTTCGAGCAAAACACGGTGCGTCCCGCTTGCGAGGCTTGGACTGTTCTCGAAGAGCATGTGGAACGTGGCAGCCATCGTCCCACCATCAAGGTCCAACATCTGGCGAGCAGCCGATTCCGCCGCGGCGTAGTTACCCGCGGAATGTGCGGCTTCGGCAATTTGCCGCAGCTCGCACCAACGCGCAATCTCCGCTGTGTCCAACAGCGGTGCCTCGGGCTCGATCGTTCTCCAGTGCATCAGGTTGAACTCTGGAATCAGGAATGCCACGGGAATACTTCGGCTTTGCGCGATTTCCCCCAGTGTGGCAGCGACCGTGTTGACAGTCCGGGTGAGGAGGTCTTCTGCGATTCGCCTCGAGCTGTGCCAGAACTCACGTGCATTCTCGAGCGGGGCCGCCGGCATTTCTCTTTGGGCGGACCGGAGAAAGCTCCAGTTGTTGCCAGCAAACATAAGCAAGGCGTCCGGGGCAAGTGCAAGGGCTGCGCGCGTAGTCTCGAGCAACTGCGAAGGGCGTATTCCCAATCTGGAGAGATCGACCACTTCTGCTCGCGGCAATCCACAAGCTCGCAAAATCGCTTGTAGAGCCAGCGCAGGTGAGTAATGGGGCGCATACTCGTTGGCGCGCGCAACCGATTCGCCGAGCAGCACGATGCGAGTGCTGCCGTCCTGCTTCGACTCGATGCGCTGCACGTCGGCCCACAGTCGCCAGGATTCATGCTCTGCGCGTTCGTAGACGACCCGATCGCAGTCGAGCGTTCGGTTCCAGACTCCAATCCGCTGCGCGGTATCGTTGAGTGTCGGTGTACGATGGCGGGATGAGGTTTGACGCTGAGACTGCAGTCGCGAAGCTCGCAAACCTTCGTCCGTCGCAAGGGCCAATGCGAGCCGCTGTGCGGCAGTCTTCAGATCGTAGCTCGGTTTTGCTTCCATCTCAGTTCCGGCTGTACAGTCGATGGCAAGGCGGCCCTGAACTCGGCCGCGTACTCCGCGAGCGCATCCCGCCAGTGGGGCATGTGATTGAATCCTCGCATTCGCAGTTTCATGTTCACCAGCTTCTCCGATGCGGGGCGCGGCGCGAAATATTCCTCCTTGAAATAGTCGGAACCGACCTGGGTGACTTTGACGTGATCCTCGAGCCCTAGCAGGCGAACGAACTCGACGGCAACGTCGTAGCGCGAGCACTCCCCCTCACATACCTGGTTGTAGACTCCATACATATCTGTTCCAGCCATGATGCGCAAGCCACGCGCAAATGACACTGTGTAAGTCGGGGTACCGAGTTTGTCGTGCACGACTTTGAGCTCGCGCGCACCCCCGACAATCTGTCTGAAGATCTTGTTGATGAATTTCTTGTCGCTGGCGGGACCACCTCCCATCATCCATCCCGCTCGAAGCACGAAGTGCTTGGGAGACAGGCGTTGCGCGACGAGCTCACAGTAGTATTTCGTCTTCGCGTATATTCCGAGGGGATTTGGCCTGTCAAAATCGTGGTAGCACTCCTGGCACCCGTCCACGATCCCGGCAGTGCTGATCTGGACAACTGGAATGCAGAGCCGCCGTGCAATCAGGGCTGCGTTCTCCGCGCCGAGTGCGTTCGTCAGCCAGGCATCCTCTGGGTTTCGTTCGCAATGCTCCAGGTCGGTGAGCGCGGCCAGATTGATGAGAACGTCTGGGGCGAACGAGCTGACGGAAGACTCGAATCCGGCATAGTCCCGCACGTCCGCGTACTCCAACCAGCGGATGTTCAGATCGATGTCAGTGGCTCTGACCGCGCAATCCCGCGCGAACTCTGCATATACGGCGCGCCCGAGCATGCCGCCACAACCGGATATATAGACTCTGCTCCCTGCCGGTAACATATACGTCTCCAGTCGTAAGCCCACATGCATGCATCTGCATATCCGCAGCTTGCAATGTGCGCTCCATCTTCCCCCCGCAGCGCGTAGCGGCCGTCAACATAACACCTGTAGCGTACGAGGGCGAGGAGTATGAGGCACCTTTGAGATCGACGGCTGTCGCCGTCCCTCACCGCAGGCTGTCTTCTCAGACGTTTCATATGAAAGAAGCGGAGTACATCAATCAGTTGCGCAATTTCATCGCGCACTGAGTCATGGCGACCATGGGATCCCGATATCATGCCCCAGCAGCTCAATGGCGCGGAGTTGGTAGTTTTGGAGCTCCGGGATGGCACCGCTCGAGCCGCCACCTGATGCAGGATGGGATCGTCTACGGAATGCACGGAATATCCGATGGATATGCTACGCTGCATGTGGCTGACGAGGTACGAGCCGCATGCGAATTCTATTGACTGGACACGACGGCTACATCGGGCACGTGCTGGCACCCATGCTTTTGCACAGAGGACATGACGTCATCGGACTCGATAGCTGTCTCTATGACGGTTGTGGGTTTGTGAGCGGCAAGCCGGCACTCGTCCAGGCGATTCGCAAGGACGTGCGCGATGTTGCAGTGGAGGAGTTGTACGGATTCGAGGCGATCGTACACCTCGCCGGTATTTCCAACGATCCATTGGGCAATCTAGCACCACAGACTACATACTCCATCAATCATGAAGCTTCGGTGCGCCTCGCACGCCTTGCCAAACAAGCCCACGTCGAGCGCTTCGTACTTTCTTCATCGTGCAGCAACTACGGCGCGGCAGGCGAAGACTTCCTGGATGAGAGCGCCGCGTTCAACCCGGTCACGCCCTATGCCGAAAGCAAGGTGTGGACCGAGCGTGATCTTGCCTCGATGGCGGATGAAACATTCAGCCCCACCTTTTTGCGCAACGGGACCGCTTTCGGTGTCTCGACACGCATGCGTGGCGATCTTCTGGTGAACAATCTAGCAGGTTACGCAGTCACCACCGGGGTGGTTCTCATCAAGAGCGACGGCATGCCTTGGCGCCCGCTGGTACACATTGAAGATATCTCCCGCGCCTTCGTCGCGGTGCTCGAGGCCCCGCGCGAGCTCGTTCATAATGCATCCTTCAATGTAGGGATCACTGCCGAGAACCACCGTGTGCGTGAAGTCGCACGGATGGTTGAGGAAATCGTCCCGCAGGCAAGAGTGACCTACGCGGGTGATGCAAGCCCTGACAGACGCAACTACCGGGTAAACTGCGACAGGATGCGCAAAGTCCTGCCCTCATTCCAACCGAAGTGGACGGTGCGAATGGGTGTGGAGGAGGTGTGCGCGGCCTACTACGAGCATAAAACCACTGCGAAGGAATTTCTCAGCTCGAGTTTCATTCGCTTGGAGAAAATCCGCGAGCTGCAGAGCGCCGGCAAGCTCGATAGCTCGCTCACCTGGTGCAGCATGCGACCCGCACCATGACTCCACTCGAGTCATCAACCTCAATACCGTCGCCGATCTGGACGGTTGCCAGACAATCGACAGCACTTGTGGTTGATTGTCGAGTCCGCGCTATGGAGGATGCTCGTTAGCACCGGGTCCGGCTCGCGCAGCATCGCGCGAGCGACTGTGGCGATTGAAGTGTTGCATCATGAGGTCTGCGGCAAGTTGCGCTCCACCAGGAGCGCGCATTGTTTCGCGTGCGTTGCGGACCCGTTTCAGTAGTCCCTCGTCCTGCAACAGGCTGGCGACCTGCGCCCGCAACGCCTCGGCTGTGGTCTTCTTTGGATCCAGACAGACCCCCAGGCCCAATTCCGCCACGCGGTGCGCGATTTGCACAAAAATCCAGTCCGGTGGCATCAACAACATCGGAACACCGCAATAGAGAGCCTCCAGTGCAGTCGCCTGGCCTCCCTGGCCGATATAGAGCGCAGCGTGAGCCAGGATTTCCAATTGGGACGAGCTGCGATTCACAATGACATTGCCGGGTAACGGTCCCAGGGCCTCCTCGGAAATCGTCTCCTCCACGGATAGAACCACCATACACGGAAAGTCTTCCAGCGCCGCAACGACTGTCCTGTAGAAGCCAGATTGATCATGGTAGTCAAACCGCGACCCGGCGGTCGTCGCCGAAACCAGTATCAATGGTGTCTGTGGGAAAGACAGCTTCCAAGGCTCGAAAAACTTCCTGTTCGTATAAGTCGCACCGACAAACTGGAAACGCGCATCCAGCGATGCCGCATCCGGCTGGAAGAACTTCGGGAGAGAGACGACTACCAGCTCATCATCGTAGGGCGCATTCAGCTGGTTGACCGCATTGTCATGAATCATCATCGGAGCGTGCTCGAGCTTTGCGATCCCCCACCTCTTGGCTAGAAATCTTCCCGCGAGATTTCTGAAGTCATAGACGATCAGATCGGGTCTTTCGCTTGCATAGATCCTATGCAGCTGCGCGATGGCGCGCTTCGCTTCTTCCAGCTCGAATTGCTTCCATATTGGCGCGATCAATGCTGCGTCCTTGTGCGGACGATAGTGTCTGATTTTCGGGAACAGAGCCTCCGCCTGATCGAGCGGAGTATAAACCAACGGCTCGCCACCGCTGGAGCGTATGCGCTCGGCAAAATAGCCTTTTACCGGACACGTTACTCGATGTCCACGGCGCGCGAGCTCGCAAATCATCCCCAGTATCGGGTTTATGTGGCCGTGAGCCGATTCCACAATGAAGGCGACGTGAATGTGTTCCATTTGGCCAGTCTCTGCGTAGGTATCTGTCAAGCCCGACGAAGGATGCGATGACGCCGTCTGAGAGCGATGTCTGCTGTTCAGTCCTCGTTTACCTCCCATCGATCAACAGGTAAGTCGCTTGCGCGATGAAAGGCGAGCACCTTGCGCGCTGTTGCGGCACCTCTCATGGCGAGCTTTGCCATACTCTGGACTAACACAACAGACGAGCTCGCTCTGTCTTTTCATTGTAACTTGAATCATGCAGGTTGCCACGGGTTCTGCATTTATGTAGCATCGGTTTGAAAATGGACCGCAAGCGACAGATGATGTTCGATGTCGCATGCGACCTCAAGTGACGCAGTGATTGTACTTGAGACTCAGGATGCTTCGGATAGCCTATTCAAGACGCAAGAGCCGTCTGCCGCCGCTCAAACATCGGCCGTGGCACGCTATTCGAGGGCGCGCTTTGAGCAGCACCGTGCCGGCGGACTGCCAACACCTGATACCCGGCAATACAGCAAGCGCCTCACGATAGGATACTCAGATGTCATCCCAGGTGGTCGTCAATCCGTTCCGTTGTCGTATGTGGGAGAATCACGATCGACTGGAAGGACATATCAGTGCCGAGTCATGTCGTGCCGAGATCGACAGCTTTTCGCGTCACGGGCAGCTCGTTCCTGCTCTTGGTCGTCCGATCCGGAATGATCCGCAATACGATGTCGAGCTGATCTGCGGCGCGCGACGACTGTTCGTCGCGCGTCACCTGAACAAACCCTTGCTGGTCGAGCTTCGCGACATGACCGATCGCGAGGCGATCATTGCCATCGACATCGAGAACAGGCAGCGCTCCGATGTCAGTCCGTATGAGCGCGGGCTGAGCTACACGCAGTGGTTGCGTGCGGGGTATTTCCAGTCGCAAGAGGAGATCGCCCGCGGGCTCAGGGTTTCGCCCTCGCAGGTATCGAGGCTCCTGAAAATTGCGCGACTTCCCAGTGTGATTCTGGACGCCTTCGACAGTCCGACGAACATCTGCGAGGGCTGGGGATTGGATCTCGTGGATGCGCTCGACGATCCAGCCCGACGCCAGCAGATACTTCGAGTCGCGCGTGCTCTTGGGAAGAAGGTTCCGCGCGGGAGCGCGCGGAATGTATATCAGGAAATCATGTCTGCGGGGGCACAAGGTCGGAAACTCCGTCCGCGTGCGCGTGATGAAGTCGTCAAGGACGACTCGGGAGATCCTGTGTTCCGGATCCGCCGTCAGAGCAAGCTTGTCGCGTTTCTCGTACCGGCGGAGCGCGTATCCGCGGAAGTAATGAACAGCGTCAGGAAGGCCCTGACTGAGGTGTTGGTCGGTGTGCCCTCGCACGCACGCGCGAGCGAAGATCATTTCGTTCAGACGCACCTGGTGCGTCCGCCAACTGAGATTGAACAAGGGTTCAAGGTCTGAAAGGCGCGCGGCCTTGGTTGGCCATTCCTGCGGCACGGACTCCACCTCGTCCTGTTACCGTGGCACGCGTGCCACGCAGAGTTGGCGCCGGGGCCTGCTGCCGGCCGCGACTCTTGGGGTGACTGACTGGGTTGGCACGCGTGCCACGTGCCAGGCTGCTATGACTCGGGTGCAAAAGAAAGGGCGTGGGCGTGAACACGAGGGTCCGTAAGGATCCGTCTTGAACGACAACGCGATGCGAGCTCTGGAGAAGGGGACGCCCCAAAGCGGTGGGCCCGCGCACAGACGCGGGGCTTCGGTGTGTACAACGCGAAGCGTGTGCTCAATTGTCCCGGTCGTGGACAGATCGGCGATTCAACAGCTCACGTAACGATCGTTCAGCATACTCCGCGACCCCGCGCAGGAAGGCTCCCTCCTGCTCCTCGTTCAGATGCTGAGTCTGCAGCACGAGCTTGTGTTTGCCATAGCCAATCTTCAGGGGTACGCGACCTCCGACCTCAATCGACTCCTGTTGCTGAGTGTGCGACCTCCGCGAGGACCGTTTTCCCGGCTTTTCACTGGCTGTGTTGACTAGAGCGTCAAAGACCTCGATGGCCTTGCGCTGCGGTAGGTTCTTGAGCTGCGCCGCGAGCCTGAAAACGGCTTCCGGACGCTTGGAAACAGCTTCAGTGAGCTGATCGCACCAGCGCAGTTTGATCTCGCGATCGTCCTCAAATGCGGCGAGCACGATATCGGGAAGGGCGGCGAGGCGGATGTAGCGCGCAATGACCGAATTGTCTCGATTGACCTTGGCTGCGATCTCCTTCTGGCTCGAGAAGATTTTCTTGTCGAGCCAGTCCTGGAACATTCGTCCATATTCAAGGGGAGATAGATTCTGTCGATCCGCATTTTCGCGAAACATCATCAACGCGCAGTCCATGTCGCTCGATACTGTTTTCAGCAGTGCAAGCACAGGGATGCCGAGGGCCATACAAGCTGCGTGCCGCCGCCGTCCCGCGACCAGCTCATATTCGAAAGGCGCCGCCTCGGGTCCCAATTGATAAACCCAGATGGGAGTGTCCTGGCCGTGAGTCCGGATGCTTTCGCGGGTCGCGACGAACTGTGGATCGCTTTCACTGAGAGACCTGTTGCTGCGATTCTTGAAATGCGATAGGCGTATCACTTGCGGATTGATCGCAATGACTCCCTGATTGGGTTCCATGAGCTGCTGATACTTGAGGGCTTGCGCTGCAATCGCGTCGGAAGAAGAACCGTTGGAGTCTGACGAGTGTCGCACCGTGGTCGCTCGCAGAGGGGATGCAGCGCCAGTTGACTGTGGCCGCGTCTTCTCCTCGTATTTGCCGGCATGGCAGACTAAAGCCGATTCCATGGTGTCCTTCGACAAACGATTCACATCAGTATCACCGAGCGTGCCTGATGGATCAGGAAGCCGCCGACGCCTGGTACTCATGCAGCAGGCGTCTTGGTCAACACCGATCCGGTGCGGTGGCTCAGGGCCAGACGAGGCGGGACCGCCTGCGTTGCTGGATGAGTTGCACCTTGGCGCGCCTCGAAGGAAACAAACATCAGACAATATTTCAGCCGTGGCCAGGCTCGTTCCTTGCGCCGCCTGCCTGGCTCTCGACTGGCAGGCACTCGCTTGGCGACGAAACAGTCATGCGCGGAGGCAGTCGATCTCATAGGCAGAGCTAACCCAACGTTGTGCCCTTGCGTCCCCGCTCCGGAACCGGGACACAATGAGCTCGATTCAAAACCGACCTCGAGCAGGGACTCGTAGAATCTCGATCCTGAAGTCCTCTGGTAGAGGACAATATTCGCTAGCGGAGTACAGGGTTGCATAGAATGCGACGTCGTGCAACGTCGCGCGACAGTGCGCGTCTGTGCTGTAGGTCAACAGTACGGAGCGAGTACGCGAGGTAATGATGGGGTTACCGCGCTGAAAGCGGGACATCATCCACCGAGCAGGGCGATACTTTTGGGGCCCGGAAAACTTCCCGGACAGAGTGCTTCGAATCCGTGTCTTTGCGCCACCCCTAACAGAGCCTTGGGTGACTTCCTTACGCGCAGCCGCCGCCGCTCAGCGCTTGCGCAGGTTGGTCGAGCTCACCTGGTCGTGCCTTGTGGGACAAGCGCGCTTCGATGGTGGGCGGGTGAACGGGCAGGCGTTCCCGTTTCCATCCTTGGTGTAATGGCTCCGACCTCCTATGTTCTCCGAAAGCGTAAAGCAGACTCTGGAAGAGTACAACGTTACATAGCATGCCTTTTCGACGCAACGATGCATGCAGGTGCGCCTTGTGCAACGGGAAGAGGTTGAGAGTCGCAGATGCGCGTTGCACATGTCATTGCCTGAAAACTGACGGAGATATGTGTGTTGTGGGCTGTACGCCTGCGCCCCTCGCTTGCTTGCGCGTTGTAGCAGACAGCTTGCCCCTGCGACATTCATGCTCTCTGCGACAGAAGAAATGAAGCCGGTAAACACACCGTTGTGGCTGCCGTTCCCGGCGATAGGTGGTGCGAAACCCGCTGCGTACACGAGGTGGGCGACGGAGCCTGAGCACCAAGGTCGGCCCCTCCGGGTCCGCGCAGCAAACTGCTGAAAGGAGACGAATGCTACGACAGCGACTGCGAGACGCGCTTTGCGCTGGTCGACTGGCCGCGATGAGAGGACAGAGCCTGGATCACTCTCTTGGGCACTGAGACAGAGGAATATTCTGTGCTGGCAGGACGCGCCGCTTTATTTGCGCGACGCGTTGTACGGTCCGTGTCAGCACTTCGCTCGCAGACGCCCCGGAAGTCTCGTGATGAACCCTACCTCGCTCGGGTTCCTTCCAGGAGTCCACGGCTTGCAAGGTCATCGAGCAGATTTCTTTTGCGGCAAGGACGCTGGTCCATTGGGTCGCCCGCTTCTTCACCTTGCTGACCAGTGCGAGCAACTTCCTCATCGGACCTGGAATATCGCTGGTGCTGCCTTTCCCCTGCGCTTTGGACAGGCAGGAAAAAAAATCCAACGTCGTTGGATCCAGGGATAGCGAGAGCAACGCGGCGGCAACAACGCCTGTGTGAAAGGTTTCCAGCTGAGGATTGACAGAATCGAGCAGCTTCAGCTCTGATGCGAAGGCTTTGACAGCCGCGGCGACGTCGAAGGTTTTGCCGGTGGAATCGATGCTCCACGTCGATCCGTGCGTGGCGAGGCCTAACGCGTCAACGATCGCTCCGTTGCGCAATCGAGGCGACTTGAGAGTGATGCCCGACTTGCGGCAGGCTCGCAGCACGCGGTCGGCTGTTGTGCTTTCGAGGGTATCAATCGGGCTTTCCTGTTCCTGCACCGCTGCTCGAAGTTGCTCGATGACATCGTGTTGCGTGAGTTTGCCGGCGATGAGTATACGCTGGGTCGCTCGCTCGTAGAGATGGACGATGAAGCTTTGAAGCTCTGTATCCGCGCTCAGAATACTAGGCGGTGGAACCCACTCCGGATCATCCAGAATCATGCGCAGTGCCGGCTTCAGAGCATCCTGGTAAGTCCCCGGACCTGCGTAGAAGTCGTCCTCGATCAATTGGCCCGCCAGCAGTTTCGCAGTGATCCGGGCGATGCCGAGGAATCGCGCCGCTTTTGTGATGGCGTCCTCCCCCAGACTGGGAACGTCTCTGTCACCCGCACATAGACCAGAGAAATAAGAGCGTTGGACTCCGAGAGACTCTCGCCCAAGCTCTTCTTTCGTGAGCCCGCGTCGCCCACCTTCCTCCAGAATTCGGCATATCAAGAGCGCGCCGGGTTTCCTTAAGCGCAGAACGCCGGGCATTGGGCTGACCGGTATGGATGGTTGAGGGCGCCTGGCTGTGAAATCATCTGCTGAGCGAGATGTCTTGGTCTTCTTCACCATTAGACGAGTCGGTCCTGCTGAAATTGAGCCTGCAGGGCAGGTTATCACGTGTCTCGAACACCCCCTCCGCCATGGGTGGACAATATTACACTCGCAGTGTAGCGCGGAAATACGCTCGAGCCGGAAATGTGCTGTGACGCACAACGCAGCCGTGAGCTCGCCGATCGTTGCTGTACTTGCGATCAGGGACAAGCTCGTTTTTGCAAGCCCTGGACATAACATCGACTTCGTCTCCTGTAGCAGGCGCCTGAAACTCCGCTGCAGGCAAGGGCTCTGTCAGTTGGATGCCGGGTTGGCATCGGTTCGTCAGGGGCTGGTCGTAATCAAACACCCGGGCCCACACTCGAGCCCCAGGAGCCTGACATCGGCGGAGCTTGAGCGACGACTTCTATCGACGGCCGCTCACACTGGCGGGGCCTCAATCACTGAGGTGACTCCGCAAGTGTCGCCGAATACTGTCGATCTGATGGGCGTGACCAAAACAACGCCCTTTGAATCGGCCCTCTCCGATGTTTATGCCGACGACTTCCCCAGAGGAATTGAGCACTGGAGCGCCGCTGGTGTAGGGAATCCCCCGTGACGTATCCAGGTATCGGAAAATGTAGCTGTGCTCTGTCTGCTCCACGACCGTTGCCTGGCGGGTTCGAGCCGTGTCGGAGAATCTGGCGGCGAGCCAGACAGTTTCACCCCGTCGCGGTGCCTGCCCGGCGAGACGGGCAGGGCGGACACGGCTTGTATTGTTGGTCGAAAATGCGGCTATGTCCCGTATCGAGATCGGCTCAGGGTCGCCGATGCGCGCATCGGGGAGTACCAGCATCGGACCCGCGGTTCCCAATGGATGTAGCATCCATTTCTCTTTGAGCACGTTGTAGAGGTTTACGCGGTGTATGGCTTGAGACAGTGCACGGCCATCGTAGGCATGGTTTGTGGACGTGGCATCGATGCCGCACTTGGCAATGACCTCGCCCATCACGTGTAGCGCGGTAAGAATGAGTGCACTGCGCGGGGTTTGCACGGCGAATCCATAGGCACCGAAGCTTACGTCGGACCGGAAACAGAACTCGAGACGGAGTAAGAGTCCGTCATGGGGAATCGGCGAGCTTTCATTCCTGTCAGGTATGTCCAGCCATGGAATGTAGCCTTCCTCCCTGTCGCCCGGGACCGGGGCGAATCGATGCTGCCCGACTACAGGAGTTTGAAGTGATGGTGCAGGATGGGTAAGCTGGCCACGCAGGTAGAGCGCGTAGCATGAGGCGCACAGGTCAGTGTCGGGTCCAGGGTAACAGGATGCACAGTGATAGCACTCCCCATGGATAGGGGCGGCCCCGCAGCCGTGACAGCGACGCCACAAATGAATGGTGTTTTCCGAGGCCATGTGACTTTTTTGCGCTTTCCCTGATGAATATCGCCGACGCGAGCGGTCGTTTACAGGCTCCTGATTGCTACATTCAATGGCAAGCGAACCGAGTCGTCAAGCTGGGGAGTACGGAAGCGAGGTCGGTCCGAACGATGGGTTCAGCAGAGTTTCCGGCAGCTGGCGGGCATTGAGCCAGGTGCACCCACCGGCTTCGAGCAGCAACATTCATCCTCGATCAAAGACCTGTGCGCTTTCATGCCGCAACTGTTTTCGCCCTGGATTGCTACGAGTACCCGATGCGGTCTGGCCGAATGCAACGTGTTGCGTATGTCAGATGGGTTGGTCAAATTGGTCTGCGTGCCTCGAATCAGTTTGTTCAAACCCTGCCGGCCGATTGAACGGATTGAACGATAACGCTACTCTGATCTTGCACCGATGCCGTGGAGGTAGCATGCGCCGACACCGGACTGCCGTTGGGTCGATTTCCACGATGTGGCGATGAGCATCGTGCCTCCCGCCACGCCTCGTGGCCTCGGTACCGAGGACCGGGCCTGGATCAGTGAGCCTCGGGCTGCCCCGCTCGGTGAATCGCGGTATCGAGTCATTGCAACCAGCGTATCGATAGGGACGCGTGACGGGCTGCGGTTGAGTGGAACCCTGTATCGGCCGGAGGTGCTGGAGTCCGTCCCCGGCATTGTCATAGCGAACGGTTACGGCGAGGGCATGGAGCCGAGTCTCGCCGAAACAATTGAGCGGCTCGCGCGCCGGGGATACCTTGTGCTCCTCGCGAGGCTCCGCGGACTGTTACCGTCCGAAGGCGAAGTAGGACTCTACGAGCGATTCGGCAGCGATACGCACGATCTCATCGACTGGCTCAGGCGACAGGAAGGGTGTAACGGACGTATTGGAATGGTCGGAGCCTCGCTGCTCGGCCTGGTGCAGTATCTCGGGGCAAGGGAGGCGCCACCCGGGCTCGAGGTCCTCCTCCCGGATGACGCGGGGAGCGACAACTATTGGTATCTCTGGTACCCGGGCGGGATGAGTCCGGGGCCGGGCAGGGCGGCGCGACAGTGGGTGGGCGGCGCAGAGCGCGAGTACGCTCTGGCCATGGCTCATCCCAACTTCGATGCCTTCTGGCGCGAGCGGACAGTGCAGGCTCAGGAGCTCGAAGCCATCGCACGCCGCGGCGTCGCCGTTTTCCTGACCTCGGGCTGGGACAGCTACCTTCTGGGATCCATGAAGTGCTACGAGTGGCTGAAAGCGGGGCAGCCCGGCAAGCGGCTCAAGATGTTGATCGGGCCCTGGGGGCATGGAGCATTCATGAGTCCCGACCCGCCGCTCTCGGGGCCCGGCGTATGGCCCTTCAGCGGCTTTGAATACAGTCTTCTCTGGGTTGACCGGTGGCTCAAGGACATCCGCAGCGGAGTGGAAGACGAGCCGCCAGTCCTGATCTATATCCAGGGACCGAATGAATGGCGGTTCGAATGGGACTGGCCGTTGCCTGATGAGCGGCGGACACGTTTGTACCTTCGCGAGCGGGCGAGTGGTACCCGGTCGGGACTCAACGACGGGTCCCTGAGCTCTGTCCGCTCTGGTGCGGACCGGAATGTCGCCTACGAATACTCGCCCTCCGGTCCCTACAACATGGCGGCCGTTACGGCTCTTTCCCGACCGCGCATCGACAAGACGCCCTATGAGGCGCACGGCCTCAGCTGGACCAGCACTGCGCTCGAAGCCCCGATCGAAATGACAGGCTACCCTCGGATCAGCTTCTGGGCGGCCCTCTCCGGGACCGACACGGACTTCGTGGTAGAGATCACCGATGTCAGCGAGATCGAACAGTCAGGATCGCTGCAGTCACTGCAAGTGACGCGGGGATACTTGAACGCCATGCGATTCTTCTCGCCGAGCGATCCCAAGCCTCTCATTCCTGACCAGCCGTACCGCTTCGAGCTCGAGCTCTATCCCACTTCCTATGTATTCGCAGCGGGACATCGCATTCGCGTGACGTTGCAAGGCTCGGCAATCGATCCACTCGCCGAATCAGCTCCGGTGACGGTGCCGGGATTGTCCGCCGTAGGTCCGGATCTGCTCGCCGTTGCCCACGGTCCGGGACTCAACGCGCAGGCGGTGCGGGTGATGGTGTTTCAAGATGCCTCGCGTCCGGCCTTCATCGAGTTACCGCACATCGGGACTGGTGTTCTCGATGGATGAGCCTCCCTCCTCCGGGAAAATTGACCGACACACGCTCCGCCGCCGCCTGAGTGCCCTGGCCGCCGCTTGCATACAAGCGTAGCCTGCGCTTAGCCTGATCACGGTTCCATTCCGCCGTTCCGTTCTTCCTGTCGGGGCGGTGTTCTGCGCCTGCAGGCAACGCAAACGCAAGTCCCAAAGGAGTCCTGCGCCATGTCTCTATTCGACGCCCGCAATCGCGTGCTCGAAGCTCTGGTCGACAACCGCGTGCCGACCGTCGAATCAGTCGTGGAGTGGTTCCAGGCCTACAAGACCTGGGAGGCCGGTGACACCGTCGGCAAGGCCTTCCACTCATGCCGGCTCACGATCCGCACGTACATCAAGCCCGGCGAGACCGGCTCGAAATGGAACCTGAAGTACGCAGCCAACCAGACCAAGGACAGCAGCGGCACCAAGGAGTGGGAGGGCTGGCCTCAGGATGTGTCCGGCAAGGCGGTGATCGCGCGGACCAACCCGCTGAACTTCGCACCCGGGCCCAGCCAAAAGTACTCTCTCGGCCTGCACGACCTCAGTGCGTCCCTGCTGGATCCCCACAGGAACATCTCCGAACAGCTCTACCACGCGCTGAACAGGGAAGACAAAGATGGCTCCTACGCCATCTTCATGCCGTTGCCCATAGAGGGCGATCTGCAGTTATTCGACCGCCTCAACCGCATGGCGAAGCGGATCCGGGAGGACCGGCCCAGGTTGTATGAGTTGATCCAGATATACCGCAGCCGAATGACGCGCATCAAGCAGGCGTACGAATACGACATAGGAGCAGGCTTCTCCGCCACGCCACGCAAAAAGCCCGCCGAGGGCAAGCCCGACGTAGCGTTCAAGTACGGGGTCGGCAGCACCATCAAGGTCATTGGCAAGGGACTGACCAGGCCGGAGGAAGGCGTGAACGACGCGCCCACACTCATGGCCAACGCGTTATCCTACAAGAAGATCCTGCTCGAGTCGGCGACGAAGGGCAAATACAACGAGATCACGATTGCCTACCGCCAGCACGCGAACCCCCGCTTCCCGCAGGCCGCGATCTGGAGCTTCGGTGCCAAAGAGTTCAAGTGCTTCATGATCGATGGCAAAGGCGAGGCCGGAACCCTCATCAAGGATCGCCCCGCACGCGAAGACTAGCCGGTCAGGTTTGCCCCACCATGCGGATCAAAACTCCACAAACCGCAACTCCAGCCCCCCCGACACCGTCCTCTTGTAATACCGCGCCAGGCTGTCCAGATACCCATCCTGAGCCCACACGGTCAACGGCAGCTCCAGAACGTAAAAGCCAACCTCTCCACGCACCGTATCAAAGCGCATCAACGGGTCATACCCACTCGTCAGCTTCAATTCAAACCGCAGCCCCGACTTCCATGGCACCGTCCGGGGATCTTCCCCGATCAGCCCGGCATACGGCCGATACTCCAGACCCGCACTGAGCCCATCGAATGCATGTCTCGGCCGCAAGTGCGTATCGACCTCCCACGAGTGAAACTCCTCCGGCACTCCTTGCAGCAACCCGTGCCGAAGAAAGAACTTCACGTCAGGATAAAGAGACAGCGCGCCGCTTCCAAGCCGCCCCCCGAACCACGTCTTCTGGCCAGCCGCCTGCACGTAATCCCAACCTCGACTGATGAAGTCGAGCGCGTCCCGGGCGCCGCCCACCTGAGAAGCCTGCACCTCGTACTCCTGCAATGAATCGATCGACTGCCCGTTCGAATCATGCGCATAGGCAAAATCGATATAACTCGAATACAGACTGACAGCCTTCCTCCCATATGCGCTGAACAGGGTGGTGTTGGCAGTATCCGGAATCATCCGCCAAAGCAACTTCGGATTGAAATTCTTGGCAATGACCGGCGAGGAATGACGCGTCCCCACATAGAACCCGAATCGCCCGGTGAATGTCAGGTACAGCCGGTGGCGGCCCTGGAAATTCCTGCAGATGAGGTTGGGAAACAACTGCGTCTTGACCGAAATCGTGATATCCACGAACGGCTCGTCATCCCCCTGCTTCGTGTAGCCGAAAACATTCGGCTCGTACCCGTCGATTACAGGCTCCTCACACGGGTCCTCGCCATTCCTGGCCACCGCCACGTCTGCCGCACGCGCAGGTGTACCCCCAAAAGCCCCGATCTCCCCCAACGCAACAACCCCCGCCCACACAAATATGCGTCGCATCAAGCGAGCCCCTCATACCCGTCCACTCCACAACGCGAGCCCCCATTCCCCAACACTCTCACTCAGCGAATCTTGACGCACTCCCGACCCATCCACCGTAGGCATCTCCCCTGATGCCCCCACGTGATCACTTTCTCTTTCACTCTTTCCCTGGAATCAACTGATACTTGGTCACCCCACGAGGCCGGGTCGTCGCACGTGAGGGTCGCGGCGGCGCCTTGGAAAATGCCGAGTAATCGCGCTGCGTCGCGCGTGACCAACTAGAATCTTGGCATGGTCAACCGGGACGCGACGCTGTGCGATTGCTAGGGAACGCCGGAAAAGATCGCGGTTCCTCTGCGGTTTTTTCCGACGCGCATTTTCCCAGGAGCCACCGCGACCCTCACGTGCGACGCCCCGGCTTTCTAACCATCATTCCTGTCCCCAGAACTGATCCCATTCGAATGCACACGTAAGCTCCCGCTGCCCCATCGCCGCCCACCCCGACGCGACCGAACTGCCCAATCTTCTGTCAATACAATTCGCTCTACTAATTAAACCCCTACACCCGCACATCTCGCCCACACACATCGATTCCCCCTCACTTTGCTGCTACATTCCCGCCGCACTCGCAACAGCCCCGCACTGCCTAGCCCCCACACCGCAAGCGCCCACAGTCATCCCCAAGCCCCGTTGTGAGTACCTCCAGTGTGAAGTCGCCCGCTCCAGGCCCAATATCCCTACACATCGCAACCGAACGCTGGCCCCTATCCGCCCCCTTCCGCCTCACCGGCCGCACCTACGAAGCCATCGAAGTCATCGTAGTAACCCTAGGAAAAGACGGCCACCAAGGCCGCGGCGAAGCCAGAGGCGTCCCCTATAAAAATGAAAATCCCGCCTCCATGCGCCAGCAACTCCACTCAATCCAAGCCACCCTGGAAACCACCGGACTCACCCGCGACTCACTGCCAACGATCCTTCCCCCTGGGGGCGCCCGCAACGCGCTCGACTGCGCCTTATGGGACCTCGAAGCCAAGCTGACCCGATGCCCAGCCTGGCAGCTCGCCGGCCTGGAAAAACCTCGCCCCCTGTTGGCCGTCTACACCTGCGGAGCTGACGATCCCTCGCGCATGGCCGACGCCGCCCGCGCCTACACCGACGCACGCGCGATCAAGCTCAAGTTGACCGGAGAGCCAGTCGACCGTGACCGTGTGATCGCCGTTCGCCAGGCAAGACCCGACGTCTGGCTCAGCGTCGACGCCAATCAAGGCTTCACCCGCGCATCCCTCGACCAACTGATCCCAGTGTTGGCCGACGCGCGAGTGGCCGTCATCGAGCAACCATTTCCAGTCGGACAGGAACATCTCCTCGAGGGACTCTGCTCCCCCATCCCCATCGCAGCCGACGAAAGCGTACAAAGCCTCACCGACATCGACGGATTCCCCGGCCGATTCAACATCGTCAACATCAAGCTCGACAAATGCGGTGGCCTTACCGAGGCCCTGGCAATGGCCAGAGCCGCACAGCGGCACGGACTGAGCACCTGGGCAGGCAACATGTTTGGCACATCCCTTGCGATGGCCCCGGCCTTCCTGCTGGGTCAACTTTGCTCCGTCGTCGAGCTCGATGGACCTCTGTTCCTGAAATCCGACCGTGAGGTCACACTCCGCTTCACAGATGGATATGTGACGTGCCCCGAAGCGCTATGGGGAGCCGCCGCATAAGATCAAAGGGCAAGCTCTTTAACATCGGAAGTTATGTTCAAAGCACGCACCTACCCTGAAATCCCAGCGCAAGTGAGCATCGCCGGCTGCCAGAGCCCTTGCGAGCGCTGCGCTCCAACTCCCGAAGACTCGCCACCCCACTCCTTTGCTGCTAGAGTCATGCTGCGTTGCATTATTACTGGAGTGCAGCAAGCGGCATGCACTCTCGCGTTGCGTCATTCCACCGATCCGGACTAAAGTCTGTGAGAAAAGGTGGGTAGGCTGGTTTCGAATCCTGCAGCACGCTTGAGCCAAATGGTTGGTCCCCTGGCGCGCATCGCGCGTCTGATCAAAGTCGTCCGTAGACGTGGTCGATCTCGAGAGGAAGCTGAAGATCTGATCCAGGAGGCCTTCCTGCGCCTTCATGAATACTGCCGCACCACCGAAGTCCGCAACGAAGAAGCATTTCTCGCACGGACCGTCTCGAATCTCGCCGTCAACGAATTCCGCCGCGGGCGCGTCCTGTCGTACGCCAAAACCGAGCTGGAGTACAGCACGACTCTTGCGGACACCATCCCAGGCCCAGACCGCATCCTGGCCGCGCAGCAACGGCTGGATCAGATCACAAGAGTACTGAGCGCCGTGAGCGAACGAACATGTGAGATATTTCTAGCCCACCGCGCAGGCTACACGTACGAGGAGATTGCTGCTGATCTGCACATCACGCAAAGGACTGTGCAAAAACACATCGCACGCGCGTTGTTCCTACTGATCAGGATGAAAGGGGAGGAGCAGGAATGACACTGACCGGTGAATCCGACGAGCTGACTATCATGCGTGCGCAGGCAGAAGCTGCGGCCTGGATGGCCCTGTTGCATAGTCCCGAGCGGAATGCAGCGATCGAAGGAGGCCTGAAGCGCTGGATAGCCGCCAGTCCTCTGCACACCGCCGCGTGGGAATCTGCCACGGATGTATGGATAGAGACCGAAGGCCTGCCTCGGCGCATTCCCCGCCGACCCGAAAGCCCTACGCGCCGAGCGCTGCTCGTACCGCTGCTGGCCATCGCGGTGACTGCCCTGACTGTCGCCGGGGTATTTGTTAAGCATTACTTAACATCTATTGTATCGACCGCAGTCGGCGAACAGCGAACCCTGAACCTGGATGATGGCACCCGGGTCACGCTCAACACTGACAGCCACATACGGATGAACTACGGTCAGAGTGCCCGCACGGTCATCCTCGAGTCTGGCGAAGCCTATTTCCAGGTCGCGCATGACCGCAGACCATTCACTGTCATCGCTGGCGAAAGCAAGATCCTGGCCCTGGGGACCTCATTCACCGTCCGTCGTGACCAGTCTGCCGACGATGCCCTGACCGTAACGCTCATTGAAGGCCGCGTCGCCGTGGCGCCCGTCGACATTTCCGGTGGCACGACCGCCACAACCGCCAACTCAGACGTCACCATTTTGAATGCCGGCCAGCGACTGCGAGCCCATGCGCATGCGCAACCCGCCGTCGACCGCCCCGCAATCGACAAAGCGACAGGGTGGGTGCGCGGACAACTCATCTTTGATCACACTCCACTGCGTGAAGCGGCAGCCGAGTTCAGCCGCTACAACAAGATCAAAATCATCGTAGCCTCACCCGAGGCGGCACGGATCCCCATCGGCGGCATTTTCAGGATCGGCGACTCACGCAGTTTCGCGCGTGCCGTCGCAGCCTCCTACGACCTGAAAGTCACCCAGCACGACGATGAGCTGATACTCGAGCCGACACCAAGCCCAGCTCCCTCGGAAGCCGACGGCTCAGCAACCCAGTAGAAGATTGTTCGTAGATTGAATGATCGCCTGCTGTGGTCCGCCCGCGACGGCAATCATGACTTCCGAACAGTGCGGCCAACCAATCGACTTCCAATCTGCCGGCATCGCAGTCATCGAATGCTCGCGATCCATCGGTTCGCTGTCGCCTCCCCGGCACTCGCAAAACCCCAAGGCCAAGGTCCCGTGAATCATCCTCATCTCGCGGGGTGCTTCGCGAGAACAGGTTTTTTTGTCCAACCATCACACCAGGGGTGCGAGTCCGTCGTACGCCAGGCGTCTATATTCGTGAGAGCGCTCAACTACACAGCCCTCGAATGACTGTAGCAAAACATAAACAACTTCTGTGCAATGGACTGCCGGGGGAATGCATCCATGCCCGGCCACACCCGGACTCGTACGGTTGGTTTTCTGCTCCTTCCTCTACTGGCACTCATCATCTCGTGCACCGCTACCGCCCAGATGCGATTCGATCTGCCCGCGCAACCCCTTGCGCAATCGTTGACGGCGCTCGGCAGCGCCGCAAACCTGAACATCTACTTTGATGCCACCACGGTCGACGGAATCCAGGCCCCGCCTCTGAAAGCGGAATTGAGCCCGGGTGACGCGTTGGCCCGGTTGCTTTCAGGCACGCGGCTTCACGCTGTCCGCGTTGATGAGAATACCTTCCGCGTCGTAACGGACGCGGCACCGAAGGATGCACAAAGCACACGGCCGGCCACCACGGGCGCTATCGCCAAACCTCCTGCCCGTCCGCCAGCAAGCGTCCGGCTCGCCGATGCCAGCCCGGGCGCCATATCAGAATCCGACGATGCCGCCGACGGTTCCGCCTCGAGCAGGTCGAAGGCGTTGGACGAGGTCCTCGTCACAGCCGAAAAGCGCACCGAGAGACTGCAGGACGTCCCTGTGCCGGTCACCTCCATCAGTGCCGATACGCTCACCGCCACCAACCAGGTCCGGCTGCAGGACTACTACACCAACATACCCGGCCTGAGTGTAACGCCCAACACGCAGTCCCAGCAGCTCCTTTCCATTCGCGGCATCAGCACCGGCGTCTCGAACCCGACCGTCGGGATCACCATCGACGGAGCGCCCTTCGGGTCCTCTACCAACAACGGCGGCGGCTCGGTGGTACCGGACATCGACCCGAGCGACCTTGCGCGGATCGAAGTCCTGCGCGGTCCGCAAGGAACACTGTACGGCGCCAGCAGCATGGGTGGCCTCATCAACTTCGTTACGCTCGACCCATCGACCCGCGGCGTAGAGGGCCGCATGCAGGCGGGCCTCACCGACGTCAAGAATGGGACCGGGGTAGGATATAGCGCGAGCGGCTCGGTCAACATGCCCGTCGCCGACACGCTGGCCTTCCGCGCCAGTGGCTTCTTTCGCGATGACCCCGGCTACATCGACAATCCCATTCTTCACGAGAATGGCCTGAACGATGCGCGTGCCCGAGGCGGACTGCTCTCCGGGCTCTGGCGGCCCGTGGATACCTTCTCCCTGAAACTCACCGCGCTCTATCAACAGATCACCGGAGGCGGCTCGTCCGACGTCGACATTGCGAGCAATTTGAGCGGGCTGCAGCAGAATTACGTCCCGGGAGCAGGAGCCTATGATCGCAAGGTCCAGTCCTACAGCGTGAACGCGAACGCCAGGCTCGGAATCTTCGACCTCACCTCGGTGACCGGGTACAACGTCAATGCGTTCTCCGATTCGATCGACTTCGGCTACCGCTACGGCCCGCTGACCAATCTCAAATACGGTGTCGCCGGTGCCCCTCTGTTCAATCAGAACGCGACCGACAAATTCACGCAAGAACTGCGAGTCGCCGCCAGTTTCGGCCCCCACCTCGACTGGCTGCTCGGAGGCTTCTACACCCACGAGCATTCTTCGTACGAGCAGGACCTCATGGCCGAAAACCCCCTCACCGGGGTCATCGTCGCCGACACACTCACGGTGAAATTTCCGACCACCTACAGCGAATACGCTGGGTTCACTGACCTGACGTGGCACTTCACGGACCAGTTCGACATCCAGATCGGTGCGCGCGAAAGCCATGACAAGGAAACGTACCACTCGACTGAGATAGCACCGCTGGTCGGCCTCACGACGCCCATCATCAATCCGGGTGTTGCCTCCAATGCCAATGCCTTCACCTACCTCGTCACGCCGCGCCTGAAGCTCACGCCCGACATGATGGTGTACGCTCGCTTCGCGTCAGGTTACCGCGCCGGCGGACCCAACTTGAGCCCCGGCCCCGGCACCCCCTCTCAGTACGATCCCGACAAGACGCAAAACTACGAGATCGGCACCAAATCCCAGTTCTTCGATCATCGGCTTTCGATCGAGGCCTCGCTCTACTACATCGACTGGCGCGACATCCAGATCATTCTGACCAACCCGCAAAGTGGCCTCAGCTACACCGCCAACGGCAGCCGCGCCAAGAGCGACGGGTTGGAGCTATCCATCCAGTCACGACCCCTCGCTGGGCTGACCGTCTCGGGTTGGGCCGTCTGGAATGCCGCCGCCTTGACACAAGCCTTCCCTCCCATGGTCAGCCAGGCGTACGGCGCCTCCGGAGACCGGCTGCCCTACAGCAGTCGTTTCTCGGGAAACCTATCCTTAGAAGAAGAATTCCCTCTCAGCGCCAACCTGAGCGGTTTCGTAGGCGGCGCCGTCAGCTATCTTGGCAATCGCGAAGGTCCCTTCGAAGGCCTCTCCAAAGGGGTCCCCATGGCCCGCCAATACTTTCCCGCATACGCCAAGACCGACCTTCGGGCTGGCATCCGGCTGGATACCTGGACCGTGAACCTGTTCGTCAACAATGTCACGGATCGGCTTGGCGTCCTCACAGGAGGCATCGGCTACACGCCACCATACGCATTTCAATACATCCAACCGCGTACAGTAGGCCTCTCCGTCATCGAAACGTTCTGACACTCGCCGCATTTGCATATGAATGCAATCACGCGCCCGCTCTCAACAGGCACGAAATCCCCCGCGGGCTGCGCGGGGCGGGCGCTGTCGGTTGATTTCACGGAAGCCAGGATCGACGCGCTCTTCGCGCGGCTCAACCAGTGTGAGAGGCCCGGCGGTGCGGTAGGCATTGCGATAGACGGCAAGCCCGTCTATCGCAAAGGCTTCGGGCTGGCCAACATGGAGCTGCCGGTGATGCTCTCGCCGAAGATGCGGATGCGGATCTACTCGACGACGAAGCACTTCACCTGCCTGGCCTACCTGCTGCTGTGCGAAGAGGGCAGGGCCACTCTCGACGATCCAATCCGCAAACATGTGCCTGAGATTCACCCGAGCGCTCGAAACGCCACCGTACGGCAGCTCATGGGCCACATCAGCGGGCTGCGCGACAGCAAAGATATCTGCTTCCAGTTCAGTGGCGCCGGGCGTCCGGTTTTGAGCGGCGATCTCGTGGCCATGTATCGCGACATCGACGATGTCAACTCTCCTCCCGGAACCACGTGGAGCTACAACAACGGTGGTTATCTGTTGCTGACCACCGCCATCGAGCGGCTCTCAGGACGTCCTCTCGAAGAAGTTCTACGCGAGCGGATCTTCGAGCCGGTGGGCATGTACGATACGCTGCTACGCCGCTTCGACACCGACTTCGTACCCAACAGCGCAACCATGCACACGAGCCGAGCCGGTGGCGGTTATGAGAAGTCGTACCTTGGAGCGGCTACGGCCGGTGAGGGCGGCATTGTCTCCACGGTCGATGACCTGCTGGCATGGATGGCGCACATGGATGCGCCACGGATCGGCAGGCCGGCGACATGGGCTCAGATGAAGGAGCCCCTGAAGCTCCTGAACGGCACCTCCACCGGCTATGGGCTCGGACTGATGAGCGGCACCTATCGTGGCGCCGGTACTCTCCACCATGCCGGCAGCGGCATGGGAGCCAACTCACAGATGCTCAAGGTTCCAGCGGCAGGGCTGGATGTCGTCGTCCTGCTCAATCGGAGCGACCTTTCCAGTGAGGCTCTCGTCTATCAAGTCCTCGATGCTTGCCTGCCGGATCTCGACCCCGTCCGCTCCCCAGGCACAGTCCGCCTGCCGGAAGGTTTGTTTCGCTCACCCACCAGTGGGCGTGTCATTCAACTCGGCGCACCACCTTCTGGCGCAAGCCGCACTCTGGAGCAGGGTCGTGCCGTGGTCACCTTGAATGGTTTCGATCTTCCTGTCGAACCGGACGGAGCCGGTGTGCTCTGGCCTGCCGGTACATGCACATACATGAAGATCGGCTTCGCCCTGCTGGGCGACCCGCAAAAGCCCGCTGGCATTCGACTCACCGACTTCGGCAACCCTGACGAGTTGGTGCCCGTCGCTCCCAGCAGGACTTCTGACTTCACGAGCATCGTAGGGCGCTATCGATCGGTGAGCACAGGTACCGAAGCTGAGATCCACGTCACGGAAGATGGCCCGCGACTGAGCACTCGAGGACGATTCGGGTCCGTGTGCTTCCAGTTGGAATCTCTCGCCGAGCACCTCTGGCGCGCCCGGTCCACGAGTTCCATGCCCTGGGGCGGGATACTGACGTTCGACCCCGGCGGCCGCGCGTTCCGCTACTCCAGCTATCTCACGCAGACACTCGCATTCCGCCGCGACAATTGAGCCATGGAGGCTTTTGCACGCGAATCGACCGTATCTTCCTCTCGACCGGTCGTTACAGGACGCACCTTACAGCTCTTGCTCCTCGCCCTCGCCGCGGCTGCATCGAACTACGGACGAACCACCCTGGGTCCGTTGCAGGAAGCGCTGCGTACCGCCTTCACTGCGAGTGACAACCAGATCGCGCTGCTGCAAGGCGCTGCCCTGGCAATCCCACAAGTGCTGAGCGCAATCCCCTTGGGCATCCTTGTGGATCGCCATTCACGCATCCGTCTGCTCCTGGCATTCGCCGCGCTGAACGTATTGGCAAACTTCCTCACCGCGTTTGCACCCTCGTTTACCGTGGTTTTTATTGCCCGCTGCCTCATCGGACTGACGGTTACCGCCACCCCTCCGGCCATACTCTCATTGATCGGGGATCTTTACCCGGCCTCCCAGCGGGGCCGCGCGACCATGACAACCCACGTTGCCAGTGTCCTAGGGTTATCAGTCACATTCGCCCTCGGCGGACATCTGCTCCAGCACTTCAGCTCCGGCCCGAACGGCTGGCGTTCGGCGATGATCTGGCTCACCAGCCCCTTGATTGTTGTCGTGCTCTCCCTGCTGGGGCTGCGCGAGCCCTCCCGCACTGAAGCGACGCTCAAAAGCCCGTCTCTTCGGCAAGCTGCCGTCGAGCTCTGGCGCTGCCGCTCCGTCGTTGGACTCCTCGTGGTCGGTTGGTCCATGGTGCAGATCGGTGATATGTCGGCGTTGATCTGGGCCACCCCCATGTTCTCGCGCCGCTTCAGCCTGCCCCCGGATCGTACCGGCGCCATCATGGCCATTGTCCTGTTCGTGGGTGGCCTGATCGGCCCGCTTGCGGGTGGAACCCTGGCGGACTTCTGCCAGCGCTCGCGCGGCCCACGGCGCACCGTGACCTTGTTGACTATGCTGGCGCTTCTGAGCCTGCCGAGCAGTTTGTTTGCCATCGCCGGTGGTGCGACCGAGGCGAGCATCCTCCTGGCCTTCTTCATCACACTCGGTACGGCCATCGGCACCAGCACCATGACACTGTCCATCGTCGTCGTGCCCAACGAGCTGCGCGGGTTATGCATCGCCCTCTACAACACAGCCGGCGCGATTTTCGGAGCCGGACTGGCGCCATTGACCGTGAGCCTGACGTCCACCGCTATCGGGGGTCCCGCGAAGATAGGCCAGGCGCTCACACTGGTAGGCGCGACCACCGCAGTCCTCGGTACCCTGACGTTTGTTCTCGCCCGACGCTACTTCCCCTGTGGCGTCCGTGGGCCACGACCGCAGTGAAAGGATCCCTCGCCCGTGAAAAGAGATATCCGCGACAGCGGCCTCTATCAGGAGATAGAGACCCTCTTCGGCGCAATACACCATCCCGCCTCTGGACAGATCAGTGATGCCGCTGACGCTCACGTCAGTAGCGATGGCCGCCGTGTAGTCTTCTCCGGAACCCTTCTCGACAGGTTGGAAGGCGGCGCACCGACCCGAATCTGCGGGACGGACCTCGCAAGCGGCGACACTCGAGTACTGACCTTCGGTCCCAACACCGACCGGCTCCCCAGGTTCTCTCCCGACGGAGCTTGCGTCGCCTTCCTTTCCGACCGGCGCCGGGCCGGTGATTTCCAGCTCTACCTGCTCGACCCCAACACAGGCGCCGCTCGGCCGACGCCGGCTGTGGACGGCTGGGTGGAATATTTCCACTGGTCACCTGACGGTAAGCGAATCGTTCTCGGCGTCGCCGGGCATGGCGCCGATGTCGCCGGTGGACAAGGAGCAACTGCTACTCGTCAGCACGGCGCGGAAGTACTCTCCTGGATGCCCACGGTGGATACTGCACAAGAGGATTACCGCTGGCGGCGTGCCTGGGTTTATGACCTCGCAACACATTCAGTGCGCCAGGTTGGCAACCCCAACACGAATGTCTGGGAGGTTGCCTGGTACGGCAATGACGCCTTGGCCGCTGTGGTTTCTTCTGGCCCTACCGAAGGTCACTGGTACACCGCGCGCCTGCGAAAGAATGACCTCAGGACCGGGGAAGCCCGCGAAATCTACGCCCCGCGAGACCAGTTGGGGTGGCCCGCCGCCTCGCCCTCCGGCAAGTATCTGGCGATCGTCGAAGCGATCTGCAGCGACCGTTGGTTCGTCGCCGGAGAGCTGCGCGTGATCGAGGACGCCTCCGGCCAGGTCCGATCGGTCGAGACCGATGGCGTGGACATCACATACGCCGAATGGCGCTCGGAGCAGCATCTGCTGTTGGCCGGCCACCGCGGATTTGAGACGGTGGTGGGTGTCTATGACGCCGTCGGCGGTTTTTTCAAGCAGGTCTGGGCCAGCAAGGAGATCACCACCGGAGGACGTTACACCACGGTCAGCGGTTTCGGTGACCCGGGAGAGTGCGTCCTCATCGGCGAAAGCTACTTTCGCGCGCCCGAGCTGGCGACCATTCGCCGCGGCCGCTACAGCAGCGTCAGATCATTCGACCTCGGCTACGCCGATCATGCCGCCGCCGTGCACTCACTCGAGCCGCTGAGCTGGCAAGCTCCTGACGGGCTGCGGATCGACGGATGGTTGGCGCGACCTCGAGCAAACCCGCCCCCCTATCCGTTGGTCACCAACATCCATGGAGGGCCGGTCTACCACTGGCGCCCCCGGTGGCCCGCAAGGACCGCATCCGGAGTCACCGACCTGGTGCTGTTGAAAAAAGGCTATGCCATATTCTACCCGAACCCCCGCGGCAGCAGTGGCCGAGGCCAGGGCTTCGCTCGGGAAGTGCTGGGCGAGCTCGGCGGGGCGGAAACCAGTGACCACCTGTCTGGTCTCGACATGCTCATCAGCCGCGGCGTGGCCGATCCGGCCCGCCTGGGAGTCATCGGCGTCAGCCATGGAGGATTCATGACCTCCTGGCTCATCACCCAGGACAACCGATTCGCAGCGGCTGTTTCCGTATCGCCAATCACGAACTACGTGACCGAGCAGCTCATATCCAACATCCCGGATTTCGTGAGCTTGTTTCTCACGGACCACTACAGCCATTCGAACGGCAAGTATTTTCAGCGCAGTCCCGTGATGCACGCCCACAAGGCGAGAACGCCGACATTGAATATCTGCGGCGCATTGGACCGCTGCACACCTCCGGAGGAGGCCGTGCAGTTCCACAACGCCCTGCTGCAGAGTGGGACGAAGTCCGTCCTGGTCACCTATCCACAAGAAGGCCACGGCGTCCGCAAGCTCCCCGCCGCCATCGACTACGCGACCCGAGTCATCGCCTGGTTCGCGGAACATATGCCGGCCTGAATTGCGGAATAAAGACACTCGTCTGATTTTGGTCCTCGCCAGCCCGTGGCTCATCTGCTCGAGCCAGAGGCGCGGTCAATCCCTGCACGGTTGCTTCCCGGACGCCGTCATTGTATTTGACACTCTGGTTACAAAAATATACTGACCCCGTCCCCCACGCGGAACGAACGAACATCCCAACTCGATCTTTGAGTATTGCGGCCGCTGGCGCCCGATGGGCGCGCGGCTTGACTCGAACAAAAACATTTCCGTTGCTGTCAAGCCTATCGGAACCAACGTCTCGTCCAACTCGAGACCGGCACTTGGAACGCATCTGCCTTGACAACGTGAAGATGTGGGAGTCATAGTCCGCGCCCGGATTGAAGGCATACTAACTGTCCCGACGAGCCGCTACGCCTGGCGGCTTCGTATCCAGGGTTGGAATCGGGACGATGCGGACACATGGATGAGGAAGCCTCAGTGACGAGGAATCTGCAGTGGTGGCGGCCTGGATGGCCGACGCCCGGCGGGACAGCTGACAATTCTGGCAGCCTGCGAGCTCCAGCCACGAAAAGCATCAGGCGCTGCGCAGGGCGCGTGCTGCAAGCCCGATTCCAGTCTCAGGCACCCTCTGCATCGGGCTGCGCCGGATAAGGTTCCGCGCGTCACTCAAAACCAGTCAGCAAAATGCGCGCCCGTCCCCGGGGACGCGCGGCATCGGATCACTACCCGAAAAGGGGAGCGCTATGGACAGCGACATTTCAGGCACGGCATTGCTCGTGGATGACGAGACGCGAAACCTCGACCCCCAAGCCCTGGTCTCACAGGCCGAGCGCGAGCGGCTGTTGTATGCCTTCAATGACACCACCGCGCCATATCCGCAAGACGCACTCCTCCATCAGCTTTTCATGGAGCGAGCACAGCGCACACCGGATCACATCGCGGTTGTCTATGGCCACGACTCTCTGACCTACGGCGAGCTCGATATCAGGACCAATCAGCTCGCCCGTTATCTCCGCTCTCGCGGCGTGGCCGCGGACAATCTGGTCGGCCTGTGCCTCGAGCGCAGCCTCGATCTCGTCGTCGGCCTGCTCGGTATCCTGAAGTCAGGTGGAGCGTACGTCCCCCTGGATCCAACCTATCCAGCCAAACGACTCCAATACATGGTCGACGATGCCTCACTCGAGCTCGTGCTGACACAACAGCGGCTCCAGGCTGCCATACCGCTCGAGGGGCCCGAGTGCGTCACACTCGATGCCCAATGGGAGCAGATCGCCGCTCAAGAGGGCGCAGCTCTCGATCCTGCGACTCTGGGCCAGTCTTCCCGGGACCTGGCCTATGTGATCTACACGTCCGGGTCGACCGGTGAGCCCAAAGGCGTGATGGTCGAGCACCGCAACGTCGTCAACCACTGGAAATCGGTGGAGCCTCTGTATCGTAGTCCATTTGACTGCCGGCGCATTGCGGTCAACGCCCCTGTGACATTCGACGGCTCCGTCAAGCAGATCGTGCAACTGTTTTCCGGTTGCACCTTGTTCATCGTACCTCAGCCAGCGCGGCTGGACGCCCAGCAGTTGCTGCGCTTCATCGAGAAACACCACATCGACTGTATCGACTGCACACCCTCGCAGCTCGAAACCTGGCTATCCGCCGGGCTGCTCCAAGCAGACCGCCATGTGCCCAGGACCGTACTGATCGGCGGGGAGGCGATCCACCCTGCACTCTGGCAGTCTCTGTCACAGTGCCCGACCATCACCTTTTATAACGTATACGGACCGACCGAATGCACCGTTGACACCACCGCGGCCTCGATTCGGCAGTCACCCGACCTACCTAACATCGGACGTCCGCTGCAGAACATCCGGGTGTATCTGCTCGACTCCCAGAAAAAGCTCGTTCCCATCGGACAGCCCGGAGAGATCTACGTCGCCGGAGCGGGCGTGGCGCGCGGCTACTTGAACCGCCCCGACCTCACCGGTGAGCGCTTCCTGCGTGATTTCCTCGGAAGTGACCCCTACGCACGTCTGTATAAGACGGGCGATCTCGGGAAATGGCATCCCGACGGCACCCTCGAGTATCTTGGCCGCAACGACCACCAGGTCAAGATCCGCGGCTTCCGCTTCGAGTTGGGCGAAATCGAGGCCCACCTGATGCGACACCCGCGCATCAGTCAGGCCGCCGTTGTCGTTCGCGAAGACACTCCCGGACAAAAGTATCTGGTGGCCTATGTTGTTCGTGACAGCGTACCGTCCGGAAGCGCTGCGCCCGACACCCAGGAGCTACGCGAGCACCTGCTCTCGCGTCTACCCGACTACATGGTTCCCGGCGCATTCATGGTGCTGGAACGTATGCCCCTCACCGCGAATGGAAAACTGGACCGCCGCGCGCTACCCGCACCCGATCTGAGTGCCTATGTCACTGCTGAATACGCGCCACCACAATCGGACACAGAAGCTCTGCTGGTCGAGATCTGGCAAGAGCTGCTGCGGATCGGGCGGGTCGGCCGCCTGGATCACTTCTTCGAGCTGGGCGGACATTCGTTGCTGATCCCGCGGATGCTCGACAAGCTGCGCCACGCAGGCCTGAAGCTCGAGATCCAGCGCATCTACGAGAATCCGACACTAGCCGATCTGGCACGCGCGGTAACCAACCTGTCAGCCGGGCCGGCTGCCGCGCCATCCAGCGCGATTCCGGCGGGATGCACGTACATCACACCGCAGATGCTGGATATGGTGCGGCTACAGCCAGAGGAAATCGCCCGGATCATCAGCACGGTTCCCGGAGGGGCGCCCAACGTTCAGGACATCTACCCGCTGGCGCCCCTGCAGGAGGGAATATTCTTTCACCACTTGCTCACTGCCCAAGGTGGTGACACCTACGTCCTGCTCCTCTTGATGTCGTTTTCATCGCAACAAAGGTTGCATGGGTTTGTCACAGCACTGCAACAGGTGATCGATCGCCACGACAACCTGCGCACCGCCGTGGTGTGGGAACAACTGCCGCAGCCGCTACAAGTCGTATACCGCAAGGCGGTACTCACCCTGGAAGAAGTGCCACTGGATCCTCACCGTCCGTCCGCCGATCAGCTCAGACAGTGGCTCACGCTCGACAAACAAGTCATCGATCTGCGGCAAGCCCCCTTGCTGAGGTTGCAAGTTGCGAAAGATGACACCGGACAGATCTACGGAGCATTGAAGCTCCATCACATCATCAGTGACCACGAATCCCGAGAGGTGATGTTGTCCGAGGTGGCAGCCTGCCTCGAAGGTCGCGCGCACGAATTGCCGCCGCCCGTACCCTATCGGAATCACGTAGCACGAACGTTGGCCTATGCCCGCGCGGGCACTGCCGAATCCTTCTTTCGCGGCAAACTTGCCGGCATAGACGAGCCTACGACACCATTTGGTCTGCTGGACGTACATGGTGACGGCAGCACCATTGCCGAAAGCCGGCAGAAGCTCGACGCCGACCTTACAGCTCGCATACGTGCGCAGGCACGACGCCTCGGTGTAAGCGCGGCGATCCTCTTCCATGCCGCCTGGGCATTGGTAGTCGCCCACACGAGCGCACGCGAGGATGTAGTCTTCGGTAGCCTGTTCTCCGGCCGTCTGCAAGACGGAATTGGAGCGCAGCGGGCGCTGGGGATGTTCATCAACACGCTGCCCGTCCGTCTTCAGCTCTCGGGCGTCACCGTCGCGGATCTCGTCAGGCAGACCCAGCGCGAGTTGGTGGACCTGCTCGGTCACGAGCATGCTCCCCTGGCACTGGCGCAGCGCTGCAGCCAGATTTCAGGCGCGGCACCGCTCTTCGGTACGCTCTTGAATTGTCTGCACAGCGCGCCAGTCACCCCCATGAGCGGCATCGAGATCATCGAGGAACAGGAATGGTCCAATTACCCGATCACCCTGTCGATCGATGACCTCGGAGACAGTTTCGCGCTCAAAGCCCAGACAGACCGGCGTATCGATCCGCAGCGGATCAACGGCTATCTCGATGCCGCCACTCGTGCGCTCGTGGATGCCTTGCATCGAGCCCCTCGGACGCCCGCTCTGACATTGTCAATACTGCCGCAGGGCGAGCGCCGTGAAGTCCTCGAGTTGTTCAACGCCACCACGCGGCCTTACCCGACAGACAAACTCACTCACGAGCTCATCGAAGCGCATGCCGCCCGAACGCCTGCAGCGATCGCGGTGAAAGCCCATGACGAGTCACTCACCTACGCACAGCTCAACGAGAGAGCGAATCAGCTCGCGCGCCATCTGCGAGCCCACGGTGCGGGACCCGACCAGCGCGTGGCCCTCTGCATTGAGCGCGGTGCGAGCATGATCATCGGCCTTCTCGGAATCCTCAAGTCCGGCGCCGCCTACGTGCCGTTGGACCCGAGCTACCCGGCCGAGCGCCTGCAAAACATGATCCGCGACAGCGCCCCCGTGGTCCTGCTCACACAAGAAAAGCTGCGCCCGACATTACCCAACTTCGGCGCAACGACCATTGCGCTGGACTCTCAGTGGAGAGAAATCGGCCTCGAGCCCGGCGGCGACCTCGACGCGCGCGAGTTGGGATTGCACCCAAGCCACCTGGCCTACGTCATTTATACGTCCGGCTCGACCGGTACTCCCAAGGGCGTAGCCGTCGAGCATCGCAATCTCGTGAACCTCATCCACTGGCATTGCGACGCCTTCGCCTTACGGCCGGGATCCAACTGCTCCTGCATGGCCTCACTGGGATTCGACGCCGCGGGTTGGGAAATCTGGCCCTCTTTGAGCAGCGGATCGACGCTCGCCCTGCCACCGGCGGACCTCTCTGGCGATGCGCAGGGAATGCTCGAATGGTGGGCAGGCCAGAAGGTGGATGTCAGTTTCCTCCCCACTCCCATGGCAGAGCTCGCTTTCAGCCGAGACCTGTGCAATCGCGGCCTGCGCACGCTCCTGGTAGGCGGCGACCGCCTGCGTCTTCGCCCGACCTCACATACCTTCGAGCTCGTCAACAACTACGGCCCCACCGAGTCGACGGTCGTGGCGACATCGGACCGCATACTCGATGAGGACACCGTTGTCCATATCGGCCGCCCCATCGCCAACACCCGCATCTACATCCTCGACTGCAACCGCCAGCCCGTGCCGATCGGCGTCGCGGGCGAGATCTACATCGCCGGCGCAGGCGTCGCACGCGGCTACCTCAATCGGCCGGAGCAAACGACAGAACGCTTTTCGCGCGACCCGTTCAGCGCCGATCCCAGCGAGCGCATGTACCGCAGCGGCGATCTCGCGCGATGGCAGGCAAACGGAACGATTGAATTTCTCGGCCGCAACGATGAGCAGGTCAAGATTCGCGGCCTGCGCATCGAGTTGGGCGAGATCGAGGCGCAACTGACACTGCATCCGCAGGTCAATGAAGCGGCTGTCATGGCCTGGGAAGACGCTTTAGGAGAAAAGCGCCTCGTCGCCTATGTCGTCTGCAAGACCGAATCACGCTTTCAAGCCCCCGTCACCGCGGAGCAGTTGCGCGCGCATCTGAAGACCGCCTTGCCGGCATACATGGTTCCCAGCGCCTTCGTGATGCTCGATCACCTGCCACTGACTCCCAACGGCAAGCTCGACCGGCGCGCGCTACCCGCGCCGGCGCCGGATGCGTACGCCAGCCGACAATATGAGCCCCCGCAAACTGAGCTCGAGGAACAGCTCGCGAACATCTGGGGGGAGCTGTTGCCGGTGGAGCGCATCGGACGCAACGACAACTTCTTCGAGCTCGGCGGACACTCACTCCTGATTGTTCAGATGATCGAGCGCCTGCGTCGCCTTGGACTCTCCACCCACGCCCGGAACGTGTTCGACAGCCCCAAGCTGGCCGACCTGGCCAGCAGGTTGACCCGCGGCGGAGTGAGCCATTCCGAAGTGCCACCGAACCGGATCCCCACCGGCTGCGGATCAATCACCCCCGAGATGCTGCCCCTGGTCGCGCTGCAATCGGAGCACGTCGAGCGGATCGTCAGAGCCGTTCCAGGCGGTGCCGCCAACATCCAAGACGCTTATCCCCTGGCACCTCTGCAGGAGGGGCTCCTTTTCCACCATCTCCTCAATCAAAGCGGCGGAGATGCCTACGCCCGCTCGATGTTGATTTTGCTGTCCTCGAGGGGAAAGCTCGACCAGCTGACCCACGCCCTGCAAAGCGTGATCAACCGTCACGACATCCTGCGCACCGCGGTCCTCTGGGATGACCTTCCGCAGCCGGTACAAGTCGTGTATCGCGCGGCCACCCTCCCGGTCGAGGAGATTGTGCTCGACGCTGATCTCGATCCGATCGAACAGCTCAAGGAGCGTTTGAGCCCCGATTGCCAACGGTTGGATCTGCGTCACGCCCCCCTTATGCGTCTGCAGGTCGCCAAGGCCCCGCGCGGCGACCACTGGTACGCCATCCTCAGAACGCACCATCTTGTCTGCGACAATGCTTCCCTGGACATCCTGGTCGCGGAAGTGGTCGCCTGCCTGCAAGGGAAACAACACACGCTACCCGACCCGGCACCCTTTCGGAATCACGTCGCCCAGACCCTGGCGCGGATCGAGTCCCACAGCCCGGAAGCATTCTTTCGGGACAAGCTCCGCGACGTCCAGGAGCCGACTGCCCCGTTCGGCCTATTGGATGTCCATGGCAACGGCAGCCAGACCGAAACCGCCTCCGGGCTGCTGCCACCCTCGGTCGCCGAACAACTCCGGAGTCACGCGCGTCGCCTGGCTGTCAGCGTCGCGACGCTCTTCCATGCGGCCTGGGCACTGGTCGTAGCGCGCACAACCGGGCGTGACGACATCGTGTTCGGAACCGTTCTGTTGGGACGACTTCAGGGAAGCGCCGGAGCGCAACGAATCCTCGGCATGTTCATCAACACACTGCCACTTCGGATCCGGCTGACGGGCCTCACGGCGCGAGAGCTGATTCTCCAGATGCAGCGTGAGCTGGCCGACCTGCTGATTCATGAGCAAGCCTCCCTCGCCGTTGCACAGCGCTGGAGCGGCTTATCTGCCGGAGCACCGTTGTTCACCTCACTGGTGAACTATCGCCATGCCTCGGCAGAAGCACCAGCACGCTGGTCCGATGCGGAAGGCGTCGCCTTGTTGGCCAGTCGAGGCAGCTCGAACTATCCCATCCTATTGTCCGTAGACGACCTCGGTGCGGGGTTTCGGCTGGACGTGGAGACCGACCGCCGCATCGATCCGCGCCGGGTCATGGCCTATTTCCATGAAGCCGCGCAGTCCTTGGTCCGGGCACTGGAAGAGACACCAACGAAATCAGCGCGATCCCTGTCCATATTGCCGGCGCACGAGCAGCGCCAGCTCGTTGAGCTGTTCAATGCGACCACCACATCCTTTCCAAAGGAGCGGCTGGTCCAGGAATTGTTCGAGGAACAAGCCGCCCGAACACCCTATGCAACGGCGGTGCTCCACGAGGAGCATGTTCTGACCTACGTGGAGCTGAACGAGAGAGCGAATCGCCTGGCTCGATATCTTCGAGCCGCAGGCGTGTCGATCGGCGACTACGTCCCACTCGTCATGACACGCTCTTTGCAGATGCTCGTGGCTCAGCTCGCCGTGCTCAAATGCGGTGCGGTCTATGTCCCTGTGGACCCGAATATGCCTGCGACGCGACAGGCATTCGTCATTCGTGACTGTCGCGCGCGCTTCGTCCTGGCAGAGCAGGGTGCCAGTCAGGGTCTCGAGAGCCTTGCAGTGGTGTGGCTAGACTGCGCGGCGTCGACAGATGAAATCAACAGACTTCCGACTGAGAATCTGGCGTTGCCGACCAGAGCCTCGTCGCTTCCAGCGTACGTCATGTACACGTCCGGATCGACGGGCGAGCCGAAGGGAGTCCTCATTCCCCATCGAGCCATCAGCCGGTTGGTTCTCAATACCGAGTACATCCAGATCGAGCCGACCGATCGCCTCTCGCATTGCAGCAACACGGCCTTCGACGCCGCAACCTTCGAGATTTGGGGCGCGTTGCTGAACGGCGCGGCGGTCGTCATCATTCCCCAGAATGTTCTGCTGGACCCGGACAGTCTCGCCCGGACGCTGCACCGCCACCGCGTCACGATCTTCTGGTTGACGATCGGCCTCTTTACACAATATGTGGAAAAGATCGCGGAGGCATTTGGCCAGTTTCGCTTTGTCCTGACCGGCGGCGATGTGTTGGATCCCTCGAGTGTCAGACGAGTAATGGGCCAAAGCCCACCGGGGCACCTGCTCAATGCGTACGGCCCCACCGAGTGCACGACGTTCTCAACCACCTACAAGGTCGACCCAGCCGACGGCGACACGACACGCATCCCGATCGGCCGGCCGATCTCCAACACCCGCATCTACATACTCGACAGCCATCTGCAGCCGGTCCCGGTGGGCGCTCGCGGAGAGATATATGTCGCCGGGGACGCGCTGGCGTTAGGGTATCTGAATCGACCGGAGCTCACGGCTGAGCGCTTCATCGCCGATCCCATGGCACAAGATCCGGTTGCACGGATGTACAGGACAGGAGATCTGGGCCGGTGGCGACCTGACGGGACCATCGACTTCCTCGGCCGCAACGACGCGCAGGTGAAGATCCGCGGCTATCGCATCGAGCCAGGAGAGATCGAGGCACAACTCACTCGTCACGAGCACGTGAATGAGGCCCTGGTTCTCGTTCGCCAGGACGTTCCAGGCGAAAAGCGACTTGTCGCCTATATAACGCCAAAATATGACACACCCCAGTCCTCACCAAATGCACCCAGCCTCCAGATCGAGGAACTACGCGCACACCTCAAAGCCGTGCTACCCGACTACATGATTCCCAGCTCATTCGTTGTGCTCGAGCGTCTCCCACTCACCATCAACGGCAAGGTGGATCACCGCGCCTTGCCAGCGCCGGATCTGGAAGCCTCGCTAAATCAGGAGTACGAAGAGCCCCGCGGACAAGTGGAGAGCCTGCTGGCCGGCATCTGGCAGCAGGTGCTGCGGCTGCCGCGCGTCGGCCGGAAGGACAACTTCTTCCAGTTGGGTGGACACTCGATCCTGGCCATGCAGGTCACCGTACGGCTGCGCTCCGAGCTGTCCATCGAAGTCCCCATCAGCCTGGTGTTCGAACGCCAGACACTCGAAGATCTGGCGGCCGCGGTCGACGAGCTGTGCCACGCGCGCCTGCTCGATGACCTGACAGCGGGTGGGGACGACATCGACGAGCTGCTCGCCACAGTAGGGGCGATGTCAGAGACGCGTGTTCGCGAACTGATGTTGGAACTCACCAGGAGAGATCGCGTATGAAGAAGGCATCTGCTTCCGCTCAGGAGCGGCTTGGCAGCCTCTCAAAGGACAAGGCGCAGCTCCTGAGACTGCTGCTCGAGGAAAAGTCCCGACAAGCACAACGAATCAAGTCCTGTCCCCGTCCCGCGGAGGGGGGGAAGGTACGCCTGCCAACTTCATGGGCGCAGCAACGGCTCTGGCTCATCGACCGGCTGGAAGGCGGCACTGCCGTCTACAACATGTCTGAGGCTGTGCGGCTGCGCGGAGAGTTGGACGAGCGTTTGCTCCAACGAGCCTTGGACACTCTCGTGCAACGGCACGAAATCCTGAGGACCGGCTTCGTCGAGGTTGAGGGAATCCCCCTGCAGGAAATCCTGCCTGAGCGACGTTTCCCACTGCGGACGCTCGACCTGCAAGGCTACGAAGAAGCCGAGCGCGAAGCCCTGATCCGCCAGCACCGCAGCGACGAGCGTCACGAAAAATTCGATCTGCACAATGCCCCCCTGATCCGCGGACGCCTGTTGCGGGTAAAGCCCGCGGAATACGTGCTGCTGCTGACCATGCATCACCTCATCAGCGATGGCTGGTCACTGGGAGTCATGTGGCGCGAGCTCTCGGAGATATACGAAGCATACGAGAAAGGCCGAGACAATCCACTGCAGCCTCTGCCGATCCAATACGCGGACTACGCGCACTGGCAACGACAGTGGTTCCAGGGCGAGCGGCTGGAAAAACAGTTGAGCTACTGGTGCACGCGCCTGCAAGGCGCTGCACCCCAGCTTCAATTGCCGACAGACCGGCCCAGGCCCGCGGTCCAGAGCTTCCGGGGCCAACAGCTCGCAATCGAGCTCGACAGGTCTCTGACTGCACGCCTCAGAGCCTTCGCCCAACAGCACGACATGACCCTCTTCATGGTCCTCTACTCCGGTTGGGCCATTCTCCTGTCACGTTTGAGCGGCGGCCAGGAGGACGTCCTGATCGGCACCCCGATTGCAAACCGACAGCGTCCCGAGCTCGAGAGCCTGATCGGGCTGTTCGTAAACACTCTCGTATTGCGCCTCACGGTGCAGGGCTCTCTGACTCTGAAGGAGTTTCTCGGGCAAGTCAGAGAAGTCACCCTGGGAGCATACGACCACCAGGACCTCCCGTTCGAGCAGGTCGTCGAGGCACTGCAACCCGAGCGCAGCTTGAGCCGCAACCCGCTGTTCCAGGTGTGGTTCTCCCTGCAGAGCACTCGCGGGAGCGAAGTGCGGCTTGCGAGCGCTACCGCAACGTTCGAGGCCATCCTAGACGGTCCCGCCATGTTCGATCTATTGCTCCAGATGGAGGAGCGCGATGAAGACATCGTCGGCATTGTGAACTACGCAGCCGACCTGTTCGATCGGGAAACGATCGAGCGGTGGATGGCTTGCTTCACGGCGTTACTCACCGCGATCTCCGAAGGCATCGAAACCCGCCTCCAGGACCTCCCGATCTTGCCCGCGAGCGAGCGTGAGTCTGTGCTCGAGCGATTCAATGCCACAGAGACCCCCTATCCGCGAGAGAAGCTGATTCATCAGCTCATCGAGGAGCAAGTCGCACGCACTCCGGGTGCGACTGCCGTCGTGCACGAGGACCAGTCACTCAGCTATTGGGAGCTCAACGAGAGAGCCAACCAGCTAGCGCGCCACCTGCGCGAGAACGGGATCGGACCGGACCAACTGGTAGGCATCTGTGTGGAGCGGGGTCTGAACATGGTTGTCAGCCTCCTGGGTATCCTGAAGGCGGGAGGCGCATATGTGCCACTGGATCCTGGCTACCCGCCCGAGCGGCTCGCGTACCTGTTGGAAGATGCGGCACCCGGAGTGCTCCTCACCGAGGAACGCATTCGGGCATCGCTCCCGCGAACCCCCGCGAAAGTGATCTCATTCGACAATGACTGGCCCGAGATCGCCCGGCAACCGACAGACAATCTCGACGCAGCCACCCTCGGCCTGCGCTCAGACCACCTGGCCTATGTGATCTATACCTCAGGATCGACCGGCAAACCAAAGGGCGTGGCGATCGAGCATCGCAATACCGTGAACCTGATCTGTTGGGCCCACCAGGTCTTCCCCCAGGACTTGTGGGAGCGAGTGCTGCACTCGACCTCGCTGAACTTTGACCTCTCGGTCTACGAATGCTTCGTGCCGCTCTCGACAGGCGGTACCCTCCACGTGGTCGAGAATGCCCTGACACTGTTGAAAGAGCCAGCTCAGGTGACCCTGATCAACACCGTGCCCTCGGCTATCTCAGCCGTTCTCCAGTCCGGCACCCTTCCCGCAACCACCCGTGTAGTCAACCTGGCGGGCGAAGCGCTCAAGAAAGAGCTCGTCGAGCGCATCTTCGCGCAAACCCGGGTAGAACGAGTCTGTAATCTATACGGACCTTCCGAGACCACTACCTACTCGACCTGGATCGAGATGCCGCGTCAGGAAGGTTTCAATCCCACCATCGGTCGGCCAATTGCCAACACGCGGATCTACGTGCTGGACCGGCACCACCAACCGGTGCCCATCGGCGTACCTGGGGAGATTTATATCGGGGGTGACGGAGTTGCGCGCGGCTATCTGCACCGCTCGGAGCTGACGTCCGAACGCTTCATCAAGGACCCCTTCGGTCACGATCCTCACGGCCGAATGTATAAGACCGGTGATCTGGGCCGCTGGCGTGCCGATGGCACCCTGGAGTACATCGGCCGCAACGATTCCCAGGTGAAGGTCCGCGGCTACCGTATCGAGTTGGGAGAGATCGAGGCACAACTCACCCATCACTCGCGCGTCAAGGAAGCCGTGGTCCTCGCACGCGAGGACGTCCCGGGCGAAAAACGCCTCGTCGCCTACTTGACACAAAGGACACCACAGCAGGACACCGAACAAAATGCGCCCAGCCTCCGGATCGAGGAACTGCGCGTACATCTCAAAGCCGTGTTGCCCGAATACATGATTCCGAGCTCATTCGTGTTGCTCGAGCACCTTCCGCTTACCGCGAACGGCAAGGTGGATCGCCGCGCGCTTCCCGCCCCGCAGAGCCGTCACGAAGAAATGGCACAATACGTCCCGCCGCGAACTGAGCTGGAGCGTCGTCTCGCGGAAATCTTCGCCCAGGTACTGCAGCTCGAGCAGGTTGGCATCCACGACAACTTCTTCAAGCTCGGCGGGCATTCGCTCCTGGCGACGCGCGTCATCTCGCGTATTCGCGACGTCTTCACGGTGGATCTACCCCTGCGAGTGCTCTTTGACACGCCCACCCTCGAAGCCCTTGCAGAGCGCATCCAGGCTGAGCAAAAACACCAGGAGCTCCAGGAAACCAGGCATGCGGAGCAGCTGACAGCCGATTTCCGCAAGCAGATCGACGTCATGGCTGACGAAGCCGTCTGGGAGCGCATCGCCGAGCTCGAGGCGGAGCTGGCGAGCGCTCCGACCCACACCAACAGACAAGCCCCCTATCCCTGACCAGTTACCCCATTGGCCGGGCATGGATGCCTGGATCCAACAGGAACGGACTCTCATGCGAAACCCGGACGACATCAAACACACCAGACAAAGCGAGGAGGGGGCCTCCGCGCGTGAGCGCTTACTGAAACTCCTGCTCGCGGCCGAGCAGAAGCGCCGGCAGACAATACGCTACATCACACCCGTGGAGCGCTGGGACGGTCCCATTCCCGCCTCCTACGCGCAGGAGCGACTGTGGTTTCTCGACCAGTTGGGGTTGATCCAGGGCGCCTACAACTTCACCCTCGCGATGCAGCTCTCCGGGAAGCTCTCCGAGGAAGCCCTCGAACGCAGCCTTCGGGAGTTGGTGCGCCGGCATGGGAGCCTCCGCACGCGCTTCGGCGTCATCGATGGCACGCCGCATCAGATCGTTGACCCGCCAGATCGATTTGAGCTGCAACGCGCTGATCTCAGCCAGTGCATCGAGGCGCAAGACCGGGAGCGGCAGCTGCAAGTCTGCATGCACCGGGAGAAGACCTATCGTTTCGACCTGTCCGAAGGTCCACTGCTGCGAGTCGTGTTGGTAAAACTGAGCTACGCCGAGCACGCCTTGCTCATAACGATGCACCACATCGTCACGGACGGCTGGTCATCGAGCATCCTGTTGCAAGAGCTCAGTACGCTCTACGCGGCCAACCTGCACCGCCAGCCCGATCCACTGCCACCCCCCCAACTCCAATACACCGATTACGCAATCTGGCAACGCCAACGGCTACAGGGAAATCTACTCCAGGAGCACCTGCAATACTGGCGGAAGCAATTGCAAGGCGCGCCTCCCCAATTGGAGTTGCCAACCGATCGACCCCGCCCCGCGGTCGAGAGCTTCAAGGGCGCCGCACTGAGGTTCGACTTGCCTGCAAGTGTGCTGCGGAAACTGCAAGAGCTCAGCACCGGAGAAGGGGCGACACTCTTCATGACTTGCCTCGCCGCCTACCAGATCCTGCTGGCCCGCTGGAGCGGACAGGATGACATTGTGGTGGGATCGCCAGTCGCCGGGCGAGAGCATCGCGAGCTCGAAGGACTCGTGGGCTTTTTCGTAAACACCCTCGCTCTGCGTACCGAGCTTTCCCCTGAGCTGACCTTCCGGCAGCTACTGCATCGAGTGAAGGAAACGACGCTCGGCGCCTACGCGCACCAGGAGCTTCCCTTCGAGGCGCTCGTCGCCGACTTGCGCCCCGACCGCAACCTCGCGCGGCAGCCCATCTTCCAGACCATCCTCGTTCTGCAGAACTTCCCCAGAGAGCGCCTGGAATTGACCGGAGTCACCTCGAGCTCTCTCGAGTATCAGTGGAACACCACCCATTTCGACCTCGGACTGTTTCTATACGAGGCCGACGACCGCTTCGGAGCCGCGTTCGAGTACGCGACGGACCTCTTCGACACCGAAACCATTGCGCGCCTGGCCAGGCACTACGCTCACCTGCTCGAAAGAGTCGTATCCGCGCCAGACCTCCCCATCGGGCGGCTGTGGCTGCTGAATGAAGACGAGATGCAACAACTCGCGCAGTGGAACGCCACCGCGATTGCGCCTCGTCGAGAATGCTGCGTGCACGAATTGTTCGAAGAGCAGGCACAACAAACGCCCGACACGTCCGCTGTCATCGTCGGACACACCTCGATAACCTACGCCGAAATCAACCTGCGAGCCAACCGGCTCGCGCGCCATTTGTTGAGTCAATGCGCCGGCCCCGGCCATCTGGTCGGCATCTGCGTGGAGCGCAGTCTCGAGATGGTCATCGGGCTGCTGGGCATTCTGAAAGCCGGCGCAGCGTATGTCCCGCTCGACCCAAACTATCCCCAGGAGCGGCTACAGTACATGTTGCAAGACGCCGCTCCAGCAGTCGTCCTGACACAGGACAAGCTACGGACCCTCTTGACCACCCGAGCCCATCTCATCCCGTTGGACAGCCCGTCCACCGACTTCGACGAGCTCCCGCCTGGCAACCTCCCCACTGCCGACCTCGGCCTCACGCCCAGCAGCCTGGTCTATGTCATCTACACCTCCGGCTCGACGGGCCGCCCCAAAGGGACCGCGATGGCCCACGGTTCGATGGCCAATCTGATCGAATGGCATCGTCATACCCTTCCCGCGGGCGGAGGGCGTCGCGTGTTGCAATTTGCCGCGCTCAGCTTCGACGTCGCCTTCCAGGAAATCTTCTCGACACTCTGTACCGGTGGAACACTGATCCTCCTGGATGAGTGGATCCGCAAGGACGCTCAAGCGCTCACTCGACTGCTCAACTACCAACAGGTGCAAAGGCTCTTCGTGCCACCGCTGATGCTCCAGAGCATTGCCGAGCATTCTACCGCCACCGGCGAAGCCCCGAACAGCCTGCAAGACGTCATCACCGCAGGAGAGCAACTGCGCATCAGCCCGGAAATCAGCCGGCTTTTCAAACATATCCACGGCTGCAGGCTCCACAACCATTACGGGCCGACGGAAACACACGTAGTCACGGCGTTGACACTGCCCGACAATCCCGAAGAGTGGCCGGCACTGCCCTCCATAGGTCGTCCGGTGTGGAACACCCACATCCACATTCTGGACCGGGAGCGACAGCCCGTACCTATTGGTGTCGCCGGAGAAATCTACATCGGGGGGATCTGCGTAGCGAGAGACTACCTCGGCCGCCCTGAGCTGACCGCAACGCGCTTCCTGAAAGACCCTTTCAGCAGCACGCCGGGCGGGCGGCTCTATCGCACAGGAGACGCAGCCCGCTGGCGAGCGGACGGAACGATCGAGTACCTGGGACGGAACGACGACCAGGTCAAGATCCGTGGTTATCGCATCGAGCTCGGAGAAATCGAAGCTCGATTGCTGCAACACCCGGATGTAAGAGAGGCAGTGGTCGTCACGCACGAGGATTCCCTTCGCCAGAAGTACCTGATCGCCTACGTCACATCCCCCGAGCAAGGTCCGCCAAAGATCGAGGACCTCCGCGAGCATCTGAAATCCTCATTACCGGAATACATGGTCCCGAGTGCCTTCGTGATGCTCGAACGCTTGCCGCTAACCCCGAACGGAAAGCTGGACCGCCGCGCGCTTCCGGCTCCGGATCCGCAAGCTTACGCAAGTCATCGCTACGAGCCTCCACACGGCGAGGTCGAGGAAGCGCTGGCAGCGATCTGGCAAACGCTGTTGCGTGTCGAGCGGGTAGGGCGCCATGACAACTTCTTCGAGCTCGGCGGACACTCGCTTCACGCCATGCGACTCATCGCCAAGGTCGTAGACAAGCTAGGCGTGACGCTTTCAGCCATTTCGGTGTTTCAACACCCGACTTTGTCCGAAATGGCCGGCGCGATACGAGCCCTGCAGAACGTCAAGGGCAACCCATCCGGACGGGAGCACTCCAGCGTGGACAAACCGTCCGCGAGCTTCACCTTGGTTCCAAACTCGGAATCGGAAATCATCCCGCTGTCATTCTCCCAGAGAGCGCATTGGAGCTGGTATCGTCTGGATGAGCGGCCCGCCATACGGCACCTCGCCGCCGTGATGCGTCTGCAAGGCGCCCTCAACATAGCGGCGTTTCACAGAGCCCTCGCCGCACTCGTCCGCCGGCACGACGCGCTACGCATCCGCATACGGTTCGTCGATGGCGCACCCGCGCAGCAAGTTCTCGAGGCCGACGATTTCGAATTCCGTATCGACGACTTGACCACCTACCCCGAGGATCGGCGCGACTCCCAGATAAAACAGCTCATCGACACGCACATCTTCACACCCATTGACGTCCGCGCAGACTCCCTGATGGGAGTCCGCCTGTTGAGACTCAGCGATACCGAGCACGTATTGATCATCGCTCTCGAGCACATGATCTGCGATGCCTACTCTCTGAGCCTCCTGCTCAGAGAAACCCGCATCGCGTATGAGCAAGCAACACGAGGAGAGAGCTTCACGTTCCCACCCGTCGCGGTTTCGTTCTCGGAGCACGTCGTCTCACAACACGCCGCGATGGAGTCCTGGCTGCAGCAGCACGGCCCGTACTGGAAAGAGCACTTGCTGGGGCAGGGACGCCTGAGAGTCCCAGACGATCCCCTTCCGCATGATCCAACTCGCCGAGGCTACGCAACTCTCCCGGTCAGAATAGACCGGGTTCTGAAAAGAGAGCTCCAGGAGTGGTGCCGCCGTCGCCAGACTACACTCGTGCTGAGCGCGCTCACCGCCTTCGCCGCGCTGGTATTCCGGTGGTGCAACGTCTCCGACGGCGTCATCCAATACCAATCCAGCGGCCGCCACGCGCCCGAGGTCGAGAACACCGTCGGCTACTTCGCCTCCATGCTCTACCTGCGCATCCAGATCCCCGCAGGCGACAACCTCCTCGAGCTTCTGACCCGCGTCACCAAAGAATACGTTGAGGCATTCGAGCATCGCGACGGCAACTACTGGGCCTCCCAGGTCCCACGCCCCGAATTCACGCACAACAGTGGCTTCAACTGGCTCCCCCTGGAATCGAGTGCCGCCATCGACAGCGCGCCCGCAGGGCAGGGCGGCCTCACGTGGTCCCCCATCGAATTCCCGCATCCGATGCTCAAGACGCTGGAGGTCGACCTGGAGCCCTCCATCCTGCTCAGAGAAACCGATGAGGAGGTCGTCGGGGAGCTGATGTTCTCCTGCAAGCGCTTTTCGAGCCTCACCATGGAAAGGTTCGTCCGTGATTTCACGACTGTCCTCACGACGCTCCTGCGAGCCCCGCAAACGCGCGTGCGGGACATTCCGCTCTCGTGAACGTCAGCAGTGTCGGCGCCTCGATCACGATCGCCTGGGATGCGAGTGCCGCGGCCGCCGCTATCCCTTCGGGGAGACCGGTCTCCCGTGTGCATCATGCATCCCTCAAACACGACTCCACCGCATGAGCACCGCCATCCGCTTTGATCCCGCACAGGCACTGGGGACGGTTGCGCCGCGTAACAAACGCTGGCTGGCGCTAAGCGCCCTCTGCCTCGGAATGATCATGGTCGTCCTCGATGCGACAGTCGTCAATGTCGCATTGCCGTCCATCCGCGAGGACCTGAAATTCACGGAGAGCACGCTCGTGTGGGTAGTGAATGCCTACCGGCTCACCTTCGGTGGCTTCCTGCTCCTGGGCGGGCGCCTCGGCGATCTATACGGCCAGCGGAAAATATTCCTGACTGCCATTGCACTCTTCACTTTCGCATCACTCGCCTGCGGCCTCACTCACACTCGTGAGGTACTCGTGGCCGCACGAGCGGTTCAAGGTATTGCCGGCGCGATCGTGATGGCCGTAACGCTATCTCTGATAACCCAGATGTTTCCTGACGGTCCCGAGCGCGCCAGGGCGGTAAGCATTTACAGCTTCGTCTGCGCGGCCGGCGCAAGTATTGGTTTGCTTTTGGGCGGAGCCCTCACGAGTACCCTCAACTGGCATTGGATTTTCCTTATCAATCTGCCTATTGGATTGATAGTGTCAGTAGGGTGTTGCTACCTGCTACCCAACACCGCGGCACCTGCGCCGCACCGCCGAGGAATCGATTTCTGGGGCGCCACCATGGCAATGTTGACGGTAGGGCTCATCATCTATGCAACCATGGATAGCAACAAGGACGGCTGGATTTCCGCCCAGACACTCCGTCTACTGGCTCTCGCCCTGCTGTCTGCCTTGCTATTCCTGATCATCGAAGCACGAGTACCGGCACCCCTCATCCCACTCAGGGTCCTCACGCGCCCCAATCTGAGAATTGCCAACATCACGGGTGCTCTGTGGAACGGGGGCTCCATCGCATGGTTCTTCACCTGCGCCCTATACATGCAACTCGTGCTCGGCTACGGCCCCCTACAGATCGGCCTCGCCTTCCTGCCCGCGAACCTCGCCACCGCTACATTCGCGCTAGGCCTGTCAGCCAGGCTGGTCACCCGCTTTGGCATCAGAAAGCCACTCGGCCTCGGCCTGCTGCTCGTCACGCTGGGCCTCGCGCTCCTGGCCCGAGCCCCGGTCAATGGACGCTTCCTGACAGACATCCTCCCAAGTATGCTGGTCCTTGGCACCGGTGCAGGCATCGCCTACAACCCCCTCGTCCTGGCCGCAATGAGCGACGCCACCGCAACCGAATCCGGACTCGCCTCCGGCATATTCAACACCATCTGCGCCCTGGGCGGCGCCCTCGGCCTTGCCAGCCTCGCCACCCTTGCCGTCACTCGGACCGCCACTCTACGTGCCGCCGGCGAACCTCTCGCAACAGCACTCACCGGCGGCTATCACGCAGCGTTCATGATCGGCGCCCTCTACACAACCGCCGCCGCCCTCATAGCGGTCACCTGCCTTCGCACACACCCCACGATCTCCACACCGAGTAGAACCTCCGAGAATATTTTGTAATCCTGAAAATTCAGAGCGTGCTTGGCGACAGGCGCTGCATCCGCGCAATGTCGTGTCTCAGGCGGGCATGGTCCCTCAATGATCCTTCTCCCTCCCCCCCACCCCCAACCACAACTCATAATGCCCCGCCGTCATCCACACAACCTGCCCATACTCCTCCGACAAATCCCTGACCCTCAACCGCGGAAGCTCCCGCCGCAACCCCTGAACGATAGCTTCAGCCCCCGCGCGGTCGCCCGCCTTGAAAAACCGGATCTCATCCACCACCGGCCCCTCCTGTACGACCTGCACGGGCTGAGGTAGAACCGCCGCCCCGTCCACCATCAACCCCGCCAGCCGCCGGTTCACAGCATCGGCAAACGACCTTTGCCTGGCATCCTGAATGTGGATCCACACCTTTGGCGGCTCCACTGTGCACGCCGCGAACGTGCAGCCAGCGGCGCCGCTAGGCGCACCTCCTGGCCAGCACTTCCCGCGCAGTGACGGAGCTCGCGCCCGCAGTACCGTGGACCTGCACGTCGGACGCTCCTGCCCCAACCCTTCATGGAACTGATGCTTCGATGCGGTGCATCTCTCCGCACGCGCCACGTACCGCGCATAGACGCACACCAGGCGCCTGACTCTCCACCCCAACATACTACGCACGACCTCCAATCACACACATACCCTGGATGCGGCATTCGAGTCGCTCACACCAACCCCCGCTCACGCAACTGCCCCGTAACAAGCTGAATAGACCTGTCCACAACCACACGACGCAGATGACGCCGCAGCGCCCATCGGGCAACACTCCCCGACAGCCCCTCAAATCCGGCAGCCGTCCGCAGTACCCGATCCAACACCACCTCTGCGCGCAACTTCCCCAGCCCACGCAACATCTCAGGATCGAACGCCCGCACAGGCCACGCCGGCAGCGGCTGCGGGTCCCTCGCGCTCCCCAACAGAGGGATGATGGGCAGGCAAGGCGCCCCATTTCCCGCTACCAGCCACGGCGACGGCGGCCTCTTCAACTCGGGATTCACGACCGAAAACACCGGCCGGTTGTCCGCCGGCAGGCAAAAGCGATCGCGCAGAAACTCCTGACAATTGCGCCGCCCGAGCAGAAAATCGTGATGCCGGTAGGCTTCGCACAAGAATCCCGAAAAGCCACCCAGCGCCCCACACGCAAGCGCGAATTCATGGCTCTCCGGACTCGTGCCGCGCGTCGGCGCAATGAGAAACCGGCTGAAGGTGTTCTTATCCGCCGCCAGCGCGAGATCGATCGGGTTGAAGCGTGCCTGGCTCTGCCACGCACCCATCAAAGAAGCCAACACGCGGAAAATGCCAGGGTCCTGTCCCCGCGTCGGATCATCGACGGTCGCCCCCTGATCCGGAAATGCATTGACCAGGACCGTCGCCCGGTGGGCGGCTTTGCCCTCGCGGGGGTTGCGTCCGACAATGCCCGCCAAGTCGACCCGGGCGAGCTCGAGAGGCTCGTTGTTCAAGGTCCCCCCGTCCACGACCATGCTTCGATATCTCGAGTTTCCCCTGGTCCAACATGGGGTCAGCTTCCAATACCGCTTCGAGCCGCCCGCACCCGGCACCAGCACGAACCGCCACGCGAAATCCCCGATGTCCCGACGGATCAACCGCGGAGCGAGCCCGATCGGGAACGCTCCGGAAGCCAGGGCGGCACACCCGAGCGCTTCCCAACTAGGATCCAACATGCCATCGCGGCTGGCCGGCCGGTGTGCTGTCAAGCCGACGTCATCCGCACGCCGCTGCCAAGGCCCACCCGCGCAAAAATTGAGACAGAAACTCTGATAGTCCGAATGCGCAACCATCCCCTGGCATGCATCCGCGTTGCCCTCGAGAGGCAGCAGGTAAGGAATGCCCCGCAGATTGCCCTGCGTAAAAATGAAGCGGACATCCGGTCGGACGTACGGCCGCTCAGGCGCCCTGCGCGCCTGAAATTCCAGAACGGAATCGAGCGTCTCCTTGAGCGCGGTCGAATCCAGGAGCGACACGACCGGAGCCCGCCGATCCCGCAGGTCACGCACCTCGAGCAGCCTGGAAATATCCATCTGCTCCACCCACGCCCGATAGAACGGATTCTGACTCCCGGCCCCGTGCGGGAAGTCATAATTCAAAGCCACCGCCGCGATTGCGCCCGTCATCGCACCCGCGGAAGCGCCACTGACGACGCGGATCTTGACTTGATGCCCTGGGACATTCCATTGCGTAGGATCAGCGGTCACTTGCATGCAATCGTGTTTGGCCGCTTCCCAGCAATCGAGCGCTTCGATCAGAAAATCCACCACCCCTGCCGTATACGCGCCGGCCGACACCGCACCCGCCATCACGAGCCCGATCTCGAAGGTACCCCGAGGCGGATCAGGCTCGATCTCCGCATACCCGCCCAGCGGATCGGCCGGCTCGTCCCGTTCGAATGTTGCACCGAGCGACATAACCTGGCGCCTCCTCGGCGAAGTACTCCTGCAGCGCCGCCGAGTCAGGATGGGTCGCTGCTGCCGAAACCCATGGCAAGCGGGCACGGCGGATTCGCGCCTGCAGTCACAGGGAAAGCGGACGCAGCCTTCGCCAGAGACGGCGCCGGCCCGCTGCAGGCCACGCCGGTGTCCAACGTTGGATTGTGATATCGGCCCATCAGGCGCGCGTCCCTCGCCGCACAGGCCGCGGGTGCGTCCCACTGTTTGTTCTGACCCTCATAACGGCCAACATCACTTTCCAGCACGCTGCATCCGGCCAAGGCCAGAAGGCATAACGGAGCCACTACATATCTCATCGAGCTGACCTCGCCGGGCACGATCCCCAAACACGACACGCGGATTACCACTCCCGCTCGACAGTTCTCTGTCATCACCCTCGCAAAAGTCGCATCTGCCCGCATTCGCGCCTTTCCAAAGACCTTTGGGCGCAAGGCCCTGGGCACCATTACAATGCAGCGCCCCTCGTGGCGAGCCTTCACCGACCCGCAGCCCCTGGGAGATAGTTGCAATTTTGTCGGGCGCGTGCTCAATTCCCGGCCCATGGAACGGTGTAACGAACGTGTTGACACTCGATGCCCGAAACCGAAAGTATGGATACCGCGCGTGGACTGGACAGGTCCTACATCAGTGCGCTCATTGAGAAGGAATACGTGGGGCTGCGACTGCTGCTCGCCAGGCGTACGGGCGACCAGATTGCCGCCGATCTCCTTCAAGAGGCTGTCTGCATCACCTGGGAGAAGTGGTGCGGGGATCAGATCCAACGTCCGGAGCAGATCGCCGGCTACATCTTCCAGGTCGCGATGAACCTGCTCCGCAACCATAAGCGTCTGCTCGCCAACCGCCTCGAGCGCCGCGCGAGCCTGGAGCAGCTCGATACCGAGCAAACCGCCGCCCCTTCCGCGGAGTCCGTCATGGAGAAACAGATTGCCCAGAAGCTGAAGGCCCTTATTCAAGAGATGGACTCACAACGCGATCGCACGGTATTGGTCCGTTTCTATCTCGATGAGGACGACAAGGAGAAGATATGCCGCGACCTACGACTGGATGCCCGCCAATTCGACCGCATTCTCTATCGCGCCCGTCAGCGGCTGGGGCAGTTGCTCTCTTCGCATCGGTTGAAACGATCCGACTTTCTATCCGTGCTGCTCTGAAGTCACGCAAGCCATGAACGCCAACCTCCACGATCCCACTCTCGCCAACCGCTACCTCACCGACAAGCTCTCCGAGCAAGAGCGGCACGACTATGAAGCCCTCCTGGTCTCGAGCCCGGATGCGGTCTCCGAGCTGGAAGCCACCGCGCGACTCAAGGTCGGGCTGCTGAAGCTGCGCGAGACCGGCGAGCTGGACCATCTGCTCGAGCGACGCACGCCATCACTGCACAATTTCCTTACACCCCTGGCGGCCGCACTTGCCGTCATCGTGATCGGTGTGACGCTCTGGCTGCCAAAGCTCCGCCATCCCGGGCAAGCGCCCCTTCTCTTCGCTTCGCACGTCTCCCTGGTCGAAAAATCCGGCCGCTCCCTCCCAGTTGCGGTCACGGCTGCGTTTTACAGCAAGCGCGCCGCCATACCCGTCGAGCGCATCGAGAAACCCGCCACTCCCTCGGCTGTTGTGTTGCGAGTTCTGCCGGCTCCTTTGAACAGGTCGCACGCCTATCGGTTGAGTTTGTCCCGCCTGCGGGATGCCGCTTTCGAAGTCCTCGCGCAGATCGGTGATCTCAAGCCGGCCGACGATGGATTCATCGAGTGCTACGCGGATTCCGCCCGTTTGACGCCAGGACGCTATGAGGTGATCGTGACCGACCAGGCGACGCCCCCCGGCACGGCCGCCGGAGTCTTCATGTTCGATCTGATCGGGAAATAACAACCTCCACCTCGAAAGGCGGGTCGGGAGATCCAACGAGCCGTGCTCAGGCATCGCCGGATCGCCCGGGGTAGTCCACCACGATGCGCCGTCCGAAACAGCGCGCGTCCATCGAATAGGCGCCGGGTCCGAGAAGCATCAACACAACCGACATCAGCACATAGAGCCATGGAGCTCCGAGCCCATTGACGCCGGAGCTGGCGGCCACAGTCAGATTGGGTACCGCGCTTCCAACGGATGCGAAGGGTGTCAGCAAGCCCAGGAAAAGCAGGATCGACAGTGCGCCCAGAGCCACACGCACCACTGCAGCCGAGGGAACCGCAAAATGACCGGTCGTGTCGAGCCAGAGCGATCCCATGACCGCAAGCCGCAAAACCACCAGAGCCCATCCGGGCCGCCCCCCGGGAAACATTGAAAAGAGTCGCTGCATTGGGACGAGGCTAAACCACTTCACGCTGCCGACGTACCCAAGCTCAGGGCATGCAGGCATTGCCCTTTTGGGGGATGCGGCGCGCCGCTCCCCGGCAGCAAAAGATCACAGCGCCTTGGCGCGAAGGGCAGGCCAGTCGTGAAGCTCACATCCGCCGCGTTGGCCATGGTGTTGGCCCTCCTGGCCTGCCTGAAGAGCCCACGGCTGCACGCTGACGAGCCTGCCCAAAGGTTGACAGGGTTCGCTCATGCCGGCTGGACCGCGAGGGAAGGAGCGCCGGGAGAGTTCCGGAACATGACTCAAACCACGGACGGCACACTCTGGTTCGCCACCGACCGAGGCCTTTTCTGGTTCGACGGCATCCACTTCTTCCGTTTCGACGGGACGGCCACCCAACGCCTGGAAACGGATCTCATCTCAGTCGTGTATGCACCGCCAACGGGCGGCTTGTGGATGGGCTTCCGGCTCGGCGGTGGCGTCGCGTTCCTGAAAGAGGGTGTGATCCATGTTTTTTCGCCAGACCGCGAAAACCTGCCGCAAGCCACGGTACGCGCAATCACAAGCGATCGCGATGGAGCGGTCTGGATCGCCACGACCGCGGGAGTCTCACGCTATTCCAACGGTCGCTGGGAGAGAGTGCGCGCGAGTTGGGGTCTGCCGGACGGGGACGCACTCAGTCTGACGGTCGACGCTACAGGTGGAGTGTGGGCACAAGTGGCGAACAGCCTGTTCGTACTGCCCCGGGGCGCGCATCGATTCAATGAACAGCGGACGTCCTATCGAGAGCGCATTCCGATCGAGGGATACCTTGCCCTGGGTCCGTCCGACCAACTCTGGATAGCCGGCTGGCAGACAGGAGTACATCCTCTGGCCAACCCGGCCGTTCCCGCGATTGCGCCCAGGCAAGGTTCCCCGCAAGATCTCGCGTGGCCGATGATGGTAGACCGGCAGGACGCGGTCTGGTACGTGCGGTTCGGCACGTTATGGCGATATACGAATCCGGTCGCCGTCGCTCGCGGTGCAAGCCCGCACCTCGAGCAGCTCAGCGTGCCGGGCCTGTCACACACGGCACCCTTCGAAGATCGTGAAGGCAATGTTTGGATCTCCACGTACAACGGACCCGAACGACTGACACCCACCAGCCTCCACCTTGTTGTGAGTGGCAACTGGATATTCGCTCCCGTGATCGCCTCGGACGGCCACGTCTGGTGGTCACAGGCCGGTCCTTCCCTGCCTTCACGAGTATTTCGCTTTGCTGGCGGCAAGCCTGTCCGGCAACTGATCTTGCCGGATCACATTACCTCCGTTTATCGCACCTTCGATGGGAACCTGTGGTTTGCTGGATCCAGAGCCTTGTGGAATCTGCACGGCACGACCGTGCAGTCCTTGCCTGAGCCCGACGGAGCTGCAGGATTCGAGCCCCAGGCTCTGGGCCGCGACGGTTCGGGAGCGCTCTGGTGCTCGGTGCAACGTGCCGGTGTGTTCCGCTTTGCCGAGGGCCAATGGGAACAGAATGGGAACCTGTCCGAGCTGCCGCAGGAAACTGCGCTCGCAATGACGACCGATGCACGGGGCCGGCTGTGGCTCGGATACACGAAAGAAAGATTGGCCCGAGTCGAGGGACATGCGGCGCGAATGTTTGGCCCCACTGACGGCCTGCGAATTGGCAGCATTACCGCCCTGACCAGTCGAGGTGACCATGTCTGGGTGGGCGGTGAGCACGGCATCGCTCTCTTCGATGGGAGCCGGTTCATGCCCGTGCATGCGCCGAATGAGGCCGCCTTCGGTTCCCTGTGGGGCATCGTTGAGACGGCCGCGGGTGAGCTTTGGGCTGCCGGCACGGGGGGCATCGTGCGCTTTACACGCGCGCAGTTGCAGGAGGTGCTTCGGAAAGGAGGTCCGCTTCATGACGAAGTGCGGATCTTCGACGTCCGCGATGGGCTCCCCAGTAGCCCGACAGCCCTGAGGCCGAACCCGCCGGTGGTGGAAGCGGCGGACGGCACGCTATGGTTCTCGTTTCCAGGCGGACTGGGCTATATCGATCCGGCCCATCTCGTCCGCAACACACTGCCACCCCCTGTGTTGATCACCGGCATCGCCGCCGCCGGGTGGAATTGGCCACCGTACCAACACAACATCCGCCTGCCCGTGGGAACGACCCAGCTTCGCATTGCCTATACCGCAAACACCTTTTCCGTACCCGAGCGGGTGCACTTCCGCTATCGGCTCGAAGGGCTGGACCCCGGATGGCAGGACGTCGGCAATCGGCGCGAGGCGGTTTACACGAACGTCTCTCCCGGCACCTACCGCTTTCGTGTAATCGCTTCGAACAATGACGGGGTGTGGAATCTCACCGGAGCCACTTTCTCATTCACCATCCTGCCCGCTTTCTATCAAACAATGTGGTTTTACGTGGCCTGCGTGGTCGCGGCAATCACACTGCTCTATGCCCTTTACCGCGTGCGTCAGGTCACCGCTGCCGCACGGGCGCGGCTGGAAGAACGCATCACCGAACGCGAGCGAATCGCGCGAGAGCTGCACGATACGCTTCTGCAGGGCTTGCAAGGATTGATACTGCGCTTTCACGCGGTAGCGATGCGCATTCCGCCGCACGAGCCCGCCTATGAAATGATGGAGAGCGCGCTCACACGCGCAGACCAGGTGCTGATCGAAAGCCGCGATCGGGTGAAGGACATTCGCCTCTCGGTGCAAGCCACCGCGGACCTGTCAGAGGCGCTCGCTGCGATCGGGAATGAGCTCTCGCAGACACATCCGGTGCAGTTGCGCGTCGAAGTCAACGGGGTCGCGCGGACCTTGCACCCGGCAGCCAGGGACGAGGTGATCATGATTGCCCGCGAAGCACTGTCAAACGCGTTCCGCCACTCAGGTGCGGCGCAGATCGAGGTTGAAATCGAGTTCACCTGGCTGGAGCTGCGGATGCGGATCCGGGATAACGGCAAGGGCTTCGAGGTCAGGCTACTCCAATCGGACATCGGCTCCGGCCGCTGGGGCCTGCGCGGAATGCGCGAACGCGCAAAAAATATTCGTGGCCGCCTGCGTATCTGGAGCCGTTCAGGGCTCGGTACCGAAGTCGAGCTCAAAGTACCTGCCTCAATCGCATATGGACATCGCGAGGAACGTGGCTCGTGGTGGCCCCGCAAGCGCTCGCCCCTGACATACGGAGATCGCGATGTCTGAGACAACGCAGATTCGCATACTGACTGCGGACGACCATCCTTTGCTTCGGGAAGGCATCGCAGCGGTTATCAAAGACCGACCCGATATGGCTGTTGTAAGCGAAGCGAGCACGGGACGCGGCGCGCTGGAGGCCTTTCGCCAACATCGGCCCGACGTCACTCTCATGGACGTGCGCATGCCCGACATGAACGGCATCGAGGCGATTCGGCAAATTCGCGCGGAGTGTCCGACTGCACGCATCGTGGTGCTGACGACGTACGCAGGCGATGCACAGGCGCTCGCCGCCCTGAAAGCCGGTGCCGCCGGCTATCTGCTGAAAAGCATGTTGCGCAAGGACCTGTTGGACACCATCCGGGCCGTATACAACGGCAAGCGCAGTATCCCTGCGGAGATCGCCTCGCAGATCGCCGAGCACGCCGCGGACGACGCATTGACGGAACGCGAGATCGACGTATTGCACCGGGTGAGTGCCGGACATTCCAACAAGCAAATCGCCGCGCAGCTCTGCGTTGCGGAAGGGACCATCAAAGCACACATGAAGAGCATCCTGCCGAAGCTCGGAGCCCGCGATCGCACTCACGCCGTCATGATCGCGGTGAAGCGCGGAATTCTGGACGTGTGATCGGGAGCGCGAAACTCAACGCCGGCCGGCCGGCCAACTCAACTCACGAGCTTGTCAATACCCGAACGGGAGGAGACACGGCGGCGCAACGCTCCGATACTCGAGCGACCCTCACAACGGCGCAGCTCCCCCAGAGGTTCACACGGCGGCAACAAAGCCAGAGCATAGTACACGTGTCGAGGACTGACGTGTTCGGTTTAGTCGCAAAGCATCTCACTCTCCTGTGCGTCTTTGCAGCCATCATCGGCCTCCAGCCCGGAATGTTGGCGAGCGCCGCGGCCACCTGCGATCCGCTCCTCGCCAGAAAACAAACAGCGTTATCGGCCACTCTCCAGCTCAACGGAGGCGAGCGCGCGACCCGCGAAATAGCCATCCCCGAACACTCACAAGCACTGGTGCTCGCATCCGAAACAGGACTGGATATCACTCTGGAAGCCGTCAGCGCCGGCCGGGTGATTGGACGCAGCGCAAGCCCAGTGGAGCGAACCGGAATCGCCCGACTTGTCCTGGATACCCAGCTCCCTCTCGCGGCTTCCTTGGTCGTTACCGCGAAAGGAGATCCCGGCGTCCGGGGACAGGTTGCCATCCGGGTGTTCCTCCTGAACGGTGAGGCGACAAACGACAGGTGTTTGCGCGCGCAGATCTTGCTCGCCTCGGGCGATAGCCACTATGCGCGAGCGCAAGCCGTCACGGCAGATGACAACAGCAACGTTCCGAAAACGGACGCAGCGCGTGAATACAAGGCCGCAACCGACCAGTACCTCGCCGCATCCGAACAAGCCTCGGAACCGGAACTGCAGGCGTACGCGGAACATGCATTGGCGGCGGTCCTCGACGACGACTGGCTGCAGGACTGGACCGCTGCCCGCAACTGGGCAAGGAAGGCGGCAATAGCGTACGAGCACGAAGGCGACCCATACGGCGAGGCACGCGCCCGGGCCATCGAGGCAAACGCCGCCATGGAGGTTGCGCTGACATTGCGCGCTCCTGCTGCAGAGCTCGGGAAAGCACGAGACGAGCTTCTGTCGCTAGCCACCTTCCACGGCAGGCGAGGCGAATCACTCGACCAGGCATTCGCCCTGAACGATGTCGGAACTTCGTACTACTACGAGGGCCTGGACGATGAAGCCATCCGCTCCTACCGCGAAGCGCTCCGGATCTTCGAAAGACTGGGCGAGGAGCGTTGGAAGACAATCATGCTCCAGGACATCGCCGTGGCGGACATGGAGCTCGGCCGCGTGTACGATGCGATCGCGCAATACGATCGGCTGCTTCGATCCATGCCCGTGAACGCCGACCCGAGCGTGCGCGCCATGATCCTGAACAACAGTGCGCTCGCGAACTGGCAGGCTGGCAATATGGACGTCGCCCTGCGGCAGTACGCCGACGCACTCCAGCTCGAAGTCCAGCGGCAAAACACCCGTGAGCAGGCTTTCAGCCTGCTCGGAATCGGTTCAGTCTACGACACTCTCGGTGATTCCGACCGGGCGCTGGACTATTACCGGCGCAGCCTGTCGCTGCGAGCTGCCAACCTCGATCCCCGCGGCAGGGCGGCTTCTTTGCGCAGAACTGCGAATGTGCTGCGCTCCAGGGGTCAGGTGAAAGAGGCACTCGCGATGGACTTCGAGGCGCTCCAGCTCGCTTCGACTCCTGCTCAACGCGCACCGATCCAGATCCAACGCGCCAGGGACCTGGAAGCACTGGGCGAGAACGACTCGGCATTGCCACTGCTCGAATCTGTCATCCATGAGAAAAACACCGGCCGCAAGGTCATCCGGGCACAGGCGCGATTGGAGCGCGCCAGAATCCGCATCTCCAGCGGAAAATGGCTGGCCGCCGAGGCGGACCTCCGCTCCGCCATAGCGACATTCGCGGCCAGCGAATCCGCGGTCGACGAATTCGCATCGTGGGTTGCGCTCGCGCAAGCCCAACACGAGCGGGGGTCGACCCATGAGGCGCTCCATTCACTGGCGCACGCACTGAAGCTGGCTGAAGAGGTCAGGCTACAAAGCGCGAGCCCCGAGCTTCGGGCTTCTCTGTTGGAGCCCTTGCGCCCGGCCTTCGACCTCGAGATCGCACTTCTGGCCGAGAAATACTCGGCCGCGAGTCAGGGCAAACGCCCGGGCATACAGGAGCAAATCGCCCTGGAGGCGCTTCGGACGGCAGAGCAGGGCAGGGCCCGCGCCTTCGCGGACATCGAAAGATTCGACCTCGGTGTCTCACCAGTCCAGTCGCATCTGTTGGAGAAACGACGGGCGCTCTACCGTGAGCTCAGGGCACGCTATTTCCAGCTCGAATCCCGCCGTGACCAGACAGCCGACGACGACGAGCACATCCGCGGAATCCTCTCCGACATTTCCGGCTTGCGCGTACAACTCGACGAAACAGATGCGCAAATCAACGGCGGCGCCACCTCCCAGGGAGCCAGAACAGTCCGCGAAAGTTGGATCCTCGACCGGCGTGGCATCCCGGCCGATACGGCCATCGTGGAATACTGGTTGGGGGCCGAGAAAGCCATCGCCTGGGTCGTCACGCGTGACGCCTTGGCCCTGGTGGATCTGGGCCGAAGTGCGACCATCACGGAGGCGGCTCATGCATTCCATGACTCCCTGCGCGCATTTGGAGCAGTTCCCGTCGCGGCACGGCTCGAGGATGGCGCTCGCCTCTACGCCCTGAGCATACAGCCGCTCGAACGATATATCGCACCCTATCACACCCTGATCTTCGCTCCTGACGGCGCGCTTCACTACATCCCTTTCGGAGCGCTGCGCGCGACGGGCCCCGACGGGTCCCGCTTCCTCGTCGAAAAGCACGACGTGGCCGTAACACCCTCCATCAAGATACTGCTCAATCGTTCGGCCAAAGGCGCCGTGACCAACGTCAAGGCCGACCGCGTGCTGGTGCTGGCCGACCCGGTCTACGCAGCCGACGACACCCGATTACGAGCAACCGGGGCGAGTCACAACGCAAACACCCCGCAGACTGACATCCGACCGTCGATATTCCGAAGCGCCAAGGGCACATCGTTGCAGCGACTGATCTACACAGCGCCTGAAGCCGCGGCGATCGCCTCACTCGTCCCACCAGGCCATGTCGATCGCCTGGAAGGATTCGAGGCGACCAAGGATCACTTCCTGGCAGCGCCCTTTGATCGCTATCGCGTGATCCACATCGCCTCCCACGCCACTACCGACGCCCGGATCCCCGGGCTTTCGGCGCTTGCTCTCAGCGCATTCGACCCCACAGGAAAAAAGATCGATGACCTGGTTTTCGCAGCGGACTTCATGACTCTGCGGCTGAGCGCGGATCTGGTGGTCTTGAGCGCTTGCGACACGGCACTCGGAAAAGACGTAGCAGGGGAGGGGCTCATGGGCCTGCGCTATATCACCCTCGCGCGCGGCGCCCACACCGTAGTGGCCTCATTGTGGGAAGTGCCCGACGACGCTACTTCCGAGTTGATGATCGCCTTCTACCGCTCGTTCCTTGGCGGCCATAAGTCGGTACCCGCAGCGTTGAGCGACGCAATGCGCACGATGCTCAAAGGATCGCGCACCGACCCGAGCGAATGGGGATCTTTCAACGCCACCATCAGTGCGCCAGAAAACCCGCGATAAAAACACTGCTGAGCACAGATAGAGAGGCCCAGCATGCGAATTGAGACAGCCCACCCAACAAGGAGCCCGAAATGACGAAACATAAAAAATCGAGCAAAAATGTGGCGTCTATCAACAACGCACATTCAAAGAAAAGTGGCACGGCCGTGGAGACCGCGGAACCAGGCGGTCCGGCTCCAACCCCTTCTCAGCAAGGCAGCGGCGCCGCTCCCGGCCTCAAGGACCGGACCCACGGCCCTATCGGGGGCAATCCCTGACTGACCACGGCAACCCTCGATGGGCGCGAAGACGCGCACGCCTCCGCGCCCATCTTTTCTCATTGCCCCGAAACGCGTTTCGCAAAGGAGACTGCATACGCCGGGGAGCGGAATAGCAACACGGGATCGTTGGTCGGAGCGATGCCATCGGCCATGATCAACGGGTCGAAGTTGATGGGCTCGCAAGCCATGCCTTTTTGTTGAGGTGTCGCCTGGCGGAGGGTCAGCGTGCCGGCCGTGAAATGCTTGCGGGTTTCCGGCCAGGCCAACGTCGGGTTGTCCTGCGGGTCTCCGGGCTCGCCGACGTAGACGATCATGTCCCACACCACCGGCCCTTTGTGGGTGCGCTCGATGAGATTCTTTTCGAGGAAGTCATGCGGTGCCGCCTTCATTTCCGAGGCGGTCAGCTCTTTCGTCCCATCCCGGGGGACGAAGCGCCACTTCACCGGGTGCTCGGTGCCTTTCGCGTCGATGAACTTGAAGGTATGGACGCTGAAATAAGCAGTCTGAAAGTAGTTCGCCGTTGGAGTGTGATGGCTCGCCAGCTCCGACAGCGCCATCGCATCCGGATGGCTGGCGGCATAAGCCTTGAGCTTTTCCGGGTCGGGCTGGCCCGTCTTGGGGTCCGGTTTCGCGGCGATGATGGCATCCCGGAAAGAAGCCGGTGATGCCGCGGCGAAGATCGGAACATTGATCATGGTGAAGTGCTGTAGGTTTCCACCGGGCAGACGGAGCTCGAGCGCCATGCCCCGCGGCGCTGGCGCCGCGTCCGGTACCTCCGGATTACCGCCGCCGAGTGAGAAGCGCGCGACCACGGGGACCGCCTTCCCGGAAAATACCGCGGAGCGGCTCAGGGCGGCCGCCTCCGCCGTCCCCACGAACTCGCCCGCCGCGCACGTCCCTTTGATGTGGTTCCTGCGCTGACCCGCGTGCGCCCCAAACGTCCCCTCGAAAGCATCGATCATTTGCGAGGGTGTGACATCGCTGCTGGCAGGCGGCGCACCCCAGCCCAATAGGGGAACGGCTGTCGCGGCGGATCCCAGGGCCAGCAGTGCCATCCGTACGCCGAAGCGGGACGAAGAAAGTGTCATCGCGCGAGACCTCGATCTATTGACGAAGCGGCGAGTGTAACCGTTTGGACTCACAACGGTTATCGGCTTGTCGGGTGACCGCGGCGGCATCTATTGAGCCGAATTCATTCGTGGCCTCAGCGACAGCGACCGGGCACCGATAGCAAAGCCCGAACCTGTCAGTCCCGAATTTCAAGCTTGGTGCATAGTCTCCCCCGAACGGCCGATCTGACATAGCTCGGCCCTCGGGACACCCCGGCTCACTTGCGCAGGAGTTGACTATGACCCTTATCACCAGGCTTCAATCGCTTGGACCGCTTCAACAGCTCCTGCTGACGCTACTGTTGGTCATCCTGACAACGGCCGCGCCACGCCCGGCCGAACTGAGCCCTGTCGCGACTGAGCCAGCCACAACGGATCTCTCACCTGACAGCCGTTGCCATCGCAAGCACCTTCACCACTCCGCATCGTTGAGCCCCCGCGCGCAGCCGGACAAACACGGACGCTTCGTGCCACAGCGCGCATGCCGAATGGCCTCGCGGCCTCCGCAGTCATCCCGACAGACGATCCATGTCCCCGCACTCACATCGGCTGGAAGGCCACCCTGCCATGACGCGAGCAGCAGCTCATGCTCCGCAGTCCACAAGCGCCACGGTCATGATCCAGCAGGCACGGCCATTGCTCGTCGCGAGTTGGCCGCCAGGCAAGCGGCCAATTGGAGGCAGCGGATTTAGCGATTGGCCGGCCCGGATAGCGTCATCTCCAATCAAGCAGAAAAACTTAGGAGTCCGATTCTAACAATGGGCTCCTGAAAATCATTCAGTCTTTGGACATGGCGCATACACAACACTTGCGTGATTTGATTGAATACCAACTCCGTGCTCATGATGATAGAGAGGAGTCTGTGATTTCAGAAACCATGAAGAGGCCCCTGCTTCGGCCTCACTGGATGTGCAGTTGCGGTACGGTGGTTCCGATCCACCAGAGCTCCTGCTACGCATGCCAGCGGCCTCGGAACGAGAAACGCCCAATACAAACTGGAGATCGCGCTCGTAGCCGGCCGGGTAGCTGAGCGCGAACCTCCAGCGTGCAGGCGCTGAACGAATCCCGCCGTCAGGCCGGCCTCAGCCGATGCCCAGCCTCGCTGAGCCGCTTGGGAAATTCACGTGCCCTGATGGACAGGACAACGAGAGTCGCGCCAAACGCAACCGCATACACGCCAATCGCGAAGAGCACGGCCAGTGCGCCTCGAGCCGGCCGCGCCATGATCAGCACGCCAAATGCGACCGAGATGAGTCCCGCGAGAATGAGAAAGAATTCACCCTCGATTTCCTTGCGAAGCCTGAGGGCTGCGCCGATCTCGAGCAACCCGGTCGCAATCGCCCAGATGGCGATATAGAACAGCAGCGCGAGCACGGTCAGGGACGGATTCAGATAGGTCAGTAACCCGACTCCGATGCCCGCGAAGCCTGTCAGGAGTAGGAGCCACCAGTTCTCCTGCTCTCTGCGGCCCCCTATGGCGCTCACCACGTTGCTCACGCCGTCGAGAAAGAACAGCGCTCCTATGAACAGCGTCAGCGTCAACGCCGACATACGCGGATCGGAGAACACAAAAATGCCGAAAATGATCCAGAGAATTCCCCGGATCAACATCGCCCACCAGAACGCCGAAAGGATGTTCGCGAACATATTCCCTCCAGTGACAAGGTCTCGCCGGGGCTCGCACGAAACGAAGATCGGTGAAGATGTGCTTGCTCGCACTGTGAGCGTCCATTCAGCAGACGTCAATAGAGGGCGTGGGGCAAGTTGCTTCCGCCAGAGCCGCCGCTGCTGTGAGTCCCTCTGGTCACCGCCGCAAACGCAGGCGTGATCTCCGTGGAAAGCGCGTTGTGCAACTGAGTGACGGATGCGTGCTTTAGTCAACGTAGCGCCGCCGCGCACTTCATCCCACGCGAGCGCCAGGTTGATTTCGCGCGGTTTCATGACTCCGGCGCGGACACTCTGTCCAGTCCCGGGCTACCACCCCCCCTTTCCGGTAAACGCAAGTCAGGGGACACTGTCCGCCCACGGCTGTGCTATCTTGGCCACGTTCGGTAGATGTGCGAGTAATTGCCAAACTTCGAACACCCATGCGCTTCAGGGCGCAACACGTCCATACAGAATATCAAGGGCGAATGCTGACCATGCCTAGACATCAACATGACGCCGCCGAGGCGAGGAGGGCTGCACGTGAGAGTGGAAACTCTCGTCGTTCGCAACCGATAGAGCATTTGGGCAATGGCTCCGAGGCCCTGCGCGAAACACGCATGGTCGTATCGACTGCTGAATTGCGCCAGATTCGATCGCGGCTCGAATCCGCTCGTGCTTCGGCGCTTCGTTGCGTTGATTTGCTCAACGCCCAGAGGGCTGACCATGACACCGACATCGCGATCACTCTGAAGCGTCATGTCTGCAATGAGCTCACCAGGCAACTCCTGCGTGTAGACCGGCTGATCGTGAGGGGCAGCAAGGGGCGCCATCATGTTGCTCGTGAACGTCGGCACCTCACTCTTCCCGTTGTTGAGCACGACCTCGCGTGTGATGCATATGCAAAGAACCCACGCAGTTGCCTCCGGGACAGTTGCCCCCGGAGCCGATGCCGGGAAGCTTTAGCCCGACACCGGAATGTGAGCGTCGTTGTTTTCCGCTGATTCCCTCGGAACTGCGGTCCATTTATGAAGTGGCTCTTGCTGCTGCGGAGGCCAAACTATGCCAAGGGTCTGCCGCAATCCGGTAATTCCTTCGGATGTTACCGTAACGATTCGGCCCACGGCTGAGCGTTTAATCCAACCAAGTTCCAGAAATCGTCGCTGGATTGCGGCGCCCAACTTGCCGCTGAGATGGTGCCGCTGCTCACTCCAGTCGACGCAATAGTGGCAGGAGGTCGTGGAGCCAACGACTGGAACGCCGATGTCGCGCAGTAGGCTTCTGCCCTTGGATGTCAATTCGTAGCAGCAGTCTTTCCCGGGAGCGGATAGTCGGTCGCGCACGACTTCTGCGGGACGAAACGTGCCGTCATGGCCGATAATGGCGCCGGAGTCGAGCAGCGCCTTCATGAGGGCCACCCCGAGCCTCCCAGCCAGATGGTTATAGCACGTGCGAGCATTCCGCAGAGCTCGCTCTCGCGCACTGCTTTTCTCCGAGCGAGCGCGCATTCTATCCGCCAAGGCAGCCAGCGCCTCGAGTCCATCCGCTATGCATGGATCCGCAAGCCGAAAGTACCGGAAACGCCCATACCGCTCAACGAGCAGAAGCTGAGCCTTTACCAGCTTCGCCAGGTGAGAGCTGATCGTAGACGCGCTGACCCCTACCTCGCGAGCTAACACGCTGGCCGGCAGCGCGCGCTCATCCGATAGAGTGAGCAGGATTCGTGCGCGCGATTCGTCGGCAAGGAGGCCCGCCGCCTTGGCGAGCGCGACATCTTCAAGAACTCGACGCCGGTTTGGTTGTCGTGGCACTTACGACCTCCACGAGGTTAGCGAATGCAACAGGCCTTATCACGTCCCTACTCAGAGACCTGCCTTTTCGGAGCTAATCCTGCGTAGGCAACGTACGAGGCAGCCAGTAGAGCTATGAACGCAATAACCACCGCGATGTGGAACCCGGACATGAAACCGTTTGAACGCAGTGCATCATGCATGTTCCCCAAACCCTCCGAGCTGCCAGCGTTCAATAGTAAACCGAATAAGGCGACGCCAATAGCGCCGCCTATCTGCCGCGCTGCATTGAGAGCGCCCGAAGCGATTCCGGAGTATGTGTGATCCACGGCGGAGAGCAGTGCCGCCGTCATTGGAGGCACCGCGAGTGCCGCTCCTGCTCCTATAGTGACGAGTTGCAGGCAGATCTCGAGATAACTCGACTCGGCATCGAGCGGCAGCAGGCAGATGTAACCTAGCGCACCGAGCAGCAGCCCCGATAGGAGTGGAATGCCGGGACCGAGCCGTGCCGTCAGCCGCCCCGACCAGATGTTGATGATCGCAACGAGTATCGTCAGGGGCAGGAACGCGACGCCTGTCTGAAAAGGCGTATAGCCGCGTACTACCTGAAAAAACAGGCTGAACATGAATATTGAACCGTAGAAAGTCAGATTGAGCAGCGCCCCCACGATGATGACAGCCGCACAGATCGGACTGCGGAACAGGCCAAGGGGCAACATTGGCCTTGCGGCCCTGCTCTCGGTCAAAATAAAGAGGCCGCTGCTGATCACGAAGAAGAGAGCTCCCACTAACACGACGAGCCTGGTTGGGCCCAGCGGGGAGGCTTCGATGATAGTACCTGTGAGACTGCAAAGGGCCAAGATCGCCCATAGTTGGCCCAGAATGTCCAGCGGTCCGGAGCGCCGCTGAGGCGCGGAGGCGTCACAGCGCAATGCAAGCAGTACCCCGAGGATTCCAATCGGAACATTGATGAGAAAAATACTGCGCCATCCAAACCAAAGAGTGAGGGCGCCGCCGACAACAGGACCCGCTGCTATCCCCAGCCCGGCGCCGCTCGCCCATATTCCAACGGCTTTCGCGCGCTCCGCTGCAACGGGGAATGCGGAATAGAGAAGCGATAGCGAGGTGGGGACCAGGAGCGAGGCCCCCAACCCCTGGGTCGCTCGCGCGGCGATCAACACTCCAAGATCGGGAGCCAGACCGCAGACCAACGAAGCGGCCGTAAACAGCACGAAGCCCGTGATGAATATACGGCGACTCCCGAAACGGTCCCCCATGGCACCGGCAGTCAGGAGAAAGGCGGCGAAGACAATGGTGTATGCGTTTACGATCCACTGCAGCGCCGCGATTCCGGTTTCGAAGCTGGTCCGCAGGCGTTCTAGCGCCGTATTGACTACCGACACATCGACCTGGACGACAATGAACCCCAGGCTCGTCGCCGCCAGGTTGAGGATCTGATTGGTTGGCAGGCGTCTCACGTTCAGTCGGTACTGGTCAATGATTCCAATATCGCAGCCCGCAGAAATACGCCGCTGCGGACCTGCTCAAAATACTTCATGGCAGGGGCATCATCGACATCGGGGGGAAATTCCGGTCCACGCGGCCCGACATGAAAGATGAACAGCTTGCGATGCGCCACGTTCTTGAGTTTGGACCTGGAGAGACGATACTGGTCTGGAATGTTGACACGCGCGGAATCCGGTTCGGCTCTGCCTTTCGCGAAATCTGGCAGAACGAAGGGAATCATGTCGATGGCGTCGCACTTCTGCAGCAACTCCTCGATATCTTCGCAGGAGCGCGAATCGACGTTGGCGGCGGCCAATGCGCCCTGCACGTCATAGGGCAAATTCGCGCCAGGGGGCTGCAGAAACAAGATCTGTCGCGGCGCGAACTTCGCCAGCAGGAACAGGAGCGAGCGCAGGTCGCGGCAGCCGGGATCGCCTACCAGGCCAATAACCTTGCCCTCGAGGCGCCCCAGACTTCGCAGCATCATCCACGCATCCAGCATGGCTTGTGTCGGATGCTCGTTGTCGCCATCCCCACCGTTGATCACCGGCACGTGCACGTGAGGAGCGATCCTCTCGATGGCGAGACGCTCGGGACAGCGAATGACCAGGCAATCGGTATATTCCCCTATGACCCGAGCGGTGTCCAACAGAGTCTCCTGGAAGAAATCGCCGGCACGGGTCACCGACGGGTCGGCGAAACCGATCGACGAACCTCCAATGCGGTGCGCGGCGCATTCGAAGCTCAGTCGCGTGCGTGTACTATTCTGATAAAACAAAGTGCCCAGAATCATGGATGGGCGAATACGGGAAAGCTCTCGGCGGGTCAGGTGCGAAAGCCACTCGGCGCGCCTGCACAGCGACAACAGGCATTCGCGCGATATGTTCTTCGTGCTCGTCAGGTGACGGGGCAATACCGCCGCCGGGGGCGGAATGTTTGACGGGTTTAACATGCGTTGACCTCTCGAACTGCGGTCCTGCTGGCGGATGCAGCTATCCACCTTTACCACCACTTCCCGTTCACGACCTTCGCCTCCCAGCGTAAGGTGTCGAACATCGCGTATCCTGGTGTTACTGGCAGTTGGACCGCGCCCGGCAGTTGGTCCAATCCTGTAATGGCAAGGCCGATGCGAGAGGCGAGTAGTCCTTGGGCAAGGGGAGGCGTTCCAGCAAAAATGGGGCACACACGGTCGCGTATGAACCACTGTTCGAGAATCTCTTTGCCGGGAAAATCCGGCATTTCAGGAATGAAGCGCGAGATCAGTTGACGTGCCTTGGCCTCGTCCATCGGACCTTCCTCCGGCACGCCGAAATATTCCTCGGCAGGCATGGACTCCCGGGTCCACTTGAACACAAAGGCGCGGTGACCAAACACCGGTGTCAGAAGCATGAAGCGGCATTGTTTCGAGCGGCGAAAGGCGCGATGAAGCTCGTAACGGGCACTGATTTCATAGAGCTCGATTTTGTCCAGGACGTAGTCGCAGCCATGCAGGAACTCGTCAGCCGTATCTCGATTGATGCCCTCGGGGAAGACTTCGAGGGTCACATCGCTGGTCGTGCGGTTGATGAGCTCGGCGACCACTTCAGCCTTGTTCTTGCCCACCGTTTCCAGGCTCGAGCCGAATTGCCTGTTGATGTTACTCATATCGAAAGTATCTGGGTCAGCGAGTTTGAGATGACAGACACCCATGCGCGCCAGGCGATCGGCCGTCGCCCCTCCAATGCCGCCGCAACCTGCGATGCCGACGACGATATTGCGCAATCTCTCCTGTCGATCGCGTTGCTCGGTCGGCGTGTTTCCCAGCCAGCCGAGATTTCGGCTGACACGGGTCCAATAGAGTTGCTCATCATTCCTGGCGGCATAAGCGATACGGTTGTTGGCCATGACATCTTCCTTGAAGTTCAAGAGCGCTCCGTGTTGAAACGGGTTGCTATGTTGTTCAACGCGAGATGAAAGGCTAGCTCCGAATCGCTTCGATATGGATCGAAGCATCCCTTCGCAGGAAGTGAGCGCCGGTTGCCGGTAATCGAACAACTGCCACGCTTTCGCGCACTGCTGGATCTGATCGGGTCCCCGTGGGAGTGACCCAAGCGCTCAGGCGGCTCGTTCAACTCAAAGAGGCACCGGCGGGCGTGCCAAGCAGGCGCTCGATGATCACGCTGCCCTGCATATTTCAAAACTGGCGCTCGCACGACCACCGGGCCAACGCTCCGCTTGCCGCTGGCACCGGACGGGTGGCAAGAATCAGATCGAACACTCGAGCAGCGGCGCCAAAGAATTCCTGGTCCAGACCCCAAAACAGGAGGTGCCGCTGGGCGACCGCCGCCGCACAGCGCCGATTTCCGGGCAAATCGACAACAAGCAGGGGATGCCGCTGATTTCGGCAACGGTATCCGTGCTCGTCCGGATCAGCCAGGTGTCAATGCCTCGGCAACAGCCTTCGGGTTTCGGGCGATTACGGTCAAATATGCGCGCGCGCAGGTATCAGGCTCGGCAGCCCCCTGCTCCCAATCGCGGAGCGTGCCAAGCGGGATATGGAATCGGTCGGCAAATTGCTCCTGCGTCAATCCGAGAGCGCGGCGGATAATCCGCGCGAGGCGCCGATCAATCATCGTCGCACCCAATATCCCAGGCCACACTCCTCGAGACCGTCAAGAGCCTGGATGCTGGGTTGTTCGATGCATACAACGATGCGACCTGGAGAAACTCGCCGGCTATGTGGCCGACGATCTGGAGTTCTATCACGACCAAACCGGCCTGAGCCGCGGACGACAAGTGTTCCTCGACGCGATCCGGAGCAATATCTGCGGCAAAGTCCACCGGGACCTGCGCCAGAGTTATTCTTCTGGGAATTCAGCCAGCAGTGTCTCCAATGTCTTCAGCAGGTCGGGGGCTTTTGTGGTGGCGGCCTCGTATACGCGGTGTTGGTCGAGAGTGGCATAACCGTGCGCCAATACGTTGCGAAAACCAACTATCAGATCACCGTCCGGGACGCGCTTGAACACATCGGGAGCGATCTTGCGTAATTGTCCGAGAGCATCTCCGGCGATCTCCAACTGGCGCTCCACGGCCGACTGGCAATAGTCGTCGGCAAGACAGGTTTCCAGCGAACGTTTGTTCAGATATCGCGGCAGTTTCCGCAGGGCGATCAGGGCGAGTTCGACATAGACGTCGGCCCTATGACGCTGCATACACAGGAACCTTCGTGCGCTCGATAATACGTTTAAGCCGGGTATTCTGCATCGCGCCCAACTCAACGACATCTACAGACCGCTTCAAGAGTTCTTCCAGGCTTGTCTTGAAGTCAAAGTACTGACGAACGCTATCGATCTGAGGAATAGCCTCAAATTCAACGGCCACATCTACGTCGCTGGTTTCGACATTGAAGTCCTGCCGCAACGCAGAGCCGAATACCTCCAGGCGGCTGACTCCGTATACGCGACACAGCTCGGCGATGGCTTCCCGGTTGTTCTCGATGATCGGATGCATACCGGGATTGTAGCTCGGATAGGTGACTTTTCGCTACGCGCATCTCGGGTATCAAGTGACCATAACATCTTGAAAGGATTGCATATTGTGAGCCCTGCCCGTGCCAAGCGCCCTCCAGAGCGTGCTGAAGCATTCCGTCTGTGGTGGCTCATTGGACGGTCGCGGGAAAGCAGTCCCTGATGCTGATCTCGGCGGTTCTCCCTGGCCGAAAGGGACGGGAGTTTCGTGTCGGACCGGGGGAAAGCATGCAGGTTCCGGCGCATTGATCATTGATCGTCTGGCTGCGGAAAGAATGCAGAGATTTGGACGGCAGATGCGGCTATCGGAAATCCACCGATGCGGGCCAGTCGGCACCGTAACACGATGGGTTCAGTGCCGAAAGAGCAACAGACAATTGCAGAGGTCCGCCACCGCGGTATGAGGCGGTAGATCTCCCGGCCCCATGATATCGGCGTGACTCAAAATCCTGATGGGCAGGTCCTGTAACACGTTTACCGCGCCGTCCGAGTACGCAATGTGACCGTGCCGCGCGAAATCGTGCTACTGCAATTCACCGCGATAGCGGCAACGGGGTTAAAATGGGCCGTCCGGCGAACCGTGCGACCATACTAATGCGCAACCTATTCATCGTTGTCGTGATTCTGATTCTGGGCGTCTCCGGATTCACGTGGCTGACCCTGCATTGGTCCTATTCCACTGGCGAGCGGGCCGGATTCGTACAAAAACTCTCCAGGAAAGGATGGCTCTGCAAAACGTGGGAAGGTGAAATGGCGATGGTGACGGTACCTGGCACCGTGGCCGAAAAGTTCTACTTTACAGTGCCTGAGGATTCCGTCGCCGCAAGAATCAACGCGAGTCTTGGCAGGCGCATGGCGCTGCGTTACGAGCAACACAAGTGGATTCCAACCTCCTGCTTTGGCGACACCGAGTATTTCGTGACGGAAATCCGGCTCGCAGAATGAATCGATCGTCGGTGTCGTCGTCGTTGACGGCAGAGCCGAAGACGCCAGGGCGCGGCGCCCCATGGCGCGTTCGCAGCGCCGTCCCTTGGCGCTGCGACCTGGCCTCTCGGCTGAAACGTGCAAGAAAGCAGTTGAATGAGTGCTCGCTACGCGAATCCCTTTAGTCAAAGTATTTCATATTCCTGAGATCTTCGATCAGCCCCGGACCGGTCGGGTTCCATCCCAACGTCTTGCGGGTCCATTCGCTCGATGCCGGCATGTCGAGTGTCGCAAAGTGCGCCAACCACCCAAAGTGCTCGGCAGCTTTCTCGGGAGCGATCGAAATCACCGGCACCTTCAATCCCTTGCCGACTGTCTCCGCGATCTCGCGCAGAGACACACCCTCTTCCTGCACTGCGTTGTACACCGTCATGCCGGCACCTGTTTTTTCAACCGCAAGCCTGTACAGGTGCGCCACATCCTTCAGAGGGGCTGCCGCCCACCGGTTGGCGCCATCGCCAACATACGCCGATACTCCCTTTTCTCTTGCTGTTTGTGTCAGCATTACCACCAGACCTTGCTTGCGCGTGTCATGCACCTGCGGTAGCCGCACGATCGCCACGTGCACACCTTTGTCCGCTACGGCTCTCGCCGCGTGTTCGGGTCTGCGCGGTATAGACGGCACCTCCGTTGGAGGGTCACTCTCAGTGCGCACATGCCCCGGTGCGCCACTCGCCAGTCCTACACCAGACGTTACGACAAACAGCTTGCCCGGCTTCATGACGGATCCCAGCGCCTCGATTGCCTTGATCTCGTCCTGCGCATTCTGGGCGAATGTCGAAAAGTCATGGCTGAAGGCCAGATGTACAACTGCATCCATGTCTGTTGCCCCGCTGCGCAGACTGTCGAGGTCCTGAAGGGTACCGCGATGGATTTTGGCCCCGGCCTGTTTGAGCTGTTCCGCGCCTGCGTCGCTGCGTGTCAGGCCGCGCACGTCGTGCCCGGCCTCGATCAGCTCCTTGACCACTTCAGTTCCGATAAAGCCCGTGGCTCCGGTTACAAACACTACCGCAGCGAAGTCGAAAAGCTTGCGGAGTCCGAGCAGCGCCTCGCGTCCAGTATGCCGCCGCTCGAGGCACTGCGCGCGTGGATGCTTCTATTCATCGACCACGTGGCCCGCAAGCTGCTCATCATTCCTGCCATGAATACGGTCGCTGGAGGGTCGATTCGGCTGATCGAAGGCTCCCGAAGTCTCATCCATGCGGCGTTCGTCCGATCGGTCGAACGCGCAATAGCCAGCGGCGAACTGCGGCCCGAAACCAACCCCAACGACTTCGTGCGAGCGCTGATCGGCATCTTCCACACGACGGCTCTGCCGGGTTGGGAGGAAAGCGCCCGCCGCCTCGTTGACATACTCATCGCTGGCTCGCGCCCGAGAAACTAGCAGCGGGATCGGGCGGAACGTCGTCGTTTGGCGCGAGCTGAAAAGCGTACCGCTCATTCGGCGCTTATACTGATCGTCGGCTCCGTCACGAGCTCTGTGCGAAGCATAAGATCGGTATTCCATTCCATGCAAATACGTTCTTCGAGGAGCCCGCCTGGCTGTCCGCACCGGCCACCCTGTCCGGGTTGCCCGCGCTTCGGCGAGAGCGGAATAGATGCTGCAGCCCACGCTTCACTCAATGCCCTGGCGAGCGCGCACGGCCTGCCTCCCGTCGAGGTGGTCTCAGGCAGCACACGCGCGTTTCGTCTTCGTGCGCGCCTCGCTATCCGTGGCCGTCAGAGTGCCCCCAAGCTGGGGCTGTTTGAGGCAGACTCACACCGCGTCGTCACGATTCCGAATTGCAGCGTCCAACATCCGCTAATCAACTATGTATCGGCGGAGGTGCGACGTGCACTTGTCGACGCCGCAGTGCCGCCGTACTCCGAGCTCGCGCACCAAGGGTTCGCCCGTTATCTGCAGGTTGTCGTTGAGCGTCAATCGCAAACGGCGCAGGTAGTGATCGTGGCGAACAGCGCTACTCCCGATCCTCTGGCGCGAGCTCTCGATCTCATCCGCGAGCGGCTTGGCGAGAAACTGCACAGTCTCTGGTTCAACGCGAACTGCGGACGTGGAAATGTCATTCTTGGCCCAGAGTTCCAGCTCTGGAATGGGCGGGAAACGGTCGTCGAGTGCTTTGGCGGCGCCGCCGTCCACTATCCTCCCGGCGCGTTTGGACAGAGCAACCTGGAGATCTCCACGCGCATCATCGAACATCTCCGCGAGCAGATTCCGGATCGCGCGCGCGTTGTGGAGTTTCATGCCGGGGTCGGTGCGATAGGACTCTCGGTCCTCGCGCGTGCCGACACTCTCGTGCTCAACGAGGTGTCTCCGGCGTCGCTGCTGGGGCTCGAGCGTGGACTCGCCGAGCTCAACCCGGAGGAACGCTCACGGGTAAAAGTTGTCCCTGGACCGGCAGGGGACGCCCGCGGCGCCGCTGAGGGTGCCGACGTGGTGATAGTCGATCCCCCGCGCAAAGGTCTGGAGGGCGCACTTCGGGATGCGCTGCGCGACTGTCCGCCGGAACGCGTCTTCTACGTGAGCTGCTCGCACGAATCCCTGCAGCAGGACCTTGCTGCACTCACATCGACCCACTCGCTGCGGCTCACCGGACTGACAGCTTTCAACTTGATTCCGTTCACAACTCATGTCGAGACTGTCGCCAGGCTCGAACGTACCTGACGTGCCTACGGCGACGAAGTCCGCCTTGTATCGGACACGTTACATGGGCGCAACTTCGTGCTGAAGGTGGCGAAGGCGACCCGAGAGCTGTGCGGCGGAGAATTGCAACGAGAGCTGCAGGCAATCGAAAGCTACTACCGCACCCGCAGCGCTGGTCGAAACCCGCGGCGTGGATACGGCGTCGGTTGAATTCCTGTCCCCACTGGAGATCCCCGTGGGCACAGTCAGGGCGCCGCCCCGTTCGAAGCCCTCGGACCGATCAATTCGGCAGCCGAAAATTCGGGCACGATCACCAGCAAGTCGTAGCCATAGATCAAGCGTGTCACTCCAGGATCGCGCCCGCGAGTTTCCCTCGCGTTCGATCAGCGTCCCGAGAGCGTCGACATCGCTTCTATTTGCCGCGAGCAACCAAAGCGTCGAGGCATCACCCGTCCGGGTAGCTTTGGCGATGGCCTTGGCCTCGGCTCTCTTTAGATCGGTCAACGCTCGGCTCGCCGCTGGCCCCGGGTGGGTGGCAAGAATCAGATCGAATACCCGAGCAGCCGCGCCGAGGAATTCCTGGTCCAAACCCCAAAACAGGAGGTGCCGCGGAGCGGCCGCCGCCGCACAGTGCGCCAGCAAATCGATTTCTTCGCGATTCTCCGGGAAAGCCATGCTGGTCGGATACTGTGCAACCAGCTTCCGCATTGCCGCGATCGGCTCATGGGTCGCAATCGAAGCCCCCACAAACTCGGCCGCGGTGGGTCCCGCCTCAACGGCAAATGCCGCGAGTCCGTCACCCGCCATCTGATCACACACAGCCGCACTGAAGAGTGGAATCTCACGCGTGTGGTGATCTTCTCCGATAATGACGTAGCGAGCCGAGGTCAGCGCCTCGGTGATCACCGGCCCCGCGTTTCCAGCGAAGCGCCCGTTGACCAGCTCGAGGTCATAGCGGACCTTGGGAAGCTCTTCTGTCAGCTTATCTGTCCCAGGCTCACCGGCGTACGACAGTACGATCCACCCGATAAGCGCGATCGAACAAAGCCTCTTCCTTGCGGCCATGCGCATTCCCTGAACAGCGTCTTCTCACGCGAACTCTACGGATGGGATGGGATACACCGATCGCTTTCCAATGCGGCAGGAGGTCCTGAACGAAGATCCTATGTTTTTCTCAGGCGCCACACTCCGACATCACGCGGTCGAGCCGTCGGTATTTTCGCTTTCTCTACCGTGCGGTCCCACGGCGAGAAAACCTGCTCATCCCCCGCTTCAGAATCTATCCCGCCGGGGGCATTGCGGCCAGACCCCGCCCCCAAGGCAGGATCGCCCACTGTTCCAGCCCCGAGGAGCCTGTCTGACCAATAGGGGGCCTACTGTGGGCCGCCTGGAGCGTCCGGCACTCGGACCGGTCGTTACGCCTACCGAGGTGTTGGTTCGCCCCGATGGATGAGTGAATACTCGTACGACGCTTGGTATGCTGTGAGGGGCCTGCTCACGCAGCAAACGGTGGAGAGAGGCGACCCGCCTATGCCCAAATTCCATGGGCCCGCTGACGGACACTGGCACCCCATGCGGCCGGATGGCATTGCCAGATTGCTGACGGGTGTCAACGTGCCGTGGTGGATCGCGGGTGGTTGGGCACTTGATCTTTTCCTCGGTTTTCAAACACGCGCGCACGCTGACATCGATGTTGGAGTTCTTCGGCGGAATGTCTCGGATGTCGTAGCGGCACTGTCGGGATGGGAGCTCTTCGAGGCCAGCTCGGAAACGCTCTACCGGCTAGCTCATCATGAACGGCCGCGCCCGGAGGTAAATTCGCTGTGGTGTCGCCCGTCCGATGCGCAGAGCTGGGCGTTCGAACTGATGCTCGATGAGGCGGATGGTGACGCGTGGGTTTTCCGTCGTCTGCGCACGATCAGGTTGCCCCTGGCCAATGCCGTCAAACGTACGCCGGATGGAATTCCCTGCCTCGCTCCGGAGATCCAACTTCTGTACAAAGCGCAACGTCCACGACCTAAGGATCACGATGATTTCGAACGCGTCCTGGAGCGACTCGGGCACGGCGAACGCTCATGGCTATGTGACACGCTGTCAACGGTGGATCCGAAGCATGTCTGGTTGAAGAAGCTACGAGCATGGCCATCAAGCTAGTTGATCTCTCGCCCCCAGGAATATCGCTTCCCACAGGCAAGGCACTCGCGAACGCTCCTCATTCCTCGCTGGCCGGTCCACAGCCAACGGTCACATGATTCGGCAAGAGCTCCTCATTCAGCTCATGCAAGCTCGAATCTCGCTGCTCCACTGGCAACCTGCACAGTCCGGCGATGTAGGTCACAGTAGCCTTCTTCAGATCCGGCACAGAGCTATCGGGCCGGGTGACCTCTTTCCTGGGAGCAGGTTTTCCGAACCAGGGGGTTGCGGATCCTGAACCGAGCAAGCCTGTCGCCAGGATTCCAGACAATGCCAACAAGGCGACGGTTCTGCGGGTCGATTTCATTGCATAGACTCTCGTCGGCTCCGCCTGCACCGTACTACGCGGACTGGCGAGACGCATTATGCGTCAACGCGCGCAAGTGCGGTAGCGAGGGCGTGTTAAACCGGCGGTGCCGCTCCTTCGGGGCGCGCGGCCGCCAAATTGGCAAATTGAAACTTTGGGCCTCAATATATATTCCGAGCTATCGGAATGATTTATCGGAACCTAGCGATGTCCCCCGCCAGCGAAATGCTAAAGACAACCGAGGCCGCTGTCGTCTCGCGCGTCGCCCTCCGTGACGTGAATAGGGTGATCGATGAGGGCATTCTCCCGGAAGGCTTCTTTACCCATGACGACGGCCGGCTCGTGCTTGCCGCAGGCTGCATCCTGATCTCTTTCTATTTCGAGAGCGCCAAGTGGCTCACTTCGGAAGAGCGTCTGTTTGTCATCAAAGTTGCGGTGCCGCGACTGCGTAGATCGGTATCCTTCGAGCTGCCAGCACTGGTGAAGGAGGATTGGATCATTCAACATGAATTTCTGACCATCGATATAGCGCCGTTCGTGCGAGGGGCTGTCGACCGGTTGGGAAGACTTGTCCGGGCAAGAAGGCTGGTGAGCTCGTCCCCCGAAATCCTCGGTGGTACGCCTGTCATCCGGGGCACCCGCATTCCGGTGTATGACGTCGCAGCCTCTGCGGCTGCGGGTATGTCAATCGAGCGCATTCTTGCTGCTTATCCTGGTCTCGACCCAGAAAGGATTGAGCTCGCCACCATATTTGCTCAGGCCAATCCAGCACGGGGGCGGCCACGCGCAGGGAGCGGTGAGCTTCCCACGGGCGCAATCATCGTCTCCGATCATCGTCGTCCTCGCCGCAAGAAAGCGAAATGAAGTTCCTCATCGACGAATGCCTCAGTCCCGAGCTGGTGAAGCGCGCTCACGCTCGTGGTTACGGGGAGTCGTCGCATGTGGCCTGGCGGCACTTACATGCAAAGTCGGTAGCGGGGGAGAACTTACGTCCTAGATTCTCCACTGCACAAGGACATTCAGATGATCCCGGTCGCGGCGAATCCTCCACGGCCTGAGCTCCAGCACGTAATCCTTGATCAGAAACCCAGTCATCAGAACCAATACAACCTGTGCGCTCGACATCCAGGCGGTCATCACGATCGGCTTGCCCCACCCGAGGCCTACCGATACCGCCCCGACCACGAGACCCGTGATCCCAACCGTCGATTCTGCGCACATGCACCGGGCGACCCGGCTCGAGCCTGTACGAGCAGCCTTCCTGCCTTTGATCAGCAGCCAGATGTCGCGAAGCAGCCCTTGTAGCAGCAGCAGCGCGGAACAGTACAACATGAAGTTACCGAGCTCGATCTGAGCCGGCCGCGCGGGCGTGAAGACGAAGACCCCAACACCCGTGGCCGCTATGAGTCCAAGCTCGATCTTCTCCGCACGAGTCACACGAGTCATATAGCTCCGCATGGTTTTCCCAATCCTTTGTCCTTTGACGAATTGCCACAAAGTGCTGCGCTTTGCCATCTGGCGTTTATCCCTTTTTGCAATCGATCGTTCCTGGGGACGTGACATTTGCGCAATCAGGGCTGGCGCCGTACACTCAACATAATCACGAACGTTCAATCAGACATGCTGTCGCGCGGGACAAAGCTCGAGCTTTCACCGTGTATGCAACGCTCCATGCCTCTCCCTATAGACAATCACGAGGGGTAGTCCGCCATGTCAGGAACACCCGATCCGCGCTGTGCAACATCCTGCGACTTCGAGCCAGAACAACTGGCGGGTGCGGAGTGGATCGAGACCTTGAGGGCCTATGTTGCGCCTGAGTGGCGGGAACTGATGCAGGGCGAGTGGTCCACGAAGGTAAAAGCGGGAGCGTGGTCGGTTGCTGGCATGCGAGGATGGTTCTTGCAGCTATATCCCTTCATTCATGCCTTCCCGAAGTTTCTGGCGGAAGCGTTGATCAAAGTTGAAGATGAGTTCTCGCGCTCGTTCCTGATCGATAACATCCGAGTGGAGAAAGCGCACGCGGAGCACTGGATCTGGATGGGGGAGGGGTTCGGGATCACACGCGACGAAATGCTCGCCACCGCCGCGGGAGCGCGTCCTGTGCTGCGGGACGTCCAGTCTTTGACAGACTGGATCTGGTACATCAACGCCAAGGGCACCCTCGCCGAGGCGGTTGCCGCCACCAGCTTCGCGATCGAGGGGGTCACTGGCGACATTACCCGAAATCTATTGGAGGCATTCATCGCCTACGGCGAACGCGAAGGGGTCAACATGAGCCCACGGACCACAAAGTGGTTCCGAAGCCATGCGAAGTATGACGATGACCATCCGCGCAGCGCCATGGAAGTCATCCGCCGGTACGCTCGTACCGAGAACGAGCGGTGGCGAGCGATGCGTGCTGCACGACGAAGTCTCCAGTTGCTCAATCTGGCGCTGCTGACATCCAGTCGCTTCTACGACAGCGTGGCGACCGCTCCGACTGACACCGCGGCACCTCGAGTCGAGCGCCGGTGTCGGCAGGTGCCCATCGGCTTTCCTGAGCGGCGCATCGGACCCGTGCCGCACCTCGCCTGAGCGCTCTCCAGCGACCACTGAGCAACGAGGATGTTGCGAGCCACCTGCGCGATCACTACGCCTGCGCGATCACTACGGTATAGTGCCAATGCCACCCCAGCTCCACGGCCTCCGAAGCCGTGCGAGTCGGGTCAAAACTTCAGACTCACGGTCGCACCCCCACCGGGTGTCTGTGACACTTCGACTGTTCCACCGTGCGCGGTTGCGATCTGGCGGACCAGGGTCAGCCCGACGCCGCTACCTTGCCGCTTGGTCGTGAAGAACGGCACAAATATCTTCTCGCGCTGTTCCGGGGCAATGCCCGGGCCATTGTCTGCCACCGCAATGACGATGCGGCCGTCCGGATGACGGCGCGCGGACAGAGCAATACGCCCAGCGGACACGTCACGCAGTGCCTCGATCGCGTTCCGGACCAGATTGATGAGAGCCTGATCCAACAGGTCCATGTCAGCGGCAACCTCCAGGGTCTCGGGCTCCACGGTCGCGGTCATTCGAATGTCCCGAGCGGCGAGGTCGCTGCCGAGCAGCCGCTGAATGCGAGCGAAGACCCGCTGCATCGGGGCAACCTGGATCTGAGTCACCAATGGCTTGATCAGGCGGCGGTGGTTCTGCACGAAATGCAGCAGGCCTTCACTGCGCCGTGCGACGGTTTCGAGTGCTTCGCGGGCGTCCGCCAATGCGTTGGCTCGCGGATCACCTGTCGGGAGCTGGCGGAGCACATCGCTCACCAGATCGTGAGCGGTAGCTGCCAGTGACGACACCGGAGTCAGAGAATTCATCACTTCATGTGCCATGACGCGAATGACGGTCTGCCACGCCGCCATCTCCTGCGCGCTCATTTCGTTTTCGATGTTTTGCAGGGAAATCAGGCGATGGCGCACCCCACGCAAGACAACATCGGTCGCTGCCGCTTTGAGCTGCAGCGTTCCGTAGCTTCGTTCCATCCTGAGGATCGTAGAATTCCCCGGACGGAGCGAGTCCAACCCCACGGCGAATGCCTCTCCGTATCGCGTGAAGTGCGCCGTATCCTGAACCGCAGTCTCAAACAGGCGTCGGGCCGCCACATTCAACAATTGCACTCGGCCGCCTTCGCTTACTGAAAGGAGCGCCACGGGCACGTGGGCAATGAGCGTTTCCAGGTAGCGAGCCTGCTCTTCGCGTTCGGAGCGACCGACCCGCAGCAAGTCCAGCACGCGCGCCATGGCCACACCCAGCTCGTGATGCGCGCTATCCCCCAGCAAGCCGGAAAAGCTCTGCGAGATATCATCAAACGAGACGGCGTCGAGGAATCTTGCAACCTCGCGGCTCGACCGGCTTGCGAATCGCATGAGCAGCACCATTTGCATCACAGCCGCCCCCGCACACAGAGCGATGGTCAGGTACCAGTGCGTATGTGTCATCATCTCGGCCAGCGCCACGATCGTGGCGAACAGCGCCACGGTGCGCACCGCAATTCCCGCGCGGAAACGGCTAAAGCCCATATTTCTCTTTGCGCCGATACAAGGACGCCCGTGTCAGGCCGAGTGCTTCCGCAGCCCGGCTGATATTGCCTTGATGTTGCTCGAGCGCCCGCGCAATGGTGCTCTTCTCAACCTCATCGAGTCGCGACGCCTCGGCAGAAGGCTCGGTCGCCACTTTCGGGCGCTGTCCCCCGAGGGAAAAGTCACTCGCGCGCAATACGGCGCCTTCGCTGAAAATCACCGCCCGCTCCACGGCATGGCGCAGGGCCCGCACATTCCCGGGCCAGCTGTAGGCTGTCAGCTCCTCCAGCGCAGCCGCGCTCAGCCGCTTCTCGGGAAAGTTGTATTTCTGTGCGTACATGGCGGTGAAATGCTCCAGCAGAAGCGCAATGTCTTCGCGTCTTTCCCGCAAGGGCGGCAACACGATCTCGACTGTATTGATGCGGTAGAGCAGGTCCTCTCGAAACCTGTCCGGGTCGGCCAGCTGCTCGGCCGTGAGATTGGTAGCACACACCAGCCGCACGTCGATGGGCTCAGGCCTGTGGGCGCCCACGGGCACCACTTCGCGCCGCTCCAGAGCCGTGAGCAACTTGCTTTGCAGGTGCAGAGGCAGGTTGCCAATCTCATCGAGAAACAAGGTGCCGCCAGCAGCCGCACGGAACAAGCCGGTGCGGTCCTCCTTGGCGTCGGTAAACGCTCCGCGACGATGTCCAAACAACTCGCTTTCAAACAGCTGCGGCGGTATGGCACCCAGGTCCACTCGCAGAAAAACCTCCTCGGCTCGCCGTGAGAGTCGATGGATTTCACGGGCGGCCAGCTCCTTGCCCGTGCCGTTCTCACCCAGGATCAACACATTGGCATCGGTAGGCGCTGCACGGCGAATCCTGTCAAACACGCGCAGGGCAGCCGGTGAGCTGCCGATCATCCCGGATTCGATGCGAGTGGCGGCTGCCAGCCCACGATTGCGGTTGCGCAACTCCACGGCTTCGGTCCGTGAGCGGCGCAAATTGACAGCCGCCAGCAGCGTAGCGAGCAGTCTCTCGTTTTCCCAAGGCTTGGTCACGAAGTCCGCGGCTCCGCGTTTCATGGCCTGCACGGCCAGCTCCACATCGCTGTGGGCGGTTACGAGCACGACGACGGCCTGCGGGTCGAGTGCCAACACTTCGGCCAGCACTCGAAGGCCCTCCGCACCGTCATCGGCGCCGACGGCGAAATTCATGTCCAGAAGAAGCACATCAAAGCTGCCTTGTTGGACCCGCTCCGGTATGGAGGACGGGTCTCGCAAGGTCTGGACGGAGCCGAAATGGCGCTTCAGCAGGAGACGAGCGGCCTGGAGAATGTCCTCTTCGTCATCGACGACGAGGATGCGCGCGGAGCTGGGCGAAACGGGTGTCATGGTGTCCGGATTCGAACAGATGTCCGGTCATTTGTACGCCAGCGGACACCTTCAGTGCCAATCCGCGTCGTAAGTCTTTGAATCTATTAAGCACGATCGTTGGCATACCAGTTGCCTTAGCAGGGTATGCGCTACATCCAAATACTCTCGCTCCGACGGACGACCCCGTGAAGGTACTTCCAGAAATCCCGCGCCGTCGCTCAGACACGGTGGCGATGCCACTGCATGGCGCGGGCATGGATAAACCGATTTCCCGACGATCCCTATGGCCACGTCTGGTTCGCTACGGAATCATTGCACTCGTTGGGGTCTGCGTTGTCGTCGCGCTGCTGCTCGCACGCTCGAAAGGCAATGTTTATCGCTTACCTCAGAGCCGGGTAACCATCGCCACGGTCACCGAAGGCCCGTTCGAGGATTACATCGCCGTGCGCGGCACGGTCGCACCGCTCATCATCGACTATCTCACCACCGACCAGGGCGGCACGGTGAAACAGGTGCTGGTGGAAGACGGCGCCATGGTCAAGAGCGGCCAGAAACTCATCATCCTGTCCAATCCGGCGCTGCAGCTGCAGGTCGCCGCTCAACAGCTCACCTTCGAGCAAACGCGCTTCAAGTATGAGCACGACCTGTTGGATATCGATCACCGGATCAGCGCGCTGAAGGCCGACCTGAAGCGCGACAAGATCCTGTTGGATGGTAACGCGATCGCCCCCAGCACCTACGAGCAGGAGCTCGAAGAATACAACTACAACCTGAAGCTCCGGGCCGCGACCATTGCTTCCCGCGATGTCGAGCAGCGGGTACGTGCCACACAGCTGACCGGACAGCCCGTCGGCGCGCGGGCCGACGTCGCCAACGCGGGAGTGGATGCGCTGACAGTGCGCGCACCCATGGACGGACAGCTGACCGCGCTGGACGCCGAAGTCGGCCAGTCCAAGGCGCAAGGCGCGGTGCTCGGCCAGATCAACTCCGCCGACCGCTTCAAGCTGACGGCGCAGGTCGATGAGTTCTATCTGGGCCACGTAACCCTCGGGCAAGAGAGTCAGCTCACGGTCGGGGACCGCCCGTTTCGGGCCAAGGTCGCCAAGGTCTATCCACAGGTGAGCAACGGCACCTTCCGGGTGGATCTCTACTTCACCGGTGCAGCGCCGCCCGACATACACGTCGGCCAGGCGATCGATCTCAAGGTCGAGTTGGGAGGCGCTGCGCGGGCTGTGATGGTGGCAAACGGGCCCTTCTACCGCGATACCGGCGGCAACTGGGTATTCGTCGTGGCACCGAGTGGCCACTATGCCGAACGCCGCAGTATCCGGCTCGGCCGCCGCAATCCCGACTACATCGAAGTGGTGGATGGGCTCAAGCCCGGTGAGAAGGTCATCGTTTCCGGGTATGAGGCCTTCGACAAGATGGACCGTGTTGAATTCGAGAAGCCCGCAGCATCCCCATAGGCGAAACGCACCATGATTACGCTGAAAAACCTGTCGAAAGTATACCGCACCACCGAGGTCGAAACGACTGCGCTGCGCGAGATGAACCTGGAGGTTCGCAAGGGCGAGTTCGTTGCGGTGATGGGGCCGTCGGGCTGTGGCAAATCCACATTCCTCAACATCGTCGGCATGCTGGACAGTCCCTCGGCCGGCGAATACTGGTTCGACGGCCGCAATATCGCGGGCTATTCGGAAAGCGCTCTGTCCGAGCTGCGCAAGAGCGCCATCGGCTTCGTCTTCCAGAGCTTCAACCTCATCGACGAGCTGAACGTAGAAGAGAATGTCGAGTTGGCACTTCTCTATCATTCGGATGTTCCAACACGCGAGCGCAGGAAACGCGCCGCCGAGGCCTTGGAGCGGATGAAAATCGGTCACCGAGGTCGTCACATGCCGGCACAACTGTCCGGCGGACAGCAGCAGCGTGTCGCGATCGCCCGCGCGGTCGTGGCACGACCGAAGCTCATCCTGGCAGACGAGCCCACCGGGAACCTGGATTCGACGAACGGTGAGGAGGTGATGCAACTCCTCACCCAGCTGAACGACGAGGGCACGACCATCGTGATGGTGACCCACTCGCATAGCCATGCCGAATATGCCCACCGCATCGTCGACCTGCTCGATGGTGCGGTGGTCAGTGAAAGCATCCGCCGTGTTCTGTAGGAGGAGCGCACCATGTTGCGGAATTACCTGAGCATTGCGTTACGTAACCTGATCCGCCACAAGCTCTACACTTTCATCAACATCTCCGGCCTGGCGCTCGGGCTCGCCTGTGTGATGTTTGTGATCCTGTTCGTGCGCGACGAGCTGTCGTATGACACGTGGGTACCCGATAGCTCCCGGCTCTACCGCCTGGAGCTGACCATTCATCCGCCGAGCCGTCCACCCTTGGCGATGGCCGTGATTCCGTTCCCCATGCCGGAGGCCATGCGCGATGAGATTCCCGAAGTGACCGGGATGACGCGCTTGTGGTCGGAGCCGATGACATTGACCGTCGGTGACCGGCAATTTCGTGAGACTGTCAATGTGGTGGACCCGGAATTCTTTCAGGTCATCAAGCTGCCGTTGCTTGCGGGCGATCCGCGCACGGTGTTCCGACAGCCGGAATCGGTCGTGCTTTCAGCAACGGCAGCGCGCAAATTTTTTGGCAGCGCCGACCCGATCGGGAAGACGATCACCGATGCCAAGGGACGATGCGCGCCAAATGATACGGCCTGCAGGGATACGACCGTCCCCCTCACCGTCACCGCAGTCATGCGCGACCTGCCGCACAACTCGCAGCTCACGGGAGAGGTTTTCATACCGAACACCTCGATCGCGGACTACAACACGCCGGACGAAAGATCGTGGTTCAACCAGAACGGCTATGGCTATGTGACGCTGGCCCCCGGCGCCGAGCCGCGCACCGTGATTGCCAAGATGGCGCCGATGCTCGACCGCGAGCTGGCCGGGCAGTTGAAAAAATTCAACATCAATCTCCGCGGCAGCCAGGTTTATGAGGTCCATCTCACGCCCTTTGCCCAGGTGCACCTCACGTCGGAGCGTTGGACATTGAACCTGACTCCGCCTGGAAGCTGGACGACAGTCTATGGGCTCGCGGCCATCGGAGTTCTGATCCTGCTGCTGGCCTGCTTCAACTTCATGAACCTGGCCACCGCTCGCGCCATGATGCGCGCTCGCGAGATTGCCCTGCGCAAGACACTGGGCGGCAGACGCTCGCAGCTCATTGTGCAATTCCTGGGCGAATCGGTGCTCATGGCGCTGCTGGCGCTCGTGTTGGCATTGGCGATGGTGGAAATGCTGTTGCCCGCCTTTGCCGATTTTCTGGAGCGCCCCATCGATGTGCGCGCTCTCGCGGGCTGGCCGGTGCCGCTGCTGGTGGTCTTCGTAACGTTGGCGGCGGGTCTCTTGAGCGGTAGTTATCCGGCTCTGGTCCTGTCGAGCTTCCGGCCCGCCACGGTCCTGCGCACCAACAGCTCCGGCCAGTCAGGCTCCGGCCGCTTGCGCGCCACTCTGGTAGTGTTGCAGTTCGCGGTCTCGATCGGCCTGGGTATCGCGGCCGCTGTGGTGTTCAGTCAGATCCGCTTCGCGCGCAGCATCGATCTCGGATTCCATCACGATAATATCCTGGTGGTCGGCCACGCCGGGCGTGTGTTCATGGACGGGCGCGACAGCTTCACACAGGCATTGCGCCGGAATCCCGGAATTCTCGATATTGCCATGTCCAGCATGGCTCCTTTCGATACCGGCCAGAGCCTGGACGCCTTCAACCTGCCCGGCCAGCCGGAGCTGATCCTGTTCAACAGGGTGGTGATCAGCCCAGACTTTCCACGCTTCTATGGCATGCGGCTGCTCGCCGGGCGAGAGCTTTCCGCCGCTCGCTCGCAAGACCAGATCAACTCCATGAACTCCGGCGATCCGGCGAACGCCGGACACAATATCCTGGTCAATGAAGCCGCCGCCGCACGCCTCGGCCTCACGCCCCAGGAAGCGGTCGGGAAGATTGTCCTCTACAACAGATATCCGGTGAACATCGTGGGGGTGCTGGCGAATGTCAAATTCCGCGGCGCTCTCGAGCCGGTCAAAGCCACCGCTTACTTCTACGACCCCAAAGTGTCGGCGCAGCTTTCATTGCGCCTGCGCCCGGACATGATCCCGCAAACGTTGCAATTCATCGACCAGGCCTGGCATGCCTTCGCGCCGATCGCGTCCATAAAGCGAAACTTCCTGGACGATAATTTCGACCAGCTCTACCGGGAAGACCAGCGGCAGGGTCAGATGTTTGGAGTGTTTGTCGGCATTGCCATCTTCATCGCGTGCCTGGGCTTGTTCGGCCTGGCCGCCTTCACCGCAGACAGACGCACCAAGGAAATCGGCATCCGCAAGGTGTTCGGAGCGCGCACCCGCGATGTGGTGGTGCTTCTGCTGTGGCAGTTCTCGATTCCCGTGCTGATCGCGAACCTGATCGCCTGGCCGCTGGCCTGGTACTACCTGAATGACTGGCTGCAGGGCTTCGCCTACCGCATTTCCCTGAGCCCCCTCTATTTCGTGGGCGCGGGTGCGGGGGGGATGCTCATCGCCTGGGCCACGGTTCTCGCGCACTCCGTTCGCGTAGCTCGGGCGAGACCGATCGGCGCGTTGCGTTATGAGTAGATGGCCCCCGTTGCGGTGGCGGCAGTACCTGCGCCTGTGTTGGGGTATTGCTGCCTGGTCCGTGGCGGTTGCCGGCTGCGCGACCCACGTTCCACAGGCCCTGACACCGCAGATGGTGCCCGGGTCATTTGTCAGTCACGACACCGGACCCGAGCCGATCTGGCCACAACCAGACTGGTGGCTGCAGTTCGGCAGTCCGGAGTTGTCCGATCTCATTGCAAGAGCCCGCCGCGGCAACCAGGACCTCGCGATCGCCGCCGCCCGTGTCCTGCAGGCCCGCGCCCAGACCACGATCCAGCGCGCCCAGCTGTTTCCGCAACTCGGCTTGCAAGCGCAGGGCCAAAGATCGGCGCTCCGTGGCACGCAGCCACCCGGCAACCCAAGCGCCTCCATTGGCAACACTTTCGGCCTCACCTTGGATGCGAGTTATCAAGTAGACGTCTGGGGTCTTGCGCGGAGCGATCTGCGCGCGGCGCGGGAAGGACTCAAGTCCGCGCGTTTCTCGCAGGAGGCCGTCGCTCTGACCGTCACAGCCGACGTTGCGAGTACCTATTTCGGTGTGCTGGCGCTGCGCACGCGGATCGCCATTGCCAACGAATACATTACCGCCATCAACGCCATCCTGGCGACCATCGAAATCAAGGTCTCCGCGGGCAAGTCCTCGCATCTCGATCTTGCGCAGGAGCGGGCTCAGGTAGAGTCCGTGGAAGCGGAGCTGCCACTCCTGCAGCAACAGGAATTGGAGGCCCGTGTGGCGCTCGCGGTGCTCCTGGGAGAGCCGCCGGAGGCGTTGGATGTCAAGACATCCAGCGCTGAGTCTATCCGCCTTCCCCTCGTGAGCCCCGGGCTCCCCTCAGACCTGCTCTTGCGGCGGCCTGACGTGGCGCAGGCGGAAGCCAATCTGGCAAGCGCTCACGCCAACCTCGACGCGGCGCGGCTGGCATTCCTGCCGCAGCTCGCGTTGAATGGCAGCGATGGTTTCACCAGCACAGCCGTCAACATGCTGCTTCACGGTCCCAGTGTCGCCTGGGAGCTCGGCGGCAGCCTGGTACAAACGGTCTTCGATGGTGGGAAGCTGATCGGGCAAAGAAACCTTGCACGAGGTGCCCAACAGGAGCTGATAGCCAGTTACCAGCGCGCGGTCCTCAATGCCTATGCCGACGTGGAGACTGCGCTTGCGCAGGTGAGAAACAACAGTGTAGCCGGGGACCATCTCGAGCGCGAAGTCGATGCTGCAAGGGAGGCCTTCGGGATAGCGCAGCTTCAATACCGTCAAGGCACGACAGATCTGCTGGCTGTCCTTCAGTCGCAACAGACTTTGTTTTCGGCGGAGGATCAGCTGGCGCAGATCACCCTTGCACGGATGCAGGCCGTCGTCCATCTATACGAGGCACTCGGTGGCGGCTGGGTGGAGCAACCGGCCGAGCGGTCGCAGTTTCCCATTGCCGGCCGTCGGTGATCGCGCGGACTTGAGCATCGCTGGATGCAAGAGCGCGGTACCCGCCTGGCCTGTACGTCTTGCTCGATGTTGGCGTTTGCTGATGGCCCGACAGTGAGCGGTGTTTTCATGACCGGGAGCGGTCGGTTCTGAAATCCAGGGTGACTTGCGTTCCGGCATGGCCGCCCGTGGCGGTCAATGTCGCATCCATCTGAGCCGCGAGGTTGGAGATGAGCTGCCAACCGAATGTGGTCGCGCGGGAGGGATCGAAGTCGGACGGCAGGCCGATGCCATTGTCCCTGACAGTCAGGGTGACGCGCTCGCCAGCGGCGGTCAGGGCAACGCCAATCTCACCTGTGCGCTCGCCAGGAAACGCGTACTTGATCGAGTTGGTCACCAGCTCGCAGACGATCATTCCGCAGGGGAGCGCGGACTGGATCGGCAACGCAATCGGCTCTGAATCCACGTGCACCGAGATGCGCCCGCCCACGGAAACTGTGTAAAAGCGCCAGAGATCCTGAACGAGCGCCTGGATGTAGGTGCCGAATTCGATGCGCGCCAGCCCAGGGGACTTGTAGAGCCTCTCGTGCACCAGAATCATGGCCCGCAGGCGATTGCGCGCTTCGTTGAAAATGACGAGGTCTGCGGGATCCTTGACCTTTTTTGCCTGGAAATGCAGGACGCTGGAGATGATCTGCAGATTGTTCTTTACGCGATGGTGCACTTCGCGCAAGAGCGTCTCCTTCTCGTGTACAGACATTCGCAGCGCCTCTTCTGCCTGCACGCGGGCCGTGATGTCGACCATTGCCCCGATGGTCCGCCTGGGGTAGCGAGCCCCCGGCTCACCCGCGAAGAACGTCTTCGAGCGCGTGTCGAGCCACTTGACGGAGCCGTCGTGTGTCACGATGCGATACTGCAGGGAGTACCGCCCATCTCCTGTCGGGTCATGTGCCTGCCGAACCCCCGCCTCGACTTTGTCGATGTCCTCCGGATGAATGATCGGCCGAAAAGCCTTTGGCCCTGCAACTTCACCCGGGTGTAGCTTGAGATATTCGCGCAGCTCCGGTGACCAGTAGATCTTGCCGGAGATGTGGTCGTGATCGAATACAGCGATGTCGTAGACCTTGGCGACCAGTCGCAGGCGCTCCTCGTTTTCGTGAAGTGCGATCTCCGCCCGCTTGCGGTCGGTAATATCCCGGGAGATGGCCAGTACTCCGGTGTACTCTCCGTCAGGATTGCGAATCGGCTGTACGAGGACGCTGGCCCAGAGCTGCTGATGATCGATCTCGAAGCTGACCTCCGTCGTGCTTGACTGACCGGTGCGCAAAGCTTCCCGGATCAGCTCTCGAAAGTGTGTCCCCGCGTCCGATCCAAAGATCTCGTCCACGAGCTTCCCGGAAATCTCTGACTGCGTTTTGCCCAGGCGAGCCGCACTCACGGGATTCACGTACAGGTAGTGGCCAGCGGCATCCAGGGTAAACATCGGATCCTGAGCGCTCTCGACCATGCAACGGAACATCTGCTGGCGCTGTTGCCAAGTACGAATCTGGCGCCTTGCCGCAAGAGCAGCAATCATCAGCAAGAAAAGCGCGATTACGAGGAAAGCAGCGCTCATGGCGGTGTCTGATTGCTGAAGTGGGTGCGGATGTGGGTAGGGAGCGCCTTCCGTGGCATTCTTTGCCTTCTGGGCATCGGCTGGCAACACGGACTCGGGCCGACCTTCGCCGCCGGCTATGGCCATGACGGATGGCTTTCGCTCGGGCTTGGCTGTCCCGTGTGTGCATCAGATCACGGCACTGCGTCGTACCACCTGCGAAGGTGGGGTAATGAAGCCGCTCATGCCGCAAACCGTTTTGTACGTCGACGACGAGCCGGACATACGCTTGATCGTGCGGATGGCGCTCGGCCTGGCAGGCGGGGTCCGTGTCGAGACGGCGGAGTCAGGCCAACGAGCCCTGTCGATCATGGAAGGATTGCAACCAGATCTCGTGCTGTTGGATGTGATGATGCCTACGCTCGACGGCCCGGGCACATTGATGCGAATGCGGTCCATCCCAGCGCTCGAGCACATTCCAGTGATCTTCATGACCGCCAACGCAATGCCCCAGGAGGTGGCGCGATTCAAACAGATGGGAGCGGTCGGTGTCATTGCCAAGCCCTTCGATCCCATGAAACTGGCCCAGGAAGTGCTGGCCCTCTGGCAGACCATTCCCCAGGGCGGCGCACCCGGGCTCCCCGGGATGAGCTCGAGTGACCAGCAGCTACGGGCATCGGTCGCGAGCCTTGCAGAGAAATTCGTCGAGCGAACCAGGGGACAACTCGTGCGCATGGCTGAGCAGCTGCCGGGCGCGGCCGCCGGCGACCCCGCCGCGCGGCAGGTCATACGGGAGCTCGCGCACGTGATCCACGGCAGTGGTGGCCTATTTGGCTTTGATCGCGTGAGCGAATGCGCTCGGGTGCTCGAGCAACTCGCGGCTGGAGTCGGCACCGATGCCGCGGCGGCGAGCCAGCTGAAGGTGTCGCTCGACCGCCTCATTGAAGCACTCGACTCCAGGAGCCTGTCCGAGTAACGATCGCCTACAGCGGCCGCCTGTTGCGCGCGCATTGCGCGCTCGCAGTCGGACGATCGAGCTGCCCCGATCAATAGAATCGGCGGGTCGCGTCGCCGGCGGCACCATGGATAGCAAGCCTGTTTGATCCAGTTCACGATTCCTGTCGCGCAACCCTGCTGCGGGCTGGCGCGGCGCCATAATGACGCTCGTGAGACCGGACATAACCTCGGCAGGCGATGTCATGGAGAGCTACGCCGGGTGAGGTCGTCAGGCTCAGCCGCTTGGCGCATGAGGACCCAACTCCATGTCTGACGAAAACACCATCGACACCGGCGTGATCACGCAGCGTATCCGAGCGCTTTCGGTGGACTCGGCTCTCAAGATTCTCGTGGTGGATGACGATGAGCTCGCCCGCGCTTTGCTGAGTGACCGACTGCAAAGCCGTGGGTTCGAGGTCACTCAGGCCGCTGATGGCCGTGCGGCGCTGAGATTGGTGGAGGAGCAGCCCTTCCCGGTTCTGTTGGTCGATTGGCGCATGCCCGTGATGGACGGCCTCGAGCTTACGCGAGCCGTGCGCGCCCGCGGACTCGAGGATATCTACGTGATCATGCTCACCTCGACAGAGGATGCGCTCGGATATGAGCAAGGCTACCAGTCGGGCGTCGATGATTACCTGACCAAGAAGGTCCGCGACGTCGAGCTGCTCGCACGTATTCACTCTGGCGTCACCACCTACTCCTTGCGCCAGGAGGTGCGCGCACTTCGCGCTGAGCTTGCGGCGCTTCGAGCACGGAAAGGATCGGCCGGTCCCCACATCTGATCCGCCGCCCCGGGTGGCAATCCAATGAGTCGGACGGCACCGCCACTGACGCCAGATTCTGAGCTTCTGGAGCTGACCGCCACCTCCCGGGCGCATCGCCTGGAATGGCTCCTGCAAGGGGTGCTCGAGATCCAAGCGCTCATCAATGAGCCCGATTTCGAGATCGACCGCTTCATGCAACGGATCGTGGACGTCGCGGAAAGCTTGACGGGAGCCCGAGGGGCCGTGGTCGAGCTCGTGGATGGACCAGAAATGCTCTACCGGGCAACGAGTGCCTCGATGGCGGAGCACGTGGGCTTGCGCCTGCAGCGTGCGACCAGCCTCTCGGGTCTGTGCGTGGAGCAGGCGCGCGTACTCCGATGTGACGATACTGAAAGTGACCCCCGCGTCGATCGCGAAGCCTGCCGCAAGGTAGGCGTCCGCTCCATGATTTGTGTCCCTCTGATGCAAGCGGGAGCCGCGATCGGGGTGTTGAAAGTGATGGGTCGCGAGCCGGATGCTTTCGACTCGAATGACCAGTACCTGCTGAGTCTCCTGTCCGGGACCTTGGGTGCGGCGCTAGGGAAGCAGTTGGCAATCGAAGCCTTGAAGACCAGCGAGGAGACGTTCCGATCGGCTATGGAGACCAGCTCCATCGGCATGGCGTTGGTCAAACCCGATGGCCACTTCCTCAAGGTCAATACGGCCTTGTGCGGCTTGCTTGGATATGACGAAGCGGAGCTCTTGGCCACCGATGTCCACTCCATTACGCATCCTCACGATCGTGAGCGCGCTCAGCAGCTCATGAGCAGGGCGTTGCGAGGGGAGATCCAGCAGTACGCGGACGAGAAGCGGTATTACCACCGCTCGGGCCGCGCCGTCTGGGTTCAGTCGAACATCGCCTTGGTGCGCGACGGCGCGGGCCGGCCACGCTACTTTGTCGGACACATCCAGGACTTGAGCCAACAGCGTGAGATGGACCGCTTGAAAAGCGAGTTCATCTCAGTGGTCAGCCACGAGCTGCGTACTCCGCTCACCTCCATTTGCGGCTCGCTCGGCCTCGTGATGGGCACCCAGGTCGAAGTGTTGCCGGAGCAAACACGAAGCCTCATCGAGATAGCGCACCACAATGCCAAGCGACTCATCGGCCTCATCAACGACATTCTCGATATCGACAAGATTGCCTCGGGCAACATGCGGTTTGACATTCGCGCCCGTGCGCTCGGAAAAATGACAGCCGAAACGGTTGAGTTGAACCAAGCCTACGCACAAAGATTCCACGTACGCATCGAGCTTGCACCGATCGATGAGCACATACGGATCGCGGTCGATGAGGATCGCTATATTCAGGTCCTGACCAATCTGCTCTCGAACGCCGCGAAGTTTTCACCCCCCGGTGGAACCGTCTGCGTTCGATGCGAGCTCAAAGCCGGCGCGGCCCGCATCTCAGTGCTCGACCACGGACCCGGAATTCCGGACGAATTCAGAAGCCGCATCTTTGGAAAGTTCTCCCAGGCGGACTCCTCTGAAGCTCGGCGCGCAGGCGGCACGGGACTAGGCCTGCACATCGCACGACAGATGGTCGAACGCATGGGTGGTTGCATTGGCTTTGACACCCTCGCGGGCCACGGCACCACATTCTGGATCGAATTTCCGCTGCTGCCGACAGCGGACGCTCCCCAGCTGGCTTCATAGGACTCAAAGCCCTCGACTTACCGGCTCTCGACGAAAGAGTCGGTAAAACGCCTCAAGTCATCCCAATCGGTAAGCTCGTAATCGCGGCTGGTGTCCGTGGGACACCCCTTTCGATAAGCGATGTACTTCATTGCCCATCGCTTCAGGAAATCGTACGCGGTGTAGCGGAAGGCGCCCGCAACATGGTGGATACGGCGAGGTGTCCATCCGGTCTCATCAGTGAATCCGGCGACACATTTCCGGAGCCCCTCCGTGTCATCCTCATCGCCAGCGGCAGCAAGCGAGACGGACAGAAACGCGTTGGGCCGCGCGACGATAGCCGCGCGATGTTCCTTTACGTAATGAATAACAGCCGACTGATAGCGTCCAGCATGAAGCGACGCCGCGATGATGACCGCATCGAAGTTGCTCGGGTCAGCCGCCGATGCCGACTCGATCGCATTGACCACCGATGTCACGTGCCCGAGTTGCGCCAGGCGATCCGCCACAAACCGCGAGATCTTCTGGGTTTGACCTTCGGTCGTGCCATAGACCAACAGAAACTTCATGGTCGAGATCTCCGCGGAGCCAACGTTGGACCCGGATGCTCTCACGCGTGCGGACAGCGTGTGCACCTCGGTTTTCCGCATCCGCCACCTCGCGAAAGAAGGCAAGGGTCGCGCTGACCCGGCCGAAACCAGCGCAAAGCGAGTTCGCTACACTCCAACTGCCGTCGAGAACCTGATTGGGAGAGTCTCCGGCACCTTCGGGGCACCAGCCTTGCAAAAGCGCAATGATTTTGCATAATTTCCGCAACGATAAGAGCTGCGTGCATTGCGCGGCGAATACAGCGAGGATGCTGTCGAGAGAGCAAGAGCTCCCCATTCACCTTATGTCGCATTCGATCGAGGGGGACTGGCTGGCGCTCGCGGTCGGTCTGCCTTACGCTTGAGGCGCTCCGCGGCAGGGAATACCCTTTGAAGACCCGGATACGTGCATATCAAGCCGGCGACGAGGGTCCCATCGTCGAGCTTTCGAATCGCAGCCTCGCGCCCCATGCCGGCTGGGTTACCAGGACAGTCGAATACTGGCGCTGGAGCATCCTGACGCGGCCCGACGTCCACTCGAGCGACATTCTGCTGCTGGAAAGCGGTGGCCAGATTGTTGGTTACGCAGCGTTGAGTCAGGACGGCAGCGTTCTCGAGCTCTTCGTCGATCCCGATCGCCCCAAGCGGGACCGGCGGGCCTTTACCTGCGAGTTGGTCGCAGCGCTGGAGGATCACGCCCGGGCGCGTCGATGCGATGTCCTCACGTTCTCGAGCCCGGCGTCCGACCGCGTGATCGACCGGGCGCTTCGCAGCTCCGGTTATGTTGTGGAGCCGGGACACTGCTTCAGCCTGGGAATCTTGAACCCCCAGCTATTGCTGCAGCAGCTGCTCGCCGCGCGACAGTCCCGGCTGGCATCATTGCGCTCGAGCACGTTCATCTTCGAGTTGACTCCCGGGCAGTACCCATTCCTGCTCAACAGCCGGCTTGGGGTCCAGCTCAACCCGAGCCCGCGGGTTGTCGATCTCGGCAACGTCGAGGTCGGCGGGCATGCTGGCGACTGTGTCATCCAGATGGATCTGTGCGCGCTCACCGAGTTGATTTTCTGCCGGGTTCCAGCGGGCTTGCTGCTACGACAGTCGAGGCTGCGGATACAGCCTGATACGTGCGTCGTGGACGCCTGCAAATTGCTCGAGGCGCTCGTCATCGACGCCGAATGGCATGTACCCAAATCAGACGGCTTTTAGGTGAACCCGATCATGACTGAAAAGCTCACGCACCGGCCATTGAGCCTTCAGAACTACACGAGTGAGTTGCAGCCCCGCATACTGAGCCTGCTGCGGGCGAGCTTCGGAGAGAAATGGGGCGATGATGCATTCTGGCGTTGGAAGCACTCCGCCCGTCCCGGCTTCTCACCCTGCGACGTCGCGGTGGCCGTCGACGCCGAAGCGACTATCGCCTGCTTTCACCTCGTACGACGCTCGCTCCGACTGGGTCCCGGGTTGGAAATTCCCAGCAGTATCGAGGGTGATTTCGCCATTGCGCAGGAGGCGCGCGGCACAGGACTTCTGCAAAGGGCATACGTCCATGTGGCGCAGGGTCTGGTGAGCCAGTCGGTCGTGCTGCGTGGGGGTTTCTCCTCGCCGGAACTTATCGAACGGGTGTACAAGCGAAGATTCGGCCATCGTGTGATGCCGACAGTAACCGCCCAATACCGCAAGATTCTCAGTGATCGCGCCCTGGCTGCGAAGTTGGAGCATTTCGGCGAGGCGGCTCGATCGCGGCCCTGGTTGCAACGTCTGTTGAAGCGACAGCCCCTGACGATCCGGATGGAAGTCGGCAGCTTCCAGCCCTGCGATCTGGTGCTGACGCATGACTCGTGCACCTGTTCTATGCAGTTGGCTCAGCACCCCGATCTGAGTGTGCGGATTCCCTACGTCCTTTTAGCGGCTCTGCGGACGCGCTCCCTGCAGGGAATGCTCATGTCTTTCCGCGCATTCGTTTCCGGGCAAGTCCGAGTCGCAGGCATTGCGCGCATTCTCGCGCGCTATCTATAGCTATCCCGGGCGGCTTCCGATCTGATCAGGCTTCGCCTGGCATCGCGCGCCGCACTGCGGCTGCACCCTTGCAATGTGGCCGGCGACACGACTTAGTCACCAACTTCTCCAACGATGGGGGCCAGCGAACCGCTGCGGTTGAGCCGCTCGGGTTTCTAGCGTCCCGTGTTGATCCAAACCACCTTGGGCTCGGTAAAATTCTCGATTGCAACATCACCGTGCTCACGCCCGAACCCTGAATCCCGTGCCCCACCCCAGGGCAGGCGCACGTCAGTGGGGCCGAATGTGTTTACCCACACAGTACCGGCCTTGATCCGTTTCACGAGGCGGTGCACGCGAGTGACATCGGCGCTCCAGACACCAGCCGCTAGGCTGTATTTGGTGCCGTTGGCGATGCGGATAGCATCCTCCTCGTCCTTGAAGGGAATGACCGCCGCGACCGGACCGAAGATTTCCTCCTGCGCGATCCGCATGTTGGGCTCAACGCCTGCGAATACGGTTGGGCTCACGAAGTAGCCCGAGTCTCCGAGTCGGGCGCCCCCGGTTGCGATCTGCGCACCCTCCTGTCTGCCAATGTCGATGTAGTCCAACACTCGGTTCATCTGGACTGCGGAAACAAGTGGCCCCATTGAGGTAGCGGTCTCACGCGGGTTGCCGACGCGCACGGCCTTGGCTCGGGCCACGAGACGCTCAACGACCTCGTCATAGATGCTCTCGTGCACGAGGATCCGCGACCCCGCCGAGCAGACCTGGCCTGTGTTGAAGAAGATGCCGGAGCCCGCGGCTCTGACCGCCGCATCCACGTCGGCATCGGCGAAGATGATGTTGGCCGATTTGCCACCGAGCTCGAGAGTGACGCGCTTCAGGTTACCGGCCGCGCCGCGCAGGATCTGGCGGCCCACGGCCGGCGAGCCCGTAAAGGTCACCTTGTCCACGTCAGGATGGTCGACCAGGGCCGCGCCCGCGGTCTTGCCGAATCCCGGTATGACATTCAACACACCCGGCGGGAACCCTGCCGCCAGTGCCAGCTCACCGAGCTTCAGTGCAGTGAGGGGTGTCAGTTCGGCAGGCTTCAGCACTACCGTACAGCCGCAGGCGAGGGCGGGCGCGATTTTCCACATACCGATCATCAGGGGAAAATTCCACGGAATGATGGCGCCGACCACGCCCATTGGCTCGCGAACCGTATACGTGAGGGCGTCGGGCCGCGCTGGAACAACCTGTCCATTGACCTTGTCGGCCCAGCCCGCGTAATAAGTCAGCGTATCCAATACCGCGGGCAGATCCTGCCGTCGGATTGCCGCGACGGGCTTCCCGGAATCGAGGCTCTCCAGCTCGACCAGCTCACTCTCATTTTGACGGATGAGATCGGCGAGTCGCAGCAGTGCCAGGCCGCGATCAGCCGCACGCATGTGACCCCATTCGCCTGCAAATGCCTGGCGAGCCGACGCTACCGCCGCGTCGACATCGACGGCATCCGCCTCGGCGACCTGTGCAATGACCTGCTCACTCGCCGGGTCCAAAGTCTCGAAATAACGTCCGGAGCGGGCCGGAACGCGCCGTCCGCCGATCAGGAGGTCTATCCGAGTTTCGGGAACCTGAAGAGACATTGCCATTGCTACTCCGCCGGATATGCAGTTGAAAACATATATCCGCGATTCGGGGTGTGCCTCGACCGCGATGGACGCAAGCGTAGTGGAGCGGGTATGTTCGAGGGAATATGTGGGGAACAGCCTATGTTGGAACGACTTGATATGAGCTGCGGTGCATGCCGGTGTGCGTACTGTCATGAATTCGAGTGCATAATCCAGCGTGCGCTGCGGAGTCGCTCTCGATGCGTATCGAAATAGAGCCTGTCTGGCGATTCCGTCGCGAAGACGACGGTCGTTCCATGCTGGTCATGCTGGATTTCCTCAACGAGATCCGCGCAACCGGGAAGATCACGCGCGCGGCGGGCCGCGCGCAACTGTCGTACCGTCACTGTTGGAATCTGATTGAGAAGTGGGCTGACTTCTTTGGCGCTCCGCTGGTGGAGCGAAGCCAGGGGCGAGGCACGCGTCTTACGGCGCTCGGTGAGAAGCTGGTCTGGGCGGGGCAGCGATTACAGGCGCGATTGCGACCGCAATTGCAGAATCTCGCGCAGGAGTTGGAAACAGAGCTGAACGAGTTTCTGCCAGAGCGCGCCAACAGGGTGCGCGTACACGCGAGCCACGGATTTGCGGTGTCCAAGCTGCGCGAGTTGCTGAGCCGGGAGCCCGGTATCGGTATGGATCTCAGGTACGTGAGCAGTCAAAACTCGCTGGTATCCCTGGCACACGGCGGTTGTGACCTGGCTGGCGTGCACGTGCCGCAAGGTGAGCTGCGGAAGAAGAGCAGCGCTGCCATCAAGCAGCGGCTCTTGCCTGGCGAGCACCGGGTCGTGGGCTTCGTGACCCGGGAAATGGGTCTGATGGTCAAGCGCGGCAATCCGCTGCGGATCACCTCATTGAAACGTCTGGTCGAGGCGCCCGTGCGGTTTGTGAATCGGGATCCGGAGTCGGGTACGCGACGGCTGTTCGATCAGCTATTGGCGCAACAAGGGCTCGACGAAACGGAGCTCGATGGGTATGAGCGCGTTGAATTTACTCATCCGGCAGTGGCGGCGTATGTGGCGAGTGACATGGCGGATGCGAGCTTCGGGGTCGAGGCCGCGGCAAGGCAGTTCGACCTCGATTTCGTGCGGCTGGTGACCGAGGACTATTTCTTTGTCTGCCACAAGCACGTGTTGGAAAACGAGGGAGTCAAGCGAGTGCTGACGATCCTGCGCAGCGAAGAGTTTCATGCAGCGATCGCGCGGCTCCCCGGGTATTCGGCCAAGGACGCCGGAGTCATCAAAGGAATCCGCGAGGCGTTGTGCTGATTTGCGCACCGACCCGGAGTCGCTCCAGGCGGTGCGGCAGCTTCGACTGGACTCTCAGGCGGAGGCCGCCCCCCCGGCGAGCCTCAGGCAGGTCCAGACACGTCAGGAGGGGAGCTTGCTGCGGATCTCTGCCTCCCAGCAGGACGGCGGTATGGCGCGGAACACGATTCTACAAGTGCCGGTGAGATGGCGCAGATCCAGGCGATTGCCGAGAACGCAGTCCGCCCGGCTCGGGTGTTAGGTTTCCAGGGTACCGCACATCGCCCGACAAAGGAATGCATTGATCAGAGCTCGCGAACTGCGGCACTTGGACGGACGGTTCGCGTCGATGACACTGTGACCCGCTTCGCGGTGATGTCTCCAGTGAGCGAACGCCGAACATCGCATCAAAGTTCTCACCCTCCTTCTATTCGGCTATTGGAAAGAGTAGGATTGACGTGCGCATGCCGTTCCTACGGTTTCTGCCATCCTTGCTTTGACGAACCTTTTTGATTGCGAAAACGACCGTCCATTTGTTTGCGCCCAAGCAGTGGTGCCATCCCTTGGGCAGCGCGGATTACTGGAGAGGCATTCCGCCAGCGTCAACCACTCGACGCTCCAGCGCGCCGGTCAGTCGGCGCCGCTTTGGCTGAAGTCCGTTGAATGCAACCCGTAAATCCATTCAATGACGCGAGTCGCTGTTCGACCCTCGAGGCTGAAGGGAAACCGGGTGTCATTCGACTGCGCCCGCTGCTCTGAATCAGAGCAGTGCCATCTCTGAAAGGGATTTTCTTCGCCACCCCACAGGGGTCTGTTAAACCGGAGTGATTTGAAATATGACGCGCAGACTAACCAACCAGGATGCCTTCGACCTCGCGATGTTGCATTTGCTCAACCAAGGGCATAGCTGTGTCAGCGCCAGCGGCCAGGCACGTTACCGCGGACCCCGTGGCAAGAGCGCGATCGGCGCCCTGATCCCTGACGAATTGTACGTACCCTCCATGGAGGGAAAAAAGGTGCATCACTTGCTGGCCGCGCAAGGCTCTGAATACGACGCGCTGCGCGAGCGCTTGGGTGGCGTGGCGCCTTCCTTGTTGAACGAATTGCAGGATATCCACGATCGCAGTGGAGCTTGCATGCCAAGTCTGTACAGACATCTCGTAGTGGCCGGCGCCCAGCGAATCGCTCAAACCTTCAAGCTGTCCATGAGGTTGGTGAATCGATGTGCCGCCTATCAGCACATACGCGGACCACAGATCCTCTCAACGCCCGGCATTCGTGCGATCCCCGAGGCGATGGCTACCGTTGAGGTGGCACCGGTGCCTGTTCCACCCGCAGCCCCGGCACCTGCGCCAGCCCCAGCCGCAACCCTGACGCCTGCTCCGGAGCCTATGCAGCTGACGGAGCGCCCTCAAGAGGAGCTCGATCTCATCGCACGAGGCATCGCGAAGGCGATAGCCGAGGCGACCGCACATGGCCTCGATCAGCGCCGCCGATGATTGAGAGCGGCCACGCTACTCGATGGACCGCTTTCGTCGGACTAACGGGTAACGCCAGGAGGAGCTAAATCGGACCGACGTTCTGCACAGGCTCGGCAGTCAAATATTCCTCGATGAGGTCGTCTCTTCCGATCGAAGCCCATGCCGCCCGGGCTGCCGCGTGATGGAGAGGGTGCTCGTCCCCAGCAACAATCTTGAGCATCCGGCAGTGAATCCAGCCGATGGAAAAGGGCTCTGGAACGCTTTCATAAAGAAGAAGTGCGGTGGTCCATGCGGCTCTCGCCTCCGCGGGCATCCTGCGGCGCTCTGCGACGTCCCCAAGGCCTTTCCATGAATTGGCTTCACCAATGACCGAGCCCCCAGCGCGGTGAAGCTCGAGGGCCTGGCGATAGACCTTTTCTGAACCGTCATAGTCCTTCTGCAGACAGAGAATGAAGCCCTCCCGATTCAAGCAGTTTGCGATACCTCGCTGCGATTGCACTCTGCCATGCAACTGAATGGCTTCTTTAAACTTCGCTCGGGCGCCGTCCAGATCGCCGCTCTGTAGGATCACCTCGGCCAGTCCGTCCACACAATTGGCCTCTCCCAGCACATCGCGAACCTGCCAGAATAATTTGCGGGCCTCCTCGAGGAGCAGGCGTGCCTCGTCCGGCCGACTCTCTTCCACGGCGACATCACCCAGGCTCTGGAGGCAATTGGCCTGTCCTGAAACATCCCCAATACGGCGATAGAGCGCCAAGGCGTCGAGGTAGTGACGCCGCGCGGTTTCATTTTCCGACTTGCGGTAAGCCATGTCGGCGAGGCCCTGAAGGCAGTTCGCTTCTCCGAGCGGATTGGCGGTCTTCAAATGGAGCTCGCGCGCTTGCGCATATAATTCCGCGGCGCGGTCGGCGTCCGAGCGACGCAGCGCGAGGTCGGCGAGGCGCTCCAGGCAGTTGGCTTGGCCGCGCTCATTGCCGGCTTTTTTGTGGAGATCGAACGCGGCCTGGAAGTTTCGCCGCGCCTGCTCGTCGTCGGAGCTCCGAAACGCTACATCACCCAACCCGCGAAGGCACTGGGCCTGGCCGGCCACATCGCCCAGTTGCTCGTATAGTGCCCTGGCATGTTCATACCGCTCGAGCGCACTCTCATTGTCCGACCGGTAGAAGGCGATCTCGGCCACGCGCTCGTTGCAGCGCGCCTGTGCCAGAAGCTCGCCCCGGGCGCCGGCGATCCCGGCCAGGCGCTCGATCGAGGTGATGCTGCCGAGGCCAGTCATGTTATGGAATACGGCGAGCGCGGCCGCGTAGTCGGTGAGTTGTTTGATGTCGAGATTTGAGTCGAAGGCCAACTCGAGATGGGCATCAAAGTTGGTCGCCCGCTCCCGGTCGGTTTCCCAGCGTGTGTGGGCGCCCTCGCGAAATCCTCGCTCTGCTTCGAACAGGCGCCGCCGCATGATCTCGAAGAGGCGCCGGCGGTTGGCTATCCGTGTTTGTTCTCGAGCTGTCATGACTACAGGAATCCGTCCCTGATCTCTTCTATCACGGCTTCGCGCAGGGGTGCGAGCATGTACAACCTGTCACTGCGCTGTTCAACCAGGCGTAGGTTCAGAAGCGTCAAGGCACCGACATGAAAGCCTCCCGGCAGCACGTCCAGACTTTCCTCGAGTTCCTGCTGATCGAGCCCGCCGGGACTGTTCGCGAGGAGGTCGATCGCGCCGATGGCTTCCTCCGTCATCAGAGGGCTCTGGAGCGACAAGCGCAGTGAGACTCGGGTGCTGAGCAGTCGATGATCCGCCTTGCCCGATCGCAGTAGATTGACCCGCTCCTTCTCGTAAGCTGAGCGCAGCAGGCTCAGGGAATGTTGTCCCTCGGCCAGGCGAGCCAGGAGAACGATCGAGAGAGCATGTCCATCGAGAGCTTGCAGCAGCGACGGTAGATCCGGGTCAGTCCGGTCAATTCGGTGTGCCCAACGCAGGAACAGCTCCTCGGCTTCATCCGGAGTCATTGCCTGCACATCCGACAATACTCTGGCCGCGGGCAAGCGCGGCGTGAGGCCGCGAACGGTGAGGATCAGCGACAAGCCAGGAATCGCCATGAGGCGGGCCAGGGTTGCTTCAACGGCGGACGTGTCTGCCTCCAGGGGTGTTTCGAGGTTGTCGAGGATGACCAGCCAGGGTGCGGCGGCACACGCCGACGTGATCGACTTGAAGAGTGCTTCCGCGCCGCCGCTGGCCGGCCGCCCCAGGGAGATACACAGCCCCGTCAGCAGGTCGTGAGAGGAGCGGCGGCTGTCCAACGCGACGAATCGTCGGTACTCGGCAAACCGATCCACTACTGCGCGCGTGTGGGCGGCCGCCAGGGCGAGGGTTGTCTTGCCCATACCTGGGCCGCCCGGGATCACAATGGCGCGCTCGGCTGCCAGCACCGCGGATGTGACTGTTTTGAGTTGTCCCGAACGACCGATCATGTGAGGATCGGGTGGCAGATCATCTACGGCGATTGGGGCGAGCTTGCGGACAAATGCCGGCAGGTCGGTGTATTTCGGGCCGTAGGCGAGGCTGTACAACCGGGTGGCGGGATCCGGCGGTCTCAAGTGGCTATCCGGGACCAGCCAGTAGCGTCGTTGCACCAGATCGTTCATTGCCTGGATCCACGCCGAAAGGCGCGCGAAATCCGGGTCGCTCAGGCCGTCCTCGCTACAGCCCACGAACACCGTGGGTCGGTGCAAGAGAGCCATTTTTTGTATGAAGTCCCGTCGCTCGTCCGCACTGTACTCGGTGTAGGAGCGCAAGCCGAGAACAACATGCGCGGGGTCACGCCAGTGTCCGTGCAGATGAAGGATGCCCGAGGTGGGATCGCTGGACAAGACTCTCAACCACCCGGAGTGGTCCGACCAGCTGATCTCGCGGCGGTGGGTGAGGCGGGAAATCAGGTCGTCATAGTTGGTGGTGGCGATGGGGCAGCCCAGTGAGGCGATGGCTTCGATAAGCGTCGGGTCGAGGCACGGGAGGTGACCCACCATACCCTCCAGCCAACTTGCGAACTCGGCGTCAGCCTTGCCGCCAAAGCGGAGTGTCACTTCGTCCGCGAGCGTCACGAGCTCTGCGGCATCTGCGGATCTCAAGCGGTCTCGGGCTGCCTCGGCCCAGGCCAGCGAGCTCCCTGTTGGATCAAGGCTTTCCAGCCGGGCAACGGCATCGGCTATGAGGCTCTTCCAGCCCGGTGCTCGGTTACCCGAGGTCGCGAGCGCAATGCCCGCGCCGCAGACGATCAGCGGGCGGTGAGCGGGCTCGCCCGCTATAGCCGCTTTGAGCTCGTCGAACAGGGAGTACATGGCGGACCTCGCTCCTTCGACGGCATATTGTCCCACAAGGCAGGCGAGTGATGACAGGCACACACCGGTCTCGCCTCGGCATGGTTTCCGCGGCCATGATGACTTTGGGGCCGACCCGGTGGCGGCGCGGTTGATTTACAGCCCTCTGGGCTGTTGGGCGTCGTGCCGGCAACACGCGGAGCGGGCACGCACGCGAGAATAAGGAGTGCGAATGGCGACACGCCCGAGAGCACCCTTCGGCTTGCAGAACGCCCGGAAAATCCGGCGGTTCGATTCCTGATCGCAACGGCCAGAACGAAGGGGCTCGTACTCGCCACCAACCCCCTCACACCGCTGTCGGCCAGAGGGGGTCATCCGCGAACGGTGAAAGACTCCGCGAAAACTGACTGCAAGTCAGCCGCATCGATCGCTCGCTCGAACCATACATCGAGGGATTGCACATCGGCGGCAAATACGCGCTTGCGAACGTGCGGTGGTAAGCGACCAAATCGTTTCTCCAGCAGTCGGATAAGAGACTTCGCCTGACCCACTACCTGACCTTCGCGCCGACCCTCTGCCTGACCTTCGCGCCGACCCTCTGCCTGACCCTCCCTCCGGCCCTGCTGGATCCCCTTCTCGAAATACGGTTGAGTCAACCAGCCCATGATCTGCTCCTCGCGCTCTTGCATCTGACGATGCAACACTTCTCGTATCGTTTCAAGGCTCACGGCGACCGGACCCTTGTCCAGATAAGTCAGAATGAGGAGCAGGTCTCGTCGCTCCAGCACTCCGGCGTCCGCCAAGATGATGTCCAGACGCTCAGGCAGATCCGGACGCCGGCTGTATTTTAATGCCTTGAGAAACGCTCGCAAACGGGTCATCGCCGATAGGGCATCGTCTTGCGTCGTGGCTAGATCCGCCAGCGCATGCCGGAAGGCGGGTAGGTAGGGGCGCAGCGGTGCAGGCACGTCGCCGAACAGATCTGCAAATTCGCAGGAGAATGTCCAATCTCCCGGTCCTTGGTGCGCCAGCAGGGGTAAGACCGCAGGTAACGGCAGTTGCCTTTCGTTTTCCTCGTACCAGTTCGTCAGGATACGCACGACGTAGCGCAACAGTTGCAAGCGCGCGCCCTTGTCCGGAGAGCTCTTATGCTCCAGGAGCAGGTATGCGAACGCCTCGCCCCCGGCTTTGAGATGTAAGCGGAACAGCAGATCCGAGTGATGCTCTCGCAGTTGCTCATCGACGAAGGATGCTGGCAGCGGCTCGGGCAAATCCGGGCCGAGCAGTTGCGAGATCTCCGGAGGAAGGTGCTCGCGCAGAAACTGCCCGGCGAGGTCTGGGTCACCCAGCACCTGTTTGAAGAAGGCGTCGTGAACGTTGGTGATCTGTGTTGCCATGTCTCATATCGGTGCAGACAGTCGCGATGGAATCGTGCTCTGGCACGGTCGATTCCGGCCCCTGTACTGGCGAACTTCGAGCCATTGCAACAGGAATTCCGTTTAGACGTAAGGGTTCATTTCTGGGCAAAAGAGCGAATTATTCGAAGCGTCAGTTTGAGTGGCGCTGACGCGACCCCGTGGTGTAATCAGGTCGGCTCTACCACGCAGGAATGCGTGCGGTGACTCGCGCGCGTGATGCCGCGCGCTTTGCGACGACGCCAGTTACGTGAGTTCGGATGGAAGCAGGGCAGATGTTATTGGAGGAGCAGTCAGCTCCGGCTGTTCTGGATCTGCCGGGAGCGCAATTCTGTGCACAGCCCAGGGCGAACAGCAGATGGGCGCGGTGACGTGAGAAGCGCGACAGGACCTACCCGCCAGTCGCCGCCCTCCAGATCCACCACCTCCAATTCGCGCCCACCGCTCACGCGAAACCGCTAGATGGGCTGAGGGTCTGCGGTAAGCGCCGGATGAGGGCGCGACGTGAAATGAGATCGCCTGCTGCAGCGGCGGGCTGCAACAGGCGACTTCGCTGGCACAATGCGCTATGCGCAGAAACTCTCAACCGCCGTCAGTCGGCGGCAATCCCGTTGAGACCCACGCCTGACGGCAGGCCGCCAACCGTGCCGAGATTCGTCAGGGATCCGTCCCTGTCGATCGCGAAGGTCCCGATTGTGCCCGTCCCGAAATTGAGCGAGTAGAGAAACTTGCCGTCCGAGCTGATTGCGATGTCGAGGTTGCCCGATCCGGGTGGATTGGTGCCAACGACGGTGCCAGGCAGCGGCGCCAATTCTCCTGTGGGTCCGATCGCGAACCCGGAAATGCTGGACGAGCCCGAGTTGGAGACGTAAAGGAAGCGGCCATCCGGAGTAATGGCATTCCAGCAATTTGCGGCGCCCAGCGTTGGGAGCTTGGCGCTGATCGGCACGAGGCTGCCGTCGCTGTTTATGCTGTAGGAAGAAACGGCCGACGTGATTCCACCAGAGCCGGTTTCCGATACGACAGCTGTTCCGTTCGGAGCAACATCCACGGCGAATGCGCCCGGTCCCGCGCTGGGATTGACCTTGATCGGCGAGAGCGTGCCGTTGGGCATGACTTCAAACACATCGATGTCGTTGGTGGCCTTTTCGGCGCAGCGTTCTCCCAGTCCTGATATTTACAACAGCGGCAGCCTGGGTGGACTCGGCGGCACGTGGACAGCCCCGGGTGTAGGTTCCCTGACACTCAAGAGCGCTTGATCACCTCGCAGCGCTGATGAGCTTTTTTGAGCTTGACGCAGGTGGACTTGGCATCCGCCTCGGTCATGGGGCCGGAAGCTACACGATAAAGCTTTTCGGAGCCTGCGGGAGGAACCACCATGACTTCCTGAAGCTCGCTGCCGAACCGGCTCTTGAGGCTGTCGCGGGACTTGTCCGCTTCCTTCTGCTGCTTGAATGTTGCGAGTTGGACCTGGTAACCCTCGGACTGAAGCTTCTGCAGTTGTGTGCGCGCTTGGTCCGCTTCCGGCCCGGTACTGTACTTGTTGAGGAAGTCCTGTAGCGCGCTTTGTGTATTGGCTGCTTGAGCCGTCTTCCAGGCCTCGGCGCGTTCCATCGCGGTAATCTCAGTTTGTGCATCACTCGTGTGAGTCCCGTTGGGCTCCTTTTGCAGATATTGCTGATAAGCCGCGAGAGTGTTCTGCTGCTGAGCATCCGACCAGGCCTGGTCGTCCGCGATCTTTTGCAGGCGATCACGGGCTTCCGCGGAGTGCGCCCCATCGGGATGTTGCTTGAGGAAATCCTGATACGCCGAAGCGGTGTTCGCCGTCTGCGCCTTGTTCCAATCTGACTCGGTGGAGCTGCAGGCAACCAGCGCTGCGGCGAGAATGAAAAGGGGGAGTGTTTTCTTGACTGTATTCACGGGCGATCTCCTTGAAAGGAATCAAATCAGGCCTTCACTGACGGCGTAGCGGGTGATCTCGGCGTTGTTGCGGCATCGCGCCTTCTCCAGGATGCGACGAGCGATAGGTACTGACGGACTTGGGGCTCATGCTCAAGTCTTTGCTGATCAAGAACACACAGGCTCCACGCATGGACGCGCAACCTCTTCATGACTTCCGCGCCAGAAGCGGGCTTCGCCGACCTCGGCGCCTGCAAGCGCTTCGGCGAGAATCGTCCGGATTCCCGTTCTGATCAGCAGGTTCGCATCACCGACCAACAGGCGGATCAAATGAAGGCCTCTGTGAGCCGTGCCTGAGTACATACGCTACAGTATGTAGCTAAATATCCGCAAGAGGGTACAATGAGCCCGTCGGGAGCGCTGATCGGCTAACGGCCGTCCCGATGCTCGCGAGCTGCCGGCAGGTACAATGACTCGGTTCCCCTCATTGAGTGGACGATAAAGACACCTACAAAGTCGCAATCGGAGCGCGCGATTGCGCTGACGGAGCTCTCGATGCTGACGGGTCCTTTCTAACCGCACTCTCTTCGGACACGCGCCCGTGAACCGGCGAATGAGTCGCGAGGTGGTGAGCTATGTTTTGCAGGTAACGACACTATCGCGTACACGCAATGGCCAAGGCACACTTCCCTGACAGCACCTGCATTATATCCGTCGAGCCTTGGCCGTCGAGCCTTGGCCGTGGAGCATTGGCGCCCTCGCGTAGACCATGGGCGGCGGGTGGAACCATTCGATCCCGAGCCGGTCTGATCCCCAAAACCATACTTCATTGTAGTGCATGGGTAGCAGCCTGCATTGGATGCTCGTTGGGCGACTCGCCAGCGGATTGAATGGTCTGTTGGGCGCCTGGATCATGTTCGCTCCGGTAGTGACCGGAGAGACCGCCCACCACGCCGATCCGAGCATCTGGGCGATTGTGACCCTCGGCGGATTTCTCATGATCTTCGGCATGATGCGCTTGACTCGCCCGGAGGAGCTGCCGGTGCTGAGCTGGCTCAATCTGGCGCTCGGGGCCTGCATTCTGCTCTCCCCGTGGCTGCTGCGCTTCGCCTGGGATGAAGATCGAATGTGGACCGCGGTAGCCTTAGGCACGACCGTCATGATTCTGGCGGCTCTGAGTGCAAAGATGACGCTGCTGATGAGACAAAGGCTGGCCCGCGTCTACAAATAGCCGCGCGATGTCAGGTTAGTCCGACAGGCGAGCTCTGTCGGGTGCAAGACGGGAGGCGCCGGATGCGCGTCGAAAAAGAATGAAGCCTGTGTCCGAAGACAGTGAGACTCCAACAGCGCCACGGCGATCGGACTCTGATCTCGCGGTCGGTGAGGCAACCGTACCGGGCGCGATTGGAGAGACGCACCCATTCCGCTTCCGCGCCGGCTGGGATCCCTATGAAGTCTGGTGCACTCGGGTTCGCACGAAGGGCTTGGGAGCCAGTGGCACAGGGACGTTGGTCCAGGAAGCGGGCCCCGGCGGAGCTCTGCCTTTGAAAATCGAGAAGGACGTGCTTGCAGGCGGCAAGGCTCGCAACATTCCGGTCGCTGCGTGGCCCGTTCTGCTATTTGCCGTTGTCCTGGGGTTGAATCGTGAGCTGGTGGGATTCTTCGGCGTCGACCTGGTGGCGTTCGCATTCGGTGTGATGACGCCGGCGGCGCGCGTCGTGCATGTTCTCCTGGGCATTTCGGCGATCTGCGCCGTCGTTGTGGCATTGAGACTCACGGGGCGCGACGCGGGATAACCTCCGGCCAGGGAAAGTTCGAGTCTGGTCGTTTTCAGATGGCGAACTGCCGCCCCGGTTGGGGTGCATGACATCGGAGGATCTCTGAGCCTTCTACACCCTGGAATGAGCAGGACGGTCTGAGCTCCACGCGCCGGGGGAGACCGGCCCGAGATCCCCGCGCCCGGTAAGGTCATTCCGTCTTCGAGCTCTTCGCAGCGCCGGCAAGGTGCTCGCTGCGCTGGGCGTCCTCAGCCATCTTCAGATGATCCTGCAGCTTGGGCAGAGTCTCCTGGGCGTAGGTGGCCGCGGGTCCGCTGCCCCGCTGGGTCTCATGTTTGTATAAGGCGATGTCATGCTTGTGGTCCTTCACCTCCGCCTGGATGAACTCCCGGTCGAACTGCTGGCCCGAGAGGCGGGAAAGCTTTTCGTAGGTCGCCTTCTCCTTCGCGCTCGGCGAATCGGGCGGAGTCACGTTCATCTGTTGTGCCGCCTGGATGGCGTTCTGGTTCGCGGCCTGGTGATCCTTGGCCAGCGTGGCGCCGAGATCCTTTACTTCCTGTGTCGTGCCCTTTTGCTGCGCGAGCTCACCGACCTTGACTTCGGCCAGGTTGCCCTGGATCGCCTGTTTGATGAACTGGTCAGCCCCGGGTTTGGCTGTTTGCGCCCAGGCGGCGCATGATGCCGAGAGCAAGGCGATGCTCGCGGCCCGCGCAATATGTTTGCTGGCAGTCATGGCTACTCCTCCGAGCTATTGATGTCAGGATTTCAATGTCAGGCGAGGACGGTGGTTCCCCCTGGCAATTTCAGGTGTCAACCCTCGCTTGAAGTTCAACATGGGTCGAATATGGGCTCAAATCGAAAGAGATTGCCTCGCGAAGGGAACTGCAAGCAGCATTCAGTGTTTTGGCGATAGTCATCGCAGGCTGAGTCCGAGCGTGTCGGCAACGAGGAATCTTCTGCTGCGCTCACGGTAGAATCGAGGTTACTATGCCACAGGTGGGCTACACGACGCCCTCCAGGCCGCAGAGTGGGCTCCTTCTGGCGCTCGGCGGCTGGCTGTTTGCCTCGCCCTGGATGTTTGGCTATGGCTCCATGGGGCCGGCTGCCATCAACAGCGTGCTGGTCGGTGTACTGATATTCATCACCGGATCAAGCGCCGCCGTTTCGTTGATGGGTCCAGCTCTGGTCAGCGTGAGCGTCATGAGCGGCCTATGGACGGTAGCATCTCCGTGGATTTTTGGTTATGCAGCCGCTGAGGTCGCAATGTGGAATGACATCCTCGTAGGGATTGCGGTTGCCGGCAGGGCCGTCTTTGGCGCCATCGCAGGAATGTCACGCCCCGCAGGCTGCGAGTCGCCGTCAGCCAGATAGCCACCGGCCCGTTGTCAACAAGCAACCGTCATACAGGAAACCCACGAGACGAGACCTCGGCACCGGGGGAGCGAGTCATTGTCAGGCGAATCTGGGGACGGAACGAATTCCACTCCGAGTTGTCGCATATAGATGCGAGTGGAGCATGCCCTGGAGGAGCTCCCCGGGAGGATCGGAACCAGAAGAGGCTGTTGACGGACTGGGTTCGGGTGGCGAGTGTAGCGGCAAAGTGCCGTGGTAGCTCGGCGCGACGGGACGGGCTAGCGGCCTATGCGCAGCACGCTCGGGCTTTGACTGGCTTTTCGATCAAACCTGGGGATTCACCGCGGGACGTGCTCGCTCGCTATCCTGTGCATTCATTGCACGCCAACCCTGTTGGCTTCACGCTCGAACTCCTCGCGGCAGTCAGCCAGAGTCGGAAGATTCAAGTCCTGGAGCTCGCGATCAACTCTCCTGGCTGCACCAGAGGTCAGGTCATCACGATACATCTGAAACAGGTGCTGCGCCGAATCGTAGTTCTGATATCGCTCGCGCTCTCGCCGAGTGGCTTGCTTGACGTGCCGGAGCTCGTCGCGCTTGTCCTGCGGGTAGTCATCCTCGCGTGCCTCGAGAACCGGTTGAAATGCGTGTTGATCGAGAAACCGGAAAAGATGCTCCTGCGCGTCTTGGGTTGTCATGACACTCTCCAATCAAGATGCTCGTGGTTCGACAGCGGTCGCAAGGTTCGCGCCACGACCGGGAGTTTCATGCCCCGCGAGGGTTCCCCCAGGGCACGTGGCCTGATCAGGCCGGCCCGCGCTGCGGCGGGTCGACTTGGAAGCGTTGCTCACTGACCAACTGCCCATCGACGCTGAGTTGAACCTGATAATTGCCGGGCTCCAGGCCGCCTGGCGAAGGGGAGGCAAATACCATCGTTTCCTGGCCGATGCGAGATCTGTGCATCTCGCTACCCAGAACATGCCCACGGTCATCCAACTAGGTGGCGCGAACTTCTACATCGGGGGGAGTACCGCCCACATCGACCCGGAGTTCGATCAGGTCATGACTTGCGAAGTGTGTCTGGGACCGAGCTTTTCCGGTTGATTCGCCCGCCCTGCCGAGCACGGCGGCGCCACTCCACGCAGGCGGTGAGGTCGTGGAGCTCGTCACACCCGGGCCAGCCGCCAGGGGACCCGTAGGAGTGGAGCTACCGCAACTCACACTCATCAGTGCGGCAATGGTACCGAGAAGGAGGAGCCGTAGACCGTTGAGCATATCGTCTGGGTCTGTGTATCACTCCGGCCGCAGCCGCGCGAACCCACACACAGACAGAAGCAATCCATGCTCCTATCTGTCGCGTGGTCTGCGCAGGCCAGCGCAGTTGGAACGCGCGATGCGATAGCGCCCTTACGCGCCGGGAGGTGGCACCGGCTTTTTTTGCAAAAAACTCCCGGCGGGCAGAGTGGCCACCTGGAAATAGTTGCTCCTCGCAAGAGCATCGTAGAGGGGTGGTGTGAAGAAGGCCGAGATCCGCGAGGCAACGAGTGCGGTTGCCATCATAGGAATCACCATGCCGCTACCGTTGGTCATCTCCAGCACAATTACAAAGGCTGTGATGGGCGACTGCGTCACTGCGGCGAGGTATCCGGTCATGCACACCGCGATCACTGCGGCCATTGGCGCCCAGGAGAACGCTGCGTGCACCCACTGGGCAAGCCCCGCACCGATCGACAGCGACGGGGAGAAGAGGCCGCCCGGAAGGCCGGCCATATACGTCGCCACCATGGCTCCCCATTTGGTGATCGCATAGCTTTCCGAAATCGGCGCCGTGCCCGTCAGGAGATCGCGCGCCTGGTCGTAGCCGCTGCCCCAGGTCTCACCATGCGTGCCGAAACCGAGCGCCGCTACCACGATCCCGATGGCCAGGGCATAAAGCAAAGGCCTGCGTGCGCGCAGCGTGATGAGCCAGTCCGGCATCCACGTTCGCCACCGCAGTAGAGCCAAGTTGAACGCCGCACCGGAAAGTCCTGAGAGCGCCGCCGACAAGATCACCGGCAGAACGAACGCTCCGCCCAGGTTTGCTGGCACGTTGATCTGGCCGAAGTAGAGATAATTGCCCGCGAGCGCGAGCGAAGTCAGGCCAGAGAATACCACGGCCGTGATCATGATGCCGTTGGTGCGGCTTTCGAAGTCCCGTGCCAGCTCTTCGATGGCGAAGATGATCCCGGCAAGTGGCGTATTGAACGCGGCGGACAATCCCGCCGCCGCACCGGCCAGCAGTAGGCGGCGCTCGAGTTGCGGGTGGCGATGCGGGTAGAAGCGGCGGAACTCCGCCATGATTGCCGCGCCAATGTGCACCGTCGGCCCTTCGCGGCCGATCGTCAGGCCGCCCAGCAAGCCGATCAGCGAAATGCCGATCTTCCCAGCGACCACGCGCAGGCCAAACAGTCTTCGCATCAGCGTGTCTTCGTCTTCTGGACGCCGGGCATGGAGTGCCGCAATCACCTGCGGAATACCGCTGCCCTCGCTGCCCGTGAACCATCGCCGGGTTAGAAACAGCGCCAGAACCGTCAGGGTCGGTGTGATCACGAAAGCAAGCCAGGAGCGGCCGGCAATCAAACTGAGGAAAGCGTCGGAAGCCTCCCGGGTCCACTCGGCATACAACACGGAGACCAGGCCCACCAGAAGTGCCGCGCTCCAGGGCAGGCCTACTTGCAGAATGAGCCGCCTGGATTTAGTCCCGAGGGGCCCGCGCTTGACTCGCTCGCGGAGCCTCTCCCATGGGGCATCGCCGGCTGCTTCCACTGAGTCTTTCGCTCGATCACCCTCGGCGCCTCGCTGCACTCCAGGTATCCCGGCCGCGTCAAGGCGCACCTTCGAGCGCCGCCACCAGCTCATCAGCCTTCGCAATGTTCTTCTCGCCGCATGTGATGAAAATCCCTCACCAGTCCCTCCCTCGTCTTTTGCAACGGCAATGTATACGCAACGGATGCTAGCACTTCGGGCGCGGTCGTTGCCGTGGCTCGGCCGGAGCGGGAACCGCACGTCGGGGTGACCGAGTCGGTCCGGCATGTACCTTGCGTCGATGCCGCGGGGCGGGGCGCGGGGCAAGGTGCGTCGGCTGAAATATAGCCTTACTCAAGCAGGGCAGTGCGTCCGTGGATTTTCGAAACAGACTGTAGCGCCGGCCATTGCGTGCGACTTGCTCCTCCAACAGATACGGCTGACCTAGTCTTTGGCGCTGTGCAGTTGCCTGGAGGGACATGAATCAGCCAACACAACCTATGCAGCGTGACGATAAGGCCGTTGGGCGGCCGCGCCTGTTTCCGACCACCGGATCGAAACCCTCACAAGGTCCCGACCAGCCCTCGCAGATGCCGGGCCGTCGGGCATGGCTCACCTTCCTGATTGTCCTGGCCGTGAACTATCTGATGATGCGGCTGGTTATTCCAAACCCCGAGGAGCCGATCACTGTTCCCTACACAACTTTCAAGGAGCAGGTGGAGAAGGGCAATGTCGATGCCATCTACAGCAAGGGTGCAAGCATCGAGGGCCGTTTCAAGAAGGCGGTGACCTGGCCGCCGCCCGGGGGCAAGGATGCGGCCGCGGCTCCGCCCCAAAAGGGGTTTGCGCGAGTGCTGGAGGAATCGGGGCCGCGGACAGGAAACACCTTCACGACCACGCTGCCCGCCTTCGTGGATCCCGGCCTGGAGTCTTTCCTGATTGGACACAAGGTCGAGATCAGTGCGATTCCGATCCACGGCAGCAGTGGCTGGGCAACCTTTCTGTTCGGCTTTGGTCCCGCGCTTCTCATCATTCTTTTCTACGTCTGGATGTATCGCCGGGGATCGCAAGCGGGCGGACTCGGAGGTGCGCTCATGGGTATCGGCCGAAGCAAAGCCCGTCGCTACGACCAGGAAGCGGATACGAAGACCACCTTCGATGATGTTGCCGGCATTGACGAGGCCAAAAACGACCTGGTGGAAATCGTCGATTTTCTGAAGGATCCGGCCAAGTACACTCGGCTCGGCGGGACCGCGCCCAAAGGCGTGTTGCTCGTGGGGGCTCCGGGAACCGGCAAGACTCTGCTAGCGCGGGCGGTCGCAGGTGAAGCCGGGGTGCCGTTCTTCTCGATGAGCGCCGCGGAGTTTGTCGAGATGATCGTCGGAGTCGGGGCGGCACGCGTGCGCGACCTGTTCAAGGAGGCACGGGCGAATGCGCCTGCCATCATTTTCATTGACGAAATCGATTCGATCGGCCGTGCGCGTGGGCCGGTCGCAATCGGCGGCGCGAGCGAGCAGGAACAGACGCTGAATCAGATCCTGACCGAGATGGATGGCTTTTCGAGCCGCGAAGGTATCATCGTACTCGGCGCGACCAACCAGCCCGATGTGCTGGACAAGGCACTGTTGCGTCCAGGCCGGTTCGACCGGCGTGTGATCGTGAACCTTCCTGACAAAGCGGGCCGGGAAGCCATCCTCAAAGTGCACACGCGCAATGTGCCACTCGCGAGGGATGTGGATCTCGGGGAGTTGGCCGCATCGACACCCGGGTTTTCGGGCGCCGACCTGAAGAATCTGGCGAATGAGGCGGCGCTGCTCGCCGCGCGGCGCGATCAGAAGGATGTGCGCCAGAGGGATTTTGTGGACTCACTCGAGAAGATCGTGCTCGGTCCGGAGCGGCCGCTGTTGCTGAGCCGGGAGGACCGCGAGCGCATTGCGTATCACGAAAGCGGGCATGCGATTCTCGGGTTGGTGGTGGCCGGTGCCGATCCGGTGCATCGAGTCACGATTGTACCGCGTGGCCAGGCGCTCGGACTGACCTATCAACGGCCCCAGACCGATCGCTACAACTACCCGGAGCCTTATTTGCGTGCCCGGATCATCGGCATGCTCGGCGGACGCGCGGCTGAGGAGATCGTCTACGGAACGAGGACGACTGGCGCGGAAAACGACATCGAGCAGGCAACGAGCCTCGCGCGCAACATGGTTACCCGATGGGGCATGAGCGATGTTCTTGGGATGGTGCAGCTGGCTGCGCGCCAGAATCCATACCTCGGCAATGTGTACGCGAGCGATAAGCCATTCAGCGAAGCAACCGCCCGGATCATCGATGCGGAAGTGCAGCGAATCATCAACGAAAGCCACGAAACGGCGAAGAGCCTGCTGAGCAGACATCGCAAGCAACTCGATGCGCTCGCAAACACACTGCTCTCGCGCGAGACGCTCGACGAGCGGGAGATCCTCGAAGTGACGGGGTTGCCTCCGGCACCTGCGCTGGAAAGCAATCGGGTGGCGGCGGCGGCTCACTGACAGCGATCCGGACTCTCCTCTGGACGGGCGCAGCTGCATTCAGCAAACTGCAGTCGCAGAAATCGAGCCGGTTCATCCCGCTTTGTGGTGACGACCGCAGTCGCCCATCGTGGCCCCGTGAGCGCGGTCGGCATCTGGATAAGCTTCGATCGGGGAGTGATGCGGCGTATGCCGACACGTAGAGAATTTCTCATGCAAACAGCTGCTTCCGGGCTCGCAGCAGTGTCCTTTCAGGCGGGCCACGCTTCGAAAGCTACTGCGCCGACTTCGACTGCGGGCCGCAACGGTGTCGTCCAAACTGTGCTCGGACCACTCGATGCGTCGAAGCTCGGTTTGACTCTCACACACGAGCATATTGCCGATGCATCATACGATTTGAACAAATGGCCGAAGGCCTGGGGTGGCAGAGCCGAATTTGTCGAAAAAGCCGTCGAAAGACTCGAGCTCGTACGAGCTGCGGGCATCCGCACCATCGTCGATCTGACCACGTATGATGTCTGGCGTGACATTCGCTTTCTCGAAGAGGTCTCGCGAAAGTCAGGACTCAACATGATCGCTTGCACCGGCCAGCGTTTCTTCCCGCCCATTTCAAAGGTACAAATGCCTGCGCGCACGATTGAAGGGCTTGCCGGGTTCTTCAAAAAAGAAATCGAAGAAGGTATTGAAGGCACCGGCATCAAAGCAGGGGTGATCAAGGTAGGGATCATCGCCAAGGACGTGACCGCCCTTGAAGAAACAGGCTTGCGAGCGGCCGCTCGAGCAAGCAAGGCGACTGGGGTGCCCATCCGTACGCATACTGATGCAGCCAATCGCGCGGGCGAGCGTCATGCTGTCATCCTGGAGGATGAGGGCGTCGATCCTGCTCGCGTCTCTTTTGACCACAGCGACGACAGCGGCGATATGGACTACTTCTTGGGTCTCGTGAAGCGCGGGTACTCCCTGGGCATGGATCACGTCCATCGTGGGAGCAGCCCGAATTTCAAGCCATCGTTTGAAAGACGCACGGAGTGCATCAAACTGCTCGTCGAGGCTGGTTTTGCCGACAAGATCTTTCTCTCACAGGATGCTGAGCTCGGGGGCTCCCTGCTGCCGCCGGAAATGAAGGACTGGAGAGACAAAATCGATCCTCCGGATGGAATGCTGTTCGAAACCCGAAAACTCATACCGCACCTCAAGGGTATGGGAGTCTCGGATCAGCAGATCCACATCATGACGGTGGAGAATCCAAAGCGTTTTTTTACTCGTGGTGCGCCGACCGCAATGCCCGCGGCATGGTGATGATTCAACCAGTCGCGACGTGCGAGCGCGGAAGGCTCGCCGGGCCTGGCCCGGTAAAAGAGCCCTGATCATGGCAAACGCGCCTTCAGCACCGTGTTGAACCTGGCCGCCAACAAGCGGAATCCGGCGTCCGTTGGGTGCAACTCATCAGCCCATTGATCGCGATAGCTCGCGAATCCGTTCTGCAGCGTATTGCGCAAATCGACGTGAAACACCCGGCCTTCGAAAGCCGTCTGGAAATTGGGGTCCCCTCATTTTCAGTGCAATAACATACGGTAGGGAATGCCGGGAATTCTAGAGCCTATCGTCGATATGGTGTTGATTGTCATGGACTTTCTGTTGCCCCCTCGAGTGAGTATTTCACGGCCGGAAGGCCGGGTTCACAAAGTAGTCGGCTAGGAACACCGTACGCAGTAATTTGCCGATCACCACGCCGACTTCGTACAACGGATCCCCGCGGCCAGATCCGAGCGCCCCCATGTCGTGGTAATCGGATGACGGTGCATGTAGCCGAGCACTGCGACGCAAGCGTCTGACAGCCGACGCTCATCCCCGGCCCAGCGCATGGCCTGACGCACACTGCTGGCCGTCAGTTGCGGCATCATGCGCGCGGTCTCGGCCGCCGACATCGAAGTGCCATGGGCCAGGATGCCGGCATAGACCATCAGCAGCTCTTTCTCGGAACGCGGTTCCCGACCGAGCATGATCCAGCTGAAGCGCACCTGGGCGTCGACTTCGAGCATCAACTCCGGTAACTGTGCCTCGCCGATGCGATGATCCAGCGCCGTGCGCAACTTGAGCAGCTCCGGGTCCTCCTGCTCGGCTGCCACCGCAGCTCACCGGCCTTGGCAGCCTTGGCGACGGCGGCAACGCCGGCCTGGGCACGTTCGATGAGTGGCTCGAGGTAGACTTCCTGCCGAGATCGACAGTCCCAGCGCAATCGCGGACTTTGTCGTGCCTCGTGCACTCGTTACCGAAAAGGCCTTTACCGAGGACGAGCTCGTGTGGACGAGCTCAATCGAGGCGAAAGGCGCACCTGACGTGAGCAATGATTTGGTTTATGAGTGGCAATTCAGCGCTCGAAATCAACTTGAGATCGACGCACCGATAGACTTCATGCGCTCCGATGCCGGGCGCATGCAAAGCGGACTGGGTGATGTAAGCGTTGGCGTCAAGCACGTGCTGTTCTTCGATCTCAACCCTCGCCGCGATCGAGGCTCGATCCTGAGCGTCCAGGCCGAGCTCGTATTGCCTACCGGCAGCAAGTCGAAGGGCCTCGGCACGGGTGAGATCCAAGCCGGTGGATTCTTGGCGTATGATTGGCTACTGCCCCGCAATGGCTTTCTGCAGCTTCAGGCGGGTGGGGACATTCCAAGGCACACCGCACTCGCACCTGGCACCGTTTATAGTCGGTTGGCGGCGGGACGCAGCTTCGCCCAGGCCGGGATGGGCCGGCTCTGGTCACCCATGATCGAGCTCGTCGCCAGCAGGGACTTGTCTGATGGCTCGCGGACGGACTTTGATGTCATTCCGGAGTGCCAGGTCACCCTCAACCAACGCCAGCACATCATGGCCAGCCTCGGTTATCGGATCGCGGTCAATGATAGGCAAAACCGCTCGAGTGAAGTCATGCTGTACGTCTTGTGGGATTGGCTCGACGGCAAGCTTGCCGAGGGCTGGTAATGCGGCTCAGTGCCCGATACCTGTGTGCACTCCTCGGCATGCTGCTGTCGCAAGTGGGTTACTTGACACTGGCTCAGAGCAACGCTGGGCCACTGACGTCTTCGAGTACCGACGACACCGAGCTGGCAGCCAACAAGGTACCCGGGGTCGGAAAACCACCTGCGTTGTTTCAGGTCTCCGAGCGCTGCTTCCCCTGTCACAACGGGATGAAATCCGGCTCTGGAGAGGAAGTCTCCATTGGTCTGGATTGGGGGTCGAGCCTCATGGCCAACTCCGCTCGCGATCCGTACTGGCAGGCGAGCGTTCGTCGCGAGACCGTCGATCATCCGAGGGCACAACGCCAGATTGAGAACGAGTGCGGGATTTGTCACATGCCAATGACAACGTACTCCGCGCGCGCGGGTGGGGCGCTTGGCGAGGTGTTCGCGCACTTGCCGTTCAACAAGGAGAAGACCTCTACCGATCTCGCACAAGACGGCGTTTCCTGCTCCGTGTGCCATCAGATCACGCCGAACGAGCTCGGTACGCCTGCCAGCTTCAACGGAGGCTTTCACGTCGATCTCCCCAGCGCAACGGCGGTACATCCTGAATATGGACCGTTCGATATCACGGGGGGCCGCATGCACGTGATGCGGACGTCCAGCGGCGGTTTCCAACCTGATCTGGGAAACCAGATCCGTTCAGCCGAATTGTGTGCGAGTTGCCATACCTTGACCACGCAGGCCAGGGGAGCCGAGGGGAAAGTCATTGGCGCGCTGCATGAACAAACCCCCTATCAGGAATGGCTGCACAGCGATTATCGAGGCACGCGTACCTGTCAGTCCTGTCACATGCCGGAGGTGCAGCAGGAGGTGCCCATTTCAAGCATTCTTGGAGTCGCAAGGCCCGGCGCGCGGCACCATGTATTTGTGGCCGCGGATTTTTTCATGTTGCGCATGCTGGGACAGTATGCCGATCAGCTCAGTGTCGTGGCGCCGCCGCAGAACTTAGCCGCCGCAGCCGATCGGACCACCGCTTTTCTTGCGGCCAATGCCGCTGGTGTGCGGATATCGCTGATTCAATTGCGAGCCGGACGTCTCGAAGCCGATGTCGATGTCACTAATTTAGGCGGGCACAAACTTCCAACGGCGTTTCCGTCGAGACGCGCTTGGTTGCATCTGGTCGTTCAGGATGGCAGTGGACGGGTACTGTTTGAGTCTGGCTCGCTCAACCCCGACGGCTCGATCCAGGGCAACGATAACGACGCTGATCCTTCCCACTACGAACCGCACTACGACGAGATTCGCAGCCCGGATCAGGTGGAGATTTATGAGTCGATCCTCGGCGACAGCGCCGGTAAGGTGACGACCGGTCTGCTGGCAGCAACCGGGTATCTCAAGGACAACCGACTGCTGCCCGCCGGGTTTGACAAGGCATCGGCTGCTCCCGAGATCGCTGTGGTGGGACAGGCCGTCACTGACAATGGTTTTCGCGCCGGCGGCCATCGGATCCGCTACTCAGTCGCAGTCGGCGATGCGCAGGGCCCCTTCCGGGTTGAGGCAGAGTTGCAGTATCAGCCCATCGGCTATCGCTGGGCGCACAACCTGGATCCCTATGACACAGCCGAGACGCGCCGCTTCAGCGGGTATTTCACCGCTATGTCCCGTGACAGTGCGGTGGTGCTCGCGCGGGCAAGTGCAGTTTGTCAATAAACATCCAGCGCCGCCGTGAATACGGCGGAGAGGTCAACTGGGTGGGTGTAGGGCGCACGGAGACGGCGTCGGGTAGTACAGATAGTGCACTCATGAAATGCCAGCATCGCGACCGTTCGAGCGGGATTCAGGGCTTCCAGATCTTAACGAGGCGGGATCTCTTGATCGCTTCGTCATGAGTAGCCAGCGGTAGGTCGTGCGCACGTGCTGTGGCAACGATCATCCGATCGGCGGGGTCGCCGTGGAATGTGTCGGGGAGCTCGTCAACCGCGATGACGGATTCCGCATCGAGCGGTATGACAGTCAGCACATCCGGAGCCGTCGCCCGCCTGAGCCAGATGGGAAATGGAAGCGGCAGCTCGATGCGAGCTTTGGAATGGAGCATCTGCGATTCCCATTGGGAGATGGCCGGGAGGCAAATGCCTTTGTCCGTCGCCACGCGGTCCAAGGCACGTCGCTCCCGGTCGGGAAGTGGAGATTTTGGCAGCAGCCACCACAACCAGACGTGAGTGTCCAGAAGGACCCTCAACGCAAGGCCTCGAAATCCTTTTCATTCCACACAGGGTCTTTGGCAGCAAGGCTGGCGCTGCCACCCAGCGCGCGCAGCCTTTCCCATGGCTCACCGTCCGATGAACCACCATTGGCCGGCTCCAAGCGCGCGACCACCCGTCCGCGCCGCCGGATGGTGATGGTCTCGCCGCGCTCCTCAACCTTACGGATGAGCTCCAGGCACTGCGCTTTGAATTCGGTTACTGAAATGTCCATTTTGGAATTTTAAATGACCACTTTCGGAAGCGCAACCATGCCCGCTGTTCGCGAACACGATCTTGAGTCCCGAATCAAAACCCGGCGTCCGAGAACGTGTTATCGAACGCGTAACTTTCGCGCGTGTCTTGCTGTTGCAAGGATGTTGTGTTGTCGTGCGCGTCTCACTCTGACTTTATCGAAGGGAAATTACCCAACAGCGCGTGGATGCTTCACGAGCCTATGCGGCCGCTCTTGCCCGCCAAGTCCCGAGCATGGTCCATAAAGAGTTCGACAGTCGGAGCGAGCGGATCGGGGTCCCCTCATTTTCAGTGCAATAACATACGGTAGGGAATGCCGGGAATTCTAGAGCCTATCGTCGATATGGTGTTGATTGTCATGGACTTTCTGTTGCCCCCTCGAGTGAGTATTTCACGGCCGGAAGGCCGGGTTCACAAAGTAGTCGGCTAGGAACACCGTACGCAGTAATTTGCCGATCACCACGCCGACTTCGTACAACGGATCCCCGCGGGCGGCGGAGCCGAAGCGTGCCAGCATACCCGCTGTAGGCCGAGGCGATCAGGCGTACCCACTCGTCCCAGTGGCCGGGAACCTCGCCCAGATCGAGCGTGGCGTGACAGATAGGCTTCAAGATCTGCGGCACCGCGCACCCGCGCACGGTGCCGTTGCGCAGCGCCAGCAGCGTCGCCACTTCCAAGGCGCGAAAGGCTCGTTCGCGATCGGCCCCGGATAACAGCGCCCGCCACACCCTGCCGAGATCGACCGCCGGGGTGGTGGGTAATTCCCGGGCACCCTGCTTGTAGAGGTCTTTGAGTAGGTGGATAGCGGTCAACACCGGATGGTCCGGAGTCGCTTCCCACGGCAGCCCCATCAGTCCTGACGACAGCGAGCGGACCGGGCGAACCTCGAGCGTCAAATGATCACGTACCAACTGCGCACGTGTCGGCGGTTTGCGTTGCAAGTGTTCTGCGACCAGCGTTCGTAGTCGGACACGGACCTCACTATCGGCCGCGGTGGTATCGTTCGCCAGTGCCGCCACCGAGGTCAGCAGCTCCCGATATAAGTCGGCCCAGTGAATCAACACCCGATTGGCATCCGTGGTCGCATGGCGCCACAGGTCCGCCACCCGCCGGCGTACCATCAGCAGCAGTCGATCGGTGTTGAGAAGCAAGCAGTAGCGCAAGAAGCAAGCTACCTCGATCGTTCGGGTCGGCTCCTGAATCAGTCGCCCCGCAGAAGGAGATCGGGCCGCCAAACGCCGGGCATAGCGCCGCAGCAGATCATCCGGGACATCGGTGAAATAGTTCTGAATTCCCAGCTCATAGAGCCTCTCGATGCGCTCGAGAAGCTCATCGATCTGGCGTGGGGAGTGTTTGGCCGGCGCTGCCCAGAGCCAACTCTGGTTCGACACCCCGGCATCGCGCAGCCTCAGCAGCGCCTTCTGCCACTGCTCGATCCGATCACGCTCAACCACCGTGTGAATGCGCTTGGCCAACGCGGCTTCGTGCTGCCTGATCGCGCCCGCGATCCTCGATCGCAGGGAGCGCTCATGCACAATGATCAGACGGTGCTCGTACAGCCAGCGACGTGCAAATACCAGCAGTCGCTCCCGATCACGGGTACGCGTGAGTTCCTGTCGCAGAACCCGCATCAGGGCATGGCGCTGCGCGTCCGATAGCCAATGAAACTCCAGCGCCTCACAGGCCAGTTGCTGGTGCTCAATCAACGTCGGGGCGCGCCGGTACATCGCGCGCATCGAGGCCAAATCCGGTGCCGCGATCGAAAACTGTGAGCCCAGATGCCGCCACAGTGCCGGCGGCACCATCTGCACGGCATCGAGCAATCGACCGCTCATTCGCAGCAAACCGATCTGTAGCGCCAGTCCCAACTTCAGCTCAGGCCGGCGCCGCCCTTCAATCAGAGCGCGCTCAGCCAAGGTGAAGGTGAAAAAGGCTTCGATCTCGAAGTCGGTCAGCTCGCGCGGAAGCCGCTTGAGACCCAGGAAACTCGCTTGCCAGTGATCCATGACACCCTCCCGTAGAGCGGTGTCATAGCACCCTTCAAAACGCCAACAGCAAGTCGTTGTTCTACCGAGAGAATCCCAGGTCAGCCTCTGCAATTACCGAGAAATCCTACCGTATGTTATTCCACTGAAAACGAGGGGACCCCCAGTACCAGTGGATCGCCGCCAAGGAACGGGTTGCGGACCTCACACGTCAGACAGAGTACCAGGCGTTGGACGCCTACTCGGGAGTGGTCAGTGAGATCAGCCGGGTCAAAGCCCTCCGCAAGGGTGTTGATTCCGCCCAGGCGGCACTCGAGGCCAGCGAAGCCGGCTATGAGGTCAACATTCGCACAGCCGTGGAAGTGCTACAGGAGCGCCAGGCGCTCGCTCAGGCCCAGACCAGCTACGCCCAGGCGCGCTACAACTACATACTCGATATCGTTCAATTACGTGCCGCCTCCGGTACGCTGGACGTTTCGACACTCCAGGAGATCAACTCCTGGCTGACCGTCCAGAGATAGTCAGACCCCGCCGAGCGGACCTACAGCAGCTTGCCAATCAGGGGGATCGCGGCAATGAGCACCAGCAGCGCCCACGCGAAGGGATGCGCGAAGTTGAAGGTGTAACCGACCCCGAACCGTTTCTCGACCAGGAAGGCGGGATCCGCGCGATTGAAGTACAACAGCCCCCAGGTCCAGTAGCGGTCTGCCGTACGATCGCCGACGGCGGCTTTGTTCCGCGCCAGACCGCGCGTCCCACCCTGACCAGCGAGCGCCAGTCTGGCGAGCAGAACAAGAACAATGGTGGGAAAGACGAGCTGCCAGAGGGTCATGGCCATCGACGCAAGGCCCAGCAACCCGGCCCATGCCGGAAAGACCGAAAAGTACTCGGCTGTGATGAGGAGTGAGATGACTCGCTCGCGGAACCGCAACTCGCGAACGGCCGCTTCTCCCGCGGTCGCTATGCGACGCGAGCCTTGAAGCACCCCCAGTGTCATGAACGTCAATACCAAGCAAACAATCACGTGGAGAGAGAGCCATGTAGCGACGTTCGTCGGGGTAGTTGCCACCCAGCGATCGGGTCCGCCAAAGACCCAGTGAACCGCAAGGCGCGAAGGGACATCGCGCCAATGCATCGCGGTCCAGGCTGCGAGCACTGCCAACGAGGCAAGCGGCAGAGCAAGGGTTGCAAGTATTGGCGCTGTCGCTGGCGACCTCGCTGACAAGTCGACCCCGATCACGGAGGTGGGTTGCATCGCATGAGGACGGGTCGCTCGATTTGCCCGCACAAACGCCCACACAGCGGCTGCAAGTTGTAGGAGCCACGGCAACGGCCGAAGATGTCCATCCGTAACGAGAGCCGTGAGCTCTGCGGGAGCCGCGAAAGCACCGCGCGCTGCCAATGCAGCAGTCATGAGTACTACGACGGCGATCAGCGTCGCGGTCCAGATCGTCCAACTGTAGCGACGGCGGATCTTGCGAGCCAGATCTGACTCCCGGAACCGCGGATCAACGGTCACCCCAAAGAACAGGCCTGGCCGTGTGACGGCGGGGATAGCCTGCTGCCAAAGGGTGTTTACGACCAGTGGCCAAACGTGCGGCAACAGCAACATCGCCATGCTTACTGCATCCATCTCAGTTCTCCTCCAAGGTCTTTGCGGCCAGCCGCAAATCCCGCCCCAGGTCTGATGCGGAATAACCACGCGCGCGAGCTTCCGCGATGAGCTCGCCGAGACGCCGCTGAAAGTCTGCTGCAAGCCCCGCATGGTGTGCATCCGGTACCCTGCGCTGTATCACACGGGCGCCGTTACGACGTGCGAGCTCGATCCAGCCCTCATCCGCCAAAGCGCGGTAAGCCTGAGCGACGGTGTTGAAATGCACCCCCAGGTCGAGCGCCAATCGCCGCACGGTTGGAAGGACGTCGCCCGGAACCAGTTGCCGGTTGACCAGCAGCACACGAAGACCATCTACGATCTGCCGGTAGACAGGCGTTGAAGAGGCGAGGTCGACCGTCAAGAGCATTTGTACAGTGTACATGTACAATATACAAATGCAAGGGTGGAGTCCTCCGGACTCGGCTGAGACCGGCAGTCCTTTGCCGTGGTGCAAGCGGGTTTGCGCGTTGGCCCTTCACTTGCTACGATGCGCTACAAATGCTACGAGATCCGCCGTGAATCGTGTGATCACACAACGGGAGCTCCGTAATCAGTCTGCGGCTGTCCTCCGACAGGTCGAAGCGGGACGAACCTTCGTATTGACCCGTAACGGAACACCGGTGGCGGAGTTACGGCCTATACGGCCACGCCGGTTTGTACCGCGAGCGAGGATCGCTGACGCAGGCGCCCAAGCTCCCCACGTGGATGCTCGCCAATTTCGCGCCGATCTCGACTCTGTGATCGACCAAAGCATCGATGACTGAACCGACCAGAGGTTTGCTCGATACTTCGGTGGTCATCGATCACGACGTGATCGACCCAAAGTTGCTTCCTGATGAGTCCGCGATTTCATCTGTCACACTCGCGGAGTTGGCTGCGGGGCCTCATGCCACCGACAAAAGTGACGAACGCGCCCGGCGGCAGGACCGGCTGCAATGGGCCACAGCGACGTGGGATCCCATACCCTTCGATGATGAGGGGGCGAGAGTATACGGCCGCATGTTCGCGGCGGCTCGAGCTGCTGGGCAATCGGGTCGCTCGCGCTTTGCCGATTTGCTGATCGCCTCCACCGCTGCCGCCAACAATCTACCTCTCTACACCCGTAATCCGAGCGACTTTGAGGCGCTCACGGCGATCGTCAAAGTCATCGCCATTTGATCGACACCAGCGCGTATGTCTGGCGTCCCACCTGCTCGGGATGGGGAGTCGCGCCGCCCCGCGGCGTTCGCCACGTTCAGCTCCATGGCAGGCCTCCGGCATATGTAAATTCGCCCCGCACAGAAGTGATTCCATCGAGAAGTACAAGCAAGGCGTCACTGAGTCCATTTTGAGGCGCTGATGAATCAGGGACGATACGCGGCGGTGGCACGGAGGGCTTGACCATCCCCGTCGTTCGCCGCCGGGGCACCCAACCCGACATCGCGCAAGGTACCCGGAAAGCCGAGATGACTAGTCATAAGGATTCATAGGGATCTGTCGAAGGGTTGACCACACTCGAACCAGGACGGCCACCGACGGTGGGGTAACACCTTGCGTTCAGCGCAACCTTCGCGACCTCAGACGTTAGAACGTAAGCCGCGCGGATCTGGACGCCATCCGCACCGGCGATTCGATGTGAGAGCGTCATGGCTTGAACAACTCAGGAAAGGGGGGATGACATGACCGGTTTGAATACAAGGTACGCAAAGCTGCTATTGCTGATGCTGTCTTGCTTTGCGATGTCGGTGCTGGTAGCCGCACCGACGTACCGCTTCGACATCCAAAGTCAGTCTTTGGGGAATACGCCACAACCACCATTGTTGGCGCAGTTGCCACCGCCCAATGCAGCGCCCAGCGTGACCGCGCCACAGGAAGCCCAGGAAGGACTGGCTGAGGTGACCGTCACCGCCGAGAAGCGGGCGGAGAACATCCAGAATGTTCCGATCGCCATTACCGCATTTTCCGAACGGGAATTGCGTGACAAGGGAATTACCGACATCCACGGCCTGTCACGACTGACACCCAACGTGAACCTCGACGCCGGCTCGCCCTTCTCCGGCTCCAACTCGGTTCTCTCCGCATCCATCCGCGGCATCGGCCAGGACGACTTTGCGTTCAACCTCGACCCCGGTGTCGGGGTATATGTGGACGGCGTGTACTACGCCCGCACGGTCGGTGCGAATCAGAATCTTCTCGACGTCGAGCGCATTGAGATTCTGAAAGGCCCGCAGGGCACGCTCTTCGGGCGGAACACGATCGGTGGAGCGATCAGCATCGTGACCCGCAAGCCCGGGGATGAGCTCGCAGTCGAGGGCCAGGTCACGGGTGGCAGCTTTGACCGGCGCGACGTAGCTCTGATGGCGGACATCCCACTGGCGCCCACTCTGTTATCCACACTGACCTTTTCCTCTGAGTATCGAAATGGCTATGAAAGCCGGATTCCCTATCCGACAACCACCCCGTACGTTTCGGATCCGGTGGGCGCCATGCACAGCTCCGGCACTGAAACTTTCGATACGCAAGGAGGGCAGAACGAGCAGGTCGCGCGTGGCAAGCTCCAATGGACGCCCTTCGATGCGCTCGTAGCGACCCTGACAATAGACTGGACGCATACGAACCAGCCGTCCACGGCCAGCACGGTGCTGCAGACGATCACCGACCCGGCCAACCCGAACGCCGTATTTGGTCCCATCTACAACGCCTGCCTGTTGGGAATCCCGTTCGTGCCGACGGCTGCGGTCGTATGCGGACCGCGCAACACCGTGGGGACACCGCTGTGGCAGGCGAATCTCAATCCCGCATCGACCCGCTTACTCTACGGACCCCAGGTCACCAACACCGGCAACATCGACAAGACCTACGCGACCGGCCAGAATTTCGACAAGCTGGACTCTTACGGGACCTCCCTGACCGTAGATTGGACGTTGAATTCAGCCCTCACGCTCCGATCGATCACAGGCTGGCGGCGTCTGCACTGGACCAGCGGGCTCGACGCCGATGGCTCGCCCATCGATTTCTTCGAGCTGAGCTTTGCCGAAGGTCAACATCAGATCTCAGAAGAGATGCAGCTCATCGGGGACCTGCTGGATTCGCGGTTGAAGCTCGTAGGTGGACTGTACTATTTCAATGAGGGCGGATTCATCCATGACTTCGTGACCTTCGGGGGCGGCTTGCTGCAGGTTGACGGACCCAACACGTTGGACACCAGTTCGTATGCAGGCTATGTGCACCTGGATTACAAGCTGACGGACAACATAGGCCTGACACTCGGCGGCCGCGAGTCGGTGGATCGCAAGAGCTTTACCGGCGGGCAACAGGACCTCAATGGGTTCTTCTACCGATTGATAGGCGGCTGCTACGCGGGCCCTCCGGCAGTTCCCAGTCCCGCGTGCCAGCAGACATTGGCCGCGGCCGGCTTCGGTTTCCCGAGCGCGGCCAATCCATTTCAGGTCTACCCGACCGGCGAAAACCATCTCAACTTCACCCAATTCACACCGACCGCGGGCATTCAATACCACTTCAACCCGGACCTCATGGCTTACGCTTCTTATGCGAAGGGCTTCAAGACGGGGGGTTGGACCACGCGACTGACGGCGCCCTTGCCACCGGGCTCACCGGCGCAATCGTTCGGACCGGAAACGGATCAAACCTACGAGCTGGGACTGAAATCCGAATGGCTCGATCGTCAGCTGATCGTGAATGCCGCCGCGTTCTACAGTCGATACGATGGCATCCAACTCACCTACCAGGTGGTGACCTCACCGGTGACGCAAAACGCCGGCAACGCGGCGATCAAAGGCCTGGAGCTCGAGACCCAGTCCCTGCTGGGATCGCATTTCGCCATCAACACCAGCCTTGGCTACATGGATGCCAAGTACACCCAGATCAGCCAGTTCGCGCAGGCCACCACGGGGCCGGTGTTGCCGAAGACACCAAAGTGGAAAGCCGCCATCAGCCCAGAGACCCATACCAAGCTCGACAGCGGGGCAACGCTGCGCCTTGGCGTCGATTACACATACACCAGCAGTATGTTCAACGACGTGCAGAACACGCCCGTCCTCGCCCGACCTGACGTCAGCAATCTTGACGTTTGGGCCAGTATTGTCTCGCCCAGCGGTAAAACCACTCTGACCATTGGCGGCACGAATCTGACGGACAAGCGCTACATCACGACAGGCCAACCACAGATCGCCGGCGGCGTGGTCTTCGGAACCTACAACCCACCACGCGAGTGGTACGCCACCGTGAACTTGCGACTGTAAAACAGCCCGCGCGACCGGCGCCCGCACCCGGCGCCGGCGCGCACCATGTTGCCGGAAGGTGATGGCTCCCGACGAGGGGCTTTTGCTCCGGCCAACCAGCCACGCCTCTAGCGCTCGGAATCAAAATCGATGCCAGCATCTCGCTCATGACTGGCTTTGCCTGCCTCAGGAGCGCTTTCGTTGGCTCGGGCCGACTCCTGCGTATGCTTGGGCTGGTGAGCGCTCGCGTCAGTGGCCATAGAATCATTCAGAGAAAAGTGGTGAATCCTGGGCACGTCTTTTATGACCGAGAGCCCAGGGTTGAGTTGCCGAATCTGGGCAATTTCCGGATGACAATCCAGGACAAAGGCCATCATCTCAGTCGCGTCCCGAGTGATGTAGAAATCAACCATGCGAGAGTTGAATTGCGCCGCGCGCACAGCAGGGATACTGATGGCGTCGATCTCTTCCATCATCAGCAGACCGTTCATCATGAAACGCGAGGTACGCTTGTTTCCATCAAAGAAGAATTTCTGAAGTGACCCAAACAAGAAGAAAGCCGCTGCGCTCTCGAAGGGGTTCGAGACGTTCTCCCGTAACGCACGCACGCCGTTGGTGAACACCTCGTTGAGGCGCGCAGCTCCCCGCTCGGTTGGAAGTGGGGTAAATCGCCCCCGCTCCCCCAATGCAACATCGGGTGTGTAGCTAGCTTCAGCCCCTTCTCCGCGAAAATGCCCCCACTCGAGCGCTTCGTTCCGCGCCGTACGGGCATTGAGCGAACAGAAGGTTTCCTTATCGAGCTTGAACTGACCTTGCTTGACGAGCGCAACCAGGTGTTTGGAACTCTCCGCAAGATTCAGAATCTGTTCCTGGTCCGAAAGCTTCCGTCCTCCTACGGTGACACCCTCGAGGAGCGTCTTCACTTCCGGAAATGTGAATGGATTGCCTTCGAGCACGCCCGCATCCCAGACGTACTCAGGGAGCATCCGGGAAAAACGGAACACCACCCTGTTCAAGGAGGCACGCGGAAGCTCCCGAGGCATAGCGTCTCGGTCCCATCGAAAGCCTAATGAGTCAAAAAGATCCATAACGCCATTGTATCGCGTCGGCCAGCAACCCTGGATAGTGTTGCCGCAAGGGACGCTGGCTGTCATGGAGTACCATGGCCGCGGCAAGCTCTAGCCCGGCGAAAAGTTTGCAGCGGCGTAAAGCGGTGCTGGGGTAACGCCCTCTTTCGGGATGTCGAGCCTGGTCCTGCTCTGGTGCTCTGCCGGGCCGCAGCCTGATATCGCTCGGTATTGATGTCGGGCGAGCTCCTCAATCGCGCGGCTGCGCCGGCGAGAATGCCCGCCATTTTCCCACTTCGGAATATTGCGTACTGGGGGTCTTGCCAGACCCGAGCAAAGCGCTGGAGTCAATCAATCCCGCGCAGCGCGTGGGGCATGCATTCGATCGTCGCCGAAGCGGCCAATAGGCTACAGGTCTTATAAGACCTGCATTCAGTTAAAACAGGTCACAAACGACCTTTTATTTCCCAAGAGATTCCATTAAAATAATGGTTCTTATAAGACCATTTATCTCCTCTAGTAAGTCAAAATAGACCTTTATGGCCTTCCCGACTCCCGCCGCCGTCACCCGCACGCTCGTGAAGCTGGGGAGCGATCTCTCCCGAGCCCGCCGCCGACGTCGACTCACCCGTGCCTCCGTCGCCGAGCGAGCCGGCGTCTCGGAAGCCACCGTCAAACGTCTCGAAAAAGGTGATAGCCGAGTAGCGCTGGAGAGCCTGGCTCGCGTGCTCAACGTGCTGAATGCGCTGGATCGACTGCGCACACTGATTGACGTCGCGGATGATGAACTCGGCATCCAGCTCATGGATGAGCAACTTCCGAAGCGCGTGCGTACTCGACGTACCTCAGGCGGCGCGCTGTGAACGCTCAGAGCGACAGACAGAGAGCGCATGTCTGTATAGGAGGTGCAGGATATGATGTAGGCGAGATCACCTTCGTGCGCGACGGTCGCCGCGAATACAGTGCCTTTTCCTACGCCCGCAGTTGGCTCGACCGGGATGAGCGCTTCGAGGTATCACCCGATTTGCCGTTGCGCGAAGGTCACTTTGCGCGCCGCGCGGCTTCAGAGGAAGAATCTCCTTTTCCTTACGCCCTTGCGGATACGGAACCCGACGCCTGGGGCAGACGGATCATCCAACGCGCGTATGCCAAGCGCCGGCAGCAGGACAGATCACTCGGTCCCCTGACGCGCTTCGATATTCTGCGTGCGGTGGATGACTTCAGTCGGATCGGCGCGTTGCGGCTGCGCGATGCCGACGGACACTACCTGCGCTCGGCAGCGCAGTATCGGACTCCCCAACTCATCGACTTGCAACCGATTTATGCCGCAACCCGGGCGTTGGAGCAGGGCATTGAGACCGAGGCGGATCTGGCCTTTCTCCAAGGCAAAGCCACCTCACTGGGGGGGTTACGTCCCAAGTGCACGGTGGTAGACGTTGATGGGACACTTGCGCTCGGCAAGTTTCCCAGCATCAGCGACACGCGCTGCGTAGTTCGCGCGGAGGTGTTGGCGCTCAAACTCGCCAGGCTAGCCAGACTGGATGCTGCCGATGCGCGCATCGAAATGATCGAACGTACGCCCGTCGCCATCATCCGCCGGTTCGACCGAACCGGAAACGCGCGCATTGCCTACCTGTCTGGTGGCTCGCTGTTGCAGATCAAACGTAGCGAGGAGGGCGCGTATACCGAGCTCGCCGACGCCCTGCGCCGGGTCAGCATACGACCAACCGAAGATGTCCGGGAGTTGTGGCGGCGATTGTTGTTCAACATTCTGATCACCAACGTCGACGACCACCTCTGGAACGTTGGCGTCTTGTACGCAGGAGGAGGCCAATGGCGCCTGGCACCGGCCTTTGACCTCAATCCCTTCCCGGACCGAGCACGAGAATCCAAGACGTGGTTGTCGGCGGACGCGGGACCCATCACCTCCCTTCGGCAGTTGATCGACGCAAGCCCTGACTTTGGCCTCGATCTTGACGAGGCACGCGACGAGGCGGCGTCAATGGCTGCACTGCTGCGTCGCTGGCGGGAGGTGGCCACTTCCAGGGACGTGGGGATGAAAAACGTCGAGCTGGAGGACTTCGCGCCCGCGTTCGAGCATTCGGAAGCCGAAGCTGCCTGCGCTCCACCTCGCAGACCGCGCTTGGGAAAACGGAAAAGTCCACGCCACCGCCGTTGACGAAGGCGCCCGCCGCCGTACGCGAACGCTTTCCGGAGTGCGATCCACTCTTCGCCGCTCTCTCTTTGGCGGTCGGAGCCAAGGGATATCACGATCGCCCATTCGCGGATGGACCGTACCCGGTCAGGCGGCCTGATATCGTGCATTGGCTGTCATGGTTCGCTTCTGGGGCGCTACTTCTTCACCTTCACATTCTTCCTGGACCGCTTGCTCGGCGTCGATGGAGACTGCCGCGGCACCAACGCGCACCGAAACCCGAAATCGGGAGGGCGATGGTCATCGGGAACCCCAAAGAGTCTGAGATCGCTGCGAACCTCCTCCCGAGAGTTGCGGTAGGAGCCACCCCTCAACACGCAAGTTCGCTCCTGTGTATCACTAGCCTCGACGAATTCCCAGACATTGCCGGCCATATCGATGCAGCCGCTGGGGCTGCGACCCTGCCGGAAAGCACGGATATCGCTGGTCGTCCCCAGACCGCTTTCGGCGCTATTGCAGTGCTTCTCGAGAAAGACGTTTCCCCACGGGTACACGCGTCCATCCAGAGAGCGAGCACTGAACTCCCACATATCCTCCGACGGCAAACACCAGGTGTTCCCGGGCATCGGCCGCTCGAGTTGTAGCCACCGAATGAAAGCTCGCGCCTCGACGAAACTGATGCCCGAGACAGGATGATTCTTCCGCTCGGATGGCCACTGCTGCGCCGAAGACCAGGTCGCCGGTCCGCATGTCCTGCCATCTTGAGTCAGAAATGCGGAAATCGACCGACCGCTCCAGAGCCGCTCGTTATCATAGCCCCCCGCCTGGACGAACTGGTTGAACAGTGCGTTGGTTACCGGATACTGCCCGATCCGGAATGCGTCGCCCAAAGCCAGCAGATGAGGGCCCCGTGTACCAACATACTCCCCACGTGTGAGTTGCTTGTCGTAGTAGTATACCGAGGAGCGTGGGTGTGCAACATTGACGAGGTGCAACTCCTCTCGCGCGCTACCGGGACGCGGCAGGTTGGATGTCCCCGCGCGACCCGAAACTCGCGGCAGGTGGCGTTGCAGGAAATCGTCGTAATCGGCCGAATACACGTGAACGCGACGCTCACCTTGAGACATGGTCTTGAAGAACCAGACACCCTGCAGGCGTTGTCCGGCCTTCTCCTCGACGAATGCCCGTGTAGCGGTGCGCTTATTCTCGCGCGCCGCCTCGTCCGAAAGAAGAATTTGCGGGTCGCGCGCGCTCGCCGGGGCCTTGCGACTGGGAAGCAGGTAGACGCGGTCACTGTTGGGTGCGTCGTCCAGCCTCACCAGCAGGTCTGCCCAATCGCTCCACCTGCGACCGCCTCCGATCTCGAAATCCGCAGCGATCGAGAAGAAGCAGGGCGACAGATCGCCGCGATTCCAGGCGTCGACGTCGGGATGCCACATTCGCCGTTCGCGAGCCGCCGCGGTGAGCCAATCTCCGGTCCCTCGCGCAGCGACATCGCTCAAACGCTGCAACAACTGAGTCAATCCCTCCATGCCGGCGGCGTAGTTGGAGCGGAGATCGAATCGCTCCAGAGTCCGTATTTCACGCGGGATGCGCGTCTCCTCGATAACGACCGGCACAACGCGCGTGCGTGTCTCCCGTCGCATGGCGAAGTCGATGTCCATTTGCACGAGATCGGACTTGTCGTCAGGCGCAGGCAGCAGCGCGACCAGGAAGGCACTGTTCGCCAGAGCGATCCGCTCATCGTGGAACTGCTCTGTACAGCAGCGCGCGATTTGCGAGGATAGCCAGACCGAAAGTCCCGTCCGCCGTAGCCGGCTTGCCAGATCCAGTGCCTGCTGCTCCATGGAAACCGCGTGGCCGATGAAGACCGAGTGAGAGCGCGGCCTCAGCAGTATGCCGGCGAGTGGCGTCCAGAAATCGATGAGCCATTGCCGGCGCGCTTCACTCAACTGTACGGAATCCGAAAACCTCATATGGACCAGTCCCGCCAGCGTATGCCGCTCGGATGTCACCAGCGGGATGACCAACTCGGCAGCCGTATTGCGCGCGGTGGGAGTGTAATCGGGATCGAGCTTGACATCTGGCACCCACACCACCTCGCGGGAGCGTATCGCTCTTTGCAGCAGACGCTCTTTGCGGTTGGGATAGTCATGGTCTGCAACGTCGATCCGCTCCGCCACAACAAAGAAGTCCTTATACTTACGCAAAAATATCTGGATCCAATGCGCCCCGGACAAGAGGTGCGCAATCTTCAAATGGTTTTCCAGGGCGGTAGCGTTATCCACCGCCACTCGCGACACTTCCTCGGCCATCACGCGAGCGGTCTGTGCCGGGACACGCGCAGCACGCTCTGGCGAAAGGCCCATTTCCTGGAGCAATTTCCGCAAGGCGTTGCGATCGACCGTGTCCCACACCGCGGCTTGGGACGACTCCTCGGCGGATTCCCAGATCTCGATGGCGGAAGCACTTTGCGCGACGATGGCGAGTGCGCTCTGTGCTTTCGGATGAAAGGCGATTCCACTGTGGAAGCGCCGCGCACTATTGACAGTCAATGTCAGGTATAGCGATCTGCGCTGCATGTCCCAGACACGCACGGTGTCATCCCAGGAGATCGACGCCAACAGATCACCCGATGGCGAAAAGCTCAAATCCGTCACGTGCGCGCTGTGGCCGATGAGAGTGCCTTGCGGTACCCCTGCGCGATCGTATAACAAAACCACCCCGTCCTGGCCCGCTGCGGCTATGACTCCTCTGGACGACCATGCAACGCCGTACATTTCACATGGCCGCTCATCAATGATGTTGTCGGTGTAGGTGGAGGCGCCGCGCTTCGTAAATACCGCTATGGAGCCATTGTTTGAGGCAGACACCGCAGCATCGCCCTCGGGCGACCACGCGATCGAGTGTATCGCCTCGTGCGGGCTGAATGAGGACGCGTGCTTGATGAGCATGGTAGAGACTTCCCACAGTCTAACTACGCCGTCACCGCTCGTGGTCGCCAACATGCGCCCATCCGGTGACCACGCCACACCGAAGACCGCCTGAGCGGACACGTTGAGCAGTTGGTCATAGCGGTTCCTCGCCACATTCCAGATGGTCACGCTGCCTGCTCGGGAGGCGCTCGCCAGACGCCTGCCATCGGGTGACCAGCTCACTCCGTAGACGATGTCGGAGTGTTCGTCCAGGGTATGGAGCACCTTTCCGGTTTTCGCATCCCGCACCCGGACCTTTCGATCAAAGCCCGCCGATGCAATCTGCGTCCCGTCAGGTGACCAGGCGATGCGGCGAAGATTTCCGGGGGCATCCGGGAAGGTGCGACTCAACACCAGGATCGGCTGCGCATCCGGGGTGGGTACGGCTTCGGGAGGGAGGCTCGCCGGTTGCTCCGGAGTGGGAAGAGCTCCCGGAGGCGCGCTGGGAAGGGGCTCAGGAGGGCGGGTCAGCCCGAGTTGCCTGGCGAGAGCCGCGCCTGCCGCCGCAAAAGGCCGAGCCCATTCAGGCAGGCCGCGACTTCCGGCGGCATCGGACACGAACGCCGCCAGCTCCATCGGCGCACCCAGCCGCTCCTCGATATGGCGAGCCAATGCCTGCAGGACGCTGGCAGCGGAGCGCAAGGCGACACCACGTTCCAACTCCGGCCTCACTCCTGGCTTGACTCGATAGATGATGGCTTCCGGATCCGTTGGCGCGGGCGTCCAGGTAGGCGAGGCGTATTCCAACAATCCGCTGAGGAGAACTTCAGCCAACTGGGTCTGGCGGGCGCGGGAGCCGAGTACCGCCTGCTGAGCCAGACGCATGACCGGCAGATTGAAGTCCAGAAACGCAAGCGAGCACAGCAGCTCGAACGCTTCGCTGGACGAGTGCTTCTGAAACAGCTCGATCTGTTGAGTGACACTCGGCGCCGTGCCGCCTTCCTCCGGCGCCGCCCCCGGCACCTGATCCGGCCGATCGAACAGAAACGCAGGCGCTTGTGCAGCGTGTACGCCCATCAACATCCTGGCCCACTGTTTCAGCGAGGCAGGCTCCAGTGAAAACACGGGGACGGCCAGCGGCTTGGGCTCATCCCGCTCGTACCACCAGGGACACTCGACGCGCAGCGTGGTGTTGGGCGCAGCCATGCGAGTTGCTTGCGCCCGGGCAGCTGGCTCGCCCAGGACCGTATTGCCCCAGAGGAGCTCGGGTAGAGTGTGTGCAATGGCCAACGGCCCGTGCGCTGCCCAGGTCCACAGCCAGTGGTTGATCTCGTGCCCCAGCCACTGTCGGTGCGTGGTTTGGGTGACGATGACGACAAGACGCCGTCCGGAAGGGTCGATCAGTGTCTCGGGACGCACTTGGCGTCCGGAATGGGTGAGCAGACTTGGCGGCCCGAACCGCAGGTGCCAAAGATGCACGTCACGAAAGGCGCTGTGGCGCTCCAACAGTCTGCGAAAGGCTTCGATGGTCTTGCGCCACACCCCCATGGCGGGCGAGTCGTCGATCACGAGCGCGAGGTCGAAGAGTTGCTCGCGTTCGGGTCGAAATACCGGGACGACGAGTCGGTTGTCCCGGGCTGAGCTCGTCCTGCTTTCAGCCGAGCGCTCCGCGGTCGCCTCCTCATCCAGGCGCTCGAGGAACCGTGAGCTGCGATAGCGGATCAATGGTCGCAGGGCGCGGCCCAATGCCAGCGAGCCCGGCAGAGCTGAGCCGGCGATCACATGAATTTGCGTCGCTGCGTGGGGCGCTCGTTGGGCCGGCGATCCGGAAGGAGCGTAGAGAAAGGCTGTCGAGTCGTCCGATTCCGAGCCACGCTCCGAGTCAGACGTCTGCTGGGATGGAGTTGGTTGCGCATCGGGTTGACTATCGTGGACGGCTGGTCCGTCACCATGGCCCGACTGTGATGACCCGGCGGGCTCATTTCCGGCTTCGGGCTGAGCCTGGGCGGTAGCCCTGTCTTCAGATGGAATGAAGCGCGCCAGCCAGAGCGCCTCCGCCATCTTGATACTGTCACAGTCCAGCCCGGTGTCTTTCAGGCTCGACAGGAATTGGCGAAGGGGCTCGAGGCTCACGGGGAGGACGTAGGGTGAGACATCGTAACAGGGCCCGTGACGGCGGATTCACTCAAGTAGGATAGCAACATGTCCCGCAGCCAGATGCGCTCTTCTTCGGTCATGGACTTCGGAGAGTCCTGGCGTCTGGGCAGGTCGACCGTGAGGAAAATGGCGTTGAGCAGCTGATCGGTCGCCAGGTCTCCGTCCTTCTGCCGCTCCAGGAATCTCTCCACGAGCGACAATACCTCGTCCCGGTGACCCGCCGCGAGAGGGGCCAGGTGTCTGAAAACGATCTGGCTCAACTCATCGAGCTGCGGATCGCGGATGTTGAGCCGGATACAACGGCGCAGGAACGGGGCGGGAAACTCACGCTCGCCGTTGCTGGTGAGAATGACGACAGGAAACTGGCCACACGGCACGACGCCTTTCCTGATCCACTCGCTGCCCCCGTCGTCGGTGGTGACCTTCACGTCGAGCTCGCGTTGGGCGATCCGGACCAGCTCGGGAATGATGAATTCGCCCCGCTCGAAGATGTTGAGCAGATCGTTCGGAAGATCGAGGTCGCTCTTGTCGATTTCGTCGATCAGTAATGCCCGCGGCCACTCGCGCGCCGCGAGGGCGGTTCCGAGCGGGCCCAGGGTGATGAAGTCACCGATCGGAGCGTTGTCCTTGTCGTTCAGCCGTCCGATGGCGTCGTATTCATACAGCCCGGACTTCAGGGTTGTGCGCGAAGTGATGGCCCATCGAAGAACCTTCCCGAGGCGCAGCTCATACGCCACCGCCTCGATCAACGAAGACTTCCCGGTGCCCGGCTTACCCGTCAGCAGCAGTGGACGCCGCAGATAGAGCGCGGCGTTGACGGCTTGACGCATACCCGGTGCGACCACAAAGGATTTCGCACGAGTCGGATCGGGTGCCCAACGCGGATCATCGATATCGGGCGGCGGTACGGGTGGACCGCTTGCCGCGAAGGGACGCCAGGGTGGCGCCTGCGGTAACTGCGACAGGTTGGTATGCGTGCTGCCATCACCTCGAAAGATCCCCCAATCGGGTAAAGCCGCGGGTGCTGTGTCCGGGATCATGTTGGTCACTCCACTTCTCGGTAGACAAATTTAGGGGGTTTCTTCTTCGGATCGTCCCAGAACAACGCCATGCGCCACGGCCGGTGGAGGTCGCGGTCATAAAACGCCTTCATTTGCCTCAGCAACTGCTCGAGTGCGCCCCCTTTGACGTGTTTCGAAACGGCGGCGCGCACGGCGCCGGGATCCAACGGCTCCGCGCAGGGCCAGAGCATCACGGGCACGCCACGCCGCACCGCGGCGGTGATCGGACAACTCTGGCTGACGGACTGCCTGGACGTAGGGAAATCGAAAGCCACGACATGGTGTGTCGACTCTGGCGACAAGGCTGCCTCGATCTCACCCTCCGTCGCATTCTTCGCGATCCAGGCCACCGAGATGCCGCCGCCGGATTGGACTTCGAACACCCGCTGAGACCTTGCATCCCAGTCGGAGCGCCGGGTCCGCTTGCGCCCAAGCGCTCGATCGAGCCAGCCCATCACGGTGGGATACAGGCTGGCCAGTGGCACTCTCTCCCCGGCCGCTTCCACCAACACGGCTTGCGGGCTCCAGGAGAAGTACTCCTGACTGACGAGGAAGTGGATCATGAGGTTTTCGGATCGGCTTTCGACTTCGGCCAGGTAGGGATCGACCAGGGCACCGGCGTCCTGCTGCTGGAACGGCACCGCCGGCCAATCCTTGACCAGCGCGAATTCTCGCCCGCGATACAACGTGGCGCTGAGCCGTTGTCTGTCGACATGGAAAAAAAGGTGGTGCGTCGGATCTTCACGCTCCTTGCGTAGCCTACCCTCGATATGGGCCAGGGCATCAGGCGAGAGGTGGACGTTGGCCCATCCCTTCAGCGGCTCTTTCGGGCATACTGCATAGATACGGAGGGCCAGCTCCGCCGCATGTTGGAGCGTATCCTTGACGGTGGGCACGAGTCTTTCCAACATTTCGCCACGCGACTGGGGCGAATCCCTGAGCTTGAGGGGGGCGCAGACGTGCATGAAAGCGTCCTGAACATCCCTCTCGGGGATTGATGGATCCTCCAACAACCTGCGCAGGTCGTTGAGCGCGCTTCTCGCCTGGATCTCTGTGACGATATGGCAACTGTAATAGTGCTTTTTCTGCACGAAGTCCAACAGAGGCTTCAGCACCTGACGGTCGATCGCGACAGCCAGTGTCCGCTCCCAATCCTCGCTGACATTGGACAATGGGACACTGAGGGCTCCCGCGGCCATCCCGCTCTCCCTTTCCAACAGCCGCAGAGCCGACTTGCGTGTTTCAAGGCCCGACAGCTCGCCGGTAGTCCCGAACGAATCCGCCCACGCGGCCAGCTCGTTGAGCGAATAGCCATACTTCCAGGCCACGTACTGCACATAGCCGCATTCAGGCAGCTTGCCGTCCTCGACGAGGTCGCCCTCCACGTTACCTGCCTGGTAATACGCGGGGCGTTGGGTTCGATTAGCGCGAAATCGCTCGCGCAGAAGCCGGATCACCTGGGCTGGGTCGGGTGGCCAGCGGCCATCGGTCGCGTTCAAGACCGTGTCGATCACTTCGCGCAATGCGCTCGAGAAATGCGCCGACCGCTTCACCTCATCGTTGGCGGCACGCTCGCCGACAGACGCAGCGAAGAAAATCGACTGAGCCGCGCTCGGGACACCGGCTTGCACCTGGTGACGGCCCAGATCCCAGCGTTTCAGGATAGCGCACGCATCGATATAAGCGATCTGAGTCCGCAGGTTGCCGTACGATCTCAACCGCTTCAACCAGCTATGTACGTCGAGATGCCTGTGCAGTGTCTTCTCGGTCGTATCGCTGTAGATCAGATAGCGATTTCCAGCAGTGTCGGCGATTCCGTGACCAACCCAATAAAGATAGAGAACGTCGCCCTTGCGATCGCTCAAGCCTTCGAGACACTCTTCGATGGGCGTACTGTTCCCCGGCGCGTAGGCGACTCCAACATCCGGCGATTGCAACAGACGGTCCACTTCGGGTTGATTTTCGGGCAAAGGGGACAGAAACAACCGGATGTTATCCTGCCGTACTCCGTTCTTGCGTAACCAGACCGCGAAGCGTGCGGCATCCAAGGCCGGCCCGATCAGACGATCTTCCAGCCGATACTGCTCAATGCCGACCACGACGGCGTGGGTCCTGGCTGGATTTGTTGGCTCAGACACGTGCTTCCGCCAGGAAACGCCTCAATTCGAGCCATAGCGCCGGAGTACGCCAATAAGCGCTATGCGATTCCGGGAAGGGTTGGTGGCTGTGTACCTCGAAATCCCGCACCCGTCCGGGCAGGATCCCCTCCCCCGGATAGCTCAGAAAATCGTTACGGTCGTAGATATTCAGCCATCTTCTGGGAAATCGCTCCGGCCAGGGAGCCCCGCGCGGGAGCCCGTTCAGGGCGTTGATCTCATAAAGATAGGGTGCTTGCGACCCCACTGTGATCAGGGCACGGACCTGCGGAAGGTCGGTCAGCAGTAACAGATCTACCGAGGCGATGCCGCCCAGACTGTGGGCGAGAATCACCACCGGGCCTGACTGTGCCTCGACCCGACTGCGAATGTACTGACGGATCGACTCGCCGCGCGCCTGATACATCAGCACGTCACCCGCCCCTGGCGAGGCACCCAGGCTCCACATCTCCCGCGTCGATTTCAGAACGGGCGTGACAATCGGTGCAAACAGGCCGAGGGCAAAGTTGAGGATTGCTCGGCCCGGTCCCATCGCGGCCCCTCCGAGGTCGGCCACCAGGAGTCGTACCATGCCCTCTCTCTCCTGTGCGCTCAAGGAAGGCTGCCCGTTTTCCTCTGCATTGATGGACACCAACGCGACCAGGCATCGTGCGAGGGCAGTCTCGAAGGCACCGTCATTGCGCGCTGTATCTTTGACGAGTCGTTCCCAACGACGATCACGAGCCTGGGTCAAGGCGCTATAGGCAGCACCCCAGAACCCATCGAGCATCAAGCGCTGCAGCTCCTCCTTGCTGGCTGCGCTCGGTACAGCCTCGAGCAGCCGCTCCCAGACAATCTCGCCGTGATTGCTGATGACAGCGTCCGCGTCGGCCATCGAGGCGGCTGTTTCCAGCAGAGTCAACTCGGCAAAGGGGTCCTGCAGAAGCATGCGCCAGAGCGCCACATCCTGGCGATGCTGCTCGGACTCGTAGCCAGGCAACGCGGCTCCACTGAATTTCGAGCCGTAGTCGTCCCCCCACAGGCACCTTGCCGGGTCACAACCCAGCTCGCGAATCCACGGTGCGATCAATTCGTAGTTCTTGTCATAGGCCGCCTTCCGGACACCAGTGCCATGCACGAAGATCATGGTCGTCATATTCGCTCCCTGAGGCGCAGATATACCCGAACCGGGGTTTGCAAGACAATTCGAAATCAGACTCACAGCACTGATGGCTGCTGGAGGCCGCAGGCGTTGAGCGAATCAGGTCTGCGGCATCGAGCGTGTGATTCTGGTCGATAGCGCCGCTCATCAACCAGCTTCAACAGCCGATCGTCGATCGTCATTTGATTCGTTTTCACGGCTATGGACCGCGAAGTTCCTCGCAACAATCGTCCTGGAAAGCAGCCGTGGCGGCACGCAGTCCGCGAACTTCATCCCCTCCCGGAATGCCTCGATCTCGTCCTCTGTCAGATCCAGATGCTCCGGAAGCTTTGCGGCCAGGTCGCCAACAGGCGCCTGAACACTGAAAGCATCGAAGCGAACCTTGCTGCCACCGACTGACGCTTGTCGGGCCAAGGTACGGTTCACCCTCGTGCCCGCGAATGTCCACGTCCGCATCGACTCTCCGTCAGAGCGAGACACAACGAAATGCGTGCCCGACGACATCGGCATCGCGTCTGAAATTCCCTCCAAAGCCAGCAGTGCGCGCTTGGAAAGAGTGACGATGGGCGAAGCGCCATTTGCCAACACCGAGCGAATGCCCTGGCATACATCGCGCCCAAGACTGCGCGCTCCTCCCAACCAGCGCGCCTTTCCCCCTTCCGCGACGGGTTCCAGCCATACGATCCTCTTCGACCACGCGACGTCCATCACGCGCCAGCTTCTGCCGGCCAACAGGAGCAGCCGCTCGACGCGTTCGCCGGTCAGGACGGTCGGATCGATGTATCCAACTTCGGCAGCGCCGTGCCGCCCCGTCAGAAGGGGCGACCCACTGAAGGACGCCAGCAAATCGCGATAGTGACCCCGCGCGTAGTGATGCTCAGTCTTCGGACCCACGCGTATCACACCTTCAATGCAAGTGAGGAACTGCTCTCGGACCAGATGTTCTACGAGCTCTTCAACGTCGCCTGACGGCAGCTCGGGAAACGACCCCTGGAGCGCCAGGACCCATTCCCGCCTCGGCAGCTCGCCGCGCTCGAGACTCAGCACCAGCGCCTGCTGCGCCAGGATATGCCACGGCTCTGGGGCCGGCACTGCGGCCTCCACCCAGGCCTCGGACCATTTCTGTGTCACGCCCAAGGCCAGCAGAAAGGCAGGCTCACTCGTTGTCAGAAAAAGGCAGTTTCGGCGAGCCCCCGCGCGCCGCCCCGTGCGGCCCATCCGCTGCAGGAACGACGAAACGCTCGCGGGCGAGTCGATCTGGATGACACGGTCGAGATCGCCGACATCGATACCCAGCTCCAGTGTCGAGGTCGCGACAATGACGCAATCCTTCTCTTCGGAGAAAGCGGCTTCGGCCTGTCGCCTTTCCGACAGGCTGAGCGAGGCATGGCTGACAAATGTCCGGATGTCGTGACTGCGTAGCAGACTGCTCAACCGCTCGGCGCTGCTACGGGAGTCGCAGAAGACCAGTCGCTTCTCCCCGCGGTGTAGACGCGCGATGACGGTTGCCGCGTTGTCGAGCGACTCAACGTGATCGATGGTCACGTCGGCATCCGTGCTGACGCTCGCGCTCCCAATCACTGCCTTGTTTCCGGTAGGCGCCAACCAGGCCAACAGCTCGCTCGGATTGCTGACCGTGGCCGACAAACCGATGCGCTGCAGCGGACGTAACACGTAATGATCCAGTCTGTGGAGCACAGACCGCAGATGCCAGCCCCGGTCGTCGCCTGCGAAGGCGTGAAGCTCGTCCACGATCACAGACTGCAGACTGCCGAACCAGGCAGGCCGGGAAATCCTCGCGGAAACCAACATGGCCTCGATCGACTCGGGCGTCGTGAGAAGGATGTCCGGCGCATCCCTCAGTGCGCGATTCTTACGCGATTGGGAGATGTCTCCATGCCAGACCTGAACCCGGCGTCCGACCAGCCCGGCGTAATGTGAAAGTCTGGTCTCGAGATTGTTGAGAAGGGCCTTGATCGGGCAGACATAGAGTACGCTCGTGCCTCGCCACGATTCGTTGAGCATCCTCGAGAGGATCGGAATGGCCGCCGCCTCGGTCTTGCCGCCCGCTGTTGGCGCAAGCAACAGACAGTGTATTCCCGCATGAATCGGCGCTATCGCCGCCAGCTGGGTCGGACGCAGCATGCTCCACCCGAGCGAGTTGACAATGTGGTACTGCAGGGAAGGATGCAGTTGCTCGAATTCGCTCACAGCTCGATATCGTCCACCGAAGCGGCCCCCGCGGCAGCCCGTTCGACCACCGACATCTCGCTGTCGGACAGCGTCAGGGTGTAGTGCCGGCGAGGATCGAAGTCCTCATGTAGATCGACGCGATCGAGGATGTCGGCAACGAGCTTCTTCAAGAACAAACGCGGGGCCACCCCGGTCTTGCCGCCCAGGCCGCCCGCGACCGCCCGTGCGAGCGTATCGAGGTAGCTGTCATCTACGACGCTGCGCAGGCGGCCTTCGCGAGGACGACCTTCGGCATAGATATCCCGGACCCGTCGTCCGACAGCCAACAGAGCGGCATGATCGAACGGCGCCAGGCGGATCTGCACTGCGCGAGGGTTGTCAAAGCGACGATCCGTGCCGAAATCGACATGCAGACGCTGCGCCAGGGGCGCCAGGCGCTGTACACCCTGCGGGCCGTCGAAGAACGCCGGTGTCCCCGTGACCACCAGATAAAGTCCGGGATACCGTCCCGCGTCGATCTCATCGATCCATTGCCGCAGAGCGTTGAGGCCCTTTTCGCGGACATCGGTGCGCATGCGTTGCAGGGTCTCGACCTCATCCAACACCATCACCAGCCCGGAATAGCCGCTGTCGCGCAGGATCGTGAGCAGCCCTGCCAGGAAGTTGGCCGCCCCGAAATGATCGAGGTCTCCCTTGATCCCTGCCGCGCGCTTGACGTTCGCTGCGACATTCGGCTGTCCTGCCAGCCAGCCAATGAGGCCCTCGGCCAACGTGTTGTCCCCGGCCGCCAGAGCACCCCGGTAGGCGCGAAGCACAGCGGAAAACGCCGGCGTGGACTTGCCGATCGTCGCAAGCCGCGCCTCCATCAGTGTGTTGGTTCGGGACAATAACTCCTCAGTGTCGTTCGGGTCCAGCGATGCATCCGCCAGAATGTCCTGCTCCAGCGCGTAGAACCACCCATCGATGACGCCACGAAAGGCGCCACTGGCGGTGTCTGCCGTCCCCAGGTGCTCGACGAGCCTGCGATAGACGGTCTCCAGCCGGTGCAGGGGTGTTTCGGTCTCGTTGATCTGGACTTCGGTCGCGGCAAAGCCGCGCGCCCGCGCACGTTCTTGTAGCCAACGTCCGAAGAACGTCTTCCCCGTCCCGTACTCACCGCGCAGGGCCTTGAATCCACCCCGACCGGCCGCGACCACCGTAAGCTCCTCGTCCAGGACAGACGCAAAGGAATCGATTCCGACCGCCAGCGCATCCAGACCACTGCTCGGAACGGTCCCACGGCGCAACGCGCTGATGATGTCTTCACGCCGTGCCGCGCCGATCATCGCCGCCCCCCCTGACTACTCATACCAAACTGCTGCTCCAGCAACGCAATGTTCAATTCCACCGTGCCTGCGACTTCATCAACCACCAGCACCGGAGCCTGGTCCACATTCAACATCCGCCTGACCGCGCTGAGCAGGCCACCGAGACGGATTTCAGGCACTGAAAGTCTTTGAGCCAGCGCGGCTCTCGACAACTTACCCCCCCGTTCCGACAGCGCGTTCAGCAACAACCTCATCTTCTCGTCCGGTACCGCCACTCGCGCAGCCAATTGCCGCTGCGATGCATAGATCGGCCCGCTCAGCAGGGCGCCAATCCAATCCGGTGCGGCCGGCCGTGTCGGCGTGGGTGGCAATTCGGTCGCGTCGAACAGCCCAGGCTGATCCACTTGCGCTGCAGGCTTGCGAGCAGGAGGTCGGACAGCCGGCGCAATCGCGACCTTTGTAGCATTGGTCTGCGGAATCGGTGGGAGCTCCCACCATTCCGGTTGTGCCGGTGGCGCAGGTGTCCAACCCGTCAGGCTCATCCCCAAAGGCACCAACACGCTGAGCGGTACTGTCACCTCCTGAGGTGACAGGCCACCGTGGTATCCATTCTTGCGCCCGCCGTATCGTGTACTCTCCCCCCACAGGCACACGACTGCGTTCGAACCATCGCTCGTGACTACGCGGCCACCGCTCACTGCCATCTCATCTTGCACGCGACTGTGGGCACCCGGACGCCAGCGGTCGCTCTCGCCTCCAGCGAGTTGGACGGTGCAGTCCTCCAGCAGATGCCCATGATCCGCGGTAATCACCACGACTCGCTTTGCTTCGCGCGCTTCACGCAGCAAAGGTAGCAGCAGCCGCAACTCTTCGAGTGCCCAACGCTGGTGCAACTGGTCAGGGCCGCTCAGGTGGTCGTCAACGGCGTTGTAGACCACACCGACCACACGCTGATGATCGTTGGCAATCGCGGCGCGCACGTCATTGGCCAGATTCGTGGCATCGGCGAGATCACCCTTGTGAAACAGGGTCGGTGGTTTTGTGGGGCTGCTGTGCGCAAGCAACGACGGGTGTGAGGCGAAACCCGCCTTTTCCTGGGAAGCAGCCCCTGACGTGAGCCGTCCGCAAAGCAGACTCGCACGGCTCACTTCCGTGACGGTGGGTAGCGCCGCTAGGCCGACCAACGGCAACTCGCTATTGTCAGGCACCATCTCTGACCAGCCTTGGTTCGCGCAACGCGCGAACAGCTCCCGAAAGATGCTGATGCTCAGGCCGTCCATGACCAGCAGCAAAGTCGGATGGGTCGCGGCAATTGGTGCCACCACGCGCTCGAGTATCGTCTCGACCGGCACGATACGTCCTTCGAAGGACGGCTTGCGCGTGTTCCACTCGACCATCGCTTGGGCAAACCGCTTCGCGATGCGGTTCCGCCGCACAATCACCGCTTCGCGGCACGCACCATAGGCCTGTGAAATCTCAGGAAGCTCATCCCCGCCGAGCAGGCGAAAACGCGCCCAGTCTACCCAGGCACCTTCGTCCGCTTGCCACGTCGCACCCTCTGACAGGGATGTGATCGAGGAGGGAGGGCTCGTCAGCCAGCGCGCGAGGCGTCGCGCCATCTCAACACGCTCTGCGCGAGGCGGTTGAGCCAGCAACAATGCGTGCCTGAGGGCACGTTCGGCTTGCAACTCCACCTGGGCGAGGTTGGCCGGGCTGGGATCGGAAGCCTGTGTCGACAGAGCGAGCGCGAGGCCCCGCATCCGTTGGTCCAGTCCCGTCGGAAGCAGATCGCTCAAATGTGCGAAGTCCCCGGCGCGCAACTCGCGTAACAGGGCGTCGGCTCGGTCGAGCATGGCACGGGTCACTTCCAATCCAGCCGCTCGCACTGCCTGTTCAGCCGCATGCGCCCAAGCTCTGCCTTCCGTCACGCCAACGTGCTGATCATTGACATACCGCTCGAGCCGAATGGCAGCCTGACCGAGGGCGGCCTGCCCTTCACCGTCCCGCGCAAAAATGACTCCGCAGACGAGACCCAAGGGTACGGCATCGGCTGTACGGCCCGCTTCAACGCAACCGAGAACCCGCTCACCCACGCTGCCTGCCGCTTCGGCCAGCCAGCGCAAGATGTCGGTCCTGACCCCCACGGGCAATTGATTCAACATCGCGTCCGCGCGCGCGGTCATCGCCCAGGTCAGCAGCGCAACCACATCGGGGCGTGCTGTGGGGATCTGCAGAAACCGCTGCAACACCTCCTGCCATGCAGTATCCAGGCCCAGAAACCCATTCGCCACGGGTGCATAAGGCCCCTGGGCAGTGCCATCGATCAGGAACTGCGGCATCCAGGCGAATCGGCCCAGCCGTGCGTCAGTCTCTTTTGCCTCGAAGAGTTGACGCACGATGTCCCACCCTTCTGGTTGGAACACTCGCGCGCGCGCCAGACGTGCGGCGATGTCCTCGGCAAGCTCATGCGTCGCCAAGGGCGTGATGACCACGAGCCCGGCCGACTTCGGATCGTCTTCCTCCGCATCGCTCAGTGCTTCGCGGATGGCCAACGAGGATTCGCACCAACGCAGCGCAAACTCCCGTCCGCGCTGGGTCAGGGTTTGCGGCCATGGCTGACGTGTGCTCGCTTTGATCGCCAACACCGCGATCGTCGGATCGCTTGCCAGTACCCGGTCGAGCTGTGCCGCGATCTGAGGGGTCGACAGGCTCACAGCTTCGTGCCCTTGCGCTCCAGCCGCCAACTGAGGATCAACTCCAGGTCCCGGTCACGCGCCATGCGGTCCTTCAGTCCATCCAATGCGGCCGCGGCAGCGGCCCCCGTCAGGCGGATGGCCTGCTTCTCATCGACCAGCTCGTTGGTGTCGGCCCGAGATTGCGGTTGCAGCGGCGGCGCCGCAGGTGTTGGCGTCGCTGTTGGTTGAGGTGTTACCGGTGGAAGCGTCGGTGATGCTACGGGCGCCGCCGCGGTCGCGGCGAGTAATTGCATTGCGTCCCGTGCCAGCTCTGCCAGACGTGACTTGAGCGGCAGCACGTGCTCATCGACGGTCAGCGCTTCACTCAGCCGATTCATGATGCGCGTCGCCGCCTCGCGGCGGCTGTCTCTGAGATCACGGACCACGTCGAACAATTGCCAGTTACCGTTGGAGAGCGCATCGGCGCACGCCTGCGCCTGGCCGAGGGTGCGGCTTACCGCGGTCTCCGAGGTCTTTAGTGTCGCATTCGCCAGTGACGAGACGACATCGCCCTCGGCGGCCTGCGCGAGAGTGGCCAGCAATGCTTGCGCGGATTCCGCCGATTGTTGGCGGGCACCGTTGGTGTCCGCGCCATAGCGGGCCGCGCGGTCACGAAGTTGCGCCACCAGCCTTCCTACGGCTTCACGTTTCTCGCTCGCCGCCTTCTTCACCTCATCGACGAGGCGGCCTACGTTAGCGGCATTGAGTGTCTGCGCCAGTGTCAAGCCGAATAAGCTGGCCGCGCGCCGTGAAGCCGCGTCCCAATCAGCGGCGCTGGGGAGCGCCTGCTCCTTGAGCTCCAGCTCGTCGGGCAAGCTATCGATCGTGGGCTCCACAGGACCGCCACGAAGCGTGAAGCGCCGATTCGTCAACGCAGCGTACGTCAGGATGATCAGGTTCTGCAGCTCGATCGGCAGGCCCATCGGCGCAGGGTTGTCGATCCAGCGACGCAGGTTCCTGACCGTGATCGCGCCGCCGCCTTCCCGGGCGTGGCTCTGTGCGAAGCGCGACGTCCAATGCGGCTCGATCAACAGGTGCGTCTCGGTCATCTGTCCGAGCTGACAGGGATTGACGACTGCGCGGATCAGCTTGCGCGTCGAGGTGTCCTGCACAAACCCCCGGTGCCCGGGCGATTCGATCGCCCTTTGCACTTCGGGCCAGACCTTCCTGATCACACTGGCCTTGATTTCGGTTTCGAACTCGGGATGCGCCGGGTATTGATGGGCAAAGAGTTGGCCCAGCAGGCTCTCGAACGCGCTCCGGAAATCCGCTCCCACGGGAGGGCGGGGCGAGAGCGTCGGATCCAGCGATTGAAACTGCTGATCCGCCGTGAGCGGGTCGGTCACGGCATCCCGTGGCTCGGTGCTGATGCCATAGGCGACTTCGAGCTGCGACCGGAGCTTGATCCGCAACTGATCGAGTTGGTTGCGGGCGAGCGCCTTCGCCTGCACTCGATCGACATACGACAGGTGCGTCGTGTGGTTGTCGAAACGCTCACCTTGCAGAATGTAGTCGAGCACGACCAGGCGGCGCAGGTCGGCCATCGCCTTCTGGCTGAAGAACGAGGGCAGCCAGACCAGCGTCCGCGTGTCGCCGCCCCGATATCCTCTGAGGCGTGCGATGTCGTCCTTGGGCCGGAAATTCCCATCGTCGAACGGAAAATCCAACACCACCGACCAGGCGCCCGATCGCCCCCGCAGACGGTCGTCCGTCATCTCGCGGACATTCTCATAGAGCACCTCCACCTCGCGCCGGGTGCCGCGCCAGAGAAACTCGTAGCTGGTAAACAGTCCTCCATCATCTTGGATGCCCAGCAGCTCGAACACGGTCTCCCGGGTCTTCTTGCGCCGGTTGCCGCTGTTGTCGTGGGATTCTGCGGCACGCAGGATGGGCTCGATATCGATGCCGGTGACCTGGATCGAGATGATCGGATTGGGCTCGTCGGTCACCTTGATCTCACCGACATTGCCCGCCCAGTCGCGGCACCTGCGCAACACATCCTGCGACTCGCGTCCCGGGATGGGCGACCGGAAGGTCCCGTGGTTCAGGGCAGCCAGGCGCGGAGCTGTCAAGCCTTTGAGCGACTCGACTTCCGGTACGAGCGCTCCGAGCAGGAGCGTCTTCAGCAGCCGAGCGTCATTGCGCAGACCCCGGGCTGCAGTGGGGTCTGCCTGCCCCAGCTTGACGGCCTCCCAGGTCACGCCATGCTGACGTTCCAACATCGGCAGCAGGCGTTGGTTGTAGAGGCGCTTGGCGTTCTCGAAGTGAATGCGCATCTCTTCCGTAAACGGCTCGTCGCCATCGGCAATGGCATCCCACAGGTCGCCCACTGGAATGAGCTGTCCCAGCTCGAGATCGTCTTTTCGGTCCACCAGGAGTTGCAGCATCAACCTCAGGGCCGTGCGCTCGCGCTGTAAGGCTGCCGACACTGCGATCAGCGTCTGTACCAACGCGGGGCTGAAGGGGTAGACCTTCCGGAACATCTCACGGTCGGCGGTGGTGGTGAGCAAGGTATCGAGCACGTCCTTGCGCATCTTCAACAGGTCATCGAAGGTGGCTTGGAGCGTCTGACGTGCGGCTTCATCCACCGGGCGCAGCACGCGTTTCTCCGCGATCGCCGGCAGATTCCGGTCCTCCAGCGTGATGCGGTGGAAGCGCGCTTCCCAGTGCTTCAACACATCGCTGAACTGCAGTTGCAACGAGCCCGCGAGGTTCTCACCCACCAGGTCGCGAAGGTCTCGCTGCCGAGCGACAAAGCTGATCAGGGGAATAGGCCGATCGGGATTGGTGGCCTCGACCAGCTTCACCAGCTTCGTGCCTTCGCGGCTGACAAAGTTGACATCCGCAGCATGGCTTGCAAGCCAGAGCACCAGCTCATCGAGAAACAGGATGACTGCGTCGTAGCCTAGCGCCTGCGCGTGGCGGCTCATGATGCTCAGGCCATCATCGAGCGACACGTAAGATTCGCCTGTGCCTGCCAGGGTGCGGTATGCAGAGAAGAAGTGCGTAACCAGATCACCGACGAGGCGCGAGCGCTCCTCGCCGTTGGGCGGCTCCAACATCGCGGCTTCAAAACTGCCGCCGTTCCAGCCGCTATCCAGCTCGCCCCATCCGCCACCCCTGTCGCCAGCGCCCTCGTTCAACTGCGCGAAGAAGGACTCCTCGCCCATCCGTTCGCGCAGCTCGCGCGCGTCTTTGAAAAGGCCTTCGGCCAGGTAGAAGCCTGGCACCGGGGCGTCCGGATGTTTCTTGCGCACGAACTCGGCGTACTGCCCGAGAATGGCGGACTCCATGTCGCGCGCGCCGATCATGTGATAGGGGACGAGCAGGAACTTGCGCCCATGTGTCCAGCCGTGGCGCGCCACGACAGCGGCCAATTCGGGAATCGAGCGCGCCTGTGTGTTTCCCGCGAGCAGCAGGTTGAGCACCGCCATGAAATGGCTTTTGCCAGCGCCGAAGCTGCCGTGCAGGTAAGCGGCCTTGCTCGAGCCGGTCTGCACCGCCTGTTGGATGAAGCTCAGCGCATTGCTGAAAGCATCCACCAATTGAGGCGTGACCACATAGTCGCGCAGTGTTTGCTCCGCCTCGGTGACCCCTCTGGACAATTGGAGGACGAAGTCGCCCTGATGCACGCGGTCGGGGATGGCTATGAGCTCTCTCACCAGGGTCATTCGAAGACCTCCTCACGACGTGGCATGCCTTGGCCCGCCCGCGTCGTCCAGCCGAACATTGGGCCTGTTCTTCTTGTTCGCATTGCCGTCATATCGGTCATCTCAGCGGCTTGACGCCGCCCCTGCGGCCAAGTCCGAAGCCGATGCGATACACATCCGGCATCTGAACGCGCTGATCGTACAGCCGTTCGATCAACCCCAGCGCCTGAAGGTCCTCCAACAAACCCTCCGTCCCCAGACTCAACCTCTGTGGAGGAAGCTTGACCGGCAAATCCGAGTAAGCGAGCTGGCTCTTCAGGCAGTCGATCGTCCTTTCCTTCTCCCACACGGCTTCGAAATCCTCTGCCGTGCACGGTACGGTCAGCTTGCCGCGCAGCGGCTTCATGACGAAGTTGATCCACGGATAATCCTCGGTGGTCACCTCGTCCACACGGATCCTGGATGCCGCTTGTACGCCGGACTGGATGGCACGGTAGTGGAGCGCAGTGGGGGTGTCCGCTGGCGTGTGTTCTGCCGCGTGCCGAACGGCTTCGCAATAACTGCGAGGGCTGACCTGCGCCAGCCCGTCTACGAGGTGATTGACCAGCCAGGTGTACGGTTTACCGCGTTTGTAGCCGCTCGGTCCCGACGCCATTGCCCTGCCTGCCAGGCGCTCGAAGAGATGCTCCTGCAACTTCTCTTCGGAGCGAAGCGCACGGGGTAGGAACCAGGCCCCCTCAGCCGAAGTGAAATCCTGCCCCGTGACAGCAGTGGCAACTCGACGGAACGCCTCACCTCCTCGGGTTGCATTGGCAGCACACTGAAAGAGGAGGGCGTAGAGATCCGCGCGCTGCCAGCGCAAGTCAGCCTTGCGCGCCAGGAGTTTCGAGGCATCCGGAAATCCGACGATTTCCCTGTCCTGTAGCATGTCCGGGCGTAGAAATATCTTGAAGCGGATACGGCGCGTCGACCGCATATCGAGTGCCAGTTGGAGCAGGGCGCGGGCAAGGGGTCGGATCGTGGCCCAGTCATCCGCCAACCGATCGAGAGCATCGAACAACACGACGAGCGACCTGCCTTTCGCTTCCAGCTCGGCATCTTTGGCGCGCAGGAGCTCATCGAATTCTTCGGGGTGGTCAGATACCCACTGCACACGTTCTGCCCACCTGGCCGAGCTGGGAAAGGGTGGACCAAAACTGGCGCTTTGCGCGAGCACCGCGCGCCAGATGGCGCGTGGGGAGTGAGCTTTGAGCAGAGCGGTCAACACGTCTTGGCTGGGTGCCTGTGTCGAAATGCTCTGGGCGCCAAAGGCTTGCACGGCATCAAAGGCCGCACTGAAGCGAATGTCTGGAAATGCGGTCTCTATGTAACGCCGATACGCCTCTGAAGCGAGGTGCGCCCACCAAAAGCTCTTGCCCGCGCCCCGGATGCCTTCCACTACGCTGCTGTCGACGTCGAGCGCCTTCGCGTGGCTGGGAGGCACAAAGGTGAAGGCCGGACTGCGTACGTCCGCGAGCCCCGCCTGATCCACTGCCGGCAATGACTCGCGCAGGGCCTCACGCAATTCAGAGGCTTCATTCATTCTCGAGCTCCGGCAGGGTGTCGATCACCTCCTGCGCGAAAGGTCCGAAAGCCAGGTCGATGTCAGTGTCATCCACGCCACCGGCACTACGACCCTGCAGCGGATCGAACTCCTGGAAACGAGCGTTCCACCGCACTCGCATCGGAAAGTGTGGTGCATCCTCATTGTGCAAATCGAACGTGAAAGCGTCGTCCGGCGCCTCGACACCCGGATCCAGTTGGTCATAGACCAACTCCTGGAACACGTTCCACGCGCTCTGAACGAATCGGTTGGCGCGCTCGACCTGGTCGTTCTCGGGGAAGAGCGCCTGTACCATGACGATCCGCTCTCGCACGTGTCGCAACACATCCGGACGCTGTTGCCAATGCTTGAGCAACTGCCGATAGCCTTGCCAGTTCTGCGGCGAGTCCGTGGCAAACAGCAAGGCGACCGAGGCCAGGCTGCTGATGGCAATGGCGGCGACATCATGCAACCCTGCCCGGCTGTCGATGAGAACGATATCCGGGCGCTCCTGCGCCTCGAGCTTCGTCGTAAGCCGCAACATGCGTTCGGCGAAGGTTTGCGGACCGGCCTTTGAGGGTGTGTCGGCATAGACACGGGCGAGCTTGCTCAAGTAGGCGGTTTCGCCCTGGCCCATCGCGGCGGCGACCCGGATCGCACCCTGTGTGTTGTCGGCCAATGGGCTGATCGACACCAGATCGCGCAGGACTTCGTCTCCTTGACCTACCGCGTCCTCAACGAACCAGTCCACCAGTCCATAGGCGGCCACTCGATCCTGTGGCAGCAACAGGCCAGACAGACCCGGTGACTCCAGATCAAAGTCGATCAGCAGGACACGCTTCCCGTCGCGAGCCAATCGATAGGCGAGCATCGCCAGCGCCGTGGAGCGCCCGACACCGCCCTTGAGTCCGTAAAAGACCACGCGCGGGGGATGGCCCCGCTCGGCGAAACGGCTCGTGCGCAGCCAATCCTGCCCCACGACCTGGCGATCCAGCAGGCGAACGGTAATCTCCCGAGCCGGGATCTCCGTGCCGTCGGCCTTGGTGGATGCGGGTACTGTAACGGCGGTCTGATGCCAATCAGGATGGTCAAACAGCGACTTCGGATTCGACAAGTCGTCTCGGAACAGAACCGCCTCGGGAGAGGAATAGGGTTTGAGTGTGGCGGCCGCCTCGATAAGCAATCGATGCGCCTCAGCGGGGTAGACGTCCTCTGGCGAAGCGTTGCGGCGCGCGCCGTCGGATTGCTCCCCATCCGATGACGGTCTCCAGGCGTCGATGGCGAAGCGCAGTCGCCCGTAGATGTCACGAATGATGCCTATTGGCCAATTACCGGGTAGTCGTGGATCCTGTAGCGCGAGCGAGGCTCGAACCAACGCCTGATTGAAGTTACATTCAATCATCACAGCACTCCTCCGGACGCCACTTCGTCCAACAGCGCATCCATTTCCAGTGCGGCCCACTCCCAGCCCTGGATCGAAGTCGACAACGGGATCGCCGACTCGCTCCAATATCGATGGTCGGCCTTCCAGCTTGCCAGCGACGTGAGGTTCGGCAGCCGGCTTTGCAGAACGCTGGCCGCCCGCCCGTCAGGAAGCGTTACCAGCAAGTTGACCAGCTCTCCCAGGCGAGGAAAGTGCTCTCGATATGGTCTCCGAAGGCTGCCACCGCCATCCACTGGGAGACCCACCCGTACGAGCAATGACTTCAAGCCACACTCCACGCAAAAACCGAATAGCTGCCCGGCATTCGCCAGGCACTGCTCACGTTGAAGCACATGTGCGTCCCGAATGTGTCGTCGCGCCGCGGCGATGTAATCGACGCTCATGCCCTCGACTTCCTTTGCCGCTTGGGTGTTGTCTGCGCCGGCTTCCAGCCTCGCAGCTCATCCAAGGTAAACCCCAGCGCTCGGGCTTCTTCGTTGACGAAGCCACGATAATAGGTGCCCATGCGTTCGCCGTATTCGGGGTTGATCTCGTTGTGCCACTGCTCCAACCAAGGCACCAATTCCAACAGACCGGCAAGCAGCGGTTGCAGTCGGGCAGGCTCCCAGCCCTCGTTCTCCTTCATGTCCAGGTGATAGGCGCCGAGAGCAGTGGCCTGCTGGAGGTAGTCCCAGCCAGCCCACGCGATCGGCAGGCTGGTGTCAGCCCCACGCTCACAACCCGGATAGCTGATCCATCGTTCCTTCGGCACGTCCAAGCCACCCCTCAGCCGCCAGAAGTCAGGTTTGAGGAAATCCTTGCTTTGGTACTTGGGTGGAACAGGGATCCTGCCGACGTTTTCGCCGGCGTCCTCGCGGCGTTGTAACGCCCAGGTATCTTCCCATTGCGCACGTTTGCGCAGGCCGGTCTCGGTGTAGCGCAGGACAGGGAGGAAGGGCACCGATTCGCTCGCGACGAGCTCCGCCACCACCTGGTCGACGTCGAAGCTCGAATGGCCGGCGTAGAGCTCGGCAATCTGCATGAAGTCAGCATCGGAGCGGACCGCGTCGGCCAGGCCGTTGACGGTGATGATCTTGGGCGGGTGATCGCTGCTCGCGGGCCACAGACCGGGGGCTTCCAACCTATCGAGCAGCCAGTTGCGTAATGCAGTACGTTCCAGATCCTCCCAGGCGGGCGTGTTCCAGCGGCGCTTGTATTCGGGTCGTTCGATCAGGCCAATGTTGCGATCATTTTCGATCAGGTCGATGCGACGCTGGACGATTTGACGGTAGTCTTCGGGCCAGTGTGATGGGATTTCGGTGATCGGGGTTGAGCCGTGGCGCTCGAACCAGGTGGTGGTTTCGCGGCCGACGGCGAGACGGCGTGCCAACACGATTTCGAAGGCGCGCTCGCCGAGTTGAACTTGGGGTGGCGGAACTGAACCGCAGCGCGGATTTTCAGGTTCACCGGGAAGCAGCCCGTATAGCGAATAGCATTGCCAATCGAGCTCTTCTTGATATGCAATCATGCTCTGGGACAGCCGCTCCGCTATCTTTCTAGCGACGTCCAGGGTGGCTCGCGTTGGTAGCCGATCAAGATTTTGCACTGTGCCAGAAATCAGATTTCTGGGAGCTGTGGCCGCTAGTTCGTTGGCCAAGCGATCAAGGTCGACTGCTAGCTCACTTGGACGAATCTTCGTGACGGGAAAGTCCTTTAAGCCTGTGCTCGTGAACTCAAAAAAATCTTCGAATGCGTCCGTGCGCTGCCGCGCTCCATGCTGATCAACTGTGCTGCCCTTGTTGTGAAAAATCTGCTTCATCCAGAAGCAAGCCACCGACGAATTGAGCAGCCCAATTAGCCCCAGGTACGCGTTCTCGTTCTCCCCGTCCAGCAGTTTTAGAACTTGCGCATGGCGATTGAAAACATTGCCGCCATGATCGAGGACGAAGTGATTGTGGGTGGCGACGAGGGGAAACGTTATTGTCAAGCCCACTGCTCGCCTGGGGGCTATCTGATGCCAGCCCCACCAAGGTCGACCTTCTTCAAAGTACGTGCTCTTTCCAAATGTGGCGCGATTGCCCAATGCCGTGCGAGTGGGCCACAGCCACCGCGCCAATTCCGGTATCCGTGCAAGCGGCACGAGGGCGTCACCTTCATATGGAAACAACGCATCTTCATCCGACGTGAGTCTCCAATCGCGGACCGCATCTCCAATTATTAGCGGCCTTGTGTAGGATAACTCAACATGTCTCCGGGCAAAGGCTGATCGAGGTGCTAACATTACCTCATCGGCGTTCGTCATGCCGAATACCCCGAGCTCCCGGACTTCACGCGTTACAAGCCTTTCACCTACAGTGACAGTGAACTGGTAAATGGCCACTAGCGCATCCAGAGTGCACGAGGCAGCGTCTTCGATACATTCTTTGAGGTCGGCCGACCCACCACCCCCAATGCTCCACGGATGCTTCCCTAATGTGGAGCGAGCTGTATCCCCAACGCTGACAAACTCGCTCTCCGATCCCGCTCGATCGATTTGCCCGACGATTGCCGACCAAACGAGTCCGTGCGCCGGATTTTCCGGCGTGCTGGGCTCACCCTTGATACCCATAACGGTACGGACCGTGTTACCTACAAGCGCACGATGGCGCCCGAACAGCATAACAGTTGGTGTGCCATGACCCGGAATGTAAGCTCCTGAGGTGTCGACAACGTGCGTGATGTCCAGGCGGCGCAGCACTTGCTCGATGAGCTTGCTGCCAAACTCGCGCTTCATGAAGCTGTTCGCCGTTATCAGGCCAACGAAGCCAGCAGGTTGCCCATTGCCGGTGAGTGCCAACTCAAAGAATCGCTCGGTGAATGGAGCACCCAGCGAATACTTCATGTGGCAGCTGACGTACGTGTTTCGATACGCCGCATTTAACGCGGCATCCCTCACCACAATGTAAGGTGGATTGCCGACCACGGCGTGATACTGACGTCCTAAAATCCGCTGTACCTCAGCCAAATCCTCGCTCGCATAAGCGTGCGCCAGCCCTGTACCCGCGTAGTGCCGGGCTCCCTCGAACATGCCCTCGGTGGCAGTCATTCCGAAGCGCTTCCCATGAAGCAGACTGTCTCCGATGGCAACGTTCAGCTTGAAATCGGGCGCTTCAGAGAGACGATGCACGCCACTAACTTTGAGCGCCGCCAGGAGCAGCCGGAACCGCGAGATCGCAACTGCAAACGGATTAAGGTCGACACCAGCAACAGCATCCAACGCCCGCTGCGCGATATCACGCGGATTGCGCGCCGGTTCATGTCGAACCCATTCGTCCACCAGCCGCCGAAAGCCACCCAGCAAAAAGTGACCCGACCCACACGTTGGGTCGATCATCCGCACTTCGCGGAAACCAAACTCACGGATAGCCGGCGTCAGCGTACGATCAAGAATGAACTCCTCCACGAACTCCGGAGTCTGCAGCAGCGCATACCGCTTGCGGGCCGCCTCCGAAAGATCCTGATAGAGGTCCCCCAGAAAGCGCGTATTCCATTCCGGGTCCGTGAAGTCATGCACCAGCCTGCCGGTGTCAGGGTCCACCTGCTGCCAGAACTGTCGCACCGCCATCGCGGCATCCCCACTGAGCCCAAGGCGAAACACAGGGTTGTGCGCCTCGTCGAAGAAGGTATGCAATCCCGGCAACGCACCCGCTTCCCGGAAGCAGGCCAGCAGGTAATCCCGGTCGCTCTCCAACGGCTTCTCACGGAAGTACGCCTCATGCCGATCCCGCGCCAGTGCCAGACGTCCGGAATCCGGCGTTCCACCCAGCCAGGGCCGTTCGACCAGCCCGTTATCTTCGATGAAGCGCAAAAACACACACGACAGCAACCAGTGGACGCCGGCCTGCGTGATCACCTGGTCCACCCAGGTGTCAAAGGTCTCCGCGGTACGGTTTGCATCGCGCGCAGCCTGCCACTCCGCCTGCAGGCTGGCTCGCATCTCGGCCACTTCCGTCATGCGATGGCGCAGATCCGCTTCGCAACGCTTGAGCAACCGGGTGAGATCCGAAAGCAGTTGAGCGGCATCAATCACTGAATCATCTTCCTGTCCTGTTTGCCCGGACTGACGACTGCGCTAGCCTAGACCGCCCTGGCCGCCCGGTGTTTGTTCTCGGCCCAGGCCGTCGGCAACGCCAAGGCACGCGTGTTCTGCAGGTTGTTGACGATGGGCACCGGAACGCCGTCGATAACCGGCGCGCCTTGTTCGGCCGTGGGCAGCAGCAACCAGGCACTGGGGGTGTGGCCCGGACGGCCCACGTTTTCCTCGAGCTCGGTGATCAGGGTCATCAGATCGTAGCGAGCCACCAGTCCAGTATTCACGAGGAGGAGGGGAGCCGTACTCTTCAACAGCGCGGCCCGTAAGGTCGGGAGCGTGCGTCGAACCAGCCGTTGCAGGTTGATCCAATCCCGGCTGCTGCGTTCGGCCGCATCGGCCGCGAGGACGACATTCCACTCGACCCGGGCGGCCGTCGCCTGTTCCCGGAGAGCGGCCAACACAAGCCGGTCGAAGCTCACTCGCTGCACCGGTGCGGGGTGACTGCCGGGTCGTCCGAACCGACGGAGCAGCTCAGCCTCGGCCCGACGCGCAATCCGTGGATGAACCGTCAGGACGAGAAGCCCGCCCCGGTCCAGAGTTCGATTGAGCCTTTCCTCGACATAGTCAGCATCGGCGTTGTCGGCCTCACCGACCCGCTCCGTGTTGAGCTCAGTCGGATGGTACGAAAACACTGTGGCCGTGCCCGCAGTCTGCACATGACCCAACGTCGACAGACAATACGCACCGACACCGTCTGCCGCGGTGGCGCCCCAACGCAGTGGCGCACCGGCTTCCTCGAGTAAACGATCCAACTCGGGCCGATCGGGCAGCGCTGCGGCTTCGGGGTAACGACCCCGCACCCGGTCCTGAATGTCCCGCGCCGTCAATTGCGGCGCGCCGATCAGGGCTCCCAACGACTGACGCAACGCCTGCAACGGCGCCATCCCGCGCGGGTAAATCTCCTGTCGACTGGATAGCGCAGCGTTCGTTGATGCCGACGCGGCAAGCCGCAGGAGGCGGGCGGGCGCCAGCGCTGGCGCCGTCCCACCCTCGGTGGCCAGGGGACCCGGCACGGGCACGCCTTCCAATGTCTCGAGAACGCGAGGCGGCGGGAGCAACGGATCGGCTCGCGCGCAGTCGTCTGCGGCGGCGCCAAGCTGACGGGCGTAGTCAGCCCAACTCGCTGCAGTGGCAACGAGAGCACAAGGTTGATGGTCGAAAGCCTCGAATCGTGGCGTGTCGAGGTGCGATTCGGCCTCGACGGCCGCACGCAACACCGCGGTGGCCTGACGCAGTCGCTCGACATCGTCTTGCTCGGCACAGCCGCGTAACGCAAGCAACGCCATTGCGGCCTCAGTCGCGCTCATGACGTGGCCCTGACTCCGCAACAAAGTGTCGAGTTGTTGGCGTAATTCGGTGTTGGCCGGATTCTTCAGCCAGCGCTCGCGAGCCTTGATGAGGGTCGCCGTCAGCCGGGTCCGAGGCACCTGGCCCGCCTGGGCTGAGTCACCGAGCGTGGGCCAAGCGCCGGGCGGCACGCTGTCGTCGAGTCCCAGGTAGTGCGCCAGAGCGGCCTCTTCGGGCCGGTCGTCTCCGGCAGGGCGGCGCGGTAACAACTGGGCCGCCAGCTCGTTGATACTGACAGCGCCGCCGCCTTCCTCGTCTGCGTCATGGACCGTGTTTCGACCCTGGGTGAGGTCCGGACGCAGCCGAGCGAGCTCCTTGGCCGTGAGCCGGATTTCCTTGCGGATCTTGTCACCGACACCACGCAGGTAGCGGAAACGAATGCGGTCGACCGCCAGAAGCTCGCGGACATTGTGAATGGCCATGCGCTCGAGGATGTCCTGGGCTTCCAGGCTGTAGCCGAGCTCAGCCATCGTCGTGAGCGGTGTAGCGGTCAGGGCGATGTCGGCGAGGCCCTTCGCTGACTTGAGATCGCCAGCGTGATCAGTGCGCCGAATAGCGAACAGGGCACGCCACGCACGGAGCATCTCTTCGGCGTTGTCGAAACGTTCGCGGTAGTCACGCCTCAGGGCTTTCGCGAAGAACGCGGTGAAAGCTTCGCGCGTGACCGGGTCAAAGACATCGCTCTCGATGGTGACTTCAACATCGAGCATGGCCGGTGAAGTCTGTCCATCGCCCCAGACCGGTGGCTTGCCAACCGCCATCTCATAGAGCGTAACGGCCAACGCGAAGCGTTCCGCATAAAGGTCCCAGCGCGGCGGGCGTCGTAGCGCCAGGAATGGATCGAGATAGGGATGGGTCCCGGCCGTGATATTGTCCGCTGGCGTGCGGGACAGCGAGAAGTCGAACAGCACGAGTTGCAGCTTGCCGTTGCGGTTCTCAGCGATGCCGATATTCTCGGGCTTGATGTCGCGATGAGCGATTCCCTCCGCTTCGAGCTGGTTGACCGCCTCGATGAGCTCTTCGCCGAAGCGCTGTAACATCTCGAGCGACAGCCGGCCCTCTTTCTTGAGCTTCTCGGCGAGCGTGTGCGCACCGGCGCTCTTGAGCAGCAGGGCCGTGCGACCGGCGACGGACAGCGTCTCTCGGTAGGCCACGATGTTCTGGTGACGCAGACGCGCGAGCACCTCGCCTTCCGCAGCCAGACGCTCGTTATGCGCGGCATCGCAGGCAACCTTGAGAACGTACTGTTCGTCGCTGCCGTCCCTGCGAACCAGCAGCGCGTCGCTGGAGGAGCCGCGACCCATCCGCTTGATAACCGTGAAGCCCCCTTCCAACCGGTCCTCAGCACCCGCGACGCTTGGGTCGACGGTGACTTCCGGATCTGGGCTGGTGAGCTCGTCCTCCACGCGATCGAGCTCGTCCAGGAAGAGTTGGATGGTATCGTATCGGACGAGCACGTCCGGACAGGTAGCGAACTGAATCAATTCCTGCTGCCGTGCCCCGCAACCATCCATGACATCCGACAGGCGCAGCCCTTGGCCCACGCGCAGCTTTTCGGCGAGCTCCAACACCGATTCGGCGGGCGGCTGCCCACTGAAGAGTTGGTACGCAATACAACCGAGTGAAAACACGTCGAGACTTGGGCCATGCGTCGGATCGGCTCGGGTCGTCTCTGGAGCGAGATAGACCATCCCCTGGTCCTCGACATAGTCCTCGACGTGCTGGGTGCCGGTAGTACGGTGGACTGTGGAGGCCGATGCGGAGTCACTGACATTGCGTGACGCGGTCTGCCAGTTCATCAGCCGCAAGTGCATCGTGCTTGTGCCGACGACACCCTGGACGAGGATACTCTGCGGACCCAGTGCTCTGTGGTATAGCCGCTTGGAGTGCGCGTATTTGAGCGTCTCGGCGATGTCCCGCACCAACTGCAGTCGCGTTGTGATTGACAGGTCTTTGCCATTATCTCGCAACAGGTGGTCCAGGCGCACCGCATTCGGGTCGTGATCGAAGATCAATGCCGGACCTATTTCGGTCTCCTTATAGTCCTTGACCTTCAGGATGCCCGGATGGTCGATGCCTTCGAGGATTTCGAACTCACGGCGGGCCTGGCGAACGCGCGCCGCGCGGATGTCGGGGCTGGAGGCGCTCGCGACGGTGTAGATACGAACCCTCCGGTGCACCTTGTCGAGACTGACGTGCCGGGCTTCCCAGTCTTGAAAGCCTTCTCCCTCCGATAGGAGCTTGCCCAGACGGTAATCGCCTACCTGTCGGTGCTTGTTGGAAGGGCGGATGCCAGCTTCCGCAAGTCCTCGGCCAATTGCACGGGCCTGCTGCGAGTCAATGGTCGCTGACGAGCGGTTCGTGATGCCGTTGGATAGCGCACCAATGATACCCGGGTCGTTGAGAGTGCCGGGCCGGCCGCGTTGGAACGTTGCGCTCTTCGCCGGTCCCTCCAGTCGGCATGCGAGGCTGGTAGATGATAGAAAAATCACCGGCTCGACGAACGGCAGTCGAATCTTGGCTTTGATGATGGCCGGCTGTCGCTTGAGGAGACTCGCCAGCCGCTTCGCTTTGCGATCCGTCAGAAACAGCGGATTGTCGTAGGTATACGAGCGACCGTCAGTCTTCCAGTTCCACGTATGCGCATCGCCGGTCAGCTCGCCCGGACGACTCTTGATCTCTACGACAAACAGGCCAGCGGGCGACAGGACCAGCGCATCGACCTCGCGTACCTTGCCTTCATCGTCGATGAACTCAAAGTTGGTCCAGACATGCCAGGGATCGCGGTCGGGCAGGTGGCTCCGCAGCCAGTCGAGCGCCTCGCGCTCCCAGGCAAAGTTCGATTCGGCAATGACATGCCATCGGCTGGCGCCAAGCGTCACGAGCTCACCCGCCGATCGTCTTGGACGTACTCGAACAGGTCGCCGACCTGGCAATTGAACAGCCGACAGAGCTGCTCGACAGCGGGCAGATCGATTCGCGTGGTCGTCTCCTTATACAGCGCGGTAATGGTGCTGCGATTAAGACCTGTCCGTCGTGAGACGTCCGAGATCCGGAGCTTGTCTCGGCCCATCAGTACGGATAATCGGCAGCGGATCATGATTGCCTCGGGGTGGTGCGCAGGATAGCAAATTGTTTCCCTGCACATAACCCCAGCATTCACGTATCGCATCCTTGCGACGCCTTGGCAGGCACGTGCGCCGACTTAGTAGACGCGCGGGCTCACTGCGAGCGCGCAAGCCGAAGTGCAGTCGCGGAGCACCCCCAACCTGTTGCAGCCGGCGAGCCGATTCGCCCCACCTTCAGCGTGGAGTGTGCGCATCTTCAAAGTCCGTCCCCGAACGCTCGGTCATCGAGATCGAGGTCTCCGCGGGCTTGGCCATGAGCTGCCATTCGGTAAGGTGTCCGGAGGGCGTACTCGACGCCCGCTGTGTTCAACAACTGCGCGAGTTTCTTGACATCCTCCCAGGTTGCTGGGCGGGTATACTCAGTCACGTTCCGTATGCCTGGCAATCACAGCATCGATAGTCCAGCGCTCCCGATCTCGAACCATCTCTTCGTGGTTCTTGTAGAAGAAAATACCCTTCGGCGCTCGAGTGACGTATCGCGCGTTAGCGGTCATCGCCGCTCGCGCTTCCGGGCTGGGCAATACACCGGGAGGGGGTGTCGCGCGTTTGCCAATCGTCCGCTGGATCGGCTGCTGATCTGGCTGGAAAGGGGATTGCGTCACTTTGGGGTCTTGAGCGGACATATCGGCATCATAGGGTTGCGGTGACAGGATTTGAACCTGAGACACTGACGTCCCGAACCGGACGGATAGCCCCTCGCCTGAGTAAAAGCCGGTCAGACAACAGGTTAGCACATATGAGGTGAGCGGACCTACCTAACCCGGGTTGTTGCATGATTTGAACTTTGGTCCTCCATAGCCCTGCACCCGCGGCCCCGAGACGTGGCGAGCTCGGGCTGCACAATTGCTGCGGATCGCGAAGCGGACCGACCGGTTGGTCACTCGCCATAGGCGACTCGTCGAGGACGACCGACTGGCCGCTTGCGGCAATTCTCGCCCAACGACGTCTCGAACGGTCGCACAGTGGTCCCACAGGTCCCGGTCCTGACCTTAAGGTTGCGCCGTGAACTAGCGCATGAGTCACTGTGCCGCATGCGCAACCGCTTCCGCGAGGGCCGCCCTCAGCGGATGGTACGGTTCCCCCGCGGTCTGGACCAACACAAACATCATCAGCACCACCCAGCCGAGCCAGCGGACTGCGGCAAAGGCCTGCGAGGGAGAGTGATCGCGAAAACGGCGTGTGTCCATCGTACTGTCCTCCACAATTCGATGTTCTGCAGACACCAGGCATTGGCCCAAGCCGGCGCTTCGCGCGCTGGCTCGGGCCTCATACCTCTCGACTCAGATCACGGTGGCAGGCATTCGCCACGCCACCGCTCTTTACACCTCACACATCCAGGTCATCTGGCGGCGCATGCCCCGCCGCGTGAGATTTCGCCTTGGGCGCCTCGGCAATGGAAGCTTCGGTGGTAAGGAACAATCCCGCCACCGAGGATGCGTTCTGCAGCGCCAGGCGCGTCACCTTGGTCGGATCGAGAATTCCGAGCTCGATCATATCGCCGAACTCGCCGTTGGCCGCGTTGTATCCGAAGTTGCTCTTACCCTCGCGCACCCGGTTCAACACCACCGTCGCATCCTCGCCCGCATTGGTCACGATCTGGCGCAGAGGCTCCTCCATCGCACGCGCAAGGATCCTGATGCCGTGGGCCTGATCCTCGTTTTGCGCCGAAAGCCGCTCGACTGCTTTCACTGCGCGAATCAAGGCCACACCGCCACCCGGCACCACACCTTCCTCCACCGCGGCGCGGGTCGCATGCAGTGCATCCTCCACGCGCGCCTTCTTCTCCTTCATTTCAACCTCAGTCGCGGCACCGACCTTCAGGACCGCAACGCCGCCTGAAAGCTTGGCCACGCGCTCTTGCAGCTTCTCCTTGTCATAGTCAGAGGTGGATTCCTCGATCTGCTGGCGGATGCTCGCCACACGTGCCTTGATGTCACTCGGCTTGCCCGCACCATCGATGATGGTCGTGTTCTCTTTCTCCACGACTACTTTCTTCGCCTCACCCAAGCTGGCGATCGTAGCCTTCTCGAGGGTGAGTCCCAGCTCCTCCGAAATCACGCTTGCCCCGGTAAGGGTGGCGATGTCCTGGAGCATCGCCTTGCGACGGTCACCAAAGCCGGGCGCCTTCACCGCGGCTACCTTGACGATGCCGCGCAGATTGTTGACGACCAGTGTCGCCAACGCCTCGCCTTCCACATCTTCCGCAACGATCAGCAAGGGACGCCCCGCCTTGGCGACGGCTTCGAGGATCGGCAACAGCTCCCGGATATTCGACAGCTTCTTGTCGACGAGCAGGACGCAGGGTTTTTCCAACTCGGCACTCTGCGCCTGCTGATCATTGATGAAGTAGGGGGACAGATACCCTCGGTCGAACTGCATACCTTCGACCACGTCGAGCTGGTTCTCGAGCCCGGAGCCTTCCTCGATGGTAATCACCCCTTCGTTGCCGACTTTCGCCATGGCCTCGGCGATGATCGTGCCCACGTCCCCGTCTGCGTTGGCGGAAATGGTCGCCACCTGCGAAATGGCCTTCGAGTCCTTGCAGGGCGTGGATAGCTTGCGCAACTCCTCGACCGCGGCTGCAGTCGCCTTGTCGATGCCGCGCTTGATATCCATGGGATTCGCACCAACCGCAACAGCCTTCAATCCTTCACGGATGATCGCTTGTGCCAACACGGTGGCGGTCGTAGTGCCATCGCCGGCTTCGTCAGCGGTATTGGAAGCAACTTCCTTCACCAGCTGCGCGCCCATATTCTCCAGCTTGTCCCGCAACTCGATTTCCTTGGCAACGGAAACGCCATCCTTGGTGATCGTGGGCGCACCGAAGCTTTTTTCGATGATCGCGTTACGCCCCTTGGGGCCCAGGGTAGCCTTGACGGCATTCGCCAGAACGTTGACGCCGCGGAACATCCGCTGCCGGGCGACGTCGTTGAAGCTCACTTCTTTGGCGGCCATTACTCGTCCTCCGAAAAATAATGGTAAGTGCTTGTGGGTCAGTGTCGTGTCGAGCTCATTGCTGCTCGATCACCGCCATCAAGTCGTCCTCACGCATGACGACCAGTTCCTCGTGATCAACCTTGACTTCGGTCCCGCTGTATTTGCCGAACAGCACCCGATCGCCCACCTTGACGTGGAGAGCGCGGGTCTGCCCGTTCTCGAGGACCTTTCCCTGGCCGATCGCGATGACCTTGCCAAAGGTCGGCTTCTCGCTGGCGGTATCGGGGATCACGATCCCCCCGGGCGATTTGCGCTCTTCGGCCTCGCGCTTCACGACGACCCTATCGTGCAATGGACGGATGTTCACGGTATCTCCTATGTATATGAATATAAATAGGTTTTATTGCAGAATTAGCACTCAGCATGCGAGAGTGCCAATAATATTCATACCGAGACAATCTTCAAGAGGTCCGAGGATCCGGGATGCCGCCTCGCTCAGACAGGCATAGCGCGAGCGCAAGATCGCACCGTTGCCGCCGTCCCCTGACGTAGAAGCGGCTCCAGCGCGCCCTTGGCATCTGTTCGATCTTCTTCTGTGTGTTCACCTGAGTTGCTCACCTCCCACTACTACTGCTCGACGCGTTGCCCCGTGCGAAGTTGAGAAGTTGGGCGAGCTGGCCAATGAACGCGACAGTCGCGGCGAGAATCGCCGAGATGGCTTTCATCGACCCACCGGCGGCCCAGCTGAGCCACGCAATCACGATCATCAGGAAGATGAACAGAGGAATCCGGACCGTCCTCCAGAGGCCCTTTGCCGCCTCGTGTTGCCACTGCCCGTATTCCGCAGGCGTGTGCGCCTGCAAGATGTATTCTTTGAAATCGTCGTTGGCAAGCACCGGCCATGGATTCAGGCGGATGAAGTTCTGGGCGAGGAGATCCTTGACAGGCTTCGTGTTGCGGGGATTGACGATTTGCTCTGACGCAATCTGATAGAGCACCAGGTGCTCCGCGCGGCTGAGAGCGCTCCACTGCGATTTGAATGCTGTAAGGGTAGGAGGCTCTCCTATCGCCTGCGCCTGGTATGGAGCTCCCACTCCGAGGAGTCGCCCGGTAAAGAGTCTCGCGAGCGACCAGATCCCGACGGCGACGCCCAGAAACACAGCCACGAGTGACGCCGCGCGAACCCACATCCATTCGAAATCCTGGTCGAGGAGACGGCCGGCGATGGATTTCGCTCGGAAGGCGAGCCACTTCCCATCTGACATGCGCACGGCGCACATATCCTGCCGCGTGGCTCGTGATGTGCCACACGTCATGTCAAATCCAGGTTCTGCTGCCGCTGGGTTGGATTGCTCGAGCGCCGATATGCTCAACAGCGCCTGCCGCCTCTCCTGTTCGGAGGATTCCGTGATCGATTGCCAGATCAGGCGCTTGTACAGCGCTGGAGTACGCCAGGTGAGCTCCTCGCGTACCGCAGGTAGATCGGTTTCTTCCACTGTCACGTCCGCCGGCAGATCATCCTCGGCGTGCGCCATGCCGGTGTTCGGGTGCAGCGTTAGACTCCATAGATCCGGGCTGATGAGGATGTTGTCGCGCCACTCCTTGCCATCCGGCGGCATCCAACGACGTAGATCCTGTTGAAGGACATCGTAGCGGGCCTGTAGTTGCGTGGCGTTCTCGACGAGTCCGTCCCGGACGAGCGCATCGAGTTGCAGGTGATGAAATGCCAGGAAGAGGCCATAGGCGGGGATGATGGAAACGATACAGACCACAATGAGAATGCAGTGGGAGAACCGCTGCGCCTGCGAGCGCAACCCTTCACTGTCGTGTGCCGGCGGGTCGGTGCCCCGCGGCGGATTCCGGTGCTTTTTCGTGTTGAAAGGCAAACCGCTGAGTACGGCTATGACGAGAATCGTATACGCGGTGATGACGGCCTGAAGGGGCTCGAGACCGCATAAGGATGAGATGAGCAGCGCCAGGATTACCCACACGAAGGGGCGAAGGCGTGTAACATAACCGCCGAAATCACCGCCGATCTGGTCATACCATAGCGGTGGCCGTTTCTCGGGATGTATGTTGGACCACAGGCGCTCGACGAACAGACTCACAATCCATACCGCCAGTCCCAGCAGCACAGCCACGGTGACGAGCAGACCCGCGTAGGATGTCATCGCGGCAACACCCGCCCGGAAGGGCAGGTCCGCAAGCTCCTTTTCTGAATAGAACACGAGAACGCCCCATGGGACGTTCTTGATCGGCTCATAGACGAAACGGTGCGGATCCCCCATATAGGAAGCCCGGAATTCTTGCGGGTGACGCGACCTGATTGCCGCGTACAACGCCCGGTCGCGCTCGGATTCCAGGAAGAAGCTCTCCGCGAGGCTGTGCGCGTCCCGGGAGCTGAAGATAACCGTGCCCGTAGTGGCGTCGATCACGGCAAACTGCAGCAGCGGCGGTGTGACGGAGGCGATCAGGCTGTGAACAGCCAGATCGCCGGTAATCAACCCGCAAAACCTCGAATCCCGCCCGTTCTGCGTCGGATCACACAGCGGCACGGCGATCTGGAGTGCTTTGGAAGCATCCGCGCGATTGAAGAGCCGCTGCGCGATCACCGGCACGGGCTCGCCGTCGTCAGGTTGCAGCGGCCACGCCTGATTGAGCTTCAGCGCCTGGAAATACTCGCGATCGGCCAGATCGAGAGTCTCCTTGACAGGTATTGTGCTGAAAGAGGTGAACGCCGGACCGAACCGCTGACCATCCTGATTGAGGGCGATGATGGAGCGGAAGGGCGACCACCTGCCGAGCGGATCCTTCGCAGCAGAGGGATCTATCAGGCGTGTCGTCCGGCAGGATGTCGCACCCTCCGCCGATGTCGTGCCGGCGCAAACGAGCCGAGGTTGGCCTTGATTGCGGTAGCTCAGCCACGGCCCGCGCAGCAGGCCCTCGTTGGCACATTGGTGCAACAGGCGCGAAGTCAGGTCCGGCAGTTGCAGGACATTCTCGCAGGTCGGCGCGCTGGAACCGCCTGCCTCCAGGAAAGGTCGGTAGACGGGCCGGAAGCTGTTCAGCATCTGCGCGCCGTCGAGCAGATCGTTCCGCAGCCGCGCTACGACCTCATCCGCGTAGTGCCAGGCTTGGTCCCTCATTCGGCTGTCCAGCTCGAAGTCGCTCCACACGGACGCCGCGGCTGTGATCAGTATGGCGGGAACCAGGATCACACCGGCCGCGCACCCGATCGCTTTGGCGCGTGAGATCGACTCCTCAGGCGACCCCAATGCCAGGCTCAACAGCGGCCAGGCCACCAGATTCAGGCTGACGAGCAGCACGATGGCCCACAGACCCACCGGCCACAGGGCGTGCATGACATCCCGCGAAAAGTCGACCCGGCGCAAGCCTATCACGTAAAGATAGTTGTCAGAACCCGGATGATCGGCCAGAGCCAGACGGAAGCGCGCGTTGAACGGTAACACCCACGCTCGAAAGGTTTGCTCGCGGAGGGTCGTTGTCGCGGCAAACGGCTGTTTGCCGCCGGAACGCGCCGGCGTTTGGCTCGAAGAGGCAGTACGTAGTTGCGCCGGCAGTTCTCCACTGGATGATGCGGTGGACGCCGACTCCAACAGCGGACCGACAGTGATGATGTCGATCCGGTCGGCCATGGAGGCATGGAGCCGAATCACAACGTCGCGCGTATCCCGATCGTGGGTTGGAAACTCCCCGATCACCGTACCGTCCGCGAGTGTCAGGAGAGCATCGTCGAAGAAGTCCTGACTGACAAATCTCGCCATCGCTCTGCCGAGCGCCTCCTGGAGGACGATTCGCCTGTCCTGTCCACACAAGACTGAGGTGAGCTGATCGTTCCGGATGCTCAAGATCAGGCGGACATCCTCCGTGCCCTGTTCTTTGCATGACTTGCTGGCGACGCTCTGCGCATCCGCAAACGCTTCTGCCGGCGGCATGCGGGTAGCACCCGGCGCTGCACTGGCCGTTGGCATCCAACAGAGCTTGCCACGCGAAAAGTCGAGTCGCGTGATGTAATTGTTGAAGCGCTCCTCGCGATAGATCCACGGAGATTCGCTATCCAGTTTGACGGACTCCGCGCTTCTGGAGCCCGAGCACTGGAGCATGTCCCGCACGATCGGCATGGGAACCGACGTCAATACGGTCGCACGGCTCGACTCGAGGTTCTGGATCTCGGCTACGAGCTCATCCAGCACTCGAAACGCGCGCTCATTCTGAAATGAGCTCTCATGAACGAAAGCCTGGTTGTAGTGCAGTGCGCCCCCCAGAACCGTGGCCGCGATGCCCACGAGGACCAATGACCAAAGATACGGGCGTGCCCGGAAGGTTAGGGCGATCCCGTCACTGTCACGTACGCTTTTGCGCTTCTGGATCAAACTGGCTTGGGCTTGTGGTTGGCGTCAATCTCTCTGACGCACTTCTGCACGAGTCGCTGTACCAGCGAGTCGAGACTCAGCTCGGTGGACTTGCTGGAAGAGAATCCGGCGAAAGAGCTGGATTCGTCAGTGACCTCCGCCTTTTCTTCCATATAGTTCTGCGCGATCTGCTCCTGAGTCGCTGTGTCGACGATTTTGTAACGGATGCCGACTACCCAGGTCCCCCTGGTGGAAGCTGTCTCCGCGGATTCAGCGAGCGCTCCCCCGGTCTGGGCGCTTTCTGACTGACCACCCAGAATCCCAATGATCTTCGAAGCGGTCGTGCCTGAGGTTTTGCTCTCCTGTCGAGCGACGTGCTCGACCCTCTCGATATCGAATTCGACGAGCCACTTCGTCGGTTTGCTTTGTGAGTCGCTCGAGCGCTCATGCACCTCGAAGTTTGCTTTGCTGAGCTCGATCTCGCCGAAGTCGGCAATTTTGTCTGCACTGAACTTCTCGTTGAAAGCCGGATCATTGCTTACGAATTTCCCTGGATTGACGATGAGTGATGCCCCTCGTATGGAGGCGTGGGCGTACCGGATCTCCTCGTACATCTGCTGTGCACCGGGCTTTTGCGAGTCTTCAGGTTGCCCACTGGATGTCGGCGGCCGATCGGCCTGTGCATCGGGGCCACCCGGCATCTGCGCCCGCAGAGAGGGCGACGGGGCATCGCACAGCATAGATATCAGCAGAACAATCAACGCAGGTTTCATATTGTGCGACCTCCGCGGCGGGCTGCATGGCAACAGAAAGCATCTGCTAGCGCACGGAATTCTTCTGCCATGTTGCAGTTGAGATCCTCATCTTCCATTGCTGCGATTAAACAACGCTGAAGACCCCGTATGACGGGCCTCGCCGGCCGATGATAGATTACCGGTGAACCATATCACGAAGACAGAATATTCAATAAGCCGTGGGGTTAGCGGCTATAGTCACCCGCATCATGTGACACGTCGAGCGTTGGGTGTTGTGGGTGCCGAAAATCAACACCTGAGCAACAAGTACGGTGCGAACCACCAGCGAGTTGCGCACAGCAGTGGAGCGCGCGCCCGTGCTGGTAATTGTGCTCATGCCACCCGCGCACTCTGAAGCTCAAAGCCCGTCCGGAGTCTTACCGCTGGCTGAGTGCGGCCGCAATTGCGGTGAACCAGGTACAATCTCGGCAGACGTGAGCAGCCAGAAGCTGGTCCAGGACACCCCGTCCTTGCGAGATATGGATAGGGCGCGCGTTATGCGGCGGCGTGAGCACCGGCCAGGAGCATTGCGGAATGAGCTCGCAGCAAAAAACAGAAACGCAGAGCGCCCATGTACGGCTGAGGGGGGTCCCCGCCGGAGTGTGGGTGCTCGGTTTCGTGAGCATGCTGATGGACATCGCCTCGGAGTCGATCCATAGCCTTCTCCCCATGTTCATGGTCACGACGCTGGGAGCCAGTGCCGCCTTGGTCGGCCTGGTGGAGGGGCTGGGCGAGTCCACCGCGCTCATCGTCAAAGTCTTCTCTGGAGTCTTGAGCGATTACCTGGGCCAACGCAAGGGCCTGGCGGTGTTCGGTTACGCGCTGGGTGCACTCTCAAAGCCACTGTTCGCCATCGCACCGACGACGTCTGTTGTGCTGATCGCCCGCCTGTTGGATCGGATCGGCAAGGGAGTGCGCGGCGCACCGCGTGATGCCATGGTGGCTGACATGGTGCCCGAGGCGGTCCGCGGCGCGGCGTTCGGACTTCGTCAGTCGCTCGATACGGTCGGAGCCTTTCTCGGACCGCTGCTGGCGGTCACACTCATGTTGTCGTGGTCCAACGATTTCCGCGCCGTCTTTTGGGTGGCCGTCGTTCCGGGCATCGCGTCCGTCGGGCTACTTGCGCTCGGCCTGCGCGAACCGGATCACCCTCTTCAGGCGCAGCGGCGTACCAATCCCGTCCGTAAGGAAAACCTGCGCCGCCTCGGCCGTCCATATTGGTGGGTGGTCGGTGTCGGCGCGGTCTTCACTCTGGCCCGCTTCAGCGAGGCGTTTCTTGTATTGCGTGCCCAGGGGGCAGGCGTGCCGATTGCATTGGTGCCGCTCGTGATGGTGGCCATGAACATAGTCTACTCGGTGTCAGCGTATCCATTCGGCACGCTCTCTGATCAGATGAGCCACCGTAAGCTGCTGGCGCTCGGGCTGGTTGTGTTGATTGCGGCGGATCTCGTGCTCGCCAGTGTTGATCACTGGGCTGTAGTGCTCGCAGGCGTGGCGCTATGGGGCATGCACATGGGCATCACTCAAGGCTTATTGGCTCGAATGGTCGCCGATACCGCCCCGGCCGATCTGCGCGGCACCGCCTATGGCTTCTTCAACTTGATCAGTGGCATCGCGACGCTACTCGCCAGCGTTGTTGCGGGCCTGCTCTGGGACCGCCTCGGAGCGTCGGCTACATTCTACGCCGGTGCGGGCTTGTGCGCGCTCACTCTAACCGGGTTGGGATGGTATCCGTCTCGACGGGTCGAGCCATGATGCAATCATGATCCGTCGGGTCTGATAGCTCCCAAGTCCATCGGCGCTGGGTTCCTGACTGAGGCGCGCGTACGCTGTGTCTCCCGACGGCTTTACGAAAACCGGTTCAGCGCGTACTATACACATCCAGAGGTGTATAGATGCGTACGAATATTGTGCTCGATGACCGGCTCATCAAGGAGGCGATGCGGTTGTCGAAGGCTCGGACAATGCGGGAAGCTGTAGACCGTGCTTTGCGAGAGTTCGTTTCGCGCAGCAAGCAGCGGGATATCCTCGCGTTGCTTGGCGAAGATCTGATCGCGTCGGAGTACGACGTGCGCGCCGTCCGCGGACAGATGACTCGTGATCCTGGTTGATTCGACCGTTTGGATTGATCTGCTACGCAATTCCGAAACGGTGCCGTCGAGTCGGCTACGGAAGGTGCTGGATGCTGGAGAAGCGATGTTGGCGCCGGTCATCGTGCAAGAGGTGCTGCAGGGAGCAGCAAACGCGAGCGCCTTTGACAAGTTGTATAAGTATTTCACTGCCATGCCGATGTCGAGTGCCGAGGACCCGACCGAATTGCACGTAGCCGCCGGCCGTCTGTACGCTCGCGCGCGCTGGCGGGGTATTACCCCGCGGAGCCCCCACGACTGTCTGATTGCTGTAACAGCCATTGAAGAAGACGTACCGCTCTTGCACGACGATCGGGACTTCGAGCAACTCGGCCAGATCGAACCAAAGCTGAAACTGATACCGCGGCGCTGACGCCAGCCTGTTTTCCTGCGAGCCGACCGGTCGCGCCTGGCGAAGATAGGCGCTGCACTATCCGCGGCCAGAAGAAACCTGGTCGCCGTCGCCCCTGTTCAACTGCGCGAAGAAGAAATCCCAGGCCGGACAGACCCGGCGACTCCAGGTCGAAGTCGATCAGCAGAACGCGTTTTCCGTCGCGCGCCAATCGATAGGCGAGCATCGCCAGCGCCGTGGAGCGCCCGACACCCCCCTTGAGTCCGTGAAAGACGACGCGCGGAGGGTGCTGTCCGCGGCAACACCCGCGCCGATGCCAACGAGCAACGGCTTCGAGCCGTACTCAATGCTCCA
>CAZBTV010000001.1:57190-80426 GCA_964494895.1 uncultured Steroidobacteraceae bacterium | reverse complement strand
CAACACCCGCGCCGATGCCAACGAGCAACGGCTTCGAGCCGTACTCAATGCTCCACGTCTGTAGCGAACATACTTTCCGGTGTATCAGTGGTGCTGGGCGAGATCCCAGATGAAACTCAGAATACTGCCGCTCCACTGTAGAACGCCGGGTTGCTGGACGAACTCCACCAGGATAGCCAGGACAAGAAACGGGATCAGCACATAGATAAAAAGCGCGAGGGACCATTCGATTTCCCTGGGGCGGTTGCTGAGCACGTTGCTGAGGACGAGGTCGGACTCGAAACCTACCGTCGCCGAGGCGAAATAGAACCCTGTCAGCAGCAGTGAGATCATGTTGATAAGAGTCAGACCGTCGGCATGCGTGACCGGAAACAAGTAGACGATAGCCGAGGAGCCGCCTGCGCAGAGTACGACGCCCCAGACAATGAGCCGGAGGGCCGACACTTCCGTGCTGAGCAACTCAAACAGTGGGTGGAGCACGGCGCGGGGACGCTCGGGGGTGTTGAACAGGGGGCGAAGGCCAGCACCCCAGATCCTGCTCTGTTCGCGCAAGTTGCTCTTGATCATCAGGCTGGCGACAGCGCGACGTGCCATGATGGGGGTCGCGGCGAACGAAGACCACGGTCCAGCAGATGTTGTCCACTGTAAAGGCTCGGCCTGAGCCGCGGGCTTGTCCAGGTTGAAACCCATCTCCCGAAGACGATCCTGAATCAGGGCGGAGATCGCCCGGATCCTTTGTCTCGAGGCCTGCGAATGCCCAGCTCTTGCATAGCCAGATGAAGATCCCGATCGCGACCGCCCATCCGATGAGGCCAATGAATGTGGGCTGCGGGACCACAACCGCAACGGGCAGGCTTTGCGCTTGCACCGCTGTATTGGAAACAGCCCAGCAGAGCACGGCGATAAAAGCGAGAACCGGCAACACGCAAAGCAACATGTTTACGCGGGTCAAGTCCTCCTGGGCACCGACTGGGATCATTCCTTTTGCAGTCACGACGTTGGGAAACAGGTGCGGCGATTGCACGTTATTGGAACAGCTTGGCGTCATACAAGATGGCGCGCCTGTCGGAGGCTCCTTGGCGGCTGGCCAATGCAGGACCGCACCCTCGATCAGGGCTTGTTCCTCCGTAGCGAATGCGGAGAACAACATTCCGCCCTGGTCAGGGTTGCCCACTGCACCGGTCGCACAGGAGTCAGCATCCCCCGAATCGCGCGTCCCACAACGGATCAGATCCGCGGACCCGAGCGTCAGCGCTCCGCGGCTGGCGTGTATGAAATCCTCATGTCCCAGGAGGTTGTCGGTGGCGAAATCCACCAGGAGCGCATTGGGAAGCTCGCTCCTGAGTTGCTCGAAAAGAAAGAGACGGTCCCGCACGTCGGTCGCGATGACCGCGACAATGTTTGATCCTCGCTCGGCTAGCCGGCTGCCGATCTGACGCAGTTGAAGGTCTGTCGAGACCACGGTCAGGGGCGGCTCCTGGCTTTCGGGAAATTCGCTGCCGTTCTCGGCTCCATCTTGCAACGAAAGGTGCTGTTGCAGACTGGGGATTGGCAGCTCCTTTCCCTGAGCCTTCGCCTGCTCCGCTTTTTTCTCACGCAGGCCGAACCTGACATCGGCAATGTTGGCGGAGAAGCTGACCTGCAGCGCGGCGTCACAGAGCGCGCGCGCTGTCGCCGGCGGAGAGTCTCGAGTGCCGCGCATGCTCAGGGGTAGGGTAGGGCCGCGCGTGTCGGAAGGCTGCGTAGTCCTGGAACTCTCTTGCGACAGATGATTGCGGCAGATCTGGCCCCCAAACACGCTGTTCTCATAGAGGATGGCAACATTCTGGAGATTCGAAAGCCGCCTGGCCACGCTTGCGAGGAGCTTTAGTTTATTTTCGTCCGTCTGGGCCACCGCGAGGATCGGGAATCGCGAAGACCGCCAGCTCGGCCAGAGTCCCTGTTGGTGAATAGTAATCGAGTACGTCTCGGCGAGGATCGATCTGGTCTCGCGCGGGTGGGTCCCTGACCGCCGCCGTACTGAGATAGCTTGAAGTCTCCACCCCCACTTCGACGCGCATGGTTCGAGCGGCTGAATCATCCAAGGTCTGTTTCAGCGCCTGGATATTCTTTTCGATCTGGTCGAGGTGCGCGACTTCATTCTTGAGAAGCCGGTTCAGTGAGACGAGCTCCGCCTGGCTCATCTGCGCCTTGTCCTCACTCTCACTCAGCGCCCTGCCGACGTAGGTGATCTTGCCGTCGATGTGGGCGAGGTCGGCCTGAAGAGCCGCGGAGGGCGTAAGGTGATTGTACTCGAGGGTCTCCCGAATGCCCGCCAGTCTGGCCGCGAGACATCGAGTTCCCTGCTCGAGCTCGAATGCAGCGAAATCCTCCTTGGAGGCCGTCGAGCGGGGGTCCTTGACGCGTTGCCATAGCGAGCGCCGATCTGCCGTTGTGAATTGCTGCCAGGTGGTGCAATCCACCTCCAGTGGTTTACTCGATTGTTGCGAATAGGTTGGACTGGACCACCCCAGTGCGTTCAACAAGATGAATGCAACAGCCGTTGAGGGACCGCAAGCGATCTGCCGCCACGTCCTTGCTCTTTTCCGCGCGGAATGAGCGGTAAGTTCAGCTTCCGTGGTCATCGTTCGACCCCTTCCGGTGTTCGCCTCGTCCGGGCGATTCCGGCATATGTTTCTTATGGAAGTACTATAACGCGCGTGTATCTTTTATCAACCGGACTCGCTCGTGCTGCGACTGGAATCGGCCAACACAACCTACGCGCCGAGCAGGGTGTTGTGCTGCCTACTCCGCCGATGGCGCTTCACGGTTGTCTCGACGCCAATACGAATCCGTGGGGCAAGTCGTGCTCACGGGAGAGTGTTGTCTCGGGTCCGGATCTCGCTAAAAGCGATTGAAACATCGCAATTCGATGTCCTGATCAGATGGAGGCAGCGCCGACGTTCACAACGAAGTACGCAGGGAGATACGCCACCTGTGGGAGGCGTCCGTCGAGTTGCCCTTCTAGGATCAGTCGGCGAAGCGCCCCATGGGGGAGGCGCGCGAGAGCTATCGCGCTTGGACCTCGACCCTGACCAGGTCATCGCAGCCGGCGAAAACCAACACGCCGATCCAGAGCGGTCCTGAACGTTGCGCGGCACTACTTCCCGCATTAGCGCGATCGGCGGCTATTGATGTGACGGTGAGGCGGGCTCGTTCGCGTGCTACTTTTTCCTTCCCGAGCTCGAGCGGTGCTTCGCCGCGCCGGCGTACAGCCTTTTGTCGAGCACTACGCGCTGTTTGGATAGGATGCGCACTTCTTGAAATCTCGCGTGCGATGGGTTGAGAACCAGATTATTCTCTTCAGGCGCCACGACCGACGGCACCAACAGGCCCAAGCTCTGATTCGCGGCGACCCACGCGTCGCCGACGCGTTTGCTTGCCGGCCCCGGCGGCAGCTTGTCCCATCCGCGCGGCAACTCCTCCGCCCGAATCAAATTCAGGGAGTCCTCTGGGACTTCGACAATGAATCTCCAGCGTGCGCGAGGGTAGGGATGAGGAGAATGTACGCGCAATTCGAGCATGGCAAGCGACTCGCTGGTCGCGCAATACAGGACCGCGACGCCCTTGCTGTTCCAGCGCCCACCGTTGAGCCTCGCGCCTTCGCAGGAGAGTCCGTCCGGAAAGCGGGTGCTCACGAAACGGTAAGCCTTCAAACGGGCATTCCATGCGCTACCGCGCCGAGCTCGGCGTGGACCAACTCATCGCCTTCCACGGTAGCCAGCAGTCCCAAGGGTGCCGCCCCTCCAAGGGCCTCGTTGGGCGCCTTCAGCCACTGTACCGCGTACCCGGCGTCTTCGAAGACACTGACAGCATGCACGATGGCACGCGCGATCCGATAAAGGAGGTCACTATCCATGCGCGAGAGGTGCTGGCGCTGCACCAGGTCGCCGAGCGTCTTCCGAGCGCGGCCGAGAAGATCGCTGAAATCCTCGCGGGTCATGTCCAGCACGATGATCAGCATGGGAATGGACTTTCCAGGAAGGCCCGCCTCGATTTGCCGATGCAGCTCGATGCCGCTGATCGTGTCGCTGCCGCTGGCGAGTCGCTTTTCAATCCATTCGCGCATGACCGCCGGGCTTGCCGAGCCTCGCCCGGAAGGGATCGGTTTGCGCAGCAGATCGAGCGCTACCGCACTGATGTGGTGAGCGTCCAGGGTTCGAATCGCCGGATTCGCCATAGGCGTGTCATCCCAGATTGCTTGGCCTCACAGTGTAACATATACCCCATTTTAATGGGTGTTTTTACCTGCTGGATTTCGTCGCGCGGAAAGCACGGTTGCCGGCAAATTCGCCGCGCCGTGGCAAGGATGGCCGCACGACAGACTGTTCAGTCGCGGGCTCCCACCCGAAGTCCATGATCGTGAAGTCCATGTGCCGCAGCCAAGGGGCAATGCAGAGCGGGAACCGTGCTTTCGTGAACCCGCTCCTGCCGTGATACCGAACAGCACCCGATACGCGAGCCGCTGCGCCTCTTCCTATGAGAACCTCGCAAGCAATTCCCGCGCCGCCGGCTTGTCCGCCTCCCCCGCGGGTGTTGGTTTGAGCGTCGCGAGCGTTTCCAACATAGGCTTATACGGCGACTGGCCCCCGATCCGCTGTTGGAAGCCGTGGCGAAGCTCTTTTCCGATGCAAAAGGTGGCCTCGAGAAGACCCTCGGGGCGTCCGCCGACAAGCGACTGGGCTTACCACCTCCATGAGGACAAATCTCGGCGAGATGGCGTGAGCAATCGCGGATCCGCCCCCCTCGACTGGACGACTACATGGGAGAAGTCTTCGAGAACGTTGCAGAGACTTCGTGCGCCAGGGCGCAGCGGCGCGCTTCAAGCCTGTCCGTACGGGGCGGTGGTGGGATTCGACGGCGACGAACGAAATCGACATCGTTGCCACGGACGCGCACGCTCGCGTGTTGGTAGCCGAATGCAAATGGGGGCAGATTGACTCGCATGACCTTGGAAGGTTGCGGGAGCGGGCTGTGTCGATGGTCCGCGAGATGAAAGAAGTCTCGACCATCAAGTACGTGCTGTTCTCCCGCCGCCCTCCGACCGACGAGGCTCTCCTACGGGAGATCGAATCCGGAGAGGTAACATGGTTCGACGCGGCGGCACTCTTCAAATGAGGCGCGAATGACGGTTGTGGTCCGGTCCTGCGGAGGGCGCATCCCTTGGCCGAGCCCATCAAGCCGACAGCAGCGTAAGGTCGTTCCGCACCCGGGGCAGAAGCGCCAGGCAGCCCAGAACCGCTGGCCCACATAGAAAGATTCCCACACGCCAGGACACCCCGATGCGCGCTGTCAGGGCGAGGCTCCCTATCAGGCATAGGCCGGCCAAAAGGCCAACAGCCGTCGAACCGAGCAGCGCTGGGCTGAGATAGGCGCGCAGGCTGCATGCAGCGAATGTGAGTGTGACCGCATCTCCAATGAGCCTGCCGAACGTGGCGCCCATGAAGCCAAATCGCGGGATCAAAATGAGATGTGCAGTGACCGCAGCGGTCACGCCCAACAGGTCTGCGCGTGAGATCCGGTTCTGCTGATTGAGCGCAATCGCCGCGAACCGCAGGATTGCAGTCAGTCCAGCCACGCCAGCTGACGCCCCGAGAATGCGCAGCGGCCCGGCCGAGGGGGCGAAGTCGCGGCCACCCAACGAGTTGACTATCGGTTCGGCGCACTCGAACAGCACCGCGAATGCCAGCGCGGAGAAGATCGTCGTCGCAGTAATGCCCGCATTCAATCGGCGGGCGAGCATCTCCGGCCTGCCGAAGTCCCTCACGAAAGCGGGCGTCATCAGTCCTCCCAGGAGAAATGGCAGAGCCAGCAACAACTCATAGAGCTTGACGGGAGCATCGTACAAGCCAACCTCCGCTGGGGAGCGCAGCACCGAAAGCAGTAGAACGTCGACACGCACGTGGATGTTCAGCAAGATTGCCGACGCGGCGAGCGGCAACCCCCCTACGATGAATTGGCGCCACATCGCAAGGTCGACACGAGGCCTGAACCACACGAGCCGCCGCGCGAAGTACCATGCAACAGCAGCGGTAAGGCAGAATCCCGCCGCGGTCGCGGCGAGCATTCCAACCGTGCCGACATGGGCTCGCGCAAACCCGATCACGAGCAGCAGTGTAAGGATTGCGCCCGCCATTTCTGCCATGGCGCTGCAGTGTTGCGCACGTTTCAGCTGAAACACCGCCCTCAGCAACTCATTGAGCTGGTACGCGATCCAACCGACGCCGGCGATGGACACGCCAGTGCACATCGTTGCATCGAAGCGCGCCACTCTCACAACCGCTGCAAGCAGCACTGTCGCCACGAGCATGGACACCAGGCGGAGCGCGACGGCGCCGCCGAGAATGTGCTCCCGATGCGCCTCCGAGCCGGAAATGTCGCGCAGGGTGAGCGAATACAGCCCGAAGTCGAAAACGACGCCAGCAAACAACAGCAGAGCGAGCACTGTCCGGTATTGTCCGAGCCCGTCCGTACCGAGAGCTCGGGCGAGGAACCCGAACGTGATCATCCCGAGCACAGCACTGCCCACTTTGCTGGCGGCGGCACTCCCGAGGCTGCAAAAGAATGAAGTGTTGCGCATCGCCGAGCCTCGCGCAGCCGTCTCTCACCAACATGTCAGCTGCGCCTGGACAATCGCAAAGACGATTACCGAGCGAATGTCGCATCGGGTGCGGGGCGTTGTTGGGCCTTGCAACTCGCCTTGTCTGCATCGATCTTCAGAAGCGCCGCGCTCTCGTTGGCTGCGATCGCGTGAGCGCTCACGCGGATCAGCGCCCCATCGAAGGGCATGGTCACCAGAATGAACTCGAAGTCGCAAGCAACCCGGCGCCATTCCGGCGCGGCGGTCTTCTCATACCACGGCTTGCGGCCATCGGTGCGCACAAGCTGACTGTTCAACGGAAATCCGGCCGCTCTCATCTGCGCAGCCAGGTTCCTCAGCCGCTCGGCGTCGTACCACATCCACTTGGGCTCGTACGGCCGCCTCCGATAGCGAAAGTAGAGCATCGGATCGCCGTCATCACCTCCGAAGAGGTAGGGTGTAATGCCTCCACGGTCGAGCACCACAAACGAGGGAGCGTGTACAACAGGCATCGAGGTGACCATGGGCAGCGAATAGACAGGAAGAACAGACGCTCCTTCCGGTACGAACTGCACGACTTGACGATAGCGCGTCATCCACATGTTGGCTTGGCTGGCATGGAACGCCAGGTAGGCGAGGTTGCCTGTCGCCAGCAGCGTCGCCAGGGCGAGCGCGGAAGGCCCGCTGAATTCCTCACCTTGAGAGCTTTGCGAGGGCAAGTAGAGCACTGCAAGCATCACGAACAGGGCGATGAACGGCAACGCCCGAATATCGATGAATGAGGCGAACTCCAGCTGCCTGGGCAGCGCGGCGTAGACCCCGAGGAACGCCACGGCAATCACCCACTGCTCCAGGACTACCGGCTTCTTCCATGCCCCCAACCGCAGCGTATGGCGAATCGGCCAGGCCATACACAGTCCAAACAGACAGATCATCGCTTCGGCGATCCGCCCGCCGAAGCCGCGGAAGGGCATGAGAAGACTGTAGAGTTTCAGGGAAAAGCCGCGCCACTCCGGTTCGAACTCCGGAGGCAGCCCAGCTCCCTGCGGCCGCTCGGCCTGCATGAATCCGAAGTGCCACGCCAACAGCACGATCATCGGCGTGTACAGCCAGATCTCTCGCCGCAGGATGTCCCTCCGGGCAGACGGGCTGCCGAACCACCACCGTGCCACCCCCGATATCCCGAGCACCATCGCGAAGAAGACGAGCCAGCTCAGGTGAATGAGATAACTGAGCAGCAGCGCGCACGCATACACGACAAACATCACGACAGACCAGCGTCTGCGCAGCAGATCAGCAAGTGCCAGCGTGACGATCAAAGCCGCTATCGCCAGTCGGAACGCCATGAATCCCGTCATAAAGAACCAATCCGTCGACAGATACAGGCCGAGGAGAACAACGAACGGCCGTGCTCGTGGAGCGAGCCCGTTCACGTGGAGGTAGAACAACAGTGCGCAGGGCAGGGACAACAACACGAGGGCCATGAAGAACGCTGCGCCGCCTGTGGTACCCAAAAGCCCTATAGCGCTCGCCAGAACGAGGTCCGGCAGGATGTAGGGGATCAGCATGGGCGTGACGCTGAACTGTTGCCCGAACCGCGTCCCATGATGGAAGAGCAGATCGGAGAGCACGAAGCCGCGCGCGACGTGATTGGGGTAGTCCTCCAACGGCAAAGAGGAGAGCCGCACGAAAGAGGCGACGTAGGCTGTGGACAGGGCGAGCACCAACAGCCATCCCAGCTTGACATTCAGGGCAATGGAGAGTGGCGCCCACCTGGTCGTCCCGTCCGGGGACGCGGGTGTCGAAAGGAGCGTGGCAAGGTCGGATTCGCGCGTGGAAGGGGAAGGCATGTTTGAATCCTATGGCGTCGGTTCACACTGCCTCAACACGTGATCGCATCAAGCAAGTGATGTTCCAGCGCATTACCGCCTCATGCAGCAAGGCACTAGGCGGCGCGAGGACTGAGGCCATTGCCTGCGCAGCTCGAGAACCATCAGAGTGTTTGATGCAATGCCAACATGCCGCCAACTCTAGCGGCGGAGTCGAGCAGCTCCAGAAGACCAGCACGCGCTCGATGCCCCTACGATTCGCGGCGCGCACGTAGTCAGGTAGCCAGTCGGTCCCAACGTATATTTGGCGATCTCCACCATGACGTAATCCGCATCCAGATCGACGTCGTCCCGGTAACGAGCCCGGCCCTGCAATCAGGCTGTTGACGACCTTCAGCGCATTGTGCTGCTTGATGGGTGTATCTGCGACGACTGCATGATGAGAGATTCATGGCCGGGAAGGTTGAAGCTCGGTGTAGTCGCCCTGGAGCATTCCGTAGTCATCGGAGCTCACCGGAATGTCCCCGGGAAAGACCTTGGGCCGGGAGTTGCCCCAGCCGTGTGCAGTGTTGACGCACCCGGCCGGGGCCGCCGGCTATTTCGACTTCGTCTTGTTCAATCCTTCGCGGATTTCCTGAGCGAGAGCGTACGCGTCACCTACTTTGAGCATGTGATCGAAATAGAGCTGCGGGTGTTCATCGGTCTCCTGGTTGTAGAGACATCCCTGGAACCAGTGCAAACCATTGAGCATGAGCTCCACAACGGGTTCGACTTCCTCCGCCGTCATGGAAAAGTCCGGCACGACGGCCGCGGTCGAGCCGCCGAGGGGCTTGAATTCGATGGTCGTGGAAATACCGGTATCCGGGAGGGCAAGCACGCCACCGAGTCTTACGGGATGGCTGCGAGCAACTGTAACCGTTACAACACCGTTGTCTCCGATTTGCGCATCCCCGTGCAAAATGCTCGCAAGCCTCTTTGCATCGAGGGGACTCGTTGGGTTCTGGGGTTGAGTCTGTGGAAACGGGGTAGCGGTCACGGCAAGAGCCGCCCGAATCTTCGTCGCGAGCGCCGCTGGAGTATCGACGCCGCGGAAGTGGACGAACCAGATCTGAGGGTCCATTCCGATGAGATGTTGATGATAAGCCTGGAAGATCAGCCCCTCGGATAAAAGCTTGGAGATGAACGGATTCACCTCGTGTTCGAGCAGAGCCATATCGCCGTTCAGCAGCGCGCGATCAGCCCCGAGGGGCTGGAAATATAGATCCCCGTGAATTTCGAAGTCTGGAGTGAACGTGACGCCGAGCGGCCCTGTGACGCTACCGATATCCTTTCGCGCGATCGAAATGTCCAATACGCCGTTGCTGACGCTGCCCTGTGCTCCAACGATCTGCTCGATGGTGCTCACCGGCAGCTTGCCGGACGCAGTTGCCCCTTCTTCTTGCTGAGAGCGCTCGTTTTCCGACTTTTCCGACGACGAGGAATCCTGCGCAGCTCCGGCACGTGCGAAAGGCGACAAGACGAGGCCTCCCGCAAGCGTCGCGGCGAGCTGCAGAGCGCCCCGGCGTGGCAGAACGGGAACGGAAGCCGCACCAACGGATTTCGAACGAGCGGGCTGTTTTGACATGGCGATCTCCTCCAGGGTTACCTTGCGTCCAACGTGCGACGGACGAAAAAACATCCATTGTCCGCCACAGTGTTTGTTTGTATGCCGCGATGGCGGCCTGGAGTCCGCAACAAGCGTTCCATGTGGATGGCAACACTAACTTGGATCAATGCAGCGGATCGGCGTTGCCGTGGATATGACGTCACCGCATTGGCAAACGCAACAAACTGCAGCGAGGGTGGTCGCCCCTGGGCCTTTCGGCCGCCACGCCGAAGCGGCAGCCGAAAATCAGCCCTGAGCCAGCACAAGCCTGATGAGCCTTCACATGCGACATCGAGGATTCCTGCCTGCGGACGGAGCGCAGAGGCAGGCGTTCCTCAAATAGCCTTTGTCCTACACGCCGACGCGCATGCCGATGATCCCGGGCGAGGCCCGCGCAGGGCACCATGCCTCAATGAGCGCAATACTACTCGCTGCATTTCACGATCACGCCACGGGTGCGGAGGTTCGTACGCGCCTCGTGAACGATGGCTTCCCAACGGATCGGGTTCAGCTGACCTCATGTCAGGAGCTCGGACAAGCCAGCCTCGTGCCGCGAGAAGGCCTGAGCGAGAAGTTGACGGAATACTTTCGCAACCTGTTTCAGAGCGGCGGGGACGGCAACGGCGAAAGCTCCGTCGCTCTCTTTCGACGTGCCGTGCTCGACGGTCAGGCGGTTGTGGCCGTGCAACCGCGCGGTGATCTCGAGATGGAGCGAGCTTTGCAGGTTCTGAACGAGTCCGGACCGATCGAGCTGCGCGGCGTCGACCTCGAGAATCAGACGCTCGAGCACGCCGCCACCGAAGGCGAGACTCCGATTCTGACCTGGATGGGCAAGGTGTTGGCCGCCCCCGGCGCTGAGGACACGACCGGCCTGCCTAAGCTACCGTGAGCTCGGGCCATCATCGGCCTTGAGCGCGGCGCCGGTCGTCGATTTCGGCTTCGGATTCGCAACCACCCCGGTGGGCGGCTAGCTCACACCCTGGAACGTCTCCCAGAAGGCGTCGTCCGCCGTCCGACTCTTCGTTCCCGGCGGAATGCGGAGCTGCCCGACCTCCACGCTCCCTTGTGGCCAGTCCCCATCGCGAAGGCTCGAGCATGCGTCTGCGCGGTGCTTGCCATCGTCAGTCCGGATGGGAAGCGCGTCGCCGCCGAATGGTTCCGCAATAATTATGACATTGACGCGGACTATGGTCGGGATCCTGACTGAGAATGAGGAGAGTTGGGATGAGGCCAGGCAAGGCAGGAACGGCGGTCCGCTGGGCAGCGGCGCTCATGGCCGTCGCGGGGTTCGGAAACGCAGCGCTCGGCGACGAGGATCACGATCACAACGGCACACGCACTCCGATCAAACACCTGATCTATATCATTGGTGAGAATCGAAGCTTCGACAACGTCTTCGGCGTGTACCTGCCGAAGCACGGGCAGCACATCGCGAACTTGTATTCAAAAGGTATCGTCAAGGCTGACGGCACTCCGGGCCCGCATTTCGACCTCGCCGTGCAGAATCAAGTGACGCTCGGGACGGGCAAGTACTCCATCAGCCCGCCCGCCAAGGCGCCGTATCAGAATCTACCTGTTCCCACCATCGCGAGCGCCCCGGCGGTGCCGCTGACTGTTGTGTTCGGCGTGGTGACCCCGCAGGGCGAGCCGACAGCACTCTTCCCTCAGGGCGACCCGGAGCTGCCCCTGGCCGACCAGTTCCTGCTGGCGACCGGCGGTACCGGCAACATACCGAAGAATGGCCCCGACACGCGCATCACCGATTTCAACAGGCTGCCGCCTGGGCCCTTCCCCCAGACCGGGCCGACGTTGCCCTACGATTCCTACACTGGCGATATGATCCACCAACTGTCGCAGATGTGGCAGCAGTCCGATTGCAGTATGGAGCACGCCACGCGGGAAAATCCCACCGGCTGCTTGCACGACCTGTACACGTTTGTCGGTACGACCTTCGGCACCGCGCCGGGCCACGTGTCGACCGACGGCGGCCAGGATATGGCCTTCTACAACATGAACACAGGCGATGCGCCTATCTTCAAATCGCTCGCAGACACCTACTCCGTCGCCGATAATTTTCACCAGTCGACGATGGGAGGCTCGGTTACGGCGGCGCTTGCGATCGGCTATGGCGACGACGCCTTTCTCAGCGACGGCAACGGCAATCCGGTGGTGCCCTCGGGCAGTATCACCAACCCCGACCCGCAACCCGGCACGATCAACACCTATCAATCGGTCGGCACCTGGATCAAGTGCGCCGATGAGACCCAGCCCGGTGTCGCCCCGATCACCGACTACCTGGCCTCGCTCCCCTATCGGGTCACGTCGAACTGCGCGCCCGGCGCCTATTACGCGATTCGTGATGCGGACATTCCTTACAACGTCGATGGCTCGCTCGCGACGCCCACCGCCACCTCGCTGGCGCCCCTCACCCTGCCGCACATCGGTGATGCTCTCGATGCCAAAGGCGTGTCGTGGAACTGGTACGGCGGCGGCTACAACGCCGCACTCAATGTGGCCCACGGTGCAACGGACATCGTGAATCGACTCTTGGCGGCTGCCTATGGCAGCGGCAACTGCAATCCATTCCAGTATTCCAAATCGGTGATGACGACCCCGCAGGGTCGTGCACATTTGAAGGATGTGCTCGACCTCTTCAACGATCTGAAGGGCGGCACCCTGCCGGCGGTCGCATTCGTCAAGCCTGACGGTGTCTTGCAGGGACACCCCGGCAGCGGCAAGTTGGATGAGTTTGAAGCCTTCGTGCAGAACATCGTCACGATGGCTGAAAGCAACCCCGAGCAATTCGCCGACACGGCCATCCTGATCAGCGTGGACGAAAGCGGCGGCCTGTACGACTCCGGTTTCATCCAACCGCTCGATTTCTTCGGCGACGGGCCGCGCATTCCGCTGATCGTGGTGTCACCCTTCGCCCGAGGGGGGCGCGTGGTGCACACGTATTATGATCAGGCCTCGGTGCTGAAATTCATCGAGCGCAATTGGGACCTCGAGCCGCTGAGCCACCGCAGCCGCGACAATCTGCCGAATCCGCGCTCGTCGGAGGACAATCCCTATGTCCCCTGCAACATGCCCGCAATCGGCGATTTGTTCGACATGTTCGACTTCGATGGCGAACACGCACACCACGAGGACCGGTGTGATCCGCGATGACTGCATCCGGCCGACGGAAGGGCAGTTCAGCGAGTGATCTTCGAAAGGCTCAGCCCTGCCCACTGTCGCCCGCTCCTGGCGCGCCGGCCAGCTCTCATCGAGACAATCGTCGGCATGAGCCAGCGTTCCCTCACACGTTTATGCGCGTGCGAGCGGTATCCGAAAAAGATAGGATCAACCGGTGCTGATGGACAGTCCGGGACAAAACCCAACGTCAGCGCCGCAAACAAGCCAACCATAACGAAGGGAGTCACACAATGCATCGGGGCTTCATCGCACTCTCGCGTGCGCTCGTCATCCCGTTCCTGCTCCTGCCGGCAATGCCGGGATATTCTCAAACGGTCACCTCGATTCAGATCACCCGATCGGCCCCGCAGGGCCTTCCAGCATCGAGCGTCGGCGGCGGCCCGATAGGGTCGCCCGAAATCGATTCGGCATTGGCCGGTGATGAGCACGACACCGATCTCGGCGGGGGCGGCGACAACGCCGGCGGTGCGGTCGTCAATCGCGTCATCGCCAAGGGCCACGGCAGCTATGTCAGCGCCACCGGCCATCGGAGGGCCGAGTCGAATCCCGAAGTCCGGCTCAGTCTGACGGGACTCGACTTTCACGATCAGCGTTTCGCAAACGGTGGCAACCAGTTCTCGGTCGAGCCCCCCGACCAAGGTCTGTGCGTCGGCAATGGCTTCGTGCTGGAGAGCGTGAACGATGTGCTGCGCATTTTCGATTCGGCGGGTGATGCACTGACCGGTCCCATCGATCTCAACACCTTCTACGGTTACGCGCCGGCAATCAACCGTGGCGCAACCCCTGTCACGTTTGGCCCTTCCATCACGGATCCGAGCTGCTATTTCGACCCGGACACGCACCGCTGGTTTCACCTCGTGCTTACGCTCGATCGTGCGAGCCCGACCGCGCAAACACTCAGCGGCACGAACCATCTCGACATCGCCGTGAGCACGACCGCCGATCCAACGCAGCCGTGGGTCGTGTACCACATTCCGGTGCAGAACGACGGCACCCAGGGCACGCCCGACCATAACTGCAAGGCGAAGGTCGGTACGCAACTCGTTCATGGTCCCTGCCTGGGCGATTACCCGCACATCGGAGCCGACGCCCATGGGATCTATGTCACCACAAATGAGTTCAACCTGAATGCTCCGGGGTTCCGAGGAGCGCAGATCTATGCGCTTTCGAAGCGGGCACTGGTAAGAAATGCACAAACTGTGACCGTGCAGCTGTTCGACACCACGGATCCTGCCCTGACTCTCGACGGTTCCCCCGGGTTCACTGTCTGGCCGGCGGTCTCCCCGGCGGCCGAGCACGATCACGACGACGAAGGCACGGAGTTCCTGCTGAGCTCGGTTGCAGTGTTCAGCAATACCGGTACGGACAATCGCCTCCGGGTCTGGTCACTGACCAATACCGAGTCGCTGAATACGACTCCGGCACTGACTCTCGCGACGCGTGTGGTGACCGTGGTTCCGTATACGGTGCCGGGCTCATCCACGCAGAAACCGGGCTCGCTGCCGCTTCTCACGTGTATTGCCGACCCCGCCTGCGCTCCGCTGATCGGCTCGGCTGTCAATACGAGCAATGTCGAAACCCGGCTGCCTAGCAACGACTCGCGCATGCAGCAGGTCGTCTTTGCGGATGGCAAGCTCTGGGGCGCGCTCGATACCGGCCTCTCGATCGACGGAAGTCCTCAGAACGGAATCGCCTTCTTCGTGATCAATCCGCATTCGCTCGATGTGTTCCAACAAGGCTATGTCGGACTGGCAAACAACAATGTGACTTATCCGGCGCTGGCGGTGACCCGCGAAGGGCGTGGTGTGATGGGCTTTACGCTCGTTGGCGCCGATCACTTTCCGAGCGCAGCCTATGTCAGCCTCGATGCGAAGGTCGGAGCCGGCGACATTCACGTCATCGCCGAGGGCGCAGGTCCCCAGGATGGGTTCACCGGTTACGCGCCTCTGGGCGGTTCGCCACCCAGGCCGCGATGGGGAGATTACGGCGCAGCAGCGACGGACGGCGCGGACATCTGGCTCGCCTCCGAGTTCATCAACCAGACGTGCACCTACGCCGAATACCTGGCCCAGCCCTTCGGCCAGTGCGGTGGAACGCGCGGCGTACTCGGAAACTGGGCAACGCGTATCACCAAGCTGTTCGTCGAACCTAGATAACGACCGGGGCGCACGCACGTTCAAACACCGAGCGTCCGTGCGGGGTAGCTGCGGGTGAGTCCGCTCACGCGCAGCTACCTGAGTCGCTGATCCGCAAGACTGGTACTGGTAGCTGCTGAGCGACCGTCTACCGTAAGACAAGGTCCGCGCCTCGAATGTTTCGAGGTGGCCGGTCAGACTCATTCCGGCCACGCGGCGAGTACGTCTGCCACGCGCATCATCGGCGTTGTTAGTCTGCGCTTCGGACCGAGATAGCCATGAAAGAGTGCTTCGTGCGCGTGCAGGGACAGTGAGTCGTCGCGGGTGTAGTACTCGCGAACCCAGTTGAGCAAGAAGGCGAGCTGTCCATTCTGCTCGGCCTCCGATCGAAATTTGTGAGCTTCCCACGGCCGGTTGCGACAGTTCTCCAGGCACTGCTCCATTCCCGGATCCAGAAAAAGCAGCAGAGGCGAATAGCGCAGTGATGTGGCAATGAGCTCGCCATAGCACCCCTCGATAATCCAGTCGGGATGCGCGGAGCAGAACGTCTCCACGTCATGCGTGGCATCCTCTCGGGCGCGGGGTACGGCGATCTTGTGCGGCTCCCACGCCACAGTATCCAGATCGAGCACCGGGCAGTTGCGCTCACCCGCTATCGCCCGTGCCAGGGTCGATTTACCCGAGCCCGAATTTCCGATGATCGCGACTCTCATGTGCAAGATGATGCCAGACAGTCTGGCCAGATGCGGTCGAGCTCAGGTCGCAAGCCTCCATGCGCGGGAACGACTCGTTGCAGGACACGCACCCAATCGAGCAGGCCGCCCCAGTGTTGCGAGACGCTGGGCACGGCGGCGCGAGCAACGAATCCTTCCGCTTGCAGCGCGTAAGCCTCGAGCATGCGGGCTTCATACTGCTGTTCGAGGCGATCGTACTGCACGAGGCTGGCTATATCCCAGCAGCCGACACCATTCTCGCTAATCTTCCGGCGGCACGCCGTGCACCTTGGAGTAGAGCCGCTCATCGGCATCCACAAGCCTGAACTGCGGTTGCCCCTCGCGAGGATTGAAAGCACCCTCGCCGCCAAAATTCCAACTTCCATCGATACAGACGCAATCGAAGGTGAGCGTTGGATAACGCGTGGCCAACGCCTGGAACACCGGCACAGGAAAGCTCCAGGGTGTGTTGAATCGGAAGGTGAAAGGGGCGGCGGAGACTTCCTCGTAATCGGAAGCGTTATCCTCCACGCCCCATTTTCGCGCGCCGCCAGGCGCCAAGGTCCCGGTAGCCGGTCTCGCGCACTCTGGTGATGGCCGCCTCGGCTGCGGCCACGCAGCCGGGATCGCGCGCGAGCAGGGCCGCTTTCAGCGCCTCAGTGGTGGTAATCCCCGCCTGGCGAACCCACGGGTCATCCAACATGCCCTCCAGGGTCTCAGCCTCGAATGGGTTGCCGCCGGGCAGGGCCACACCCAGCACGGCCAGCCCGTCAGAGACGGCCGAGCTGTTCGCCCCGTCGCGCAGGACTTCGGGGCTCGGCAGGACAGCTTCGAGATCCAGGGATGGCGCAGGCGCGTCCGAGGTCTGCTGGCGGATACATTCAGTCCGAAATCTTGCGACGGCTTCGGGCGTTCCAAACACCGTGCAGCAGCTCGCGACAATGTTGGGCATCGGCGAGCGCTCCCTAGCGCGCGTCTGCCCGTCTGGCCAGGAAGCTCTCCCTGGCAAGATGCCAATGTCAGACAGCAGCGACAGGAGGATGTCCTCGCCATCGCGTCGGCTTTCGCGCCAGGACCCGACACCACGCCAGGGCTGCGGCGCGGTCTTCCATGTCAGGCGACCCCAATCCCAGAGCGCCGTCAGGAAGGGACGCGGATCGTTTTGCGCAAGCGCCGGACGGGCGTCGAGCTGCTCCTGCAGGAGGAATGCAACAACAATCTTCATCCGTTCGGGAACGGCCGCCACGAGTTGGGCGAGGTTTGCCTCCGCCTCCGCCACCGCCGCCGCCTTGGTCCCCTTCAGCCTGTCCAACCATGACGGCATGCGCTGATTCTAGAACCAACTCGCGACCTTGTTAAACGCGCTGCGACCTGCGTCGAACACGGCATCTCCAACCTTCGCGCCACCCAGGCCCCCGATGATACCGCCCGCAACCCCGCCGATCAGCGTGCCCGCGGGTCCGGCCAAAGAGCCCAGAGCGGCGCCGGCTTCGGCACCGCCGATAGCGCCGCCCCAGCCGCCGGCCACCTCTGCCGCGGCACGGCCCGTGTGGACGCCGACTGTGTTCCCATCGGCCTTGAATGCCCCGTAGAGTTGGGCGGCATCGGCGGCCACCGCGACCGGGAGCAACACCTTGCCCCCGACCTCCGCCACTTTACCGACCTTGGCCAAGGCCTCCCCGGACCGCGTCAGGGATTCGGCGGAGCGCGTCAGGTCCTCGCCGGAGCGCGTCAGCGCTTTGCCCTCGTTCAACTTGGTCTCAGCGCCGCTCCTGATCAGGGATCTGCCTCTGTAGGGTTATCCCTAGTGGTCTGTTCCCGGACAGGGCCGACCTCGACGGCCGCCCGCAAGGCCGCCTCACACGGCTTTCGATCTGAAAGCCGGTCGCTTGCCTGGCGGTTGCGCAGGCGAGCGCTCGGCAGCGAGGCGGAACACGAGCTCGTTTCCTCATGGGATGGCGCAGGGCACCTGATCGGCTACCACTCGTATTCACATCTGAATCTGAATGAGGTTTCCGTCACCGAATTTGAGGCAGACGCGTTGAAGGTCGTGCCGCGCTCGATCGTGCAGGATCACAACTCGAGTGGAACACATTCCTGTTGGCGTCCCCCGATTTCAACTATCGCTGAAACGGCCCAACGCCATTACGCAAGGGAATCTATGCTCATGAAACGACGGAACTTCCCGCAAACGATGGCCTTGGCGACCCCAGCGCTCACTGTCACGGGCAGAGTGTTTGCGACCTCGTCCGGCTCACCTCGCTTCCTGCTGGTATTCCTGCGTGGTGGATACGACTGCGCGAACGTCGTCATACCCTACTCCAGCTCGTACTACTACGAGACTCGGCCCAACATCGCTGTTCCGAAGCCGAGCGGACAGACCAGCGACGGCGCTATTGCTTTGGACTCGGACTGGGCGCTGACACCCGTGCTGCGCTCGTCCATCGCCCCCGTTATACGCCCAGCGCCAGGCCCTCTTCATTCCCTTTGCCGGTACTGAAGACCTGTCGCCCAGCCATTGCGAGACCCAGGACAGTATCGAGCTGGGACAGCCCTTGCAGGGGTCGCACGATCTCAGGTCCGGATTTCTGTCTCGTCTTGCCGGAGTAGTGAACGGGGCTGACCCGATTTCTTTCACTGACTCTTTGCCCGTGTGTTTTCGCGGCAACTCCGATATACCCAACATTTCTCTCAAGGGTGTCGCCAAACCTGTGTTCGATGCTCGCCAGGCGTCCATTCTCACCGATATGTACGCCGGGCATCATCTGCAATCCGAGGTTCGGGATGGCCTACTACGTCTCGCGCTCGTCGGCGTCAGCTTTGTCCTCAGCTTTGTCCTTTGCGTGAGCCTCGTTCTTTGGCAAGGTAGTCAATTCGCCGCTTTTCTTCTGCACATACGAACCGAGAAATGCGCCGAGCGTTAGCTGCGCCAAGTCGAAGAACTTGGTGTAGAACATGCCCAGAACCGAGAGCAGAATCGTTAATAGGATTGTCGCTAGCGGCAGGCCAGTGAGGCCGAGCTTTGTGAACGTGCCGGTAATTCCTGACAAGCTGCTCAGGCGTATGTATTCGCCAATCGCACTATCGTTTCCAGCTAGAATCGCTGGAGCAAGGACGTCGCGCTCCCAAGGCGGAATAACGGGTTGGGAAACGGCGCCCGCCGACCGAAGAAGCTTGATACCAACGAAACCACACACGAAGCCAGACAGGATCACTAGCACCGGCGCCGCAAAGAACTGAACGATTTGCCCGTAGAAGTTATAGCGATCGACGTCCCTCATTGTGCTGGGGTATACCGTCTGTCCGGGTTCCAATGATACGCCGATGCTGATTCCCTTTCCGCTGGTGGCCATGCTATACAGCATCCAACCCGCAAGGATGAAAAGCGCCAACGCGGCGAACGTGAAGATGAACCCACTGACGAGAATCATCGTAGACGGGTTCGGCGGGGCAAATATGGGGTATTTCCGTTCGATCTGCTGGTCCGGGTGAGCGGCTGCCCTTAACATGACTTTCTCCGTGAAGCGACAGGCACTAGAGTATTGGTGCCTACGCTGCGCTCACAACGGCGACTCTTCCATTGGGGCTTACACGTACTCTGATTCGCTTTCTCGCTGGTGCGGCGCAACCCAAAGCTTGCATTCAACGGTGCCGACGACCATCTGCATACGCCTTCTCCACGTCCTCGGCAGTCAGCCCGCAGTAGGCGAGTGTCTGAGCTTCGGTTGAGTGGTTGACCGCTGTCATGAGGGTGCCGAGTCGGACTCCAAAGACGATGTGCTGTAGCCGAATGAAAGTCTTACGCATCGTGTGGCTGGCATATTGGCCGGGTGGGACTCCTGCCTGCTCGCACCAGTCGCTGACTGAGCCGGTCTATCCCAAGGTGGCAATAGCGAAGGCGGCCGGCCGCCGGTGCCGCTGGAGCGAATGCTGCGGATCTGTTTGTCGCACTGTGGTTCAACCTGTCCGTTTGCTGAGCGGCGCGAAACAGTTTTTCATCGATTACCCCAACGCCGCTTCCAACTTTCCAGCCCTTGCTCGTGCATGGTATTGGCAAGCGTGCAGGCCCGCGCATCTCTCAATCGGCACTCCTGTACCATGAGCCTGACGAGGTATGTGCAGTCGCGAGCAGCCTGGCACCAGTGCTGACCGTAGCTCTCCATGCTCCGGCAAGCATGCATATTTCCAGCAAAGCACTGCTGAGTAGCCGATCAACCGTCCTTGAGAATCGTGAAGCGCTCACTCCCGGTTCCCATCGCGTTCGAGACCGGCGTCAACTATCTGCGTCCTCTGAGCACCGAGCTCCACGACGGCACCTATTTTCGTGAGATCGCCAACACAGCCGATTGCGGAATTCTCCTGGACCTGCACAACCTCTGGGCCAACGAGATCAACGGTCGCGCGACGCTCGATGACGTGCTCACCGCGTGCCCGTTGGATCGAGTATGGGAAGTCCATCTCGCCGGCGGATTCCGCAAAGACGGCTACTACCTCGACGCGCACAGCGGACCGGTGTCCGACGGCCTCCTGGAGATCCTGGCCCGATGGATCGGGCGAATGCCGAACCTTCGCGCCGTGGTCTACGAAATCCTGCCCGAGCACATTGCGAGCGCCGGAATCGACCGGATCGCAAACCAACTCCACGCAATGCGCGAGGTGTTGACTCGCGGCAACGCTTGCGAGCCATCCAAACCGCCAGTCCCTTCGATCGAGACACACCGCTCTCCCGCGGCACCTCGGCCGGCGTCGCCCAGCACGACCGGCGCACGCCTTCAGTATCTCGGTCGCCACGAGCACCGCGGCAGATGGGCAATGACCCGGCGCAACGTAGCTCAACACCACGTTGCCCGGTTTGGGGAGCTTGCTGCGCCTGAGCGGTCTCGTTTTCAGCGCCGACGGCATTTACGATCGGGCGGTGCAGAAGTGCTGGACGGCGAGGCTTTCCAACTGTCGCCCGATGAACTATCTTCCACGAGCTCACCGACGAAGCGACGTGACTAGTTCTTGCGCCATTGCGACATGGCCAATGGCCTCCACACCTTCCGAGAGCGGATAGCGCTCCGTCCCTGAGTAGACGACGAACGTCTTTCGCGGGGCAAGATCCTCGCGCGCAATGTGAAATCCCTTGGAGAGCGTCGGCGCGAGACCTCGCTTGATCTCGATGGCCCAACGTCCCGCACGGCCTCCGAGTTCGAGCACGAGATCCATTTCCGCTCCGGCGGCAGTGCGATAGAAACTCGCCGTGGCCGACGAAGGCGCGGCAGACAGCAGCGATTCCAGCACGAAGCCCTCCCAACTGGCACCAGCCACCGGGTGGCCCAGGAGATCATCGAATGTCCGAAGACCCAACAGCGCGTGAACGATACCGCTGTCCCGGACGTAGATCTTTGGAGACTTGACGAGGCGTTTGCCTGCATTTGCGTGCAATGGCGGCAGGCGCCGCACTAGCAGGAGATCTGTTAGCAGGTCGATGTAGCGCGCCACCGTAGGGGAACTCATGTCCAACGCGGCGGCAAGGCGCGATGCGTTGAGCGTGGCTGCCTGGTTGTGGGCGAGCATGGTCCACAATCGGTTGAGTGTCTCGGCGGGAATACGAGGGCCGAATTGCTGCACATCCCGTTCCAGGTAGGTGCGGATGAAACTCTGCCGCAGCCGGAAACTGTCCTCGTCTGATGCAGCGAGGAAGCTGTCCGGGAATCCTCCTCGCAGCCACAGTCGCTCCTGCGCGTTGTGCTCTGAACCGACCTCGAGCGCATCGAGCGGGCCCATATCGAGATACTCGATCCGACCCGCGAGTGTTTCGCCCGACTGGCGCAGCAGATCGATGGCGGCCGATCCTAACAACAGGAACAGACCTGCACGTCTCCCTCTGCGTCGCTGGCGATCGATCACGCCCCGAAGCGTCTGAAAGATTTCAGGGGCGCGATGAATCTCATCCAGAATGATTAACTTGTCTGTGTGCTGCGCAAAATACAGCTCCGGGTCGGATAGCTTGGCGCGATCCTGTGCGGATTCCAGATCGAGATAGATGGAGGGGCGTGTCTCGGCCACCATGAGGGCCAGTGTGGTCTTACCAGCCTGCCGCGGACCCAGCAGCGCGACAGCGGCTTGACGCCCGAGGGCGTTCTCGACTTCCACCTGGAAACGGCGTTTCAGCATCCTTGCATTTTTAACATTTTGTTTTAAATTTGCAAGGACTGATTGGGCTCTCAATACCCCACGATTGGCCGGGCGCACGTACTCAGTAGCCAGTCCGGCCCCAATGTGTACTTCGCGACCTCGATCACTCGCGTTGAGCGCGGGCCCAGAGGTATTGCGCGCCGTCGTGGACGACTTCATCGATCAGCGCCTCACCGCGCAATGGCCGATGACCGAGGACGATCGGTCGCGGGTTACCTACGCCACCCGAAAGGATTTGCCCGGGTTTGACGCCCGTGATGCGCGCCCATAACACCGTACGGCGCGTTCTGGCGTGGTTGTTGGACTTCGATGTTGTGTGATCGGGTCAACGATAGGGAGCTCGCCGGTCCTCCAGCCCCCAGTCGTTGCGGAGGCTAGGAGTTACTTTATCTGCACGTTCATCGCAGAGTGACGGGACCGTGTTAGAGCCGCCTGTATGGCGAGGCGCTTCGATTCCTCGCGACGGCCGAGTTTTGCGAGGCAGTTGGCATAATTCTCCAGGACCATGGTGAGATCGGGATGCTCCGGAGACAGCTTCGTCTCCATGATACCGAGCGCACTCTGATACAGCGGCTCGGCCTTGGCGTACTGACTCTGCGCCCGGTAGAGCTCGGCCAGATTGTTGAGGCGCCTCGCCACCTCCGGGTGCTCGGGACCAAGGGCTTTCTGGTCGATCGCCAGCGCCTGTTGATACAGCGGCTCCGCCTTCGCGTACTGATTCTGTCCCCGGTAGAGCTCAGCCAGATTGTTGAGGCGCGTCGCCACGTCCGGGTGCTCGGGACCGAGGGCTTTCTGGTCGATGTCCAGCGCCTGTTGATACAGCGGCTCGGCCTTGGCGTACTGACTCTGTGCCCGGTAGAGCTCGGCCAGATTGTTGAGGCGCGTCGCCACGTCCGGGTGCTCGGGACCGAGGGCTTTCT
>CAZBTV010000001.1:0-57090 GCA_964494895.1 uncultured Steroidobacteraceae bacterium | reverse complement strand
TCGCCACGTCCGGGTGCTCGGGACCGAGGGCTTTCTGGTCGATGTCCAGCGCCTGCCGATACAGCGGCTCCGCCCTGGCGTACTGACCTTGTGCGCGGTAGAGCTCTGCCAGGTTGTTGAGGTCCATCGCAACGCCTGGATTCTGCAGACCGAGCGCTTTCTGGTCGATCGCCAGTGCTTGTTGAATCAGTGGCTCGGCTTTGGCGTACTGACCCTGCGTACGGTAGAGCGAAGCGAGGTTGTACAGGCGGTTCGCCACGTCTGGATGCTCGGGGCCGAGCGCTTTCTGGTCGATTGCCAGGGCCTGCTGATCCAACGGCTCGGCCTTGGCGTACTGACCCTGCGCATAGTAGACCGCTGCCAGGTTGCTGAGATCCCTCGCCACGTCTGGATGCTCGGGGCCGAGCGCTTTCTGATCGATCGCCAACGCCTGCTCATACAGCGGCTTGGCCTCGGCGTACCGGCCCCGCGCGTGGTAGAGCGCTCCCAGGTTGTTGAGACCCAACGCCACGGCCGGGTGATCGGGACCGAGGGTCTTCTGGCGGATCGCCAACGCCTGCTGTAGGAGCGGCTCGGCCTTGGCGTACCGACCCTGCGCGTCGTAGAGCTCTGCCAGGTTGTTGAGTGCCGTTGCCACGGACGGGTGCTCGGGACCGAGGGCTTTCTGCTCGATCCCCAGTGCCTGTTGATACAGCGGTTCCGCCTTGGCGTATTGGCCCTGCTCATAGTAGAGATGCGCCAGGTTGTTCAGGTCTTTCGCCAGGGCCGGGTGATCGGGACCGATGGCTTTCTGGTCGATCGCCAGGGCCCGCTGATACAGCGGCTCCGCCTTGGCGTACTGACCCTGCGCGCTGTAGAGCGCGGCCAGGTTGTTGAGGCCCGTTGCCACGACCGGGTGCTCGAGACCGAGGGCTTTCCGGTGGATCGCCAGGGCCTGCTGATACAGCGGCTCGGCCTTGGCGTACTGACCCTGCGCACGGTAGATCTCTGCCAGATTGTTGAGGTCCCTCGCCACAGACGGGTGCTCGGGACCGAAGGCTTTCTGGTCAATCGCCAGGGCCTGCTGATACAGCGCCTCGGCCTTGGGATACTGACCCTGATCATAGTAGAGATGCGCCAGGTTGTTGAGGTCCCTCGCCACGGACGGGTGCCCGGGACCGAAGGTTTTCTGGTCAATCGCCAGAGCCTGCTGATGCAGCGGCTCCGCCTTGGCGTACTGACCCTGGCCGTCGTAGAGCGCGGCCAGGTTGTTGAGATCCCTCGCCACGTCGGGAAGATCGGGACCGAAGGCTTTCCGGTCGATCGCCAGGGCCTGCTGAAGCAGCGGTTCGGCCTTGGCGTACTGGCCCTGCGCGTGGTAGAGCGCTGCCAGGTTGTTGAGGTCTCTCGCTACAGCCGGATGCTCGGGACCAAGGGTTTTCTGCTCGATCGCCAGCACCTGCTGATGCAGCGGCTCCGCCTTGGCGTACTGACCCTGCTCATAGTAGAGATGCGCCAGGTTGTTGAGAGTCCTCGCTACAGCGGGATGCTCGGAATCGTGGGCTTTCTGCTCGATCGCCAGGGCCTGCTGAAACAGCGGCTCCGCCTTGGCGTACTGACCCTGCGTGTCGTAGAGCGCAGCCAGATTGTTGAGGTCTGTCGCCACGTCGGGATGTTCGGGACCGAGGACTTTCTGATGAATCGCCAGCGCCTGTTGAAACAGCGGCTCCGCTTGGGCGTACTGACCCTGCTCGTGGTAGAGATGCGCCAGGTTGTTGAGATCCCTCGCCACGCCCGGATGATCGGGACCGAGGGCTTTCCGCTGGATCGCCAGTGCCTGCTGATACAGCGGCTCCGCCTTGGCGTACTGACCCTGGCCTTCGTAGAGCCCTGCCAGGTTGTTGAGGTCCCTCGCTACCGCTGGATGTTCGGAACCGAGGGACTTCTGGTCGATCGCCAGCGCCTGCTGGTATAGCGGCTCGGCTTTGGCATATTGACTCTGCTCATAGTAGAGATGCGCCAGGTTGTTGAGGTCCGTCGCCACGGACGGGTGCTCGGGACCGAGGGCTTTCCGGTGGATCGCCAGCGCCTGCTGATACGCCGGCTCCGCCTTGGCGTACAGACCTTGCGCCTGGTAAAGCGCTGCCAGATTGTTGAAGTCCGTAGCCACCGACGGGTGCTCGGCACCAAAGGCTTTCTGGTGGATCGTCAGCGCTTGCTGAAACAGCGGCTCCGTCTTGCCGTACTGGCCCTGCGCGTCGTACAGCGCTGCCAGATTGTTGAGGTCCGTCGCCACGGACGGGTGCTCGAGGCCCAGGGCCTTCTGGTGGATCGTCAGCGCCTGCTGAAACAGCGACTCCGCCTTGCCATATTGGCCCTGCGCCTCGTAGAGTGCTGCCAGATTGTTGAGGTCCGTCGCCACGGACGGGTGCTCGAGACCCAGGGCCTTCTGGTGGATCGTCAGCGCCTGCTGAAGCAGCGGCTCCGCCTTGGCGTACTGGCCCTGTACATAATAGACCTCCGCAAGGTTGTTGACGTCCGTCGCGACATCCGGATGCTGCGGACCAAGGACCTTATGGTCGATCGCCAGCGCCCGCTGAAACAGCGGCTCCGCCTTGCCGTACTGACTGAGCCTATACGCTATTATCCCGCTCGCTCGCAGATACTTCGCATCATCTGCTCGTATGCGCAGGGCATCGCTGTAAAACTTCTGAGCCGTGGCGTAGTTGGTCCGCGCCTCGGCCAACGCGCCGAATTGAAATGCCAACTCCGCTGCCTGTGCTTTTTTTCCGAGGTACGCTTGCCGCAAGACCGATTCCGCTGCCGAACTATCCCCCTTCTCCAGGGCTGCTCTGGCTTGCTCGATTTTGTCAGCCGACACGGCACCCGCTAGCCTCTTGATCTGCGGGTTGGCTCGAGGAAGCTTCGTTTTGTTGTCGAGGCAGGCATTGGGCGCGGGCGCTGCGCCCGGTTCGTCCCCGTGCTGTTTCAGCGCCGGCTCGTACCGCTCACATGTCTTCCCGTTCATGTTGATGGTAACGTTCCCGGTTGCGGTGACGGCTATGCCATCACCGGTGGCGATCGCAGTCTGGGTCGCCGTAGTCTGATCATCCCGTTTTGGTGACTGCTGTCCCTGGATGCCTGCGCTCGATGCCACCATCGTGGCCACGCAGAGCCCGGTCACGAGCCGCTCGAGCAGGTTTCTCATGGACGAATTGCTGGCTGTTTGTGGATGTTTGCGTCGCGGCCTGCATTGATGGCGATGCCTCCCCCTGCAGCTTTTGCCTCTTGAATCACCGACGACGCAGCAGGCGCGTCTTCCGCACTCGAGGCCGTATTTTCCGGCTTGGACGGTGACGGCCTGGCGTCAAGGTTGACGTCTCGGCCAGCGTTGACTGCCATGCCGCCCTCCAGGGCGGTCGCCACCTGTTTGAGGGTTGAGGTTGTCCGCACCGGATCGTGTTCCCTCCCAGCCCGATAAAGCGCAAGGGCAAACCCGAGCAGGACTACCAGCAGCGCGATGACAAAATCATGACGTACCAGCCTCCCCAACACGGTTTCACCTGCTCGTCGGGTAAGGGGTGGGATGCGGCCCGCCTTGAGCAACGCGCGTTGAGCTCCGAAGAAAATGAATACGACGAACCCAACCAGCACCAACGGCTGCATCAGGTAGGGGGCGAGGTCTTTGAACATGGCAACGTCCTTCATCGCGGTGGTCCCTGTGCATGTTTCGTTCTACTCTCGAAAGACACCTGCAAGGCCAGCCCTGGGAACGGGCGGAGGAAAAAACGGGATAAGCCCCCAGCAACACCAGCGAACGGGCAGCGTAGGGAGTGATCTCTTCGAATCCTGTGAGTCCGTCCATGGGGCTCGATCTGCCTGGTGTACATGTGTTGCGGCTCAGCCATCGTACGCGCTCAGACCGTTGTCGGCCATTTGCGGACGCGCTATGGAGCCGGTGGTCCGTGCGCCCGGGCGCTCGAAGGAGGCGCGCCAGAGGCCGTCTTCTCCTTGAGCCGTCACCGGCCTCCGCCAGATTGCTCCTGAAAGCTACGCCGGTACAGTCCCCCAGCTTTCATACCAGCACCCGCTCGATGCCCCCACGATTCGCGGCACGCACGTAGTCAGGCAGCCAGTCCGGTCCCAACGTATGTTTGGCGATCTCCACCACGATGTAATCCGCATCCAGATCGACGTCGTCCCGGTAACGAGCCAGACCCTGCAAGCACGAGGGGCAGGAGGTCAGCACTTTGACCGGCCCCGTGTTGCCATGATCGCGCAGCTCGGCCACACCCTTCTGCAGCTCCTGCTCCTTCCGGAATCTCACCTGGGTGGCAATGTCGGGTCGAGTGACCGCGAACGTGCCGGACTCGCCACAGCATCGGTCGCTCTTCAGCACTCTGCCGTTGACCTTGGAGTTGATCAGGTTGTTGACGACCTTCAGCGGATCGTGCTGCTTGATGGGTGTATGACAGGGATCGTGATAGAGGTAGCGCGCGCCGGTCACGTTCTCCAGCCGCACCTGCTTTTCCATCAGATATTCATGGATATCGATCAGCCGGCACCCGGGAAAGATCTTGTCGAACTCGTATCCGGCAAGCTGGTCATGACAGGTGCCGCAACTGACCACGACAGTCTTGATATCCAGGTAGTTCAGGGTGTTGGCCACCCGATGGAACAGCACCCGGTTGTCGGTCACGATCTGGTCCGCTTTGTCGGTATCCCCGCTGCCGCGTTGCGGGTAGCCGCAACACAGGTACCCCGGCGGCAGGACAGTCTGTACGCCCACATGCCAGAGCATGGCTTGAGTCGCCAGCCCCACTTGTGAGAACAACCGCTCGGACCCGCATCCCGGAAAGTAGAACACCGCCTCGGACTCCGCGTTCGTTCGGACCGGATCGCGAATGATCGGCACGTAAGCGCGGTCCTCGATGTCGAGGAGGGCGCGCGCGGTGCGCTTCGGCAGTCCTCCAGGCATCCGTTTATTCACGAAATGCACGACCTGCTCATGCATACGGGGTTTGCCGGTGGTAGCGGGAGGATTGCGTGTCTGCGCACGCACGAGCGGCTCCAGCAGGCGATTCGCTACCCGTTGGGCGCGATAGCCGACGCCGACAACAGCAGCACGGGCGAGCTTGATCGTGTTCGGACGAGTCGCCTCGAGGAAGAAAGCCGCGGCCGCCGCCATCGGACGAAAGCGCTTCTTTCCCATGCGCCGCAGGAGATCGCGCATCGCCATCGACACATCGCCGAAATCGATGTTGACAGGGCAGGGCTTCGCGCATTTATGACAGACGGTACAGTGGTCCGCGACATCGCCGAACTCATCCCAATGCTGGATCGCCACGCCGCGGCGTGTCTGCTCCTCGTAGAGGAATGCTTCGATGAGCAGCGAGGTCGCGAGGATCTTGTTACGCGGCGAGTAAAGCAGGTTCGCACGGGGCACATGCGTGGCGCAGACCGGCTTGCATTTACCGCAGCGGAGACAATCCTTGATGGCATTCGAGATCGATCCGATCTGCGACTGCTGCATGATGAGAGACTCATGGCCGAGGAGGTTGAAGCTCGGCGTATACGCTCGACTCAGGTCCCCGCCAGGGAGGAGCTTGCCGGCGTTGAAGCGGCCCTCAGGGTCGATCCGCTGCTTGTAGGCGCGGAAATCGCGCGTCTCCTCCTCGGCCAGGAATTCGTATTTGGTGATGCCAATGCCGTGCTCGCCGGAGATCACGCCGTTGAGATTGCGCGCGATCTGCATGATGCGGGCAACCGCCGCGTTCGCCTCCTGTAGCATTCCGTAATCATCGGAGTTCACCGGAATGTTGGTGTGAACGTTGCCGTCCCCGGCATGCATGTGCAGGGCGATGAACACACGGCTCTTGAGGACGCGCTGATGCGTGGCGTCGCACTCCGCGAGAACGCCAGCGAGCGGCCCGATGAGGAGCTCGGCCAGGCGTGCACGGATCTCAGTTTTCCACGAAATCCGCAAGGCGCGATCCTGCACCACATCGATCAGCCTGGCACGCGGGTTATCGGCGAGACGGCGCGCCAACTCAGGCTTGAGGCTGTCGTATCCCAAGGCCAGGAGGCGGGGCCTGACATCCTCCAGCGGTCGATCGAGCGAATCCAGCACGAACTGCCACCGCTCGCGCACCGTTTGCACGATCCCACAGGCATCCGCAAGGCGCTGCTCCAACGCTTCATCTCCAGGCAGCTCATCGTCGGAAGCGTCCGCCTCTTCCCGCCGCGCCTTCCCCTTCAACAGGTGCTCGAGCTCCCCGGTCAGTCCAAGCTTGTTCCGGGTCGACAGCTCGATGTTGAGTCGCTCTATGGCGTCCGTGTATTCCGCCATCCTCGGCAGCGGAATCACGACATCTTCGTTGATCTTGAAGGCGTTGGTATGTCTGGAGATCGCTGCCGTGCGCGCCCGGTCGAGCCAGAACTGCTTCCGCGCCTCGGGGCTGACCGCTATGAAGCCCTCGCCGCCACGCGCATTGGCGAGCCGAACGACGTGTGAGGTTGCGGCTGCAACGGCGTCTGCATCATCCCCTGCGATGTCACCAAACAACGCCATCTTCGGCAGGCCGCCACGCTTGGATTTCGTGACATAGCCAACTGCCTTGAGGTACCGATCGTCCAGATGCTCGAGGCCTGCAAGCTTCACCCCCAACCCGGGTCCTTCCTTCTCCAGATAATCCTTGATTTCCACGATCGACGGAATGGCGTGATGTGCTTGGCCGAAAAACTCCAGACACACGGTACGGGTGTGTTTCGGCATCCGATGCAATATCCAGCGTGCCGACGTCACGATGCCGTCGGTGCCTTCCTTCTGCACTCCCGGCAAACCGCCGAGAAACTTGTCCGTCACATCCTTGCCGAGCTCCGCCTTGCGGAATGACTTGCCTGGAATCGACAGGCGGGTCGTCCGTAATACCCGGGCATTGTCGGGCGCCTGCCGGCCATCCTTCCAGACCAGGTCAAACTCTGCCATCTCGACATCGTGGATCTTGCCGAGGTTGTGGTCGACACGGGCCACCTCCAGCCAGTTGCCCTCCGGATCCACCATTCTCCACCAGGCCAGATTGTCAATCGCCGTGCCCCAGAGCACGGCCTTCTTGCCACCGGCGTTCACAGCAATGTTGCCTCCGATACAGGAGGCTTCCGCCGAAGTGGGATCTACAGCAAATACCAGCTCGGCGCGCTCGGCAGCATCGCCCACGCGCTTGGTAACCACGCCCGCTCCTGTCAGGATTGTTGGCACGGGCCGGAGTTTCCCCGGAAGCTCGATCCTTTCGACGTCACCCAGGTATTCGAGCTTCTCCGTGTTGATGACGGCCGAGAGCGGACTCAAGGGGATCGCGCCGCCGGTATACCCCGTACCGCCGCCTCGTGGGATGAGGGTAAGGCCCAGCTCTATGCAATCCCGCACGATACCGGGTATCTCCCGCTCATCGTCGGGACAAAGGACCACGAACGGGTACTCCACTCGCCAGTCTGTTGCATCCGTGGCGTGAGAGACCCGGGCGACTGCGTCGAAGCGGATGTTGTCAGCCCGTGTATGCCGTCGCAGTAGCTGGCGCACAGTCTTGCGCCGACGTGCGACATCCCTGAAACGCGCGCAGAAGCGATCTATCGCAGAGCGCGTGGCACGCAACAACTCGGCGACTTTCGCATCCCGTTCGGTATCCGAGTCATCTCGCCGGCTGGCGATGGCATTCACTCGATGATCGAGCGCGTGCTTGAGAAGCTTCAGGCGCCCAGGATTGTCGAGAAGATCGTCTTCCAGATAAGGGTTGCGCTCTACGACCCAGATGTCACCCAGGACCTCGTAAAGCATGCGCGCCGATCGACCGGTGCGGCGCTCGTTGCGCAATTCCTGAATGAGACGCCAGGCATCAGCGCCCAGCAGTCGCGAGACGACTTCCCGGTCGGAGAAAGACGTGTAGTTATAGGGGATCTCGCGTAATCGCGATGGCTCGTTCGCAGTGGAGGAGGGGGCCAATGAAGTCGCTCGCTCGTGAGAGTGAAGTTCCACTGATCCCATGCAAAAGGATCGGGTCAGCGGCGCAGCATTGTATCGGCGCCGGTGATGGAGAGCACGGCTAGCGGACGGCGACCCAGGATTTCAACCGCCCGCAAGCGCAAGGTCGAGCTGGCGAATACGCGGACATCTCCGACGATACCGGGTCGTGAACCCCCCTTTCGCGGCCGAATGAGGATCCGGCGGTACGTTCCGTCGATAACCCGGCTTCAGCTTGACTGAACACCGGCTTCTCGCCGTGCGCTCCCGGTCGCGCGCTATTCCTTGCGTCGGCCTGAACAGGTCGTGATTTTCGGCACAGAGCCTTCCTGGACGTTGACGATCGCCAGGGGCGCGTAATGATGGGTGATTCCGTCAGGCGGCTTCGCAACCGGGTTGGTGACGGAATTGCCTTGAGAATCCTGGCCGGTTTCCTGCGGCCAGATCACATTGCCGGTGGCGACGCGTGCCGGGATCAGCCAGTAATCGCCCGTGCGGTAGGTCGCGAGAGATCCCTGGTCGAGCAGAAGTTGATCGAATAGAACCTGCACGCCGTCCTCGAGATCGATCCATGTCGGGGCTTGCTTGGGGTCCGGTTGAATCAGCACCGCGTTGTCGGAACCCAGCGTGAGGCCGCCCTGAGTCGGGTCACCGCCCTTGTGGTCCCAGCGGCGCAGCAGCGGGTGACGTTTGAGGTCGACCTTGGCGCCGTTGCCTGACAGGGTGACGAGCCGATTGGCGGCGTCGATGGCTTGCACCTGCATCAGGCTTCCGGGAATACCCGGGCTCGTCGGGTAGCCCGGGTTATCGGGGTTGTTCGGGTTGCTGTTGAGGGAGTAGGTGTCGTCGAGCACTTCGACGTAGTCCCCGATCGCCAGGCCGTAGCGGTCGTCGCGCCCCAGGTTGGCCACGGTGACGACCGTCGTGCCCGGCGCCGTGCCCGCGGCCAGAGTCACGATCGGGAACACGGCGGTGCCGTTGTCGCGCGACCATTTGAATGTCGGAGGTGGTGTGTCGGTGATCCTGCCACCGGTGTGTACCTCCACCCGATAGAGTTGGTTCTCGGGCCCGCGGTAACGGGATGTCGGAGAGATCGTGCAGGGGTCTGTCGTCACCTGTCCGGGTTGGGTGCGGGCACGCAACAGTCCGCGGTTCCAGGGCTGGAGCTGATCCGCGATCTGCTGTGGGGTCATGCAGGCTCCGTTAGCCAACGCTGGCAGCACGTTGACCTGCCAGACCACGCGCGTGCGGGCGGTCGTGTCCGCGCCATTGAGTGCCACTTCCCGGATCGAGTCATCCTCGAGACCCGTCACGAGCTGCTCCCAGACATCGAGATAGACCTGATAGCCCGTGCCAGGCTTGAGTGTCTGCGGGTTGGGCAGGTCCGGTTGAGCGCTGTAGGTCGTTATCCGGCGCACGCGACCGACTTGCGACGTGGACAGCGGACTGACGTCCGTATCGAGCGTCAGCTGTTGGTTCGGATAGTTGATATCCGTGATCTTCGCGATGATGGGTTGGCCGGCCGGCTGGCGCTCGTCATCCGAAACCCACACGAGCTGTCCTTTCTGGAACTCCTGGCCGTCCACGGTCCAGTTGGCGACCTGGATCTTGTTCGGGGGCTGCCACTTGAGAACCGGCACTGGCGTGGCTTCCAGCTCACAGAGGATGCCGTCGACGTAGATCGTGCCCCACTGGATGCCGAAATCGGCCACCGTGGGTTTCAGGGGCGGCGGACCCTGTTCCAACGTGATCGGATAGAAGCTCGGGAATGGACTGTTGTAGTAGCCTGGGCTGTAAACCGGGCCTGAAGAGTCGACGATGAGCGTACGCAGCGCGTGCAGGAGAATGGCGCACTGCTCGTTCCAGTCGGCATCGAGCTGGACCCGCCCCTGTTGCATGAGTACGCGGCTGAAGTGCTTCAGGGGATCAAAGCTCTTGCGCGTGAGGTCGGCTTTCACGGTAGTCCTTTCAACTGGCCAGGAGGATGCCGGCAGCGCTGCCGGCGGGTGTGTATTCGAGGAGCCGCTGGCGCAGGTTGGCGAGGCGCTGCGGCTGGAAGAGGTCGTGGAAGACGCCCATCTCGGACTCGTCTTCCGCTCCCGTGGCGATCTCGGGGGCGCAGGCGATCGAGAGGCGGCAGTAGGTCGGTGTGCCGTAGATCGTGCTGTCGAGCTCCGGAGTCACCCGCGCTCGTTCGGAAGCGATGAGGGCATCGCGCTCGGTCGCCGTGAGATCTCCGGCGAGGCACTGCTCGCTGATCTTCTTCTCCACCAGATCCGGCTGGCACTCATAGCGGCGTGGCGTGCGCGAGCCGGGGACGATGTAGCAGAAGCGGATACAACCGCGTTGTCGCCGGCAAGCGTGTACGGTTCCGAGCAGGATACTGTTCTCGGCAAGCTCGATGTACTGCGTGCGCAGCTGGCCGAAGACGGTGCTGCGCCGGATCGTCAGGTCCGTGAACGCGCAGAGCTTGCCGGTGGCTCCGAGGGCCACCCGACCCGGGGCTATGGCATCCAGGATGCTGTCGCTGATTTGCAGCTTCAGCGGATCCTGTTTGACCTCGTCGCGCGTCACCTGGATGGCACCAACAATGCTGTGGTCGATCGTGATGCACCCGGGAGCATCCGTCACTTCGAGACTGGGCTCGGTGGGGCGTTTCGACGTGCAGTTACAGTTCAGGCCCCAACCGGGCACCAGGGTGCAGTGGCGGATCGACACTCCGGACAGGCTGCCGCCGATCTGGAGGGCGCGCCCCGTGACGATGATGCCCTCGAGCTGAAACCAACTTCCCGCTTCTCCGCTGACGCTGAAGCCGTTCGCATCCGGGGTCTGCCAATCCGGCAAGCGGATCACGGGACGCTTGCGGTTGGCAGCACGCAGCAGCAGCGTCTGTCCTTTCTTCAACTCGATGGAGACGGACTCGGCGTAGACGCCGCTGTCGGTGACTTCGATGACTGCATTGACGGGAGCGTCCTGCCGCCATTGGGTGAGCGCGTCAGCCAGCTTGCTCAACTTCGTCCCGGGAACCACTTCATACACGCTGGCATCCGGTGGTTGTTGGAGAGTGCGCGTGTATTCACCACCCCCGAGGTCCGCACTGAAGCCGTAGCTATAAGACACAGTCACTGCCTGGCGTCCCTCTGATGGAGGGAACATGATGCGGCCCAGGACGGGGTCGACCGCCACTTGCCCGGCCAGCGGGCGGTACGTCCAACCGCTGAGATCGGCGGGCACGATGCTCTTGGGATCCACGGGTGTGGGAGGATTGCCGGTCCAGATCATGAGACTCTGGGTGGGTCCGAAATAGAACGGCACTCCGGAAGTGGTTGCGCCGCTGCGCTCCTCGAGCTCTCTCGTTTCCAACGCTCGTCGCGTGAGCGGTATGGGCAGGGCGGGATCGGCCCCCGGCGTGGTCGGGTTGACGAACAGCGGCGTATCGTTGCCAAGCGCATTGAAAAGGAAGCAGTTCGGGGCCTCCTCGTGGTACCAGTACGCGGGAGCGCGGGTGATGGTGTAGGTTCGTAGTCTCCACACGTAAAGCCCGACATCCGGGATATTCGCGGTACCGCGCGTTCGATTCGAGCTCGTCCTGCGCACGTCGAGGGTGTGCGCCATTTCGTCGAACGCGGTATCGATTGCCGCCAGTGCATCCCCGTCGCGGAGCTCGGCGAGCCGTCCCCGATCCAGGTGGAGGAAGTTGATGTTTTGCGTCACCGCCAGCTTGCGGTAGAGCTCGACTGCTACGGCCGGCCAGCCGCTGACCGCTTGGGCCAGATCCTCCAATACCTTCAGGGTACCCTTGCGCCGCCGGAAGCGAATTGTGTTGGCGACTTCCCGCCGCGGAATGACGATCCGCTCACGTGCTTGCGCACGCTTGCCCGTCGAGGCCTGGGGGCCGATGCTGACTGGGGCGTATCCCACCAGAGCCCCGATGTAAGGCACCGCCCAGTCCTGGCAGGTCTCGATGAACCAGTTTTCATACAGACCCGAGATATCCTGCTCGATGAGCGAGGCCTGCTCACCCACGACCTGCAGCAGTGCCCGCAGCGGGTATCCCTGGTCGGCATCGCGCAGACGATAGACGACTGGGATGAGGTTGTAGAGAAAGTCGGGATCGTTGCGCATCTCTTCAGGTCCCCGGTTGTGTCAGGATGAGGGTGTCCGTGATATCGGGGCTCATGAAGACCAACTCCGCCGGCCTGATCGCACCGGTTCCACCAGGGTCGAGCTCAGGGAGCTCCGCCGCGACGAACGGCTGCACACCGAGCTTCGTTCCAAGCGAGGCGAGCTCCGCGGCAGTGATATCTTCGCCGACGCTGTCGAACGTAGTGACGTCGACCCAACTCACTCCTTCCACTCCCTGAGCCGCTGCGATGGCTTCCGAGCGGTAGGCCGCCTGCCCCAGGGCGCGCGCGTCGAAGCTGAACAGCTGCAGAATTGCGCTCCGCACCTGCGGAGACACGGTGTCCCAGTCGTAATCGGGAAGCAAAGCGACCGTCGCGGCCATCACGAGCAAACGCACGCGTCGGATGCCGACATCCAGCGCCTGACGCGGGTCGCCATAGTCCAACAGGGACTGTTTGAGATTGCGGTACAGGTCCGAGGAGGTGTCGATCGGAATGTCGTCCGCACCCGCGATCGTGACGTGGACCCACTGGCGGTGGCCGTCGGACACGAGTGTGGAGAGTGCCTTGCCGATTCCGGCGTAGGTGCGCGTGAAGTCGGCATAGTCAGTCACCGAGACCAGTCGATCGAGCGCTATCACGGCCAGCGGCGCGTTGGACCTGGCTTGATCGAGGCGGTCGGCGTCGGCGCCTCCGCTGGCGCGCAGTGGATTGATGACGCCCTGCGCACCGAGCGGCCGTGTCGCGAGCTGGCTGATCTGCCCTGCTTCGACATTGCCCACACTGCCCAGGCCGTACCGGTAAGTTGCCTTGATATTCGCCGTGCCGGTCGGCAGCCGGGAGCCATGGGTGCCGTTGCCGAAAGTCAGGTTGGTCTGTTGGGCATCGTTCTCGCGCGTGATGTAACAGCGCTGGCGCGGAGCAGCCTCGAACAGGTTATCGATCTCGTGCCATTCAAGCTCGTTGACCCGGCTCGTGAGGGTGCTTGAGATCCCGGACGGTGTCGGTGCCGACACGTAGGTGAGCGGCGACTGGCGCAACGGGAAGCTCGCGAAGTCGACTGTGGCATCGCCGTTGCCGAGAACCTCACCGGTGCTTTGTCCGTGGGTGGCATCCGCCACGTTTCCATAGATGGTGAGGGTGCCGCGATCGTATTGGTAGGCAAGGGGGGCTGCGAGATTCAGGACGGTATGGAGTGCGGGACTGGAGATCCGCCAGGCGAACGTGCCGTTTCTGCGGATGTCGTCGATCCGCCCACCGGGGTACGGACGGTTGGCCCGGCCTTTGGCGGAGTCGACCGGTCGGATCAGCAGCCCCTCGAAGTCAGGGAAGGCTCCCCTGAGCTCGGCCTGGGTGGGCACGTAAGCGTTCGCGTAGTGCCCCTCTGCCAGTTGGACCTGCCCGCAGTACTGTTGGTTGACGAAGACGGGGGAGCCCCTGGTATCAGGAACGGAGTAGACTCCATCCCGCGCAGGGCGCGCCAGCTTTCCAACAACCAGCCGGTCTCCATAGGCGTTGGCGTCGGTCACATAGTAGATGGTCGCAAACGGAGGCGATGAGAGCGGAAACGCAACGCACTGTGCTGCCTGCTCTCCCTGGCTGATGCTGCTGATCATGGCCAGCTCGCTTGCCGAGACCACGCTGGTGCCCGGCACGTCGGTGCGGGTACCGGAGACGATCACGAAGCGACCGGCTTCCAACCCGTCATAGACTCCCGAAAGATCGATCGAGTCCCCTTCGACATCGGTATCGAGTGGCTCTTCGGCGAGAGTCATGAGCTCGCTCTGCGCATAGACGACCGTCTGGCGCAGGATGTCCGTGCTCTGGAGTGCGTTCGAGAGCGGCTGGGTATCGTGACCGACCAGCTCACTGAGCCATGGCGGATCGAGCGTGAGCAGGGTGACTTTCGCGGCAAAACCGGAGCTTTGAAGAGGAGGCGAGCTCCCCCCACTCGCTGTCGAGCCCTGCTGGGTGCTCAGCTGCGGGGTGGCCACGCTCGCCGTGCGCAAAGAAGAGACGATATGAAACGTGACCGTCGTGACCGGCGTGGCGGTCGGGTCATTGCGTTTGATCGCTATCCAACTGCCGGGTTTGATCTGGTCGTACACAGCATCGAGCGGCACCTCGGCCGGCGTTGTCGGTGGGGTGGCCTGCATACCCGGCCACGCCGTGCTGATGCTGGGTTGTGCGTAAGTCGTCGTCGTGTTTTGGTTACCGTCGGTGTGGGTGGTTGGATATCCCGCCCAGCTCGCGGCAAATAGCCCCGTCTTCGCGCGAGCGGCATAGACCTGTACGCGTCCCGCCGGGGTCGCGACAGCGGACCAGCCTTCGTAGAGGGTTGCAGCCGCCGCGGGCTTGAGCGCTCCGAGCAGGCGTGGAGCGATATCAGACTGGGGTGAAAAGCTCGCCGCCACACTTCGTGTGAGCTGCAACGGGCCGGGTGGTTGCTGGGAGGGTGGCGTCGCGAGGTCGTCCACGATGTTACGCAGCCGTTTGAGCGGCCAGGCTTCTGGTGCATCGGGGAGCTTCTGAAAGGTCTGAGCCGCGCCGCCCAGCTCATCCCGAACGTGGCGGGCCGCTATGCGAAAGAACACCGCCTTCTCCCCCAGACTCATCCGCTGCAGCGATTTCAGAAGCATGGCGAGCCAGGCGGCGACACGAGTGAACCCTCGCTTGACTGCAACGTCACGGATGAGCGTGATGCGAGAGACTGCCGGCTGCAGGAGGTCGCCCATGAGCTCCGGCGCCGAGGCGATATTGGTCTGCACCGGCGTAAGGACGTTCACGACCTGCTGAGCGAGGTCGCTGCCCGGAAACAACAGGTTCGCTTTGTCTATATAGAGCCCCAACTCCTGGTCCGCTGTCCTGCCCGAGGTGAGCAGGTCAAGGGTGATTTCCGTGCGCTTGGCGGCAGCCTGCGCGTCGACGTCGGCCGCGAATCGCAGATATTGCTGTGCGGGCGTGGCGCTCGTGTCAGACCCGAAGATGAAGAGCAACGCGTCCGCTGGTTTGATGTTGGTCGTGATCCCGTCAAGGTATACCGCATCGATGACATCAGCGCCGGTCACGAGGGGAGCTTGTGTTGTGGGATCCGTAGCCGCTGGGGTGATGAGTTGCGGGCGGGTCATCCGCGGTGGCAGCGCGTTCCAGGTGTCCCGGGCTTGCAGATCGGCGGAGGTTTCGAAGAACTGCGGATTCTGGCCTGCCTTGGGGATACTCTGGGCGCGCGTGCCGGCCGGCAGAATGCCGGAGAAGCCGGAAGCGACCGTGAACGCGAGTTTGACACTGGCGGCCACGCCTGGCCTCAGGCGGTAGCCGATCAGGCGCGCGAGCTCCAGCACCGAGCGTCGCTCGACGGCCGTGGGCAGATAGCCCTCGTTGGCGATGCGCTCCTGGTAGAACGTCAACACATCCCCGACGACCGCCCAGGCATCCAACAATGCGATCGACGGATCAGACGGATCCCGGGTAGTCAGGTTCGCCAGCGGGCGCAGATGATCGGTGCCGCTGCCGGAGGTTGAAGGCACATCCACGGTGACTGTCGATAAACGAGCCAACGCGCTCTCGAGAAACTCCGAGTAGGTGCCAACGCGGTATTTGAGTGCAGTCAGTCCCGGTGGATTGGCCTCCGGGACCGGAACCACGACCTGTGTTCCGCTGCAGCAGCCACACTGTTCCTTCATCGCCCACCTCGCAGCAGTAGAGTCAGGCGCCCGTGATTCGGAGCGCTCGGATCGTTATCGAGTTGGGCTATCTCGAACGGATGCAGACACAACACGCCATTGGCGGGTACGTAGTCGGGCTTGGTGCCGGGGGGCGGGGTGCCCGGAACATACCGGGTGAGGCGCGTGAGCTCCACATCCACCACACCGCTCATCCCCTGGGCGGCGGCAATGATCTGGCTCGCATACACACCCTGTCCGAATGTTTCGTTGTCGGGATTGAAGAGGCCGAGAGTGCCGTTGGGTTGGATGCCCGATCCCAGCGCCGACAGCAGGCTGGCTTCCACCCAGCCCCGCTCGTAGTCGGCTTTGACGCAGATGGACAACCCAACATCCAGAGGCACGTAGGAGGGTGCCTCCACCGACAGATCGTGGCCGATGCGCCGGTAGGGCTCCAGATAGGCGGCCACCTCCGCACGCAGCTCATCCGTGACCGTTTCGGTCCCCTGCGGGTCGAGGGCAACCTGCACTTCGTACCAGCTTCCGTTCCAGCGCAGGGCGGCCTTGGCACCCTGCAGGGGTTGGAAGGGAACCTGGCAAATGTCAGGGGGAAGGTCATTGCCCTGCTGCTCCCATTCTTCCTCGAGACTGGCACGAGGATCCTCGGATGTTGGAGCCGGCGGGGCGAGTGTGGGCCGAGGCTTCTGCAGCAACTCCGGGCGCTCCTCCAGCCGTCGGGCGTTGTCTTGCGCCAGGGATGCATAGTCGTCGGCGGTGATCGCCCGCTCCAGCGTATCTCTGAACGCATAGGGGGCAAACAGCCGGGCTTCGGAAGTGGGCTCCGGCGCGGTACCGCCCACCGCTGGCAAGGGATTACGCGCAATCAGATTACCTGGATTGCCAGTGGTCTGGCGGAAGACCAGGTAACTGATGGACTCCGCGCCGACATTGCCGTCCGGGCCGTTGCCGACACGGTAGTGCGCAGCGAACCGAGTGCCCGCATCGGGCATGCGGCCTTCATCGTTGTTGCCGAAGCGCAGGTGCGCGCGGCCGTCATCGTCGATCTCGACAACGAAGTCACGGTCATCCGGTCCGCTTTCGAGCAGATCGGCCCGAGCGGTCCACTGGCTGTCGACGGGGCCGTCCGGTGTACTGACCCGCCCTGTGAGCGAGATCTGGGGCAGCGCCTGACGGGGATCCTGGTCCTCCACGGTACTTGTGCACCAACACGTCGGCAGGCTCTGCGCGAAGGTGAGGGACGAGTACTGCAGAACGGGGCGGAAACAGCCCACCGTGACCACCTCGGTCGCAGGTGCGCAGCTCGTCGGGCAGCTGGTGGTGCTTGTCTGTGTCGGGACGCTCCCGAGCACTTCAGAAGTCGTGGCTCCGTTGTCTACCAGCACCACGTTGCCGCGTGCAACGCTGATGCCTTCTTTGCAACTGCAGTCGGGAGGAGGCATGACCGCCGAGATGCATAACGGGAAGGTCAGTGCGTCCTGCGAGCACCATTCGATCTCCACGAGCGGCCGGCCACCCTGGTCGGTGTCGTACAGGGGATCCACGCAGGGAGTTACTTTGGTCAGATGAATGGCCTGGCGGTGTGCGGGGTCCGCGTCGGCGGGATTGCCGGTGTGGGGCCCGAGCACCTCTTCGAAGATCAGCACGTCACCGGGTTGGAGGCTCAGGGCTCGCTGTGGCGTTCCCTCCCCAGGCAGCCAGGCATCCAACAGGGTCGCCCGGGTCGCGCCTTTGGGCAGACAGCAGGCGCAATCGCCCCAGGTGTAGAGCTGGATCGTGTTGTGAGCACGGCGCAAGGCAATCGTCGAGGTAGCGGGGATGAGCGGCTCGAAGACCTCGCAACTGCCTGGCATTGCTTTGGCGAAATCGGCGGGCTGCAGGATGTGGCCCGCAGGCGCGCCGGGGAAGGCCGTGCAGAAGAAGATCTGGCCGGGGTCGAGCGGCCTGTCGGTGTCGGTCGATATCGTGATCCAGGCGCGGGCATTGCAGCCTTCGTGCAGGCGGTAGTCCACCAGGCGCGCATGGCGCCGTACCGAGATCCGGTTCCGGGCCGTGCCGAGATAGGCTTCGGTGGCGACGGCATCCTGGTAATAACTCAGTTGATCGCCGACATAGGCCAGCAGCTCGACCAGCATCTGCCCGATATCCGGCACGTGTGTCTCGGTCCAGCCGGGCAATGTCTGGGCGAGGCGATCCAGGATGAGCTGGCGGAAGCTGTTGTAGTCTTTCGCCAGGTAGTCGATATCGAGGGAACGCTGCGGGTCCGGAGGACAGACATGAGGCACGCGGCAGTCCAGGTCCGAGGGGCAGGACACCTTGAAGCTGAAGGCCGCCGAGGCGAACATCGGATCGAAACCCGCGAGCGGCTGGTCCGTCGGATGGCCGCTGGCGTCGAGCTTCACCAGCGCGAGGGTGTAGGTCGAGAAGTCTCCCGGCCGATCCACACGCACTTCCATCCAGTCATCCAGGGTCGGGTCGGGCTGGCGGTAGACCCGTAGCCCGGTCACTTTCACCGCCGCGCCGCCGGTGATGCGGACGTTGGCTTCCTTGAGGGTCTGCGGCGCTTTGCCGAGAAAGAAGACCTCCAGGCGGGTCTGGGTGGCGTCGACCTCGACGAAATCCAATCCCAGAAGCGATGACTTGCGGACGTCCTCACGGCGCCGCTCGAGGGCGCACCCGGCCGCTGCGGCGCTCATGGGACGCTCCTGACCAACGTATTGACCTGTTGCTGTTGAGTGGAGCGGATTACATACGAGACGGTGACGCTCAGAGTCGCTTCCTGGGCGGTGACCTCCAGTTGCTGCAGGTCGATGAGATCGCCGAGATAGCGCTGCACGGCCGCCTTGGTCGTGAACTGCAAGGCTGCAGCGAGCTCGGTGCTGTTGGGCGCAAAAACCATCTGCAGCAAGCCACTGCCGAAGTCGGGGCGGTTGACCCGCTCGCCCGGAGCCGTGAAGAGCAACTGCTCTACCAACTCGCGGATGTGGTCGGGATCGTTTGCGGTCGCTGTGCGGCCCCGGCCGTCGAAGTGCCAAGGAAAGTCGATGTTCATAGGGAGCCGATGCTCATAGGGAACCGATGCTCATGAGTCAGGTTGCCGTCACCCGGGTCTGCGTCGCGGCGACGATCAGGGGAGTACCGGTCGGAGCGCAGATCGCCTGGCTGTCCAGCAGCAGCAAGGGTTGGCCGTTGGAAGTGACCCGTACCGCGGAGGTGACGAACTGCGCTGTCACGCAGGGACCATTGGCCGCCGGCGGTGGCGGAAAGGTACAGCCCGCTACGACATACGGAGCGCTCAGCGTCACGGAGGGCATGCCGCTGACGGTGACTCTTGGGTTGGGCACGGTGGGCTGCGCCTGCCCTGCATGGCTGCACGTGACCGTTGATCCAACATGTAGTATGAATCCAGGCATCGCATCACTTCCGGGTCTCAGACCACCACCAACGCGCCCTCATTGATGGTCACCGAGGGACCGACCATCGTGAGGCTCGCACCCTTGCCGTTCTGGATATAGATCCCCGTGTCATTCACGATGATGGTGGCGCCGGTGGTGCTTTTGAGCATGATGCCGCCGGTCGGGCCGGGCAGATCACTGATGACTAACGCATTCTGCAGGCTCGACTGCAGTACGATGTTGGGATCGCCGGGCACGCCCGCCAGGGCCAGCGTGGGCACCTCGGCCGGGTTGCCCCACCAGCCACCCGTCCAGACGGGATAGTCCGGGTCGCCCCCCTCATACTGCACCCACACTCCGGAGCCGATCTGCGGAACGACAAAGGCTCCCATCTGCTTTCCGGCCATCGGCACACAGGGCATCGCCCACGTCGACGGGATGGCGGAGCCGACGTCTGGAACGGTCACCATGAGGCGTCCGAGCATCATGGGATCGACGTTGTTCACGACCGTGCCGCGATACAAGCCGTAGTATCTGTTTTCGGTGCCGCTCATACCGTCACCGTGCCGACGGAGGATCCCGTGCCGCCTCGGGCGAGCGTGAAGCTCTGTTTGTATTCGCCGCGCTTGATGTCGTGGGTCACACTCTTCACGTAGTACACGCCGTCGTAATAGGCTCCGCCGCCCCGCACCGCGCAGAGCTGGCGAGCCTTGAAGATCCGTCCATAGCGCAGCACATCCAGCTGACCGTTCGCCGTCACGACGTCCGCGGTTTCGAAGAGCTTCGCGAAACCTGCCAGGGCTGCCTTGACAGGATCCTGATTCGCCACCGGCTTCAGCTGCACGTATTTCAGCGGTGTGGGCGCGTGGGCGGCCTGCGGTGCCTTGATGAGGTCGATGCTCGGCAGCGGAATCACGATCGGTATTTGTGTGTTCTGCTCGATGATGGTGACCAGGTAGTTGGTGGCGAGCGTGCCGTCGTAAGAGAAGCTCAGCGAGTCGAGTGTTGTGGAGCCGTCGAGGTTGATGCTGAGCGCCGGCTGGGTGCCCCCGAACAGTTTGGTCAGATCCGGCCCCCAGTACGCCATGCTCTGGCCGGGAGCAGGGCCCGGATCCAGGTAAAACACCGCGCCTACCTTGCCCGCCAGCGTGGTGACGTACTTGTAGTCGGTGCCGTCCTGCTTCATGAAGCGCTCGATCGGGTTCTCGATCAGCGCGAGCAGCGGCGGGATGGCCAGCGGAACGACGCCGAGCGGCAGGTATTTGGCGAGGATGAGCTCGACGATAGTGAACATCGGCATGGCCGGGTACGGGATCCCGGTCAGATCGATGAAGTCCATGAGCGCCGTCAGATCCAGGCCCGTGAGGGTCAAGGTGGATTTGCCGGCGGAGCTGCTGGGTGTCAGGTCCTGCTTGGTGATGATCCCGTCCATCAGCACCTCGGTGGACCCATTGACGGTCACGGCGATGATGACACGCTGACGGGGATCGAAGAACCCGCTCCCGTGGAGCTGCGCCAGCGCCGCGTTCTTGCTCCACGCGAACTTCAACTGAAAGCCGCCCTGGCTGCCAACGTTGCTTCTGACCTGAACCGACATCAGCGCATCGATCACGGCTTCAGGCACGGGCGAAGCGTTGAAGCCGCCCATCATCAGCGTGAGATAGAAGCCCTGATTCACAGGCTTGCTCCGGTGATGCCCTCGGGCAACGTGATCCGCAGCTTGCTGCCGATGACCTGAGTCAGCTCCCAGGGCCGCATGGCCCTGTTGGCATCACACAATCGCCAGAAAAGTGTGGGGTCGCCGAGGAACTTCGCCGCGATGTTGTCCAGGCGATCGCCCTGGGTCACCGTGTATTCCTGGAGCAGTTGGAAACGCTCCGGTTGCGGCACGAAGCGCCGCAGAACGTAGGCAACCGGCACGCCGTTGTGGGTCAAGGTCGCCGTGCCCAGCCCGTAATAGCGGCTGGTTGCCGTGAACAGTGTGGTCTTGAGGGATGTCTGGGCCAACATCGCCTGGACCGGATCCAGCTGCGGGTTGCTGCTCATGGGAGCCCCCGCAGGCCGAGAGCGCTCAGGGAGCCGGACTGGTAGAGCGCCGCGAGGCTTTCCTTCTGCCGGTGATAGGCCATGTAGAGACTGCCTCCCTTGTCGCTGAAGAACAGGTCATCGATGGACAGCACGCGCAGCCCGAGGCTGACTTTCGCGCGCAGGGGATTGAGCTGCGGATCGAACGCCTCTTCCGTGATGCTGAATTCCGTCAGCCGCACGGGCACGATGCGCGAGGCGCTCCAGACGAACAGGCTCATCGGCGCGAGGATCGGCATGATCTCGAGCGTGCCCTGTTGGGAGAGGGTGTAGTTGTTCTGCAGCGTCTGGGATGCCGGATACACCAGTGTTTCGAGCGCCGACAGCTGCGGGGCGATCCCGTATTGCAGGACGGTCGGGTTCTGGTCCGGCTGCTCGAGTTGGTCGGTGGCGTCGATTTCGGCCTCGAGCTTGATGCTTTCCTCGGGGGGACCTGTGAGGCGCAGCGCCTCGCTGCGATCGCCGCCTTCCTGGGCGCCCTTGATCTTGAGAGTCCGGGAAAGCGTGTCCGGGTTGTACTGCAGTACGATGATGCCGTTGGGCAGTACGTTGAAGCTGTCGGGATCCAACAGCACCAGACCCCCTTTGAGAACGCGCGGCGAGCCAGGAAATGAGCTCATGTCTGTTGTACCTTTCTGCGGATGAGCGCCACGGTGAGGCCGGATGCGGCTCCCGCGAGCGCTCCGATCCCCGCGCCGAGTCCTCCCCCGATGGCGGCTCCTGTTCCGGCACCAACGCCCGCTCCCGCCAGGGTCAGAGCGATCTCCGGGAGTACTGAGCCCCCCGCCAGGCCGGCGGGCTCCAGGTCCTTGGGCTTGGATGTCGTCGCGAGGGACCTCTCGTGCTTCGGCACGTCATCGAGCACAGCGACCGCGTTCGGCTCGAGCGTCGCCGGGAGCCGGGATCGCAAGCGGTCCATCACCTGCCGCGTCGAGTCGAAAATCTCCAGCAGCCGTACCGGCGCCCCGAGGGGAAACACGATGTTGATGCCTTCCAACACCCCCGGGGAGATGCGCAGCGGCTGCTCCTGTTTCGATTGCGCTTCCCACATGCGATTCAGGAAGCTCTCCAGGACCTGCTCTGCCTGGGATTGCTGTTGGGGTCTGACATCTGGAGGAAACAGCGGTGCGGGTGCGTCCGCGGCGGCCTGCCGGTGCACTCCCGCGCCGGCCGCATTGAGTTGCGGCTTGCGATTTGCGGCGATGTCTGACACGGCGCGGTGTGCGCCCGCTTCGTCGGCATCTCCGGGCCGGCTCATCCTGTTGGAGTTGGCAGAGCCTGCGGCACTCTGCTGGACCACGTGGGCCAGCTCGTGAGCCAGCAGGCCTCGTCCCTCCGGGCTCTGCGGCCGATACCGGCCGGAGTCGAAGACGATGTTGGAGTCGACAGTAAAAGCCTGCGCATCCAAGGCCTTCGCGTGTCGTGCCGCACGCTCATCGCTGTGCACCTTCACGTCGCTGAAGTCGTGTCCGAAGCGCGACTCCATGAACTGTCGGGTGCTGGCTTCGAGGGGCTTACCCGAGGACGGGAGGGCAGGGGCGATCGAGGCGACCGGAGCGGCTACGGCCGGTGTGCCCGGCCGGCTCGTAGGGGCGAGTGGGTTGCGCTGGAGTGAGGCCGGCGTAGGTGTTCGCCGGCCGTGAGCTTGCAGCCGCCGTCTCATTGTAGACCTGCCTGGCGCTCGGCTCGCCGTTGCGCGTCGTGCGCCTGTTTGATGTCGTTGAATGGCGCATCACCCCAGCGCAGTCGCAGAGCGAGCAGGCAGGGCTCGACCCATGAGCGCGCAACGTTGCTGCCCAACAGGTCGGACAAAGTGCCCCAGGTGGTCGTCAGAGTGGCGTACGCCTCCGATCGCCGGCCGAGCAGGTCGAGCGCCTCGGCCAGCTCGACGCCTGCCGTAAAGTAGGGAACCGGGGCGACCGCCCTCAACGCGGCATAACGCGCGGCGATCGCATGTAGCCGAATCCCTTCGAAGTCCCCGGCCACCCGGGCGAGTCGCGCTTTCTGAGCTTCGACCTCGGCGAGGAGCTGGAGGTCCGACAGATCAGGCTCAGGGAGGACTCCGGCGGCGGCCTCCGCTTCTCCCGCATCGAGGAGCAGCCGCGACTGCTCGGTGCGGAGAAACGCAGCGATGCGGGGCGATGCGAGGTCGGACGCTTGGGCGAAATCGCTGTCAGCGGCCGTGTATTCGCCAGCGGCAATCCGGCACGCGCCACGGCGTCGGAGCAAGGCGATCCGGGAGGAAGTTGGAAGTCCCGCGGCCGAGGTATTCTGGAGGCTCGCAGTGAAGATCTCGGCGGCCTGGCGATAGCGCCCCTGCGCCGCAGCCGCTTCGCCCTGCACGGCGAGGCTGGCCACTGCGACGGGCAGACTCTCCGGTGCGACTTGCGCTGCGTGCTCCGATAGCGCTCGGCACGACTCGGAGTCTCCGGCAGCCAGTCTCAACGCCGCTGCCAACTGCAGGCAGAGTGCCTGGTCGAGCGTCCGGCCAGCCTGGCCATGCAGGCTGGCGGCCTCTTCCGCCAGGCTTGCGGCCTGGCCGAAGTCGCCACTGGAGACCCGACTCAGCGCGCTCTGCAGCAGCGTGTCTACCGTGCCTTGCGCATTCATCGCTCGCGCACCTCCGTCACGCGATAACCTATTGCCTCCAACCTGACTCGAGTCTGCTCCAGCGCGTCACGCCGCGCCTGTTGGTGGCTTTGTGCCCAGAACTGCATGGCGGCGGCGAGACTGACCGCCTGACTTTGCTTCTGCCGGGCTTGGGTCTCGAGCTTCGCCGTGCTTTGGCGGGCGGCGGCTTTCTGCTCGGAGGACTCCTTGATCCGATCCTGGTTCTCCTTGTCGAAATCCTCTGTCGTCTCTTTCGCCGCGGCAAACGCCTCCGCCGACCGGTCCGCCCGGGTGTTGGTATCTTTCAGCGTGTCCGCATCCGCCTTGATACCCTTGTCACGCTCCTCGTGCTGGCCCTTCTGGCCGGCCATCGTCTGATCCATCTGATCCATCTGGGCGAGGAATCGGTTCGAGTCCGAATTGACCTTGAGCACCTTGCGCTTGAAGCTCCCGACGACGTTCGGCTCCTCCGGCAGCGAGCTCGCGAGCCCGGTGAACTTCGACAATCCCTTCAAGGGGACGGTCAGGGACGTGAGCTGTCCGGCGCGGCTCGAGTAGTCATCGATCTTGCTCCTGGCCTTGCCCTCGCTTTCCTGCTTGCGCTGGTTGGCTTCGTCGCGGTTCGCGATCGCCTGCTGGTGCGCCTGCGTCGCGCTGATGGACTCCTCGTTGCCCTTTTTGAGGGACTCGAGCGGCTTCTGGTTGGCCTCGTGGTGCTTTTGCTGTTCGGCCATCTTGTCGGCGAACTGCTCGGTCTGGGCGCGGGCGGCGAGCGTGTCGATGATCTGGTTGCGCAGGCTCACCAGGTCATCGGGCGTGCCCGGGGGATTGGGATACCTGGGGCTTACGCGCTCGACGATGGGGGCGTCGCTTTGGATGTCGCCATCGCCCTGGGCGGCCTGTTGCTGTTGGCCTGGTGCGCCGCGTACGGTTGCGGCGGGCGGGACGGGTGAAGTCTGTTGGGTTGTCGCCTGCGAAGCGGTGCCGGGCGGCGCGCCACCACCGGAAGCAGGTACTGTCGAAGGGGCCTGCGCCGCTGCGCCCGAGGGGGTCTCGGGGGCGGGTTGCGCCGGGGAGGGCGGCTGCGATTGCGCTGGCGTTACACCGGGTCCGGCACCAGGTTGGGTTGCTGGCGAGGAGAGGCTGGCCTCGCTGGCAGGCAGTGTCTGGGCCTTGGGGCCGGTCGTCGGTGTGGCCGGCTGGCCGGGGGCGAGCGCTGTTGGAGATCCTGGTGTTTTAGATCCTGGCGTTGGAGATTCTGCTGTTGGAGATTTCGGTGTTTGAAATTCCAGTGTTGTAGATTCCGAGGTTGGAGCAGACGCATCGGCCGTTGTCCGGGCGACCGGTGGGGTAGCGGGTTCCCCGGGCGCGGGCGAGGTATCGCCCGTCGCCTGGGGGGGCAACTTTGGGTGGAGAGCAGGTAACTCGCGTGCCGCGCCGGCCGGCGCGTTGGGGTCGACGGCGACGGAGCGGTCCCCTTCGAGCGCGTCAGCCGCGAGAGCTGTGGTAGTGCCCGATGTCGCAGCCTGTTTGGTTGGTGATGTTGTGGGCTTGGAAGCCTTCGGCGGCTGTGAAGTCGTGGCGGGTGTTTGGGACACGGCGCCGGGTGATGGGGTGGCACTCGTCGGCTCTGGACCGGCGCTGGAGACATCGAGCCCGGCGCCCTCGATGTCGGACACGGCCGCAATAGCGGTGTCGGCGGTCGAGTTAGAAGCCGGCTCGGCAGGCGCGGCTCCGGGTGCAACGGTGGCTGAGGTTGGGTGTTCAGTGGTGGTCGGTGTTGCGGCTGCCGGCGCCGCGGCTGCCGGCGTTGCAGCTGTCGGCGTTGCGGCTGTCGGCGTTGCAGCTGTCGGCGTTGCAGCTGTCGGCGTTGCGGCTGTCGGCGTTGCAGCTGTCGGCGTTGCAGCTGTCGGCGTTGCGGCTGTCGGCGTTGCAGCTGCCGGCGTTGCAGCTGTCGGCGTTGCAGCTGTCGGCGTTGCAGCTGTCGGCGTCGCGGCTGTTGGCGTCGCGGCTGTTGGCGTCGCGGCTGTTGGCGTTGAGGAGGTCGGTGGGGTCTGTCTCTGTCCCGCGCCAAACTGGGCCCGCAGGTCAGCTGTCGCTTGGGCCCAGCGGGCGGCTTGCGCACGCGCCGCGCGGGTCTGCGCTTGATTCTCAGGGGTGGGGCTGCGTCGTTCCTGCTCCTCAGCTTCCTGGACGCGCTGCTCCAGCTCGTCCAGCTTCGCTTCGGCCCCCAGATCGAGGTCGCGATTGAGCCCACCTTGCTTCTCCGAGCTCGCGGCGCGCCCCTCAACAATATCCCGTGCCTTCGCGCGGTTATGCTTGCGCGCTTGCGGATCGATCGAGAAACCGGGGCGTTCCGTTGCTTCGGGATCGATGTAGGTGCCCGCCTCGACCGGACGGGTGGCATCGCCACCGTGCCCCGCCTGGCGATGGACCTCCTTGGGAAGCGAGAGTCCGCTCTCGGCGAGGTGCCCGAACTCCGGGTAATCGGCGATCGTTGCCAGGTGATGGAATTCGAAGCCTTCAGGCATGCGGCCGGTACGGCGGACCGCTTCCACCTGGTCGGGACGCAGATGCTTCAACGTCTCTTGTGTGAGAGGCGTGTGTTTGCCCTCGTCATTGAGGGCCTCCTGTATCTGCTGCCCGAAACGCTCACGTGCCTCGGCGCGCAGGCTCTTTTTCACACGGGGGGACACTTCCGACCGGCCCAACAGTTCGCTTTCCCCACGTCTGAGCGCTTGCGGCTGTTGCTCACGGATGCCCTGGAATTCCGGCTCCACCAGGCTGCGCACGCCGCCCATGCGGCGACGCTCGGCGATGGTTTCGAGGCGTTCCCGTTGTATTTCAGCGCTTGAGAACCGGGATTTTCGCGCACCCGTGCCGCCGCCCTCGCCAGGCGCGGTGGGCGGTTGCTTCGCTCCCTCCGCGGACGGCGCAGGGGGCTGCTTTGCTGTGGGGACCGGCTCGGGCTTGACTGCCGCGGCCGGCTCGATCGCCTTCGCGCGCGAAGGTGTCGTTTCGCCGAGCGTGGGTTTGGCTCCTTCGAGAGATGCCGACCCGCTGGGCTTGCCAGGTTGGGCCGTTGGCGCGGAAGCGGATCCAACAGGTGCTGTCGCGGAGGATCTGGTGGCCTCCGGCACGCCAGCGGCAGGTTCCGGGAGAAATTTCCTGGGCTTCAGCCCTGGAGTGAACGGAGTCAGCTCCTGGCCCGGCAGACCGGCTTGACGCTTGAAGCCGGGCTTGTCGGCGATCTTGCCACCTCCGAGCTTCAGGTCGCGCGCCTCCTGCAAGACATCGGCACCGCGCTGGCCTTTCAACTCGTTCCATTTCTCCGGGGCGATGGGCTTTTTCGTGATGCCCAGGTCGGCGGTGCGCGCGCCTTTGGGCTGGCCGCCCGGCTCGACCCCGACGCTGATGATCTTCTTTTTGCGAAACCCGATTTCCGGTACCAGGCGCTGACTCGCCTCGCCGAAGTGCCTGGACTGCGAGCGCTCCCGGACATTGCTCAACAGGCTCTTGCCTGCCTCGCTGCCCTGTTTGGTCGCGTACTTCAAACGCAGCTTCTTTGCCCGTTCGCTGTTGCCCGTGAGGCGCTTGAGAGCTTTCCCGGTCGGAGGCACGAGCTCACGACCTCCGCTGGTGGCCTTCACCTGGCCGGTCTCGAGGCGCTTGCCGGCTTCGAACGCTGCCTGGCGTGCTTCGAATTCCGCGACGTCGCGTGGGTCGTTCACGGGCTCCTGTCTGACTTGCGCGGGTTCCTCTGGCGGCGGCTTGGCGCCCGAGGGTTCCTGGATCGGCGGCTCTGCCGCGGTCGCTTTGGTTGGCTTCTCCGTAACGGCGGCCGGCTTGCGCGCCTCCGCGGGAGTCTCGGGAGTCGCCCCAGGAGTCTCCGCCGTCTGAGGTGTTGCAGTCTCTGGTGCGGCGGCCGTCTTCGCCGCGGCCCCGCGCTCTTGCGAGCCGGAGGATTTCTCGGGTGTTGCGAGCGCGCCTTCTTTGGGCACCGCCTTCACTTCCAGCTCCTTTGGAGCGGCCCCAGGTGCAGCCAACTCCGCAGCACCTTCGACTGTTGGGACAGATGGAGCGGCGGAGGGTGGCTCGACAGGAGCGGCTGACTTGACCGGCGCTGTTGTGATTTCCGCGGCCGGAGCGGTTGCAGCGGGCGAACCGGCTTGTTCCGGAGGTGCATGCGGCCCGGCTTGTTCCAGAGGTGTTGGCTTTACGGGCTCCGCAGCCGCCGGTGCCGCGCCGGTCGTTTCCGCAGGAGTTGTCCCGGCCGTCGGCCCGCCGCCCTCCGCCGGCGCTTTCGCCTCGGCGGCCTTGGGTGGCTCGGCCTTGATGGCGGGGCCTTCACCCGTGGCGGCAGGGGGTTTGGGATGGCCCTGGAGTTTGGGGAGAACTTTCTTTCCCGCGAAGTGCATCCCTTTCTCGCCTGCCTTGGCGCCCACCAGGCCGCCCACGAACCCGGTCGCGCCGCCGGCGGCGGTCTCAATGGCTTTGCCCTGGGCCACCACGTCGCGCGGATCGGCATCGCTGGCGAAGGCGTGGAGTGCACGGAATGTCGTGATCAACTCCTTGAGAACGAGCGCGTTGATACCATCGAGGACCATGGTGCCGAGCCCGATCGCGAGGGAGATCGTGGTGAGGGTGGCGGCCAGCGGTGAAGTAACTCCGACAGTGGCGACCGAGACGGCCCACATGATGACGGTGATCAGACCCAGGATGCCGGCAATGACGTTGGCGACCTGGGTGGCGACCTCGAGAACCGTGCTGATCGACTCGATGGTGTTGGCGAGTTGCTCGTAGATATCGGCGCCCTTGCCAAATCCCGCGATGGCTTTGCCGGTGACACCCCAGTCGCGCTTGGCCAGATCGATCCCGGCGAGCACGCCGCCGATCACGGCTCCAACACCCGGGAGCGGGGTGAACTTTGCCGCCTGCGCGCCCAGCCGCACGGCGATACCCACAGCGACTTTCTCGACCAGCTTTTCGGCGATCTTCATCTCGATCGCCATCTTCGCGCCCTGCAGCGCGCCCTCCTTGAAGCCTTCGGCGGCGCCGGTGCCAGCGGATTCGGCCACGAATTTCGCACGCTGGGCTGAGCCGGCCGTGCCGACCTTCGCAGCCGCGGCGCCCCAGCGCTCGTGCTCGGCGAGCTCGGTGTCGATCAACGCGAGATCGCCTGTGGGCAACTCGCCTGGGGTTTGCGGAGTTTTGTCGGTGGCCTGTGCCGTCGCTGAGGGACCCGCGGCGTCGACGCCCGGAGGTGCTGCGGGCTGACCGACACCCTTGTGAGCGGGCGAGGGGCCACCGGAGGAGGGGGCCTGGCTCTCAGCGGCTGCACCGGTCGCCGCTGGCGCCGGTGTTGGGGTCTGGGCGCCGGGCTGTTGTATGCCCTGTTCGTCCTCGTCCTTTGCATCGATGTCGCTGCTGCCGACCGGGATGGGGTCGTCGCCCGGCAGCTGCTTGCGCAAGAGCATCCCGCCGCCGGCCTGTTGTGCTACATGAGCCAATTCGTGCGCGAGCAGCCGGCGGCCTTCCAATCCCGTGGGGCGGTATTGTCCCTCCGCGAAGAAAATGTGATCGCCGATCGTGAAAGCCCGTGCCCTGACCAGCCGTGCGGCCGCCTCGGCCAGAGGTCCAACATGCAGCCGCACACGGCCGAAATCGGCCGCAAACGCAGGCGAATTGCGCCGGGAGTCCAACGCTCGCTCCGCTGCAAGATCCGCGGCGCGCTCGAGTGGATCGTCCACGGCCGCGATGCTGGGGGGGCGGCGGGCAGACAGTCGAGCGGGAATGCCGCTGAAGTCGCTGCCGATACGCTGCTCCATGAAGCGCCGCGTTCCACCGTCCAGCGGAAACCCCGGGGTCGTCAGTGCCTGCTGGACCGCTGCGTGAATCGGTTGGGGTAAAGTTGGAATGCCGGCGGGCTGCAGGGGTGACGCGCTGCTTGCGCAGCGATCGCAGGTTGCACCGGAGACAACATGATGTCCGTGCTCGCATTGGCGCGCCGGTGCCCGCTCGCGCGCGCCGGCCTGTGTAGTTGCTTTCACCGTAGCGGTGCGGACACGGTCACCCATGTGAGTGACTCCCTGAGGCCCACTCACCCACGGGTGGACTCCCGCGGCGAAGCGGAGCCGCCAGTCCCAGCTACACTGTCCATGTCGGAGGCAGTGAGCGTCGAACCGCGCTCAGAATAACGGGGCGCTTCACTCGACTCGGGGGACCCATTGCGCCGCTCAACGGCGCAGCCCCCCACGATGGTCTGACCGATCGCGCGGCCGATTCGCGTACCGGTTACTCCGGGCCGTTCTCCCACACTCAGTCGGATGTTGGGAGCTGCGAGGCGTGGTACCGCACTATCGTGATATTTCCGCCGCGGCGGCCAGGCGCTCAGCACTTTCACCAACTCCCGCTCGAGCGCTTTCCGGATCAGCGAAGCTTCCCCCGAAGCGCCGCCCAGGCCGCTCAAGACAAGCCGCTCGATGTCGATGAGGATCTTCATCGCGTCGCCTCGACCCAGCGGAAGTCCGTCTCGTTGATAGGCCGGCCGAGCTTGCGGAACTCGATGCGGGCGGCATTCAGCACCATCGGCATGGTGACAGCCTTTCCCGCCTGCGCCGCCTGGAAGGTCGCGTTCAGCGCGATGACCGAAATGTGCCCACCGGTGATATTCAGACGCGCCAGGCGCTCGAAATCGAGGCCCCGGGTCGGGGTCGCGGCCGGGAAGGCCTTCTGCCACATCAGCTTGCGCTCCGCCGTGCCCGGGAATGGGAAATCCACGACGAAGCGCAGACGCCTGAGGAATGCCTGGTCGAGCGCACTCTTCATGTTGGTAGCGAGGATCGCGAGACCCCGGTAGGACTCCATGCGCTGCAGGAGGTAGTTGATCTCGATGTTGGAGAAGCGATCCAGGCTGTCCTTGACCTCGGTGCGCTTGCCGAACAGGGCGTCCGCTTCGTCGAAGAACAGGATCCCGCCGCCGTCCTCCATGGCATCGAACAGGCGACGCAGGTTCGCCTCGGTCTCGCCGATGTACTTGCTCATCACGGCCGACAGGTCGATCCGGAACAAGTCGAGCCGCAGGTGGCGTGCGAGCACCTCCGCCGTCGTGGTCTTGCCCGTGCCTGGGCCGCCGACGAAGAGGACGCTCAGCCCGAGTCCCCGGCTCATCCGCTCGGCGAAACCCCAGTCGCGGTAAACCTTGCTGCGTTGACCGACCTGATCCGCGATCTGATGCAACAGGTCGAGGACCTGCGCCGGCAACACCAGGTCGTCCCAGCCAGCGCGCGCCTCCAGGCGCCGGGCCAGGGTTTCCACCCGGGGGCGCGTGAGCGCGCGGCAGGCATCCCACAACCGCTCACCGAGGCGCTCGTCCGAATAGGAGTCCCTAGTGTGCGAGCTGGCAAGCTCCCGCTGAGCCACATCCCGGATGGTTCCAACACCCAGGTTGAACTGCGCGGCGAGCGAGTCGGCCATCTTTTCGCGCGCCGGACCCAGTGCCGACGCCCAGCATTCGCGCTGCTCGACCGGAGTAGGTTTGCCAACCTCCACTGCAATGGGAGCGTGGGAAGCACCGGGCCACAGATTGCGCGTGCCCAGGAACACAGTGCCTTCCACGCGGCTCAACAGCCGATCGACCATCGAGGCCACCGGTCCCTCGACATTCTCCGCATCGATGTACAAGGCGACCGGAAGCAGCATGCTGTCCCGTTGCCACAGGCGCGCCAGCGCCTCCAGGTCACCCGATGCCAGCGGTAACACCGAGGAATCCAACTTGTAGATGCGCCGACGCAGCGCTCTGCACACGAGAGCCGCGACCGCATGTTTGCTCGGAGCGTCCGTTCCAAGCAGCTGCACGACGGGCGATCCGCGCTCGGGCGCCACGGCTTGCAGCTGCTGCAGGATGAGCCTGGCGCTCTCACTCTGGGACTCGGAGACTTCGGGATCCTGGTCCGGAAGCGCTGTCAGGACCGGCGTCAGCCGGTCATCCAGGTACGTGACTCCCTTCAGGAAATTGACAATGTGCTCGTCGATCCGCAAGGAGCTGACTGTCAGGGGAGTGGCGGGAGGTTGACCGATCTCGAGAAGCCTCCAGTGCCGCAGCGGTCGCTGGGGTGATAAGGCGTCCCAGACCGCTTCGGGCAGCAGATCGAGTGCCAGCGCGAAGGTGGGATACATCCGTTGCGGGTCGTCCTGCGCCCGGGCACACAAACCTGCGATCGACGTGTCGAGCTCGACCGCCGCGCACAGAAGCAGGATGTTCCTCTCGAATGAGCTCAGGCCCAGCCGTTCGGACAACACAGCCAGCGCGGGAGGTGGATCCATTTCCCGGGCAATGCGCTCCATCTCATCGGCAAGACGCTGTACCTCTTGCGTCGTTGCAGGGAGGATTGCGGGCCCTTCGATCCGCTGGAGGGTTTCGTCGACCCTCTCCGGGATGGGAGGTGTTGACCGCATTCTTTCAAAAAACCCGCGGCGTGGACGCGCCAGCGCGGCGGAAGCGCTGGCAGCCGGTATCGTCGCAGGCACGCCCGAAGTTGGACCCGCACTGGCGCGCGCAGATGGGGAGCTTTCGACCACGGGCTTCGCAATCGAGGCGATGCGATTTTGCAGCAAGGCGCGGATCCAGGCGACCGCGGCGCGCAGGTAGCGTGCATTGGCCTCCAGCCACTCGGTCTCGCCGCTCATGTCAGAGTGACCTGTTGAGTGGGATCGAAGACCGGAGGTGTTTTGCTCCGATCGACCAGCAGACTGTCGACCCCATCCACCCGCAGGCGCACCCAGTACGACCCGACCGTAAGCCCCGAAGTCGGCACCGTCAGGGTACCGCTCGCAGTGGTGATCGGATCCGCCAGGAACTCGCCCGAGCCAACGATCAGCGAGGCACGTTGTGTTGGCCAGACATCGGGAGCGACCGTCACTGTATATACGACGCTGCCGGCGGGCGTGCTGGCGGGCGTAACCGATATCGAGGGTGCGAGCGCAAAGGTCAGCTGGTTGGTCTCTCGCTGGAATGACTCGCCCGGGCGTGTGACCAACACGCTGACCGTGTAGAACCCCGCCGGCCAGGTGGCGGGGTTGTTCGGGATCTGTACCGGCACCGAGGTCGAGGTCGCGCCTGCCGCCGGCAGCTGGGTGACCGGCGAGCTCCAGAGTGGATGGTTGAATTGGACGGCAACCCCCGCTCCATCCAGATTCACCCCTGTCAGCGTGATGATATCCTTCAGCCTGGCGGCCGGTTGGTTCTTGGGTAGCACGATGCCCGTCAGGGTCGGCAGCGGCGAGATCAGGTTGGGTTGGGACGAGATGCCCTGATCGTTCTTTCCTCGCGTCAGAACGGGGAGCGCGGCGTGCGGAGATCGCGAGCTCTCGATCAGCGCGACCGACACCTCGTAAGCCGCGGACAGGCGATACTGCATCGCAAATCCCGTCCAGAGCTTCGACAGCTCATCGATCGAGAGCGGATGCAGGGTGATGCGCAGCCGCTCGACCTGCCGATCGAGGTCGCTGCCGGGTAGCAACACTTGCGTGGCTCCCCGGATATCATCGGCGCTCAGCACAGGGTGGTCGTGCAGAACGCTCATGGCCTTCCCGAGCAGCTCGTGCCCGAAGGGCTGTGCGACGTCATCATCCCGTCCGAAGGCCGTGATCAGATAGTAAAGCGTCAGGGGTAAAGGCGGATAAGCCACCTCGCCCGGCTGCACCTGACGCGGCATGTCGGCGTTTGCCCAGGCGGCGTTGCGCACGACCATGTAGAGAAACAGGTTGAGCTGATTGAAGGTGTTGCTGCCGCGGGCCTTGTCGAGTGGGAGAATGGTGACCTGCGCATCGCCGAGGTCCGACTGCGTGGTCACTCCGTTCTGCAGAATCGATTGCAGCGTCGCGGTGACGGAGGCAATGGCTTGTGGGTTGCTCATGTTCCGAAGATGCGCACGCTAAGGCCGGTTTCGGCTCTTCAGGTAGTCGTCCAGCGTCATCACCGGAGCAGGGCGCTCCGCCCGGGGTCTCTCGGACGACTCGTGTGCGGCCCGGACTTCGATGCGTCCGATGTTGATGTGGACAGTGGTGGGTTCCGGTTCCGGCGCGAGTCGTGGAGGCTCACGGACTGACTGCCGGGCCGGCGGCCCCCGTCCCGGAGCCGGATGGATGGTTGCCAGCACTCCAGACTGTGTCGGTACACCTCCCGCGAGCGGCTTCGGCACGAATGGAGAGCCGGTTACTCCCGGTTCCACGGTGGATGCATGAGGACTCTGAACGGCAGGCGATGTGTCTGCGTGATCACGCGACGCTGCGAGGACACGGACCTCGGCGGGATGCACTCGAGTTGACACCACGGTCCGCTCGATCCTGGTCTGTTTTTCAATGTTTGATTCAACACCCGGAGCGTCACGTACGCCCGAGAGCGGCGCCAGCGGCGCCGACGGCGGCTCCTCGAGTCGAGCGCTCATCAATTCAGACGTAGGCGACGCAATGGCCGAGCCTGCCGGCCATGGGGTATCGATCGTCCGGACCTGGCGCTCCTGCGGCTCGCGAGGGGCCGGCTCGAAGCGGCTCGGCTCGGCGGGAACCTCCACGCTGCGCTCGTCCGGGGTTGACGTCGCGAGTGTCGGCGCCTCGAACATCGAAGGCACCCGGGGGCGCACCGGATGGGACTCGGCACGCGCACGCGCGACCAGGTTGTGAAGAAACCCCTTCACGCGAGCACCCTCTGCAGATACTCACCCCGACGCAGAGGACCCAGTGAAAGCACTTCCCGCTCGCTCCAACCGTAGGCGGTCGCCAGAGTGTGGACCTCCCACAGGATCCGGTTGGCCCAGACTTCCAACTCCGTCCACAGGAAGGACACGATGTCGAAAGGCGCGTCCCAGCTCGTGGCGCACGCGGGGCAAGTCATGGCGAGAGTCAGGTCGGCCTGCGGATCCGCGGTTGCGAGAAGATCGGCGGCCGCTGCGATCAGATCGGGCGGCAGCCGTTCGACCGGTACCTCTTCTGTCCCCCGTTTGGCCCAGACCACGCACTCCCGCAGCAGTGCCTCGGCCGCCTGCTCGACGTTGCCCGCGGTGGTGGCAGCTTCCAGGTCCCGGCTGTTGGGCAGACGCAGCCCGATTTCCAGGTTGGAGTGGGTCAAGACCAGTGGCGGGGGCGCCTCTGGCGGCGACGGCAGACGCAGGTCGCGCGCCGAGAGCTCGAGCTCCAACGCCTGTCCGCAATGGCCACAGGAGACGACGCTCGTCATGGAGTCGCCAAACACGGCTTCTCTCAACATCAGCAGGCGGCGGTCGCGCTCGCCGAGGCTGAGCATCGCGAGCGCCTCCGGCGGCTGTGCGGCGCAAGCCAACCTCAGCAGTGTCAAGCCGCGTGCGACTGGCGTCTGCGAGCGGCCCCACTCCCATGCGTTCAGCATGTCCGTTGCCGATGGAGCGAGCATGGTGTCGTCAGCCAGTGGGGGCGGTGAAGCTCGGCTCGGTCGGCTCGGTGACCGAGGTGTCGCGCTCCCAACCCTCGTTCTCGATTTTCATCTGCTGGATGGCGACCGCGTTCGCGTTGGCGTCCAGATCCGGCAGGGCGTGGTACTCGGACACCCAACAGCGATAGATCTTGTAGCTGATCGCGACCTGTCCGGCCTCGTTGTAGAGCTCCAACAGGATGTCCTTGCGAAAATCCTTGAGGGAGACTTCGGAGCCCAGACCCGCCCCCACCCGCCAGACCTTGCTCGCCCAGGCTTCGAACTCCGGGTCGTGCGTGACTCCGCGCTCGAGCGTGATGGCCTCGAATTCCTGGCGGCCCGGAGATTTGCGGGAGGTGGAGGGGTCGCCGCCCTCGCGGTGCTTGACCACCTCGGTGGTGCGCTTGAGCGCGCTGATCTTGCTGATGCCCGCGACGTATTTGCCGTCCCACTTCACCTTGAACTTGAAGTTTTTGTAGGGATCGAAGCGCTGTGCGTTGACTGTGAACTGGGCCATGATCTGTCATCCTCAGCTGGCGAGTTGGCCTGCAATCTGCTGGATCGTGATGACCACGAATTCCGCCGGCTTCAGCGGCGCGAAGCCCACCACGATGTTGACGATTCCCAGATTGATGCTGGCCTGCGGGTTGGTGCTGGAGTCGCATTTGACGAAGTAGGCCTGGTCGGGCGTGCTGCCCTGGAAGGCGCCCTGGCGGAAGAGGGTCTGCATGAACGCCCCGACATTGAGGCGGATCTGCGCCCACAGCGGCGTGTCGTTGGGCTCGAACACCACCCACTGTGTCCCACGGAACAGACTCTCTTCGATGTACAGCGCCAGGCGCCGGATCGGAATGTACTTGTAATCGTCCGCCATCTGGTCCGCGCCGAACAGGGTGCGCGCGCCCCAGGCCACCGGACCGTAGATCGGGAAATTGCGCAGGCAGTTGATGGCCAGCGGATTCAACACGCCGTTCTCGGGGTCCGTGAGCAGGTAACTGATCTTCTGTACGCCGGTGAGTCCGGCCTCGGTGCCGGCGGGCGCCTTCCACACTCCACGGCTGCCATCGGTCCGCGCCCACATGCCGGCCACCGTGCCACTGGGCGCGACGGGACGCAGCCGGAAGTTGTTCAGGGGGTCGGCGATCTGGATGCGCGGGAAATAGAGTGCCGCATTGCGGCTGCGCAGGCCGGCGTTCGCATCGAGCCACGTCTTGATAGCCGGCACGGAGTCGCGGACGGCATCACTCTGGGGTACATCCAACACGTACATCGCGCGCCGCGTGGTGCATAGAGACGTCGCCTGCGTGGCGACCTGCGCAGCGTCGGTGTCAGGGAGATTCATGGTGGCGGGAATGCACAGGATGTTGAAAAGGTTCACGTTCAACAAGGCGTACATTCCCGTCTTGGCGTTCGGATCGCCGATCAGGCCAAGCGCCATGCCGCCCGGATCGCCGCTCGGATCCCACGTGCCGTCGGAACCGGTCTGCGCCTTCCCGCCCGAGGCGGGTAGGACCTGCGCCTGCGCGGCCGCCGTAGCGCCGAGTGCGTACTGTTGAACATTTTGCGCGGCCGCCGCGAACCCGAGCTTCGAGGCGAGCCCCGTGCCTGAATCCGACAGTGTCAGAAAGTCGGTGGAGGTGGAGGTTCCCGGCTCCACGACCAGGTAGGCCTGTGTCGAGAGGTTGCCTACAACGGTGACAGTTGCATTCGGGAGGGCGTTGGGAGCGCCGCCGCCCGGGAGGCCGCGCAACAACGTTTGCAGCGCTGTGGCGAGATCCGTCGCAGTGGCCGGCACCGTCCCGAGCGCCGGGGTCGTGCCGATTTTCGTGCCGTTGAGGCTGACATCCAGGGTGTCCGTGGCCTTCAACCCCAATGCGGCGATGGAGGTGATCTTGCCGCTCGCCGTGCCGGTTTGCGCCGGCCGTTTCCCCGTCGCGGTGGAAGGTGCTGACAAATTGACGAGTTGCGAGCCGTTGCTGACCACCGCGGCGGCGTCGTTCGACTGAGCGGGGTCGATCACGAGGTTGCGAAAGGTCTCGGTCGCGACGACGCTGGTGGTCGTGCCGCTCGTCGAGAGCTCCTTGACCGTGAGATTGAACTGCTTCGAAGGATCGAGAGTGTTGTAGTCTACTTCGATCACTACATGGTTTCCCCAGGCTCCGGGACTTTTTGCCGTGGCGATCAGCACCGCGGTGGGAGTCCCGCTGGCCTGGTCCGCCAGGCCGATCGCGGCAGCGACGGCGGCGTTGCCTGAGGTCCCCGAGGTGACGCGGACGGCGTATGCGTCCGTCCCTCCATTGAGAAAGAATTGTTGGATGGCGTAGCTCGCTTCACTTCGCGCATCCAAGCCCCCGAACTGCCTCTCGAAGTCGGCGAAGCTGAACAGCTCGACCGCCTGGTTCAGCGGGCCGCTGGGAAAGAAGTCCACGAACGCCGCGATGGAAGTGGCGACTCCGGTGATGGTCCGGACCCCGCTGGAGACTTCCTGGATGTAGACCCCGGGGTAGCTGACGGCGACGGGCATTGTGACTCTCCTGACACTTACGGTCTTGAAACAAACACTAGCGGACGGCAGTCAATGACGGCAATCACGTCGGCGCGGATCCTGGCCTCGGCCCGCCTCATCGGTAATCGATCGGTGATCCTCGGCGATACAAACAACGCGGGGGAGGAGCTCGGGCGACGGGCGTCCACACGTCTCACGATAGATCTGCTCGGTCGGCGGCGAGGGCTTCGTCGCGAAATGACGCTGCAACATGGTGCGGCATCGAAGGTAAGCCGCCCGGACGGCGGCGGTCCTGCCTTCGCGTGCGAGGCATCGCATCAAGGCGGCGTGCACATCTTCCGGCGTGCAATCGGTGTCGAGGGCCCTCTCGTAAAGGGTAATGGCCGGTCCGGTCTCGCCGCGCCGCTCGTAGGCCTGCCCAAGGTGCAGGACCGCTTGGATGAACTTGCGGCGCAGCCGCTCGCGGGGCTCGTAGGCGAGAGGGTGCTCAGCCTCGCTCAGCAGCATCCCCTCGTAGAGCCGCAGGATGGCGTGCTGGGCCGACAAGTCCTTGGGTTCGGCGACCCCCTGCTCGAATGCCCACGCATCCACCCAGCACAAGTCTGGGTTGAGGGCGATGCGTCCATCGTTGAGCACAACGGCGTCCTTGCAGCGCAAAAGCTGGCGTAGCCGGTACACCGAGGTGTTGAGTGCGCGCCGCGCCAGCCAGGAGTCGCATTCGGGCCACAATGCGTCCAGCAAGGTGCCTTGGCTAACGCCCCGTGCGCCGGCGCACAACAAACCTTTCAACAGCGCGAGCACCTTGCGTGGCGTCTTCGTGACGAAGCGCAACGGCGTGCCGTCGAGCACAATGTCGAAACGGCCGAGCGCATAGATCAGGATAGGCGGGCTGCTGGAGCCTGCGGGCCGCGCTCCCCCGGGTTGAGTCTCTGTCATTGATTGTTCCTCCCCATGACCTGATAGTGAGACGGGCGGCTGTTTCGTTACAGGTCCCGTGCGCGGCTGTTCTCGAGGCGGTGTCGGGAATCTTCGGGAACTGGTTCGTCGAGCCGGTCCCCGAGATGGGACGTCGGCAACGGCTTGGCGTGCTCGAGGTGAGCTACGAGCGCCGGGCATACCTATACCAACAGTGCCTTCAGCAGGCAGTAGGCATACCACACAGAGCGTTTCCGCCGCGACTCCGCTTATGTGCGATGCAACATGCGTTGATGAGGGAAACTGGATTTCGACCGTCGCTGATCAATAGGAGATAACACGTATTGAAGCGGCCTGTCCGGTGGTACGATCATGGGCATGAAGGGGTCGTTAGTCCCAGCTTGCAGGGACCTCCGTTGTGCCGCGCAATCAACGCCTGATATAGCTCAACCATCTATCATGTTGGAATCTATATGACGTTTCAGGATGCGATGCTTTCGACACCGCGCCCCGAGGCGATCCGCAGCGTGGGGCTTCCGCGCAGGATCTCCTACCATCCCTCGCCGGACGATTGGAGGGACCAGGTCTTCTACTTTCTGCTCCCGGATCGGTTCAGCGATGGACGGGACTCCGGGCGTCCTCTGTTGGATCCGAGCCAGCGGACGGCATATCGCCCGCAGGGCTTTCGCTGGGACACCTGGGCAGCCTCCGGTGGAGGCCGGTACCAGGGAGGCACGCTGCAGGGCGTCATCTCCCGCCTCGATTACATTCGGACGCTCGGCGTAACGGCTCTGTGGTTGTCTCCCGTTGCCAAGAACCGGGTGAACCGGAATGACTATCACGGCTATGCCATGCAGGATTTTCTCGAGGTCGATCCGCGAATTGGAACCCGTGCGGACCTCGTCGAGCTGGTGAGCGAGGCGCATCACCGCAACATGTACGTGATGTTGGATATTGTGTTCAATCATACGGGGAATAACTGGATCTACGCCAACGGACAGGACGAGCCGCCTTACCGGCCCTGGCCCGGCTTCTATGCGAAAGGGCCATGGCGGGACGCGCAGGACCAGGGGACTTCCGCTCCCAAGGTCAGCGATGCAAACGCAGGGGTCTGGCCGGTGGAGCTACAACAGGATGACTACTACACGCGCGCGGGGGAGGGTGATCTCGGGGCCGGCGACTTCGACGATCCTCACGCGGAGTTCCGGCGCACGGATTTCGTGGGTGACCGGGATATCAACTACGATGGAACGGATGCGCTGAGCGACCTGTCCAGGTGTTATAAGTACTGGATCGCGCTGAGCGATTGCGACGCTCTGCGCATCGATACCCTCAAGCATGTGGATGCGGAGACCGGCCGCAACTTCTGCGGTGCCTTGAAGGAATTCGCGGCCAATCTGGGCAAGGCGAACTTCTTTCTGGTCGGCGAGGTTGCCGGCGGCGATCTCGGGGCGCGCCGTTATCTGGAGATGCTGGGGAGCAATCTCGATGCCACGTTGGACATCGGCGAGTCGGAGCTCGCGCTGAGGGCGGTGGCGAAAGGCCTTGCGGCGCCTCGCACCTATTTCGACCTGCTCGAGGTCTGGGACGATGCGCTCGGCTCGCATCGTAACTCCGGCAAGTCGCGCATGACGATGCTCGATGAGCATGACCATGTCCTCGGAGAAAAGTTGCGGTTCTCCACCGGTGCCGCCAGCGATCACCAGGTCGTTGCCGGGGTCGCCATCCAACTGTTCTCGCTGGGCATTCCCTGCATCTACTATGGCACCGAGCAGGCGCTGGCGGGACCGGAGCCGGGTGAGCAGAAGTGGCTTCCGAACTGGGGTGGGAGCGACACGTATCTACGCGAGGCGATGTTTGGACCTGAGCACCCGCGTGCGCCGGGTCTGCAGGGACTCGCTCCCGGAGCGGGGAGCTTCGACCCCTCTACACCAGGCTTTGGGCCGTTTGGAACGGCAGGGGCACATTGCTTCAATCCTGATTCAGCCGCTTATGTCCGTATCGCGAGCCTGATCGGTGTGCGTCAGCAGTATCCGGTGCTGCGTTACGGGCGCCAGTACCAGCGTGAGATTTCCAACTTCGGCGCGCCTTTCGCGCTTCCGGCAGCAGGAGAGCTGATCGCCTGGTCGCGTATCCTCGATGACGAGGAAGCCCTGTGTATCGTCAACGGCCATGGAACGGCTTCGCGTGGCGGGGACGTGATCGTGGACTCCCGGTTGAATACGCCAGGAGGCTCGCGCCAGCCAGGCGGGGGCGCGGGCTTTTTCGTCGTGGTCGCCAATTCAGCTCAAGCCGCGGGCGGAGCCGCCTATTCCGCGCCGCTTCGCGTGGGCGAACAGGTTCCGGTGCAGATGAGGGACGGGGCGACTTTCGTGCAGATCCGAGGGATAGGCCCGTCAGAGGTGGTTGTTCTCGTCAATCGGCCGCAGTAGGCGCCCGCACGCGCTTCTGCCGCAGTCGGGCGTTCGAGAGTGCGCCCAAGGAGAGGAATCCATGCCCATTCGTAGTGTGCCTGACACAGACCTCCGGTACGCCCTCGTTGTTTTCGATGAAAACGGCAAAGAGCGACGTGAGCCCGACGGTACGCTCCTGAGCGAGGTGTTGGTCAATCGTTTGCATGATCCAGAACGCGGTGTAAGCGATGTGTTCGTGATCAGCCATGGTTGGAAGGGCGATATCCCAGGCGCGATCGCACAATACGATCGATGGATCGCCGCAATGGCTCAGAGGCAATCCGACCTCCAGTTGATCCGCGAGTCGACCCCCGGCTTTTCGCCCCTGATCGTGGCTCCGCACTGGCCGAGCCTGTGCTTTGGCGATGAGGACATTCCCGTCGGCGGGGCCGGGGGCCTGTTGGCCGCAGGTGTTGGGGGGGTGTCGCTCGATCAAAGAGTTGACGCATTCGCGAAGCGCATCTGTGACACTCCCGCCGCGCGGGCAGCCATCCAAACGATTCTCCAACAGTCAGAACAGGCGGCAGAGGACACTCCGTCGCCTGCCTTGCTCTCGGCCTACGACGTGCTCTTCAGGGAATCGGGGCTGGGCTCGGGCGGCGCCGCGGCCGCGCCTGGAAGCGATCAGGACGGTTTCAGCGCCAGCGCCATTATCGAGGAGGCGCGCCAGAATCCGCCTCCCGGGGCGGCCGCCGCTCCGGGACTGCTCGGGATGGGGGATTGGTTGCGCGATGCCTTTCTGATGCCTTTGCGGCAGTTGTCCTTCTGGGCGATGAAGGATCGGGCAAGACAGTTCGGCGAGACCGGGGGCCACGAGCTTCTGACTCAACTGCAAAGATCCGCGCCGGCAGCGCGGTTTCACCTGATGGGCCATAGCTTCGGTTGTATCGTGGTCTCGGCGATGGTGATGGGCTCTCCCGAGGGACCGCGACTGCCTCGTCCGGTGGAGTCCGTCTTCCTGGCTCAAGGAGCTCTTTCGCTTTGGTCCTACGCCAACAGTATTCCGTATGAGCCGGGCACGGCGGGTTATTTCAACCGAATTCTCGAGGAAGGGCTCGTGCGGGGTCCGATTGTCACGACGCGCTCAACCAAGGATACCGCCGTAGGCTATTTCTATCCCCTGGGCGCGAAGCTGAAGAAGGAGTTCGTGCTGGCAGATGTGCCCTTCCCGAAGTATGGCGGCATCGGCTCATTCGGCATCCAGGGCGTCACCTCGGTTGAGGATCTGCGGATGCAACCGGCTACGAGTGTGTATGCGTTTCGTAATGGCGGCATCTACAATCTCGAGGCGAGCGACATCATCAAGGACGGGGCGGGCGCGTCGGGTGCTCATAGCGATATCGCGCATCCAGAAGTCGCCCACGCCTTCTGGGCAGCCGTGCTGACGAGCGCAGTGCCAGGAGTACTGAAGCAGAAGGCAGCCCCTGGACGCGGTGTGCCGGGTATCGGGGTGGCTACAGGGGCGCCTCGGGGAGGATTGCTGAGCATAGAGGAGGCAGTGGAGACTGTTGGAGCTTCTCCGGTGTCCTCCCCGGCCGGGAAAAAAGCCGAAGATCGTTGGTTCAATGCAGAGCTCGAAGACCATCCGAGCAAGCTGGCTGTTGGAACATGGTACACGCTGGCCATCGACGTCGATGTCCAACAGCGTGCGGGCGCTGCCACGGCCTCGGCGCCTGTTCCACCGCTTGCGTTTCCAGAGGGGGTCGACGAGATCGAGCTGACAATCCAGGTCGATAGCGCCGACTTCAACATCCGCGAGCACATCCGACCTCTGTGGCTCCCGAGGGTCGGGCGGTCGCGAGGTAAAGCGCGCTTCGATATCTCGCCATTGCATGACGGACCTTCCGCCCTCAGGGCCACCATACACCGGGAAGGTAACTTCGTTCAGCAACTCGAATTCAAATTCGTGGTGGGTGTCGCGAGAGAGCAGGCTGTCGAGCTGACGGCCATGGGTCGGCCGGCGCGCGCCGCCGCAGTGCTTCGGCATCGGGACGCGGGACTCTCGTTGAAGCCTGCCGCCGGGGGTGGCTACGACTGCACGGCGTGGGAGGGGGTGCAGTCGGCGGCTCAACTGCCAATTCAACAGGCCTATCTCGCGAGCGCGATCGATGAGGTGCGTCAGGAGTTGATGAAGGTCGTCACGTACCAGAACGGCGCCGGAAATCTCATCTTCCAGAGCTCCGTTGATATACCGGATGCGGACCGCGATATGGCTCTGAGCGTCATGGCCCGCGCCGGTGCGCGGCTTTTCCAGCAGCTTTTCTTTGGTCCCGATGCCGGCGCCGACTCGAAAGGCATCGGCGACTGGCTGTACAAGGCCGCCAATGACCCGAAGAAGCGTCTCAAGCTGCAGATCCTCTCCAAGGCCGCGCCGGTGCCATGGCAGATGCTGTATCTAGGTGACCTGTCGGCGCCGCTCGACTGGGATCACTTCCTCGGCATGAGGCATGTGATCGAGCAGATCCCCTTTCAGTCCGATCTGGCCTCGTGCGAGACGGAGATTGCAAGTGTGCCCGATCTCACTGTGAGCGTGAATGTCAACACTGTCATCGACAAGCAGATTCCAGGAGCGCTGGTATCGAGACAAGCCTCTTTCTGGACTCGAACGGCGGCGGCTCGCAGGCGCGTCAAAGTGAGGTCTCGCTTCATGGCAGCGGAGCTGATGCAAGCGCTGTCGGACGGCACGACCGATGATCGGATCCTCTACTTCTACTGTCATGCGGCCTCTGCGGGGCTGGCGAGCCCGGGTGGACCCGATAGCTCCTGCCTGCAGCTGACAGATGCCCGAGTGACATTGCGTGACTTGAGCCTCGATGCACCGACAAGGACCCAGCTTGCGGGAAAGCCGCTGGTGTTCATCAATGCGTGCGAGTCCGCGCAGCTCTCACCGGCATTCTACGAGGGATTCGTGCCGTATTTCATGGCCAAAGGAGCACGCGGTGTGATCGGCACTGAATGTCAGACGCCCGCTTTGTTCGCGGAAGCCTGGGCGGAAAGGTTCTTCGAGCGTTTTCTCGATGGCGAGCCCATCGGTGAAGCGTTCTTGAATCTGCGACGTGAATTTCTGGAGCAGCATGGCAATCCGCTGGGTCTGCTCTATGCAGTCCATTGTGATGGGGACACGCAGATTACGCCGGCGCTGGCTGCGACTGCCTGACACTCGCTCGGGCCGTTTACCCGTCCATGCCGCTGGCGAAGGACTCACGAGCGCTGCATGCGTGCGCCTCGCACGCGCCGGATGCGCGCCACCGAATATGTCGTGTCGGTCGCTGGCCGGAGCCGTACAGTGGTCAATGCCCGGTTACTTCCGAGGGTCTGCTCGCCCGACGGCAAATCCGGGACACAATTCCCGTCTGTGAGCTCGCATTCCCTACGATTGCGCCTGAAAGGTGTGACCTGCGTCAGCGTAGTTGCCGGCCTTCGGGGGCCAACCTACTCCTCCCGCAATAGCGCTTACCAGACGAGAGCAACGCCAATGGGTGGTTATGAGTTGCCTCTTGGCATGTGGAATGCTTCAGCAGTTCTCCGACCCAGCGACCGTCGGACAAGCCCACGCAAGGCCATTCGCGTGCGCGCTCGAATCATGGCACAGGGAGAGGCTCTGCTCGATGTAGACACCATCGACCTCTCGCATGGGGGTGTGGGTATCACGTCGAAGCAGCCGCTGAACCTGGGGCAGGAGTGCAACATCGAGCTCGGGACAGGCGCGCCGACGATCGCGAGCCCGCCCGTCCTGCAAGCAGCGGTACGCTATTGCGCGCGACTCAGGGAGGGAGAGTACCGCATCGGATTGCAATTCACTCATGTCAGCATCGAAGCAGCGGAGCTGATCGTTGCCGCATTGAGTTGAAGACGGTTGCTCCATTCATTCACCGACCGCGCACGGACGGCCATCCAGGAAGCAGAGCAGCTCGCGCTTCGGTATGGCTCACTCCTGACCCATCAACAGCATTGATCGGACCCATTGATCACAGCTTCTTCAAGGAGGCCTCCAGCCGCCCCATCCTCACCATCCCATTCAGATGAAGGGCATGGAAATGAGGACGATCATCGCAGCTCTGCTATGGACGTGTGTACAGGGAATACTGGCTGGCGGCACAACGGCCTGGGCCACGTCCCCGGGGGTCGACGTACAGTCACCACCCAGCGTCTATCGATTCAGGGTAGGCGATGTCCGCGTGAGCGCGCTATCGGACGGCACCGTGCCCATCAACCTTCATGACCTGCTACGCGGGATCACCCCCGAGCAGACGGACGCGCTGCTCACACGCAGCTACCTATCAAATCCGGTCGAAGCCTCCATCACTGCATTCCTGCTCCAGGCAGGCTCGCGCTACATACTCGTCGACACTGGTGCGGGTGAGCTATTCGGGCCGCACAATGCCGGCCGTCTGCCCGAAACTCTGCGAGCCGCGGGCGTTTCGCTGGACCAAATCGACGACATTCTCATCACGCATGTTCACACTGACCACAGTGGCGGACTCACCGTTGGCGGCAGGATGCTATTCCCGAACGCTACGATTCACGTTGGCAAGCCGGACGTGGATTATTTCCTGGACAAAACGAACGCCGCGAAGACGCACTATGCCACACGTTATTTCGATGAGGCCGCGGTGACCTTGAAGCCCTACGTCGACGCCGGAAAGGTAAAGGCGTTTATCGGCCGAAGCGAGTTGCTGCCCGGAATTGTTGGCGAAGTCCATCCGGGCCATACGCCGGGCTCGGCTTTCTACACCCTGACCAGCCGCGGTGAGAGCGTTGTCTTTATCGGCGACATCATCCACGTCGCCGCCGTGCAGTTTCCCGAGCCCCGTGTCACGATCACTTTCGATCAGAACCCCTCGCAGGCGCAAGAAGTGCGACTGAGCGCGTTCAGCCGGTTTGCGGCTGACGGCACCCTGATCGCGGCGCCCCATCTTCCATTTCCCGGCGTAGGACACATTCGGACAGACGGTGCCGGCTACCGTTGGTATCCGGTTGAATACGCCGATCACGCTGGCGGCGATGCTAACTCGACATCACAGCTCGAGCAGCGTCTGAAATCTGCCCCCTGAGCCATGCATGCGCGGCATCCTCCTGGCGCCGCGCGTGCCAGAACGCCCAAAGCTCGTACTCGCCCAGCTCGAATGGCGGCTCGAACAACTCCACTGCCGGCACGAATCGGGACAACAAAGTCTTCGGCAAGGTACACACCAGATCGCTACCCGCCACGATCAAAGGTGCGAGCGCATAGCTCTGCACTGACGCGAGCACATGCCGCTCGCGCCCGCGCGCGGAGAGCAACTCGTCCACCATGCCAGTGAATCCAGCGCTCTCCGTCGAAACGATCAGATGACTCAGCGCGCAATAAGCATCCAGATCGAGCGCAGCAGTCCCCCGCGGGTGATCCTTACGCTGTGCCGTCACGAGCCGGTCCTTGACGATAACCCGCCCGATCCAATCCGCATGCGCGGTCGCCTGCGAAGCAATCAGGACGTCCAGCTCGCCGGACTCGAGTGCGGCATCCAGCTTGTAGCCCCCGGGCAGCACTATCGCGATCTTCACTTCAGGCGCTAGCACGCGGCACTGAGAGAGCAATGTCGGCGCCAGAATGCCAGCCGGGTTGTCGTGCATGGCGATCGTAAAGGTGCGCGCGCTCGAGCGAGGATCGAAGTCGTCGTTCGGCTCAACGAGCGCCTCCAGCGCGGCGATTGCGTTCGAAACCGACTCGCGCATCGCCATTGCGCGCGCCGTTGGCACGACCCCACGGCCATGGGTGGTACCCACGAAAAGACGGTCATCAAAAACCGTTCTCAACCTCGCGAGACGAGCGGACATCGCCGACTGCGTAATGCCCAGCCGCCTGGCTGCCTGCGTAACGTTCTGCTCTTCCAGCAGAGCGTGCAGCGCCATGATCAGATCGGCACCGAGTTGCTGGAGGCGTTCGGTACGGGGTTTCATGTTGTCTGGTACGCCCACTCTTCAGAGTTTCAACACCCGAACATGTCCAGCATGTCCGTATTCGATGATCGCCTCGTCCGTCCCTCTCTCGCGCGCTCCCAACGAAAGCGCATTGCCGAGGTTGTGCTGCGTCGTCGCCCACTCCAGCGGCGCCCGCTTGCGTGCAAGTTCTTACAACGCCCTCCGAAACGCCGATACCGCCTGCGCGAGCCGCTCCGTCCCGTTCTCGTTGAAGGCGAGATCTCCTAGGGACTTGAGCGCCTTTCCGAGGTTGTTTTGTGTCAGCGCCCAGTCCAGCCATTATCGCTTTTCAGGTGGGACGTATCATTCAAGAAGGCGACCGTTCGACAGCCGGCTGAATCCACTCGTAGTCGGGTGATGCCTCCCGGGTCCGCATCGTACATGATGGACGCGAGGTGATGGTCCTCTGAGATTCGGAGCCACCAATTGACGATGCAGATAATCGCATTCGCATGACTTACGACGATCGCCGTTCCGGGTACCTGGGCTTCAATTGCGTTCATGCAGTAGCTAATCCGATTGAACATCATGCGCCAGCTCTCGGCTCCCGAGCAGGGCACCCAGTCAATTGATGGCGGCACTGGAAGTGCTGCCGTTGCTGTCTCCGCGGAGCCGCCCTCACGCCCGTGCCGAAGCTTCCGCAGTTGCTCGCATACTTGGAGCGTAGCGGGAATGAACTCCGTAATGTGCTTGGCGGTGTCCAGCGCTCGAGCCAGGTCGCTAGTGTAGAGCGACACTGTTCGACTACCCAGCAAGAAGCTCAGACGCTCTCCAGCGAGCTGCGCTTGGCGGCGGCCCACGGAGGTCAGCGGGTAGTCCGTCCAACCGCCTGCCATTCCGCTTAGATGGTGCTCTGATTCGCCGTGCCGGATTAGAAAGAGTTCTCGCATTCCGCCCTCAAGAAGTAGGGTTAGCCTGTAAGGTTCCCAGTGCCCTTGCGGAGGACATCATAGTAGTCCCCGACCGTAAACACCTCCTCATGGACCAGCCGCTCGGATGCACTAGACGACACGCCATCGGCGCACTGCCCGCGATCAAGTCACGCTCGAAAAGACGGGGTTATTGGAGTGGTCACCCCCGAGGCATGTACTGTGCGCGCTCGGAACCACTTGGGGTTCATGACAACCTGAGAACCAGGAGGAAGATACGTGTTGCTTGGCTCCGGGTCCGGTCATTCTTCTCGAGAGGACTTGGGCTTCTGTTTGAGAATCTCCCGAACACCCTCATTCGTCGCTTTGCCAAGATCGGCTTCGCTCCCACCCAGTGCACGGCTCAGAAAAACCATGAATGGTTGCGGTGTTCCGGTCTCCTCTATGCTGACTGTGACGTTGGTCGGTACTGCCGGTACCACCGCACCCAGTCTGCCCAACGACGAAGCGAGCAGTGCCTTCGAGTCTGGACGCTGTGGCATAGTCACCCAGGGGCTGGTGACCTTGATCGCCTCGGGCGGATAGTCGATTCCAACCTGTAGCCCGGACAAGCGCAAAGGTAAGATCCCCAGTGGTGTGCCATCCGGGCGCGAGAAGGCGAGCACTATGTTCAGATCGACCCGCTTGTCGTTCGGAACCCTCACGCTCGTCTGTCGGTAGTAGATTACCTGCGGCTTCAGTCGGAAGGTCGTGTTGAAAACATCCCGCTCGACGGCGAGCTCCAGATAAAGGTCGGGGTAGTCCGCAAGACCCAGGTCTCTCAACACCGTGAAGTCCAGGACACGGTGTTCATCCGGTCTTCCAAACCGCTGCCGCGGGTCCATCTTGACCGCCGATGCGGCCAGAGACCGGGTGTCCAAGGCTCCATATCTGCCCCGGACAATCGCAACACAATCGAGAGCCGGACTCACTACCCAGTGACCTTTGATGTCCTTCTGGAATTGATAAAGATAGGTACTCTCGACATTGAGTGTGATGGCCGCGGATTCATTCCTGAGGACTCCGGCCACGTAGTTACTCAACTCCCCGGTGCCGGATTGGACGACCTTGCCGGCCACGGCGGCGGCCAATGGAGTCAACAGAGCGACGGCGTTCTCGGTGGTGGTCGCTGGCGGCTTCGTTCTGCAAATTTCGCGAGCACCGAGAAAGACTCGGGTTTGCGTGAACGCGGCCGGACTGGAGCTCACATCCGCTCCCGCGCCCGTGGCGCCCGCGAGGGTGCAGCAGACAAAACAGATGAGAGACACTTTCCTGATCATGTCGTCACGGGCGACGGCGGCCGGCTACTTGCAACGCTTCTTCCGGCAAGGTCACCCCGACGTTGAAACCCGGCTGCTCGCCGCACTCTCTTTGGGGACTCTGATCTGGAATGACTCCGCCGCGCAGATGTATGCCGCCCACGATCAACTGCTGCGTGTCGAGATCGCGTCCAATGATGGGCGCACCGCTCATCGCCTGCAGAGTCTGACATTGTGTGATGACACATCTGCGCCTTTCTTTCGGCGTTCCACTGATCATCGGAAAGCGCACACAGGAAAGACTCTTGTCGACGCGCACGGCGGCAGGCCAGCTCTCGATATGCATCTTCTGCCGAAACCAGTAGGAATATACACTTATCCCGGGAATCAACAGGAATTCGCGATCGGGCACATCAGGGCGGAGGGCAACTTGATCGGCTTGATAACCAACCGCCGAGGTGTCGACCTTGAAGACGACAAAGTCACTCCAATCCCCAATTGTGCTTTCGGGGACGTCGCCGAGTGGGGTTGTCGTGCCGGTTGGACGAAAGGCATGCAGGGGGGCTGCCAGCAATCGGAACTCAAGCTCGGTGGGATCGAGTCGGACCCCGCGCCAGTACAGGCAATGGCGGGCCGTGGCCACCAAGCTGGTCGAAAGCCGGAATCCAGCGCAGATAGGGTGCAGTGCCCCTTGCTCCTTCACAAAGTAGAAGCCGGCGATATTGCCGACCGCCGACCTGGTCTGCGGCCGCAGAGTGTCCCAGTGTTTGAAACACGCGCGGTCATAGGCCAATAGTTTGTATTTGTATGGGAGAAAATCATTCGGATTGCCCGAATCGAGCAACGACCGCGTAACGGCAGGAGGCAGTGCGCTATAGGCCTTCTGACACGCTAGCCTTTCGGCCGGCGTGGCCGCTCCAAAATGCCCACCTCGCGGCGGTGACGTCCCGGCGGCTGCAGAAGCCGCAGGAGGCTGGCAAAACAACACGATTGCGCACGCCAGGGCCAACGCTGTGTGTTGGGCGTAAGGTCCGCATCCCGCTCTCATCTGCAGAGAGCATTTGGTAGCAACGGAACCAGCTGTCTCGGGTGATTCGGACCAGGAGGTGTTCCCGGGGGAAGGGCATGATAAGCGTAAGCACTCGAGGGACACGGCCCCGGAGCGGCATTCGGGGAGAGGGGCATCGGTGGTGCCGCCATGTTCGGCTGTACGCGGAAGGCCTGATACACCGGCCTCTGGATCATTGCTCCGTTGGGAGCGTAGACCGGAGGGGAAACCATCGAGTAGTAGATAGGTGGCGCGCTGGGCTGGCTGGGCTGACGGGTCTCCGCTGCGATGGGAGAGGATTCCTCCGGCGATGCGCGCTCGTCCGCAAGACACGTGGCTCGTGTCTCCGCACATTCCCGAGTGTCCTGCGCGTAGCTCACCCGGCACTCGTGCCTACAGTCCTGGTCGTCTGGATCACATTCGCCCAGGCAGTCGTTTCTCTTGTCGAGAGCATCCGATCGGCATTCCCGCGCCTCACTGAAACAATCTGCACGAGCGACGTGTGATGTTATGGTTACGGCGATTACCAAGGACCACGACAGCAGTCGTTTCATGAGGACTCCCCAGGAAATCTCGTTTTTAACATCGGGACGAGCACCGGCCGACGCTTGCCCCATCTTTTCTGGGAGCCTACCTCAAACTTGACCGGGATGCAGCGCCAACATCACGTTGATATGCAGCGTCCCGATCGTCAGACCCGGGTGTCGCGTCTCGATTCGAGATGCATCGCAGCATGAACCTGGAGAATAATCGATTTCAGCGGTTGACATATCAGCCAGTCAGCCTCCGATCGTTGACGTTGTGTTGTGTAAACTCTTCCAGACTCGCGTTATAGTGGTGCCCTACAGAAAAATAGCGATCCCTTGGACAGCCGCACCGGACGTGAGGACAAAACGCCGGTCAGCCTATCGATGAACACTCCGATCCCGGCATTGCCCGATCCCCAAGAATGGGGCAAGGCATTTCAACGATGGTGGGCGACGGGGGCTTCGACTGCAGGCTCCATTGCCGGTGTCCTTGTTGGTCTCAAGGTCCCGGACCCGTTGGCGAAAGAGTGCGACGCGGCGCCGCGCCGCAGCGAGCCTCCTGGCTGAAGTCCAACGTCCTTTGCGAACCATTCCTTTGCCCAAAGTGAGGGAGATTCGCGCGCATGCCCCGCCCGCACGCCTGTTGCAGGAGAACGCTCGTCGTTTGATCTTGCGAAGTCTGATCGTAGGGTATGGAAAGCCTGCAATCCTGCTGAGCGGAGTGGCTGCGCTTTCGTTGCTGTTGGTTGTCCTGTTGGCCGCCGACTGGAGTACCTGGCGGCCTGTTGACTCACCGCTGAGTCACTGGGATCGCTCCGGCTATCGTGACCGCCAATCAGCTTCCGCCACATTGTTGCGCAGGCCTGCGCCGCAGAGGCTGGCCCTGAAGACGGGCCTTCCAGGCCGAAGTCTCAGGTTAACCGTGTGGGACCCTGAGTCCGGCAAGCGGATCGATACCTACTCTGGGGCGATCTCCGTGACCAAAGGAGCTGTCTGGTCTTACGACAGAGCGGCCGGCAAACTTTCGCGCTATACCTTGGAAAATGCCAATGGCGTAGGCCGCAGATGGACCCATCTCATTCCCACAAGTGGCCGTCCCGACGCGGATGGTAGTTCGATGACGGATGCGAGCAGGCGGCTGAGGGAGCTCATTGAAACTCGCATGCCAACTTCGAGAGCACCGATGGCAGACTTCGTACGCCTCCGGGTAATCGTGCATGCCGGTGGCGCGAGCACAGTGGGTAGCCTCCGCAGGTATCAGTAAAGAACGTGACACCCAGTTTCTGAGGATCGTTTCGCCTGAGCGCCTCTGGTATGTGAATCTACCGATGGCGAAGGTAAGTACGAATGAGTACTCGGCAAAGCAATACGGACGGGTGATTCAGGCGGATCGGCTGTTGAAGGGACTTCCAGCGGATCCACCTTGGTGAGGACAACTGCGAACAGTCATTCTCGTGCTCTTCCAGTGTCCTGCGCAGGGCTTCCTGAATCTGCGCTGCCACCCCTTCAAGCTTCACAGCGCCGATCGACATCTAGTCGAGCAACTGGACTTCCTCCGGATTGCTGTTGACGTTCCAGCCACATGAGCCGATCATACACTCTTCTTTCTCACGCGAGCTCCCAGTGCAACAGGCGGAACTCCCTTGCTTGCGGGCCAAGTCTCCGGCATCCGCACGCACCGCGGCAAGGCGCTCGCTCCTGTCACCATTCGAGACCGAAGCCGCATTGGTCCAGATGATCCGCGGACTGTTTGCTCAAAATGCGTCTGAGCGATGGACGTGGATCTCCGAGCTGGTGTCCCCCAGTGGAATTGCTGATCTAGCCGCCGTGCGATTGGCTCCCGGGTGGCGCAATATGGCCGAACTCCATCGATTGCCGCCGCGATGGCTCTATGCGCTGAAGTCACTCCCGGTGGAACCCTTCCGGGTGGAAGATTTCGCGACTCTCGCGAATGTAACTCGGTCCGCTGCGCGCGGTGTGCTCAAAAGTTATGCAGACTGTGGCTTTTGTGTATATCGGGCGGAGCAAGGGACTTGGATCAAACAGCGCGATCCGAGCTCGGTGGCCGAAAGAATCATTGCCATCGAGGCCAAGCTATCCGACTGGCGCAGAGCGCTCTACCAAGCCGCGCGGTATCTGGACTACGCGAACCAGTCGTGGGTGGTGTTGGACTCGAAGGCGTTCGCCAACACCCGTCTTCATGTAGACGAGTTCCAACATCGTGGCATCGGACTGGCGGGTGTCAGCCCGGCGGGCGAGTTCGAAGTAGGATGTACGGCGTCGCTCCGCACGCCGCGACTTCCCCAGCGTTTTTGGCAAGTGAATGCAGAGATTTCGAGGCACCTGGCCACATCACGGCTTCAGATGGCGCCGGTAGAAGCCATTTAGGCTATCCAGCCACACCTGAAGGTGGTCCCCGCGTCCATGGGGGTCCAGCTCAAGAGGCATATCCTCAATCCTCTGATAGAGCGCCATCCCCTCCCTGATATGGTCGCGGAGACGCTGGTAACGCTGCAGGACGGACTCCTTGGCCAGCGCCCTAATCTGCTCGTGCATGCAGGCAAAATGATGCTTGTACAAGGGGGGCTGGTTGAAGTACGGCTCGACAGGCGCAGCGAGCACGGCCTCACCGTGTCGCGTTGGTCTGTAGAGTTGAGCCCATAGGGCCGGATCATCATCTCGGATCTGAATCGCCTGGTCATACTGGATCCAATTGAGTAGTGCAGGCAGATAGATCCGTGCCTTTGGAGCGCGCCGCTCTTCTTCTGATTCGATGAACTTGTCGAGTGAGAAAATGCGTGTGTTTTCGAACGACCCGAACGTCACGGCAATTTCGTCGACCAGCGTAAAGAGAACGCTCTCGCTGTTCAGGTGACCTGCAACTACACTCAGTCCAGCATTTGACAGCGCGTGAGCGAATTCCAGATACGCAGAGAGGAATTCGCGGGAGCGGATCTGTTTGGTGGTTCGGTCGTCATTCACCAGAACGTAGACACCCGAGATATCTGGGAACCCCGTGACCCAATTCAGGATCTGGACGTGGAAATCCTCGTCTCGCAGCATCGCGGCGGTAAGTGGTACCGTCAAGTAGATCGGTTTCCTGGAGATACCGGCCTTAGACAATGCCTTGAGGAACGGCACAACCGTGTACTCCTCCTGCCGTTCAAAGTATTTGGAACTCATCTGATCGAGAAATCGGGCGGGAATGACTATTCCCTCGAACTTGCGGGCGACCTGAAAGTCGACGCACAGCTCAGCGGACCGGAGGGCCAGGAGGGGAAAGTCCTTGGTAGAGAATCCATTCGCAATCTGCTCCGGAAAAAACTCGTAGGTGGCCAACTTTGCCTTGGGCGAGTTCGGAAGATAGTACTGCGGGTCAAATAGCGAGTGAGTACGGATGTCCTCACTGAGTGCTTCGACCTGGTCTCGGCTCTGATGAACCGGGCTCAAGATGAGCCCGTCCCCGCAACCGTCTGTTTCAAACGAAGCGACGTTCCAGTTTCCGAAGTGACCGACCTGATGATAGAGTTTGACCGTCATGAGCCTGACTCCACAATTTCCTGAAGTGTGTCTTTGAGTTCACGAACGGTCCTGGGTCGCATGTATGGCTCCTTCGCCATGAGCCGTTCTACAAGTGAGGACAGTTCTGGGCTCGCCAGTCCTAGTCCCTCTAACGCTGGAGGCTGTAGGGTCAAAGCCCGGTGAGCGACTACTTCGATGGGGTCAACGGGTGATAGAGCGAAGGGATTGCCGCCGGTGAGGAGTTCGTAGGTAAGCACGCCGAGTGAGTAGAAGTCCGATTTGTAGGTAATGAAGCGCTTCGCGTTCTTGAGCTGCTCTGGGCTCGCATACGCTGGGGTACAAGGGCCCATGTCCCAGTGTGTACCGGTCAGGCCCGCCGCGCCTTGTTCCCTGACAATCCCTAGGTCGATGATAACGGGGCGCCCATTCGGCCGGATGAGAATGTTGTCGGGCTTGAGATCGCGATGGATGATCCGTTGGGGATGCTCCCACAGCAAGGTGAGCCCTTCGACAAGTTCAAACATCAGACGGGCGACCGCGGCTTCCGTTGAAAAAGTTCCGCGGCACTCCGTCAGTGGTACACCATCTATCCGCTCCTCGATGGTGACAAACAGCCTATAGGGAAGGCGGGTGTCCGTGATGGGATCGTTGCTGAACACATCACAATAGAGCAACCGGGGGAAGAACGGTGAACACAGCCCGTTCAGAATCTCCCGCTCCTTTTCCAGTCGTGCGATGACAGTCGGGTGCACGTCTTCCGATACTTTCAAGACAACGGGTCCCCAATGATCCCAATGAGCTTGCAACGTGTCCTGGCCGCCATTTCCAAATCGGCAAAAGTAAACCAGCCGCTGCCCTGAAGGCCGCAGGTTTGTTTCAATATCGAGTGTCGGAAAGAGGTGACTCAACAGTTCCCGGCACTGAGGACTATCCGTCAACGGCATCGCTATGTCCTCTATAGATGTGGCCGCATCATCCAAATTCCTCACAGCCTGTCAACAGCCGCTACATGGTTCAGAGACACAATCTATCACTCGCGGGTGGAGATGCGCAGGTTAAGGTGTACGAAGCGTCCGTATGTGGGGCTTGTAGAGCGCTGTGTCCCACCCGTCGTCAGAAGCGCGATTACACATCACGAGTAGTTTTCCTCGGACCATCCCGCGCGGTCTTTACGTGCGCGCAAGCACACGATAGCGCAGCGGGGCTTATCCCCGGACTCCCATCATCTTGATACGGCGCAGCAGTGAAGTTCGTTGTTAATGACGTAGTCAGTCGGTAGGGTGGCCTCATCTTTGTTTGGGCAGCTATTCAGCCTCACCCGGCAATAATTGATCGCGCAGCTGATGCCAACCAGGTGAGCTTTCGCAAACACACGCGCCTTCGGAGCGACCGGGAAACTGATCTGGTCAGTCATATGTGAGAGTGAGGATCTCTTCCCGAGCGCATACAGGCGACATCACCGCAGTTTAATTTGCGCGGATTTCATTTCGTCGGATGCCATGCTCTGCAAAAAGCATCCAACGGATGTTCAGTTCTCACCTGGCACACGATTCAGACTCGGCGAGATCGAGGTTGAACTCGACCAGGCACGCGGTCGTTGGATTCCAGTGTGGAAGCCATCATTCATTTCGCAGTGACTCGAAAGCTCAAGAGCGGCAATTACAGCGTCCGGCCGGTCTATGAGGCGATTCGCAGTGATTGCCAGACGATCTGTCAGGACCCGCCGGCTCGCTCGACGATTGCGGGCCACACCGAGACGGGCGTACAGTTCACTCCGATGACACCGTGGGGGGGCATCGATCCTCGGTCTGAGTCAATCAGGAACTCGCCATACTCGCTTATCGTCAGTTCTTCGAATCCAAACAGCTGCCGATGCTCGCCTTCATGGATCCCCAGGTGAAACTGGAGGGCGCAATGACGGCGCTCATCGTCAACCCTCAGCCATTACCTCCTGTCACGCAAATGTCGGCGGCCGATAATGTCGACACTACGAACACGACCTACGAGCAAGGATTCGTGGGGGAAGCTTCAGGACCCACTGAATCGTGCTTTGGAGCGACGCTGATCCTCGTCGATGCTTTGCTGTCGTCGAACGACCGCTGGAGGTACAAAACCAAAGTGCGGCAGACTGCGCCGGGAGTCTTCACTGATGGCATCGCCTTCTGGCAGTTACTGTTGGAGCTCCTATTGTGCCGCCGATCGACATGGACAGACAGCAAGTTGAGACCGAATATCGAAGCGGGCGTGCGCGCATTTCGTACGCTCGAGATCGGATGCGGGGAGAATAAACCTGGGCAGTGGGAGCAGCTACAACGGGAGTCAGAGCGCTGGCTACCTTCGGCGACGGGGCCGGGGAGGCACTTGTGAGCATACGCATCGAGAGCGCCGAAGAGTTCAAGCGACTCCTGGAAAATCTTGCACTCGAACTGGTTGACGCCAATATCTACCTCCGGCTGCACTTTGATCTCCGAGACGCCACGAAGGCGTATCGACGTGAGTTCCGGCAGTCGTGGACGTTTTGGTCGCTCACCCTGCAGGCTCACTTCGATGCCGCTCTTTTCCGTCTGTGTCGGATCTTTGATCAACATAGAGAGGGATTGAATCTTCGAAACTTCCTGCTGACCATCCAGGAAAACCTCAGCATCTTTGCAGAGG